>CAJODM010000007.1 GCA_905233755.1 uncultured Ruminococcus sp.
CGAGGCGGGTACGGTCACGGCGTTGACAGAACTGTCGGAGCCGACAGCGATGATATAGCTCTTGCCGGCGGTCATGGTGGTGACCTCGGTATAGACCGTTCCGGTAGCGGGAGTGGTCGTCTCCGGCTCAGTCTCCGGCTCAGTTGCGGGCTCAGTCACGGGTTCAGTTACTGGCTCAGTCTCCGGCTCGGTCTCAGCCGGCTCAGTCTCAGGTTCAGTTACGGGCTCGGTGACGGGTTCCGTCTCGATGCTCGCCTCTGTCTCCTCAAAGATGCGGACAGTCGCCGCAGAGGAGCTCGAGGTAGAAGAACTGAACGCGCCGTCAGAATAGGTCAGATAATAGTCGCTGTTGCCGTCGCCCATCAGCGTCTTTGCCGATGAATCATAGACGGACGTTCTGGTAGCAGTGGTCGCATACGCGCCGGCGGTGCCGGAGTTCGAGCCCGATCCCGTCGAGGTGTTCACCTTGCCGAGATACAGGCACTTCGTGCCGTTCGTCAGATACCCTGTGCTGTCATAGGCCCAGACAACATCGGTGCGGTCGGTTGTGATCGTACCGTTCGATACGGTGAACGCAGATGAATCAACCGCATAGCCCGAGGCGGGTACGGTCACGGCGTTGACAGAACTGTCGGAGCCGACAGCGATGATATAGCTCTTGCCGGCGGTCATGGTGGTGACCTCGGTATAGACCGTGTCGTCTCGGTCGCGGGTTCGGTCTCAGCCGGCTCGGTGGCCTGCTGACCGCGGGTGATGACATAATTATTCGAAGTGCCGCTCGTGCTGACGCGCTGGATCGTGATCGTATTGGGAGCTACGTGAACAACCGATGCATAGCCGTTATTGATAAAGCCGGCGTTCGCATAGGTGAACCCAAGTGTGGTCGCGGAGCTATCCCCTTGGGCGGTGATGCTGCCGCCGACCGGTACATAGTAGCAGGCGGTATCGACAGAGGTCTCGCCGGTATGGTTATGCCCCCAGAAGAAGACGATATCGAACTTGTCCGCCGCTGCGTTGATGGCAGAGAGCCACTGGGACGCGCCGTTGTTGTCGTTGCGGCGGGCGTGCATCGGCACATGGCTCATGATGATGATCGGCTTTGAGCTGTCGGCAGAGGCGACGAAGGTGTTGAAAGCAGCGATCTCAGTGGTCGCGGTGGCCGCGCTGGTCATGCCGTCGTAGCTGATGCCGTAGTAGTAGAAGCTGCCCCTGTCGACGGCACCGACCAGATAGCCGTTGGTCCCCTCTTCTACGGTGATGCCTGCGTCATGGGAACCATAGGTATAGAAGATATCTGCGTCGGTGAGGTTCGTCAGAACGCTCTTGAACTCGCTGTTGACGCTCAAAAGCGAGCCGGCGTTCGTGTTGTTCACGAGGTCGCCGCCGTGCATGGTAGAGGTGATGACCCAGCCCTGCTCGTCCGCATAGCTCTTCGCACTCGTCAGCAGACTGCTGAGCGGTGCTACCGTGACGGTCGGTCGCGATGAAGAAGGTGTCATCCGCGGTCGGTTGGTCGGGGTCGGGGTCGTCGTCCCCGTCGCTTTCGTCCTCGGGCTCGGTCGCGGGCTCGGTCACGGGCTCGGTCTCAATGCTCACCTCTGTCTCTTCATAGATGATGACAGTCGCCGCAGAGGCGCTCGAGGTAGAAGAGCTGAACGCTCCGTCAGTATAGGTCAGATAATAGCTGCTGCTGCCGTTGCCCGAGGCGCTCAGCGTCTGTGCCGAGCTGCTGTAGGATACCGCTCTGCTCGATGAGATGGCATAGGCCCCAGTCGTGCCGGAGCTCGATGTCGATCCGGTCGAGGCGTTCACCTTGCCGAGATAGAGATAGAGCGATCCGTTCGACAGAATCCCCGAGCTGCTATAGGTCCAGACGACGTCGGTGCGGTCGGTCGTGATCGTATCGTTCGCTACGGTGAGCGCGGTCACATCAACCGCATAGCCCGAGGCGGGAACGGTCACCGCGTTGACAGAACTGCCGTCGCCCACAGCAATAATGTAGTTCTCGCCGGCAGTGAACGAATCGACGCTGACATAGCTCTTCTCGGTGTCGGCGGCAGAGGCAAGGGTCAGCCCCGTAGCCATCACGCTCATCAAAAGCGCTATGACAAGCACCAAGCTCAGCAGCTTGCTGCTACCGCGGCGGAACACCGATGTGCGGACATTTCTCATTGTCATCAATCTTCCTTTCTTGAATCAACAAATGCAAAATTTTCAGATATTTCTATTGTCAAAACTTCGGTTTCGAAATCAGGACAAATTTTTGCCAATCAATATGAACAGGTCAAGACCCTCTTCTTCTCATTTTATACCGCTACTATTATAAAAGGAACGGTTACGAAAGTCAACAGAAATATTAACAGAAATTTTAATAATTGAATACATCTGGTAATATTTTCTATTGAAAAATCTAAATATTGTGTTACCAAATAACAGAACAGCGCGCTGTCATTTGGCGATCCCCCTTCGTATGTAACAAAACTGTCATCAACTTGTCATCTATGTTTTACCACTATTTCACAGCCATCCTGTCGAAAAAAAGAAAAAAGAGCCGCCGCTTACTGCTGCGGCAGCTCCTATGGCCGTGTCTCTTTATGAATCGTAGAAATGCTTTCCGTCGTCGGTTATAAGTCTCTGCGCCTTTGGGTACACAAAGATCTCCGGATTATCGGCGTTGGCCTCCAGATAGTGGACAAATTCTGCCGCATACCACTTTGCCATCCCCAGATGATGCATCAGATAATGGCCGCAGTTGACCGGTGTTGCACCGGGGACCTCTGTCGCTGTCTCGACAGATCGAAAGCAATCCAGGATCAAGTCATAGATATCCTGTGGTGCGCGGTCGCCCTTGAGGATCAGATAGAACCCCGTAAGGCACCCCATCGGTCCCCAGTAGATGACCTCGTCCCTCCAGTCAGGAGAGTTGCGAAGGTAAGTAGCGATGATGTGTTCGAGCGAATGCATCGCCGCGACGTCGATCGCGGGCTCCCTGTTCGGCCTTTTGAGCCGGATATCATAGGTTGTGACCTTATCGTCGCCGACCGTGTCCACCCGGCTGGTAAAGATCCCGGGGATAATGCGGGTATGATCTACGGAGAAGCTCTGTATCAATTTCATATCCCTGTCTCCTTTCTGATGAGAGAATGCTCCTGACGGCTTTCAGACATCACCGCACCTGAATGATGCGGTGTTGCCTTCAGTGTAACCTAAAAAGCCGGAAATATCAAGGTGTACGCGAAAAAACTGTTCCCCGCCCCGCCATGCCGCACCGAGTGATGCATCGGGGTTGCAATATTTCATTATTATGTATATAATAGGGGTATCATCGAATCAGGAGGGTACCCGTGCTCAAGAAAAAATACGAGACCGACGTGGCGTTATTAACGGTAACTACGACCGAGTTCCGCGCTGTGATGCACTTTCACGATTGGAAAGCCAAAACCTTTGTCGGAGATGACCAGATCTATGACACAGCCCAGTTCGAGCGGGACGGCGTAACCCGCTCCCTGATCCACGCGAAGGTCGGCGAAATGGGAATGACGGCCGCAGCCGCCACCGCTACAAAGGTGATCTTCCAGTTCAGACCGCGGTATCTGATTATGGTCGGCATCGCGGCGGGTGTTGTCAAGGACGAGCTTGTCGATCAGCGTTACGGCGATGTCGTCGTGCCGGATGTGATCTGGAATTACTCAGCCGGAAAATTCGTCAGCCAGGACAAAGCAAGCATACACTACGGCAACATGGGATTTCTGCCCCGCTCGACCGCCGAGTCGATCCCCGAGGAGATCATGCCGTATCTGCGCCTCGCGGCAGAATCGAAGGAGAATCCCTGTCATGTTCACATCGGCCCCATGGCGTGCGGCAGCACGGTCGTCGCCAACCGTGAGCTGCTGGAAAAACAGATCTACACCCAGTATCAGCATACGGCCGGGCTGGATATGGAATCCTATGCCGTTGTATATGCCGCCAATCACGCCAACGACCCGCGTCCGACGCCGATTATTGCAAAAAGCGTCTGTGATTTTGCCGATAGCGAGAAGTCTGACGATTATCAGCGATTCGCAGCGTATTCAAGCTGTGAATTTGCCCAGTTCCTGTACGAGAAAGTCCTTCCCTTTGATTAACAGCAGCTCCGTTCGGTTCCCTAATAGGAACGGTCTGTCATCATAGAGATACGCCCCTGTTCATCCGAAAGACGGTTTGTTCGGATATGCAGGGGCTTTATCATGCTTTCGGGATTCAGGGCGTACCAACGGTACGGCGAGCGACGATGAGGCCCGCTCGGCTTCGAGCCCCTTTCAGCGCACTACGGGTAAAAATACCTCGCACATCTCGTGACTGTCAACGGGCAAAATGAATACTTGCTTTTAGGACTATGATTATGTATAATAAATGGAAAAAGGAGAAATGATATGGATTACAGAACAATGGTCAACCCGACGTATCTTACCGCCAAAGGCACCGTGTTCATGCTTGCGGTCGCAGGAAATGAGGACGCGAAGCGAATGATCGCGGGCCTAAGGTTGGATAACTCTATCGTAAAGAGAGATCCGTCCGATAATCTCGTCTCGGAGGCCGACGCAAAGGCGTTGATGACTGGCGTTACGGTGCCGATCGAGGCCCGTTATGCCGCTCTTTCAAGAATCCTGAAAAAGGACGGCTACAAAAATCTGCTGGATGTCGCCTGCGGTTATACGCCGAGAGCACTCTTCTGCCATAATAATGGTATTTCCTACGCGGGATTGGACGTACCCGTCGTCGCGGAAGAGCTGCAGAGCTTCGCCGACAAAGAAGGACTCGGCAGGGTATATCACGGAGGCGACGCAACGAACGCCGCCTCGCTTTGTGCCGCTGTCGAGGGGTTTGAGGGCAAGGTGCTGATCTCCTGCGAGGGACTTTTGCAGTATCTTTCGCCTTCGGAGTTTGAACAGTTTCTTGACGGCGTTCGTCAGATACTGGAAAAGCACTCGGGCGCGTTTGTGACATCGGATATGGGTGTGGTATATGATTTGTTCGCAAAAGCAAACATGAGCTCCCCCGAAACATACGACGCGTCACGAAAAAGAACGATGAAAGAATCTAATATCTATAACAATGGCGTGGGACGTATGGATCCCCAAAAGGTGAGAGCGTTTGTTGAAGCCCGCGGCCTGAAGGTGGAAGTACTGCCCTTCTACTACGGCGACGAGAACCTTTCGATGCTGCAGGGCATCCCCGAACAATGGAAGGAAAAGTTTCTTGACCTTTTGAAGAACGCATGTGTCTGGAAGATGACCCTTGATCCCGATTACACACAGAAGGCGTCTGTCAGCGGAGCCGAGAAGATCGAAAACCTCACCGTTGATTATATAACAAACGACAGTGTGCTCGAGATGACCGTCAGCGGACGCATCGACACCATCAGCGCGCCCGTGATACTGAAAGTATTTGACGAGTGCGGTGACGGTATCTCCGCTGTCAGAGTGAAAGCACAAGAACTGGAATACATCTCCTCCGCGGGACTGCGCACGTTGATGATCATGGTCAAGAAGCTCGGACAGGGCAACGTCACGGTCGAGGGCGCGTCGGATGAAGTCAAGGAGATCTTCACAGTGACCGGCTTTGACGGGATGATCCCCCTGCTCTGATAGTGGGGATG
This sequence comes from uncultured Ruminococcus sp., assembly GCA_905233755.1. Lineage (GTDB taxonomy): Bacteria > Bacillota > Clostridia > Oscillospirales > Acutalibacteraceae > Ruminococcoides. The sequence goes on from CAJODM010000007.1 coordinate 5,639, forward strand.
GATACCTGTAAAAAGTCCATTTTGAAAACAGAAGAAGAAAACCTGCCGACAGAGCTGAACCATCGCTTTGTCGGCAGGTTTGTATATATAGGTATAGTAGAACAACAGAATATGAGGAGCAATTTATTCTTTACGGATGTTTTATACAACAAATTATCTTTTGTTTCAAATTAAAATATTTAAAAACGGCTTAGATAAGCAAAAAACAATACCGCTGACATTGTATCAACGGTGTTGTCCTAATATGGTGCGCTGAAAGGATGTTGCTGTGATAGACAGCGTGCTGCCTCGCCTGCTACTATTGATAGAACAGAAACGTTCTTCTGCGCTCTCGCTAAAAACGCCATCCCATGGCGTTTTTGTCTGCGCGATGCGCACAGCTTTTTAGGGTCTCCATAACGCCCCGCGTTATGGGGAGAGGAGGAGCCGCCACACGAGGACAAGGCGTACCAACGGGATTCGCCGACCGAGTACGGCGAGTGACGACGAGCATGCTCGCCTTCGAGTCCCTTTCAGCGCACTACGGGTAAAATAATAACCTCGCACACCTAAATGATGCGCGGGGTTATCATGGTGCGAATATTGATAACGGATTTGTTTATTTTGAACTAGCGAAACGAAATAGTTAAGATGCTCAGTCCAGTTTGCGTCTTGCTTTCCACTCGGCGATGATTCTTTTGGCTTCTTCTATAGCCGCAGAATCATTTTTCCGAATCCTTTCGATGACCTGTTCATTCCTGAGGTGCAGCCTCGTTCGGTTGCTTCATAAACATAATAATAGTCAAACGATTTGATCGACAGGAATTTTGCTCTGTGCGTTGCCCACATAAGAGAATGAAATTTTCTTGCTTTATGAAAATCATCTGTATGTGTTACCAGAATATCGCTTGGCGCTGTGGTGAAAAAGTTATCGCAAAACGAACGATAATAGCATCCGTCGGTATCTTTGATGACATATGTTTTCTTTTTCATAAGCTACACTCCCTTTGTCAAGTCGATGATTTTCAGGTTTTGTTTCTTTGCATAATCCAGCGTTTTTGACGCGCCGCCGGAGCGATACACATAACAGATCGCAACGCTAGAGCGATCCACGAGAATACGGTTTCTTTTCAGGATGTTGCCTTTATATGTGTAATACGAAAAGATATGCGTCTCAAAGGGATAGACTATCTCGTCAAACAGACTATCATTGAACACCTTAAAATCCCGATAAGGGATGATGAGAATACTTTTGATGTGCGGATAACGCTTTTTAAATCTGTGAACTATCGAAGCGCTGGTCTTATCAAAGTAGCTTGACCGCCATTCAGAAATATCTCGATACCGTTTTCTATCGCATTGATAATCGCTTTCTCGATGTCCGCTTCTTTTACTTGGTAACAATCACGGTTTATGATGAAAAGGGCGGTTTTACTTTTTTCCATCATAACTATTTCTGCATAAAAAAAGCGCAGCATCACAAAAGTGAGCCACGCCAAAAAACACTCAGGCTCATTATTGTTGCTACACAATTTCACTTACCTTGATTACTCTTAGCGCGTGAGTTGAACCTGTGTTTTTTCACAGTTTATCACTCACGCGATAAGAAAAATGACACAAATAAGCATAGGCAGGTCATACTGCCTATACGAAATCAAGGGGTTTATTCAAGTGAAATTATGTAGCATAATCATCATACCACAAAGGTCCAAAAAATGCAATAAAAAAACAGATGGTATCACATAAATACCGTCTGTTCCAAATGCATGATAAACAAAGAGCGCACTTACTCACCACCACGGGCGGTGATATTGTGCTGAACAAAAGAAAATCGAGTATTCATAACTCAAGTCCGTTATGAATACTCGATATGGTGCGCTGAAAGGGACTCGAACCCCCGACCTACTGGTTCGTAGCCAGTCACTCTATCCAGCTGAGCTATCAGCGCACAGGTCGCGGCATATCGCCGTAATCCATAGTTTAGCATACTTGACGAAAAAATGCAAGCAAAAGTTAAAAAATCCTGCTGCCGCGGGGGAAATCCGCATTTTTCACAGAATATTCACATTCTCGACACACAGAGAACAGGTTGACATCCTATGATACGGGTGTAGAATACGACGAAAGAGGAGTACAATATGAAAATCAAACTGCTTTCTGTCATCCTTACCGTTCTGATGATCGCGATGCTGGCGATCCCGTCTGTCATCACAACGTCGGCAGAGTCGACCGCGATCCTGCTCGGCGATGCGGACGGCGACGACGATATCTCGATCTCCGACGCGACGGTCATCCAGCGGTATCTGGCGCGCTATGTCACGCTGACGGACGATCAGCTGACGGCCGCCGACGCCGACAGCGACGGCACCGTCGATATCAGCGATGCAACGATGATCCAGCGGTGGCTTGCTAAACTCGACACCGACAACGCCATCGGCAAGGTCATCGGCAGCACCGACAGCACTGATGAGACCGACGAATCCGAGGTCACCGGCGACGAGTGGAAGGAGAACACCGGCGTCATCACCCTGTCGGATGACGGCATCACAGTCACCGGCAGCGGCATCACCGTCGTCGACAACGTGGTCTTCATCACCGAGGGCGGCGACTGGGAGGTCGTCGGCGAGTGCAGCGACGGCATGATCTATGTCAATACCGGCGAGGAGAAGGACATCAACGATAAGGTGAAGCTGCGCCTCTCGGGTATGACGCTGACGAACACAAGCGGGCCCGCGATCTACTTTGACCGCTGCAAGAAGGCATTCATCACCATCGAGAGCGACACCGAGAACACCGTCAGCGACGGCACAAGCTACGCATCGGCTGTCGAATACACGGTCGACGGTGAGACCTACTCGGTCGACTGCTCTGAAGCCAAGGCAGCCATCCACAGCGATGACTCGCTGGAGATCAAGGGCAAGGGGACGCTCACCGTCACGGGCAGCTACAAGCACGGCATCTGCAGCGATGACGATATCCTGATCGAGAACGGCGTGATCGGCGTCACCTCGGTGAAGGATGCGTTCCACGCAAACGACGATATCACCATCGACGGCAAGAACGTCGAGATCACCATCAACTCCTCGTCCGACGGGTTTGACTCGGAGGGCACGCTGAACCTGACCCTGCTCAAGAGCGCCGATATCCGCGCCGCCGGCAAGGGCATCAAGGCGGACGGCGATATCACCATCACCGACGGCACCTATACCGTCGATACCGATGATGACTGTGTCAACGGCAACGCGGCGGTCACCATCCTCGGCGGGACGCTGACCCTATGCTCTGACGATGAGGGTATCACGGCGGTCACCGACCTTACGATCGAGAACGCGACCGTCACCGTCGACTGTGAGGGCAAGGGTATCAAGACCGACGAGAACCTTGTTATCAACAGCGGCACCTTCGACATCGACTCGACCGACGACTGTGTCCACTCGAACGCGAACATCACTATCAACGGCGGGACGTTCACGCTGACGTCGGGCGACGACGGCGTTCATGCCGATACCGCGCTGACGATCGAGGACGGCATCATCGACGTCACAAAATCCTATGAGGGCATCGAGGGCAACGACGTCATCATCAACGGCGGCACCGTCTCGGTGGTCGCCTCGGACGACGGCATCAACGCTGCGGGCGGCAACGACCAGAGCTCGATGAACGGCAGACAGGGCCAGAACCAGTTCCGGCCCGGCAGCGCGTCGAACAACGCTATCACCGTCAACGACGGATATATCTATGTCATCGCCGACGGCGACGGCATCGACTCGAACGGCGCGCTGAACTTTGGCGGCGGCACCGTTATCGTCCAGGGCCCCGCGAGCGGCGGCAACAGTCCCATCGACGCTGACGGCACGGTCGGCTTTGGCGGCGGCACCGTCATCGCGCTTGCCTCCTCGAGTGCCATGTGGGAGGACCTCAACGGCAAGATCGGCAACGCCGTCTATACCACCTCGGCAGGCTCGGTCAGCAAGGGTAAGACCGTATGCGTGACCGACAGCGAGGGCAACGTGCTCTCGGCGCTCACCTCACAGCTGTCGGGCAACATCGGGATCGTCTACTATACCGACCGCACCTCATCGCTCGGCTCTGTCAGGTTCGTCACCGGCGGCACCTACTCCGGCTCGCTCGACAGCTTTGGCTACGGCGAGGGCGGGACCGTCAGCGGCGGCAGCTCCACCTCCCCCTCCTCCGGCTCTCAGCCGGGCAGGCAGCCGGGCGGCGGCTTCTGATCCATCCGATCAAGATTCTGCAGAGCGGCGACACTACTGACCGGGGAGCCGCTTTGTGTGAATATCTCAAAACAGACCTTCGGGTATCTTACCCGAAGGTCTGTTTGATGTTCTGATACAGTGTTCAGTTTTCGGCACTCAGTTCCCGATTGCGCCGATAGGCGGCGGCGACGGCGCGCGATACGATCTGCTCCATGTCGTCCTGTTCGAGCGATCTGACGCCCTCGATGGTACTGCCGCCGGGGGAGCATACGCGGTCGATCAGCATATCGGGCGGCTCGCTGCTGTCCTGCAGCAGGCGTCCGGCGCCGATGACGGTCTGTGCCGCCAGTTGCAGCGAGGTCGCCTCGTCGATACCGGCGTCCACCCCACCCTTGGCCAGCGCGCGGATGAACATATACACGAACGCGGGGCCGCATCCCGAAACAGATGTCCCGGCATCCATCAGTCGCTCAGTCAGCAACGTCAGCGTGCCGCTGTAGCGCATCGTGTCCAGGAACAGCGTAAGCTGTTCGCCGCTTATGTCCGGCGTGGTACAGTAGAGGATCTCGCCCTCGCCGACCGAAACAGGGGTGTTGGGCATGATGCGAATCACGGGATAGTCGCCGCCGGCGTATGACCGGATCGCATCGGTCGTCAGCCCTGCCGCCATGCTCACGAGCACAGGAACATCGTCGCGATCCGCCAGCACCTCGGCGATCTCCTGCAGCAGCGCGCGCATCATCTGGGGCTTTACGCCGAGGAAAAGATACCGCGACGACATCGCGACCTGCCGTACCGAGCCGGATGCAGCGCCGATCTCCATAGCAAGGTCGCGCGCCTTTTGCTCGGTGCGGTTCGAGAGGATGATGCTGTCGGTCGCGCGGCGCGCAGCGCGGGCGAGCGCAGACCCCATGTTGCCGGTTCCGATAAATCCGAAAAGATAGCTCATCCGATCACCTGATATTTCCCTGTCCGCGGACAATATACTGATAGGTACACAGCTCCGTCAGCCCCATCGGGCCGCGGGCATGGAGCTTCTGGGTCGAGATGCCCATCTCGCACCCGAGCCCGAACTCGCCGCCGTCGGTGAAGCGGGTCGAGGCGTTCACATAGACCGCCGCGCTGTCCACCGCCCGCGTAAACCGCGCAGCCGCACTGTCGTTGTCGGTCACGATCGCCTCGCTGTGGCCGGTGGAATGGTGGTTGATGTGGGCGATCGCCTGATCAACACCATCCACCACCTTCACCGCCATGATATAGTCGAGAAACTCGGTATCAAAGTCATCCGCTCCCGCACGCGTGCCGTCGATCACAGCAGCCGCGCGCGCATCGAGCCGCAGCTCGACGGGATGCTCAAGGCGCTCCTCGACCAGCCGCGCGTGCAGCATCGGCAGAAATCGCCCGGCGATCGGCGCATCGACCAAGAGCACCTCTGCCGCATTACAGACCGAGGGGCGCGAGGTCTTGGCGTTCTCAACGATCCTCAGCGCCATAGAAAGGTCCGCGTCGCGGTCGACATAGACATGACAGATGCCGGTGCCGGTCTGGATACACGGCACGGTGGCGTTTGCGACACAGGCGGCGATCAGCCCCTTGCCCCCGCGGGGGATCAGCAGATCGACATAGCCGGTCGCGGTCATCAGCTCGTTCGCGCTCGCGCGGGTGGTGTCCTCTACAAGGAGCACTATATCCCGTGACAGCCCCACCATTGCCAGTCCGTCGCCGATCGCGTCCACGATGGCGCGGGCAGAGCGGTGGGCTTCTTTGCCGCAGCGCAGGATACACACGTTGCCGCTCTTGAGGCACAGCGCAGCGGCGTCCGAGGTGACGTTGGGACGGCTCTCATAGATGATCGCCACCACTCCCAGCGGCACGGCGGTCTTCTCGATCAAAAGCCCATCCGCGCGCTGTGTGCGGCTGAGCACACGCCCCACAGGGGACTCGAGCGAAGCGACCTCCCGCACGCCCTGTGCCATGCCTTCGATACGCTCTCTCGACAGCGACAGCCGGTCGATCATCACCTCGCTGATGCTGCCGCGCGCGGCGGCGACATCCAGCGCGTTCGCCGAGAGGATATCGTCGGTGTGCGCCAAAAGGCAGTCCGCAACCGCATACAGTGCGTCAGTCAGCGTCGATGCTTCTATATATCGCAGCGCGTCCTTGGCGGTGCGAGCGCGCGCGAGCAGCTCTGCTGTTGTCATACTTTCACTCCTTTGAAGAGGGTGAACACGCCCTGCCCCTCGAGGATATCGTAGAGGACGGACGGGTTCCTGCCGCCGGCGACGACCATGTCGATGCCGCGGGCGGTGACGTGCTTTGCGGCCTTGACCTTGGTCACCATGCCGCCGGTGCCCAGATGCGAGCTGCGGTCGCCCGCGAGCGCCTCGATCTCGGGCGTGATCTCCTCGATCACGCTCAGCCGGACCGCGTCCTTGTCGCGGTGGGGGTCGGCGGTGAAAAACCCGTCGATATCCGACAGGATGATCAGCAGTTCGGCGTTCACCGCCTCGGCGATGATCGCGCCGAGGGTATCGTTGTCGCCGATGACGATCTCGTCGGTGGTGACGGTATCGTTCTCGTTCACGATCGGGATGACCCCGAGCTCGAGCAGACGGAACAGCGTGTTCTTCAGGTTCTTGCCATAGTCCTCGATGGCGACGAACGCGCCGGTCATGAGGATCTGCGCCACCGTATGATTATACTCGCCGAACAGCTTATCATAGGTGTACATCAGCTCGCTCTGACCGATGGCGGCGGCCGCCTGCAGCGTCGAGATATCCGTGGGACGGGACTTCATCCCCAGCTTTCCCAACCCCATGCCGATGGCGCCGGAGCTGACGAGCACGATCTCGTGCCCCGTGTTCTTCAGATCGGAGATGACTTTGCAGATCTCCTCCACACGCTTGATGTTCAACAGCCCCGTGGGATGCGCCAAAGTCGAGGTGCCGAGCTTTATCACAATACGCATATCGTTCCTCCCTTATTTCCTACCGATATCATACCACGTCTTGTGCCCCGCGTCAATCGGATCGATGCTGCCATCCGTATCGGCGCATCAAAAATAATCCTCTGCCGGTATCTCTATCGTTATGAAGCCACTTAAATCACAGGACTCCCCTTGACTTTTCAGTAACGGTAATATAGTATAGAGGCAGCAAGGAGGCGATTATCATGAAGAGATCCATCCTGATCCTGCTGGCGGCGATCCTGATCGCCTTGATGGCAGCGGGATGCAAGACAAGTCCGCAGAGCGAACCCGCCGAAACCACGGAAACCGAAGCCGCTCTCACAAACGGCGATGAGATCGTGCGCGCGTTCTTCGCACGCAACAGCAATAAGTTCCCTGAGAGCGATGATGCCTACCGCACCTACTACGGCGGCATCTATCTCGATGAAGACAACCGCTATATCATCCTGCTGACAGACACGAGCCGGATGGACGAGTATGAGCCGGTCGCCGACAACGTCGGATACCAGCCGTGCAGCTATTCCTACGCCGAGCTGACCGACGCGATGGATCGGGATACGGAGAAGCTCCGCACCCTCAGCGCCGACGGCGATACGACCGCCGCAGACTTTCACGGCATGGCGCTCAACGATAAGGACAACACCGTCACGGTGCTCTGCACCGATCTCAACGACGAGAAGATCGCATGGTACAAGGAGAACATCTCGGAGGAGGCGTTCCTCCGTTTTCAGAGCGCCGACCCGCCTGTTGATCTGTGATGATGAGAAAGACGATATCTCTCCGGCTTGTAGGAAGCCGGAGGGATATTTTTGTGCCGCGCTTGACATCTCTGCCGCGCGGGCGCATAATGATACACGAAACTGCAAAGGTTATAGGATGGTGAAGTATGATGAAATATACGATCGGTCAGACGCTCTGCGGCTTTATCGTCGAGCAAAAGCGGCATATCAGGGAGATCGGCGGAGATCTCTACATCCTGCGGCACGAGAGAAGCGGCGCAAAGCTCTGCTATATCGACTGTGATGATCGCAACATGACCTACTCGGTCACCTTTCCGACCCCGTCGCACGACTCGACAGGCGTGTTCCACATCCTCGAGCACAGCGTGCTGTGCGGATCCGAGAAGTATCCGGTGGACGATCCGTTCGTCGAGCTGATGAAGGGCTCGCTGTACACCTTTCTCAACGCGATGACCTTCCCCGACAAGACCATGTATCCGGTATCGAGCCAGAACGAGCGCGACCTGATGAACCTGATGTCGGTATATACCGATGCGGTGTTCCGCCCGCTGATCTACCGCGATGAGCTTGCCTTCCGCCAGGAGGGATGGCATATCGAAACGGACGAGAACGGCCGACCGTACTATCAGGGCGTGGTGTATAACGAGATGAAGGGCGCGCTGTCCGACCCCGAGGATATCCTGTACACGGCAGTGTTTCGTGAGAGCTACGAGCCGTGCCAGTACACCACCGTATCGGGCGGACATCCGGATGATATCGTGTCGCTGACGTATGACGAATTTGTCGCGACACACCGCAGATACTACCACCCATCGAACGCCCACTTCTACCTGTACGGAAAGCTGGATCTCGAGGAGAAGCTCGCGTTCCTCGACCGCGAATACCTCTCTTCGGTCGATGCGATCGCCCCCACCGTCGAGCCGCCGGTAACGGTGCGAAAGCAGACCGAGGTGCGCCGTGTGACCTATACCGCCCACGAAGTGAAGAAGGGCGAGGACTATATCGCGCTGACCTATCCTATCGGATATATGCCCGACATGAAGACCATGCTGTCGCTGAACATCCTCGGCAGCATCCTCACCTCCTCGAACTACTCGCCGCTGAAGAAGCGGCTGCTCGACAAGAAGCTCGCCGTGGAGGTGGACTGTGCCGTCATCGAGGATCTCTGCTATCCGCTGCTGTCGATCAAGCTGCAGAACGCCGACAGCAACAAGCTCGATGAGATTTGCTCCGAGATCGACGACTGTCTGCGCGCGCTTGTGCGCGACGGCATCGAGCGCGACGTGGTGCGCTCGCACCTGTGCACCGCCGAGTTCACTCTGCGCGAGGGCGCGGGGATGGGACTGTCCAAAGGGCTGATCTACAACATCCAGATCATGGCAAGCTGGCTGTACGATAAGGAGCCGTGGCTGTATCTTGAGTATGAGTCCGCGCTCGACGAGTTGAAAAAAGAATCGGAGAACGGGCTGTTCGAGCGGCTCATCGACACCTATATGCTGGACAACGCCTATGCGAACACCGTCGTGATGACCCCCTGCATCGAGGAGAGCAAGTACCGCACCCCCGATACGCTGCCCGATGGCTATACCGCCGCGCGCACCACCGACGAGAGCACCATCCCCCACCTGTACCTTGACGACATCGACAAGGACGTGGTGCCGTACCATAACGAGCTCGTCGACTTTGACGGGCATAGGGTGCTGTTCCATCCCATCAAGACCGACGGCATCGTCTATCTCAACCTGCTGTTCGATATCGGGCATGCCGACGATGACGAGCTGTTCTCGCTATCGCTGCTTATCCAGCTCCTGTCAAACCTGCCGACCGAGCACTACAGCGGCAAGGAGCTGCAGACGCGCCTGGGGCTGTACACCGGCTCGCTGACGATGGGACACGCCGTGTCCGATACCCACAGCGGGGTATGGTCGGTCGCCGCCCTCCGGCTCAAGGCACTCGAGAAGAACTTTGGGGACGCCGTCGCGCTGACCGAAGAGATCCTCTGCCATACCGACCTGTCGGACAAATCACTCGTGCGCGATATCATCAGCCAGACCTACAACGACCTGACGCTCTCGCTCATCAATAACGCAAGCCAGATCGCCAAGTCGCGCGCCGCCGCCGGCACCTCGACCGCCGACGCGATCAACGACAAGATGAGCGGGATCGCGCTGTATCGGCGGATGCGGGAGCTGTACGATCATCTCGACGAGCGGCTCGACGATACCATCGCCGAGATGGGCAAGGTATATGAGAAGTTCATCCGACAGGGGAGCGCTATGATGAGCATCGCCTGTGACAGAGAGACCTTCGACACGCTGCAGCGGGATGTGCTGACCCGTCCTGTCGTCACATCGCTCGCGCCGGCGACGACCCCGCTGCTGCACGGGAATATCGCGCTGAAGACGCCCAGCGACATTGTCTTCAACGGGTACTCCGCCGATCTGTCGGACATTGGGCTGGACCTCGGCGCGATGCAGGCGGGCAAGAAGATCCTCTCGCTCGAGTACCTGTGGGACGTGATCCGGGTGCAAAACGGCGCCTACGGATGCGGCACCGCGCCCACCCGCCACCGCCGGCTCGACTTCTGGTCGTATCGCGACCCCCAGATCCGCTCGACTCTCTCCTGTTTTCGCGGCGCTGCCGCGTTCCTGCAGACGCTGTCGCTGTCGCGGCGGCAGCTCGAGGACTATATCATCGGCTGCATCCGCACCCTCGACAGCCCCGTCACCCCGTATCAGGAGGCGCTGCTGGCCGATCTGAGCTTTCTGTCGGGAAAGACCGTCGAACAGCAGCAGCAGGAGCGCGACGAGCTGCTCGCCGTCACGCTTGACGACCTGCACACCTTCGGCGATGCGATCGCCGGGAGGATGGCAGACGGCGCCTACTGTACCGTGGGCAACGCCGATCTCATCGAGAGCTGCCGCGAGCTGTACGATGAGATCATCATAATGTAACAGCGACAAACCCCTGTATCTTGGGATAGAGGGGCTTTGTGCCGCACGATCTTGTTATCAAATTGTAAAAACCTGTAATTCTTTTGAAATTGCATTTGGGCGGGCTATCCTGTATAATGTGGATAATCGAATAGGCATACGGTTTGAGACGCTGTGAAGTGAATCAACGAAGAGGGAATCCGGTTCGAATCCGGAGCAGCCGCCACTACTGTATCTGCACCCCGTATCGGGGCGGAGGGGATCGCCATTGGGTAAGCATCCGATGCAATATCTGAGAAGGCCCCCTCGGGTGCACCGCACCCCCACAAGCCAAGGAGACCTGCCGTATGCCGTATCACAGAACTTTGGCGAGAAGCGCTCTGTACCGGTGTGCTCTCGCAGTATGCCATGACAGAACGCGCTCTCTGACAGAGGGCGCTTTTTCTCTGCCGATGAAAGGGGTATAATGATGAAGAAGTTCCTATCCATCCTGATGACAGCGGCGATGCTGCTGACACTCTCGGCCGTTGCCGCGATTTCTGCCTATGCCGACGAGAACACCGTTACCGTCACCGTCACCATCAGCGATCATGACGGTGCGCTTGTCGTGATCGCCGAGCCCGTCACCGTCTCCGATACGGACGGCGACGGCGCGCTCACCATCTCTGACGCGCTCTATACCGCGCACGAGCAGTTCTATACGGGCGGCGCGAGCGCGGGCTATGCCACCGAGATCACCCAGTACGGGCTGTCGCTCCAAATGCTCTGGGGAACGGCCAACGGCGGCAGCTACGGCTACTATCTCAACAACGCACAGGCATACGCGCTCACAGACGTGCTCGCCGACGGCGACTATCTGCAGGCGTTCGTCTATACCGACCTTGTCGCATGGTCGGACAAGTACAGCTTCTTTGACCGATACAGCGACGCGGTGTCGGCGGGTGACGAGATCGCGCTGACGCTGATGATGGTCGGCTATGACGAGAACTGGGCGCCCGTTGACCTGCCTGTAAAGGGCGCCGAGATCACCGTCGACGGTAAGCGTACCGGCGTCACCACCGACGCTCAGGGAAACGCCGCCGTCACCATCAGCGAGAACGGCACCCATGTCATCAGCGCGGTATCGGATACCGAGACGCTCGTGAAGGCGGTGCTCGTTGTCATCGTCACCGGCGGTGAGGAGCCGACCTTGGCGACCGAGACCGTCGCCGCGACCTCATCGACCGCCTATATAACACCCACCGCCGCATCTTCGAGCGTCAACCCCGCCTCGGTCGCTACGGGTTCGAGCCCCCTGTGGCTGTTCGTCGTGCTGCTCGTAGCGATCGTCATCGTCACCGCGATGTTCCTCAAGGCAAAGAAGGAAAATGAACACTAAATCCCGCCTGCTGTCACTGCTCCTGCTGCTGTCGATCCTGTTATCGGCAGGAGCCGCGACAGCACGGGCCGAATCGAATGCCGTCGCCGCAGCCGAGCGCTTGTGCGACGGTATTCTCGCGTATAAAGAGAGGCAGTCGGGCACGTCGTCGGTACAGGAGCTCATCGATACCGGACTGAGTGCGGCTGCCGGCGAGACCGCCGAGTTCTATGTCATCGCGCTGTCCCAGTACGGCGGGTACGACTTCTCGCTATATGAGAGCGCGCTGCTCAGCTACATCCACAGAAACGAGGTGTACTCTGCCACCACGCGCGAGAAGTACGCGCTCGCGCTGGTCGCATCAGGCAGCACCGACAGCATCATCGGCACCTATCTCAACAACTCGGTCGGGCAGCAGGGGCTGATGAGCTATGTGTTCGGGCTGCACCTGATGAACAACGGGTATCGTTGTGACAGCTATACCGTATCGTCCCTGATCGACACGATCCTGTCGATGCAGCTGTCTGACGGCGGATGGGCGGTCATCGGTCAGCGCGGCGACGTGGATGTGACCGCGATGACGCTGCAGTCGCTCGCCCCCTACTATGCCGAGCATACCGGTGTGCGAGACAGCGTTGATCGCGCTGTCGCGCTGTTGTCGTCGCTGCAGAACGCCGACGGCGGCTATACGGGGATGGGACAGGCGAACTGTGAGAGCACCGCCCAGGTGCTGTGCGCGCTGTCCTGTCTTCAAATCGACCAGAACATCGACAGCCGCTTTGTCAAGAACGGCGCGACCGTGCTCGATGCGCTGGCGCAGTATCAGAACGCCGACGGCTCGTTCTCGCACACGCACGAGGGATACAACGAGAGCGCAACGGTACAGAGCTTCTATGCGCTGGTCGCGTATCTGAGGATGTGCCGCGGTCAGAGCGGGCTCTATCTCCTTGACCGCCGCAACCCTTCTGGGATGCTGTCGCCGGACGATACGGACGTGAGCGGATCCCAACCATCCGATAACGCGTCGATGAACAGCGAGACACGCGTCATCCAGACGCCCTACGGCGACTATATCGAGATTATCTATGAGGACGGCTCACGCGAGACCATCGCCGTATCGGACAGCAACGGTACCGACATCACATCACCGACCCAGTTCTACGGCGGCGAGCTGCAGAACAACAGCGGCGGCGGCGCGGTGCGCGCGCTCCAGTCCGCCACCCCCGACGAAGGGGGCGACAGCAGCGGGACATATCGCTACAAGCCCGTTGTTATCCTCGCGATCCTGCTCGCGGGTGCGGCTGGTTGCGTCATCCTGTATATCAGAAGAAAGCGGAACATCAAGCATTATATCGCCATCGCCGCTATCACAGCGGCGCTGATCGCGTTCGTCCTGCTGACGAATTTCTCGAGCGCCGAGAGCTACTACAGCGGCGCGCATACCGCGACGGGGAGCGATAGCGGCACCGTCACCATGAGCATCCGATGCGATACCATCCTGTCGGATGACGACCTGCCGTCCTATATCCCCGACGACGGTGTGATCCTGCCGGCGACCGAGTTTGCTATCAGCGACGGCGACACGGTCTACGACATCCTCATCGACGCGGCGAGAACCTACGGCATCCGGCTCGATGCCGACGGCTCGCGCTATATCAGGGGCATCCACTACCTGTACGAATACGACTTCGGCGAGCTGTCGGGGTGGATGTACCGCGTCAACGGCGAGCTGCCGAATCGGTCGTGCGGCAGCTATACGGTAGAGCCGGACGATGTGATCGAGTGGCTCTACACCACCGATATCGGCAACGATCTGTGATAGAAAGAGGAGGTGCGCTTTGAAACGGTACCGGGACTATAATCCCATAGCAGTCGCCGCGAACATGCTCGCGGCGGCTCTTGTCGCGATGTTCTCGATGGATCCCGTCATCCTTGCCGTTGCGCTGACGGGCGGGATCATCGCTTCGCTCACCTGTGCCTCTATGAGAAAGCGCGACCATCTGTTCGCGCTCGGGCTGTTCGTCGCCCTCGTCGTCATCAACCCGATCTTCTCCCATAACGGCGCGACCGTGCTGTTTATCATGAACGACAGCCCCGTCACGCTGGAGGCGACGCTCTACGGCGTCTCTGCGGCTATGATGCTCGTTTCTGTGCTGTACTGGTTTCGGGCGTTCACGGCGGTGATGACGAGCGACCGGCTGCTGTACCTCTTCTCGCGTCTGTCGCCGAGGGTATCGCTGGTGCTGTCGATGGCGCTGCGCACAGTACCGATGCTGCGCGAGCGGTGGCAGAAGATCGAGCAGGCACAGCGCGCGCTCGGGCTGTACCGCGACGGCAACCTGATCGACAGGGTCCGCGGGATCCTGCGCATCTTCTCGATCCTTGTGACATGGATGCTCGAGAACGGCGTTATCACCGCCGACAGCATGGACGCCCGCTGTTACGGGACCCACCGCCGGACGAGCTATGCGCTGTTTGAGTTCGGGTGCTCTGACGCGGCGGTGCTGGGACTGTCGACAGGGCTTGCGGCGTTGACGCTGTGGGGGCTGTCGGGCACCGACTTTCAGTACTATCCGACCGTCAGCTACACCGGCTCGGCGGTAACGATCATCGGATATATCGCCTACAGCGGGCTGTGCCTGCTGCCGGGCATCATCGAACTATGGGAGGGGATACGATGGAACGGCTACAGATCGACGCGCTAAGCTTTCGGTACCCCGACGCCGAGAGATATACGATCGAGAACATCACCCTAGACCTTTGCTGCGGGGAGTTTGTCACGCTGTGCGGCGCGACCGGCTCGGGAAAGACCACCCTGCTGCGGCTGCTAAAGCCCCAGCTATATGTTCAGGGCGAACGCAGCGGTTCTATCCGCTGTGACGACCGCGATATCACCGCCGTCCCACCCGAGCAGATCGGGTTTGTCATGCAGGACCCCGAGCATCAGCTCGTCACCGACAAGGTGTGGCACGAGCTCGCGTTCGGGCTCGAGAACCTCGGCGTCGCCCAACAGGAGATCGCCCGCCGCATCGCCGAGACCGCCGCGTTCTTCGGGATCGAGACATGGTTCGAGCGGCGCGTCAGCGAGCTGTCGGGCGGCCAGAAACAGCTATTGAACCTTGCCGCCGTGATGGTGATGGACCCTGATGTGCTGGTGCTGGACGAACCGACCGCCCAGCTCGACCCCATCGCGGCGACCTCGTTTTTGGAGATGCTGCGACGGCTGAATCGCGAGCTGTCCGTCACCGTCATTATCGCCGAGCATCGGCTCGAGGAGCTCATCCCCATGAGCGATCGGCTGCTCGTGATGGAGGACGGTCGGCTGACGATCGACGCCCCGCCGACAAAGGCGGTGCAGCTCCTCCCCGCCGACAGCCCCCTGCTGTCCTATTTGCCTGCGCCGGTACGGCTCTATCACGCCGTCCACGGCACGGGCGCGTGTCCGATGACGGTGCGCGAGGGTCGGGACTACATCCGACAGCATCGCGCGATACCCTTGCCCATCCAACCATCCTCCCGATCGCCCCATCCGCGCCCCGCGCTGACGCTGAAGGATCTGTGCTACCGCTACCGCCGCGACGATTCCGACGCGGTGCATGAGCTGTCGCTGACCGTATATGAGGGCGAGATCGCTGCTGTCGTCGGCGGCAACGGCGCCGGAAAGTCCACCGCCCTGCTCCTGTGCGCGGGGCTTGTCCGTCCGTACAGAGGAGCGGTGAAGGTGTTTGACAGGCGGGTGAGCGACTATCCCGCCGAACAGCTGTATCACGGCACGCTCGCGCTGCTGACACAGGACGTCACCTCGCTGTTCCTCATGTCATCCGTGCGCGATGAGCTCAAGGGATATCGGGATGGAGAGAGGATGCTGCCGTTCGATCTGTCGCCCCTGTATGACCGGCACCCGTATGATCTGTCGGGCGGCGAGCAACAGCTGGTCGCGCTGGCAAAGGTGCTGGCGTCATCCCCGCGGCTGCTGCTCCTCGACGAGCCGACCAAGGGGCTCGACGCGAGCGCGAAAAACCGCCTGAGCGTATTGCTCAAAAAACTTAGGAACGACGGTGTGACCGTGGTGCTCGTGACCCACGACGTCGCCTTTGCCGCCGGATGTGCCGACCGCACGGCGATGCTGTTTCGGGGCGGATGCGTCAGCGTCGCGCCGACGCGAGAGTTCTTCTCGACCAACAGCTTCTATACCACCGCCGCCGCACGGATGGCGCGCGGGCTGCTGCCGAACGCGGTGACCGTAGAGGACATCGCTTCCC
The DNA here is from genome assembly GCA_905233755.1 of uncultured Ruminococcus sp. Taxonomy (GTDB): domain Bacteria; phylum Bacillota; class Clostridia; order Oscillospirales; family Acutalibacteraceae; genus Ruminococcoides. Next base: position 22,092 of record CAJODM010000007.1, read on the forward strand.
AGCTCTCGACAGAGGAGGTGCGCGCGTGACAGCGATCGGCTCATCAGGCCTTCGAGCACGTACTCGCGCGGGGATGCGATATCTCCTCCCGTTCGTGCTCATCCCCGCGCTGGTCGCGCTGTCGGTGACGGTGTTCGGCGACCGTATGTACCTTGCCATATCCTTTCTGATCGCGGCGCTCGCGGTGCTGCTGTTCCTCATCGGCATCGAGCAGAAGAACCTCGGCGCACGGCGCATGGTGCTCGTGGCGGTGATGACCGCGCTGACGGTCATCGGCAGGTTCATCCCCTTTTTTAAGCCGGTGACCGCCCTGACCGTGATCGCCGCGCTGTACCTCGGCGCCGAGTCGGGGTTTCTTGTCGGCGCGCTGTCGGCGCTGCTGTCGAACTTCTACTTCGGTCAGGGACCGTGGACGCCGTTCCAGATGCTCTCGTGGGGGCTGATCGGGCTAGTCGCGGGATACCTTTCGCGACCGCTGCTGCGGCATCGCGCGTTGCTGCTGATGTACGGCGTTCTGTCGGGCGCGGTGTTCTCACTCATTATGGACGTATGGACGGTCATATGGTACAGCGGCTCCTTCTCGTGGGGGCTGTATCTGGCGGCTGCCGTGTCCGCACTGCCCTATACACTATTGTACGCGGTATCGAACCTTGTCTTTCTGCTGGTACTCGGGCGCCCGTTCGGTGAGAAACTCTCTCGCATCAAGAAGAAATACGGCATATAACCGGTGGTTGCACCGGCTCACGGAATATGCTATACTGCAAAAGAGGTGATCCCATGTCGCTGCATCCCGCTGTGCTGGAAGAGCTGAACCGATATATCCAACAGAACCTTGTTATCCTGCCCGCGATGCAGGATACGACCGCCTACCGGATGGGCGCTCCTGTGCCGACAGACAGCATGCACCCCCGCTCTCGTGCGAGATCAGCGGCGGACGACGCCGTCAATCCCGCGCTCGAGGATCTCGTCATCGAGCTCGACGAGAGCTTCGCCCAGATGCTGCTGCGGCTTATTGACGAGCGAGGGATCCGCGACAGCGTATGCTACAAGCGCGCGCACGTCGACCGAAAGCTGTTCTCCAAGATCCGCTCCAATCCCCGCTACCGCCCGAAGAAGAGCACCGCGCTGTGCTTTGCGATCGCGCTGGAGCTCGATATGGAGCAGACCGGCGAGCTGCTGCAAAAGGCGGGCTATGCGCTGAGCCGCAGCTGTGTGTCCGATATCATCATCCGCTACTTTATCGAGCATCGCCGGTATGATCTTTGCGAGATCAACGAGGCGTTATACGAGTTCGACCAACCGCTGCTGGGCGGATGACCAGGGCGTTTCGCCTCAAGACATAGAAAAAGAGTGGATCGCTCCGCTCTCATAGGATAATATACATCAATGCGAGGATCAGCGTGCTGTCCGCTCCGTCATGGAGCAGCAGCAGGATCAACAGCATGATCAGACTGCGCTCGCTGTCCTCGGTCAGCAGCTCCATCAGGTTCGGCTGACGTTCGTTCTGCGGTTCGGGCGGCTCCTCATGCCTTTGAGGGGGCGGCTCCTCACGCCTTTGCGGCGGACGGCGGGTACGGTCAAAGGACGAGTACATCCGCGAGACGCGATCGAGCGCGTCCTGTTCTATCGAAGGCATTCCATCACCTAGATATCAAGTAACTTAAAATTTCTCAACAGCGGCAGGAACTTCATCATCCGAAGGAGCTTGCCCGCCTCGTCGAGCTTTCGGCGCCGCTCCTCACCGAGGAACGGGCGGATCGCGGCGAGCAGCCGCGTGGTGTCGTCCTCGGCGGATACCGAGGACAGCAGCGGCATCATCTGTGTCAGCATCCCCATATCCATCGAGGGGAGCGCGGGCTCGGGGGGCTTCTCGGGCGCCTGTTCGCCCGACGGGCTGCCGAACATGGACGCGAGCTCTGTGAGCTGCTTCATCGCGCCGGGATCGGCGAGCACCTCGGATATCTTCGCGTTCAGGTCATCCATCGGTTATCCCATCAGCTTGTTGATGATCGCCTGTGCCTGCGGGGTGGAGAGGAACTTCTTCGCCTTCTCCTCGTCGCCGAGGATATCCTGCAGCTGGGAGGCGCGGCGGGTATCGAGCTTCGAGAGCAGCTTGTCATAGCTGCCCGAGGACAGCGCCGAACGGATCTCGCCCTCGTCGGTACCCATGCGCTGTGACAGCCCGCGGATGATGCTGTCTATCTGTTCGTTGTTTGCCATACTTCTCACCTCTATCATATCATATGCAGGAAGGGATAAAATATGAAAATTATCGCCGTATCCGATACCCACGGATCGCTTGTCGCCATGGATCAGGTGCTCTCTAAGCACAGAAACGCCGATATCGTCGTGCACTGCGGCGACTCGCAGACCGGTATCGAGAACATCAAGCTCTCCCATCCCCATCACACCTATGTGAGCGTGTGCGGGAACTGTGACTTCTATACCATGTACAAGGACATCGAAGAGTTCACCGCCGAGGGGGTACGGTTCTTTGTCACCCACGGCCACCGGTTCGGCGTAAAGTTCGGACTTAAAGAGCTCAGGGATGCCGCGCGCGAGCGCGGGGCAGGGGTTGTGATCTTCGGACATACCCATGTAGCAATGAACGAGTACCGCGACGGCATCTGGTTCGTCAACCCCGGCGCGTGCAGAGGGAGCCATGCGCCCTTTGCCGTGATCGAAGTCAAAAACGGCGAGATCCTGACAAATCTTGCCCATCTGTAAAAAAATATAGATTTTTTCGCATAAATATGTTATGATGAGGGTTGGGGATCACAACTATTTGCCCCCAAAAGGCGGTGACGACAGGATGACAGAGCTATCGCAGGAGACCCGACGCGCGCTGGATATGCTGATCCACAGCGGTCGGCTTCCGCATACCGTCATCATCGAAGGCGATGAGAGAGCGCAGCGCGACGCTGCCGTGATGTACCTTACCTGTGCCGCCGTATGTCGTGAGAAGGACGCGCCGTGTATGCGATGCGACCAGTGCCGCAAGGCGCTCGACCGCGCGCATCCCGACATCATCATCCCGCTGCCGTCCAAGAAGACCAAGACCAACATCATCCCGCTGCAGGAGCTAAGGGACGAGTACCTGTCCCAGGCGTCGATCGTCCCCAACGAGAGCGATACCAAGGTGTACCTGTTCTTCGACGCCGACAGCACCCTGCGCGAGGATGCCCAAAACACGCTGTTGAAGCTCATCGAGGAACCGCCGCAGAGCATGCTGTTCCTCTTCTCGGTCGAGCGGGCAGAGAACCTGCTCGCCACCGTGCGCTCGCGCGCGCACACGCTGACGCTCTCGTCGTCGGCACAGCCGGACGAGAACGTCGCCGATATCGCACAGGATATCGCACAGGGGCTGGTGTCGCTGCACGAGTATGAGTTGATGCTCGCGCTCTTTTACATCACGAAGGAGAACCTCGTGCCGGTGCTCACCGAGGTGAGAGATGTGCTCAGACGATGCCTGCTGCATCTCTCGGGCGTGCTGTCCGACGACAGCGTTGTCCGCACGTTGACGCGGCGGCTCACCCGCGAGCGGCTGCTGCAGCTCATCGACGTCACCGGCACCGCCATAGAGAAATCACAGACCAACATCGGCACAGACCTGCTGATCACATGGCTGTGCACACAATACAGGAGGATCGCATGGCAGAAGTAATCGGAGTCAGGTTCAAGGAGGTAGGCAAGGTCTACTACTTTGACCCGAACGGAAAGAAGCTCTCGATAGACGACACCGTGATCGTCGAGACCGCCCGCGGCGTAGAATGCGGCAAGGTCGCGATCGAGAACAAGGAGGTCGACGATAAGCAGATCGTCCATCCGCTCAAGAAACTCGTCCGCAAGGCGACCAAGGAGGATATGAAGCGCATCACCGAGAACAAGAAGAAAGAGAAGGAAGCGCTGAAGATCTGTGAGAAGAAGATCGCCGAGCACGGGCTCGAGATGAAGCTCGTCGATGTAGAGTACTCGTTCGACAACTCGAAGATCCTGTTCTACTTCACCGCCGACGGCAGGGTGGACTTTCGCTCGCTCGTCAAGGACCTTGCATCGGCGTTCCGCACCCGCATCGAGCTGCGCCAGATCGGCGTGCGCGACGAGTCGAAGATGCTCGGCGGGCTGGGTGTATGCGGGCGTCCGTTCTGCTGCAGCAGCTTTCTGGGCGACTTTCATCCCGTATCCATCAAGATGGCTAAGGAGCAGGGGTTGTCCCTCTCTCCCACCAAGATCTCGGGCACCTGCGGGCGGCTGATGTGCTGTCTGAAATATGAGCAGGAGGCATACGCGGATCTGTTGAAGCGCACGCCCAAGGTCGGCGCCATCGTCAAGACCCCGCTGGGCAGGGGGCTGGTGGTCGAGTCGAACCTCATCTCGTCGACGCTGAAGGTGAAGATGGACAACACCCCCGACGACGCCGCGCCCCAGACCTTCAAGGTCAAACAGGTCAAGCTCGTCAAGGACGGCTATATCAAGCTCAATAAGAAAGAGATGAGCGACCTCAAGGGTCTGGAGGAATAAAAGCGGTTAGACGGTGCTAATTTTGTTCTTTTTCAGAATTTTTTTGGAAAAACACTTGAATTTTGTCGATAACGTGTTACAATGAGGGTAATGATGTCGGACGTCGGTTCGGCACTAAACATGAAGGAGGTCATTTGATGGCTTATAAGATTTCTGACGACTGCATCTCTTGCGGTGCTTGTGCTGACGAGTGCCCCGTAGGCGCTATCTCTGAAGGCGACGCGAAGTATGAGATCGATCCCGATGCTTGCATCGAGTGCGGTGCTTGTGCCGATGTCTGCCCTGTAGGTGCTCCTGCAGCTGAGTAAGCTTTCACACACCGAGCCGAGGCGATCTGCCTCGGCTTTTTTCGTTATGTCGCGGAGACTGGGCGGCGGCTTTATCATTTACATTCGATGACATTTATGCTATACTCTGTTCTGAGAGGAGGGATGATATGCGGATAGAACCGTTGGGGGCCGGGGTGACGGTCTGTGTCACCGACAGCCACCATTTCACAACCGATACCATCCTGCTCGCCGACTTTGCCCAGCCGAAGAAGCACGAGCGCGCGATGGATATGGGCACCGGATGCGGGACGATCCCGCTGCTTTGGGCGCGCGACGACGTACCGAAGGAGGTCGTCGCCGTCGATATCCAGCCCGACGCCGTCGAGCTGCTTGTCCGCTCGCTCGATGTCAACCGCGCCGGCGGGCATACGACAGCGCATATCACCCCGCTGCTCGCCGATATCCGTCAGCTCGACGAGCGGTATGACGCGGGGTCGTTCGACCTTGTCGTATGCAACCCGCCGTACACGCGGTACGGCGCGGGGATCGAAAGCCCCGATCCCTCCCATCGGATCATCCGTCACGAGACGTGCTGCACGCTCGACGATATCTGCCGCGTTTCAGCACATCTGCTGCGCTTTGGCGGACGGCTGTGCGTCTGTCAGCGACCGGAGCGGCTGACGGATGTGCTCGACAGCATGCGCCGTCACGGGATCGAGCCGAAGCGGCTCCGCCTCGTCCAGGGAAAGTGCGACAAGCCGCCCAAGCTCGTCCTGATCGAGGGCAAGCGCGGCGCGAGGGTCGGATTTCTCGAGGTGATGCCGACGCTCATCGTCGAGAATCCCGACGGCAGCTTCACCGACGGGATGATACAGATCTACAGAACCTATCAAGAGGACAGATACCATGAGTGAGATTCTATACGTAGTGGGGACGCCGATCGGCAACCTCGGGGACATCTCGCCCCGCGCGCTCGAGACGCTCGGCAGCGTCGATTTCATCGCCGCCGAGGACACGCGCGTCACCCTCAAGCTGCTCAACCATTTCGGCATCAAAAAGCCGCTGATTTCGTACTATGAGCACAACAAACACGAGAAGGGCGAGCGGATCATCGACCGCATCCTCGCGGGTGAGAGCTGTGCGGTCGTGACCGACGCCGGTATGCCGTGCATCTCCGACCCGGGCGAGGACCTGATCCGCCAGTGCGAGCAGGCGGGTATTCGCACCGTCGTGATCCCGGGACCGTCGGCGGCGATCGCCGCGCTCGCGGTATCGGGTCTGCCGACGGGGCGGTTCACGTTCGAGGGGTTCCTCTCGGTGAACCGGAAGAGCCGCTGTGAGCACCTCGACTCGCTGCGGTATGAGCGGCGCACGATGATCTTCTATGAGGCGCCGCACAAGCTGCCGAACACCCTGCGCGACCTGTATGAAGTGTTCGGCGAGCGGCGGCTGACGATTGCGCGCGAGCTGACAAAGATCCACGAGGAGATCATCCGCACCACCACCAAGGCGGCGGTCGAGCGGTACGCCGATGACCCGCTCAAGGGCGAGATCGTGCTCCTTGTCGAGGGGTGTCGAGAGGAGCGCGCACCGATGACGCTCACAGAGGCGACCGCCTATGCGCGGGAGCTGGTCGACGGCGGGATGCGCCCCTCCGACGCTGCAAAAGAGGCGGCGGCGCTCTCCGGCATCCGCAAGAACGAGATCTACAGGGAGCTGTTATGACATATACAGAAGCGTTAGCCGTCATCCATTCGCTCGACCGGTTCGGCTCGCGTCCGGGGCTCGATCGGGTACGACAACTGTTCGACAGGGTGCCGGGGCTGCTCGATCAGCGGTTCATCCATATCGCCGGCACGAACGGTAAGGGCTCGGTCTCGGCGATGCTCTCGGCGATACTCACGGCAGCGGGACACACCACCGGGCTGTTCATCTCGCCGTATATCACCGAGTTCTGTGAACGCATCCAGATCAACGGCGTTCCGGTATCCCGGCAGGAGCTTGCCGATGCGGTCGCGTTTTTCTGCCCGATCCTGCACTCGCTCAACGATCAGGGGATCATCATCACCGAGTTCGAGTTCATCACCGCGGTCGCGTTTTACCTCTTTCGTCAGCATGGATGCGACATCATTGTATGTGAGGTCGGCATGGGCGGGCTGCTCGATTCGACCAACCTCATCCAATGCCCGCTGTGCGCGGTGATCACGCGCATCGACCTCGACCATACCGCCATCCTCGGCGATACCGTCGACGCTATTGCCTACCAGAAGTGCGGCATCATCAAGGAGGACAGCGTCACCGTGACTGCCCGCCAGCGCGACGACGCCATGGCGGTGATCGAGGCGTCCGCTGGGGCAAAGCATACCCCGCTGTACCGGGCAGAGGATATCCGCCTCGATCAGGTGGAGCATACGCTGTCCGGCACCCGCTTCACCTATCACGGCGAGCGAATGACCCTGCCGCTGCTCGGCACGTATCAGGACGATAACCTGCGGTGTGCGCTCGCGGTGTATGAGGTGCTCAGAGCCCCGCTGTCGCTATGCGTCGATCACCTGCGACAGGGGCTATCGAATGTGCGGCATCCGGCGCGGTTCGAGCTGCTGTCCCGAGAGCCGTATATCGTCCTCGACGGCGCGCACAACCCCGGTGGGCTGCTGGCGTTCGCGTCATCGGTCAAGACGTACTTCGGCGATCGCCGGCGCACCCTCATCATCGGGATGCTGGCGGACAAGGATATCGACGTTGAGCTGCTCGACAAGCTGTTCACGCGCGTCATCGCGACCGATGTCGACAACCCCCGCGCCCTTCCGGCAGAGGATCTTGCCGAGCGGCTGCGGTGCTGCTACCCCGACGTCGAGGTCATCCACAGCCCGCGTCAGGCGCTCGATCGGGCGAAACGCTACGGCGATGATATCTTCATCTGCGGCTCGCTGTATCTCGCGGGCGAGATCCGGCCGTATCTTTTGTAAGAAGTTCATACAGAAATATACAATCTTCACGCGTTCATGCCTGTATAATGGGCATGGACGCTGATTTTTTGTAAAGGACGTGTAAGCATGGTAGATATCACCTTTCAAGACGGCATCATGACCGCCCAGCTATACGGCGAGATCGATCACCATATCGCGCCGAAGATCCGCGGGCTCATCGACGCGCGCGCCGAGAGCTGTCGCCCCGAGGTGCTGCAGCTCGACTTCTCGGCGGTATCGTTCATGGACAGCTCGGGGATCGGGCTGGTGATGGGGCGATACCGCACCATCTCGCTGCTCGGCGGGCGGTGCGAGGTCGTGAACATCCCACCGCCGCTTCAGCGGGTGTTCCGCCTCTCGGGGCTTGGCGGGCTGGGGGTGCTGAGATGAACGTGCTCAATCAGATGAAGCTGAGCTTTCTTTCCCGCAGCATCAACGAGAGCTTTGCGCGGTCGGCGGTGGCGGCGTTCGTGCTGCCGCTTGATCCCACCGTCGCCGAGATCACCGATATCAAGACCGCCGTGTCGGAGGCGGTCACCAACTGTATCGTACATGGCTATCGCGACAGCGAGGGCACCGTCACCATAGATGCCCGCATCACCGACGCGGGCAAGGTCATCATCCGCATCCGCGACACAGGCGTCGGCATCAGCGATATCAAGCGCGCGATGGAGCCGCTGTACACCACCTCCTGTGACGAGCGGGCGGGACTGGGGTTCGCGGTGATGCAGAGCTTCATGGACAGGGTCGCTGTGCGCTCGTCGCCCGGCAAAGGCACCACCGTCACGCTCGAGAAGACCATCCTGCGCATCCCGTATGACAAGAGACGCTCTGGTTGAAGCGAATCTCGGGCTGGTGCACGCGTGTGCCAAGCGGTTCAAGGGACGCGGTATCGAGTACGAGGAGCTGTACGCCGCGGGGTGCCTCGGGCTGGTGAAGGCGGTCGAGGCGTTCGACCCCGACCGCGGGTATCAGCTATCCACCTATGCCGTACCGGTCATCCTCGGCGAGATCCGTCGGCTGTTCCGCGACGGCGGCACGGTGAAGCTCTCGCGCTCGCTGCAAGAGCTGTCCGCCCGGGCAAAGCGTATCGCCGAAGCGTACCGTAGCGAGCATGACGGCGAGATGACCGTTACCGCGCTGGCAGAGTCGCTCGGCGTGGACGCCTATCGCGCCGCCGAGGCGCTGTCGGCATCGCGCACGGTGCTGTCACTGTCGCCGGTCGATGACGATGACGAGGGCATCGATATCCCCGTCGAGAGCGCCGAGGAGCGGCTCACCGACCGCCTGTCGCTGCAGCAGGCAATGAGCGAGCTCGACGATGAGGAGCGCGCGCTGATCCGGCTGCGGTACTATCAGCACAAAACCCAGACAGAGACCGCCAAGCTCCTCTCTACCACCCAGGTACAGATCTCGCGCAGAGAGAAGAAGATCCTCAAAAAGCTGCGCGAGCTGCTGATATAAAGCGCGGGGCTGCCGCATGGACGTTCATGCGGCAGCCCCGCCTACTAAATGAATGGTGCGGCAGATATCTGCCGCACCTTTGTGATCCTGTTCTGCTTATGCTTCATAGATCTTCTTGAGATCCTCGAGGTCATACGGAGTCTGCTGATAGAGGTAGTAGTTCAGCCAGTTCTGATACAGCAACGACGCATGCGACCGCCATGTCATCTCGGGCTTGCGGTTGACGTTGTTGTCGGGGAAGTAGTTGTACGGGATCTGGATCTTCACCCCGCGATCAACGTCGCGGTAGTACTCCTTGGCGAGCGTGTCATAATCATACTCACAGTGCCCGAGCAGATAGAACTCGCGGCCGTTGCGGCTGCAGATGATCGCCGCTCCCGCCTTCTTCGATGTGGCGAGGATCTCGAGCGTATCGACACGCTCGACGTCCTCGCTGTGAATGCCGGTATAGCGCGAGTGCGGCACGAGGAAGTAGTCGTCGAAACCGCGCATCAGCGGGTGCTTGTGGTTCTTGATCATATGGTTATAGATACCGAACAGCTTCTGCGGCAGCGCATACTTGCGGATACGATAGCGATAGTACAGCCCCGCCTGGGCGCCCCAGCAGATAAACATCGTGGAGTAGACGTTCTTCTTCGCCCAGTCGAACACCGTCGTCAGCTCCTGCCAGTAGTCGACCTCCTCGAACTCCAGAAGCTCGACCGGTGCGCCGGTGACGATCATGCCGTCGAACTTCTCGCCCTTGATCTCATCAAATGTCTTGTAGAACTTGGTCAGATACTCATCAGAGGTGTTCTTGCTAATATGGGTCACCATCTGCAACAGCTCGATATCCACCTGCAGCGGCGAGTTGCCCAACAGCCGCAGCAGCTGGGTCTCGGTCTCGACCTTGGTGGGCATTAGGTTGAGGATGACGATTCTGAGCGGTCGGATATCCTGCGTCATGGCGCGTTCTTCGGGCATGACGAAAATGTTCTCGCTTTCGAGTATTTCTTTCGCGGGCAGATCGCCCGGTACCTTGATCGGCATGAGAACCGCTCTCCTTTCCTGTCAGATCACTGTTATATGGGTTCGATCAATACTGCTTGCCCCAGTACACCATGTGCTTGGCTTGCGCTCCGCAACAGACACAGGTATCGGCAAGATGTTCTTCTTCAAACGGGATGCACCGCGACTTGACGCCGCCGGTCGCATCCTTGAGCTTTTCCTCACACTTTGCATCGCCGCACCACATCGCCTTGATGAAGCCCGGGTGGTGCTGTGCGATATCGAGGAACTCGTCATACGAGGTCGCGACAAAGGTCTTGTCCTCGGTGTTCTTCAGCGCGCGGGCATACATATCGTCATGGATGGTGACGAGCAGCTCGCCGATGGTCCCAGAAAGGTTGTTGAGCGATACGAACAGCTTCTCGCGGGTATCGCGGCGCACCAGCACACACTGGCCTTTCTCGATGTCCTTGGGGCCGATCTCGAGCCGGACGGGCACGCCCTTCATCTCATACTGGGCGAACTTCCATCCCGGGGACTGATCCGAGTCGTCGAGCTTGACACGATATGTTTTGCGCAGCAGCTCATAGAGCTCGTGCGCCTTGTCGAGCACGCCCTCCTTGTGCTGAGCGATCGGGACAATGACGACCTGGATCGGCGCGATCTTCGGCGGCAGCACCAGCCCGTCGTCGTCGCTGTGTACCATGATCAGCGCGCCGATCATGCGGGTCGAGGTACCCCACGAGGTCTGATACGGATAGTGGAGCTGGTTATCGCGTCCCTGATAGGTGATGTCAAAGCTGCGGGCGAACCCGTCGCCGAAGTAGTGTGAGGTGCCGCCCTGCAGCGCGACGCCGTTGTGCATCATCGGCTCGACGGTATAGGTCTCTTTTGCGCCGGCGAACCGCTCCTTGTCGGTCTTCTTCCCGTATACCGCGGGGATCGCAAGCGTCTCCTTATAGAAGTCGATGTAGACATGCAGCATCCGCAGCGTCTCTTCCTTCGCCTCATCCTCGGTCTCGTGCAGGGTGTGTCCCTCCTGCCAGAGAAACTCGGAGGTGCGCAGGAACGGACGGGTGGTCTTCTCCCAGCGGACGACCGAGCACCACTGGTTATAGAGCTTGGGCAGGTCGCGGTAGGTGTTGACGACCTTGGCATAATGCTCACAGAACAGCGTCTCGGAGGTCGGGCGCACACACAGCCGCTCGGTCAGCTCCTCAGAGCCGCCGACCGTCACCCACGCGCACTCGGGCGCAAACCCCTCGACATGATCCTTCTCCTTCTGCAGAAGGGATTCGGGGATGAACATCGGCATATAGACGTTCTCATGTCCGCACTCCTTGAACCGGCGATCCATGTCCGCCTGCATGTTCTCCCAGATGGCATAGCCGTAGGGGCGGATCACCATACATCCCTTGACCCCCGAGTAGTCGACCAGCTCCGCCTTCTTTACGATATCCGTGTACCATTTTGCAAAATCCTCGTCGCGGCCGGTGATCGCCTCGACCATCTTCTTGTTCTGCGCCATATTCTCCTCCCAATATTGAAAAAATCGCTAATCATAGATATTATACAATTATTGTCCCGTTTTTGCAAGCCCTAAAGTATCGTGGTACAGCGGTTGCGTTCGCACATATTTTGTGCTATAATCCATACTGTAATATTATGGAAAGCTGGGAGAACGCGATGGATATACGCATCGGCGACGTCCTAAAGATGAGAAAACCCCACCCCTGCGGCTGTGACCGGTTCTCGGTGATGCGGGTCGGGATGGATTTTCGGCTCAGGTGCGAGGGATGCGCGCACGAGGTAATGCTCCCGCGCAAAAAGGCGGAGAAGAGTATGAAGGCCGTGTTCCGCGACGGCGAGAGGGTACAGCTATAACGATGTTTGACAGGTTACAGATTTTTGAGAAACGATACAGCGAGCTGCAGCAGCAGATGGCAGAGCCGGACGTTGTCTCTGACCCTAAGCGCTACCGAGAGGTGATGCGCGAGTTCTCGTCCCTCGAGCCGGTGGTGCAGAAGTACCGCGCGTATCAGGCCGTACGCGATACGATGGAAGAGTCCCTGTCGCTGCTCGAAGAGAGCGACGACGACGAGCTGCGCGCGCTCGCGTCAGCCGAGCTGTCAGAGGCGAAGGAACAGCTCCCCCTGCTTGAAGAGGAGCTGAAGTTCCTCCTGCTGCCCAAGGACCCGAACGACAGCCGCAACGTCATCGTCGAGATCCGCGGCGGCACCGGCGGCGAGGAGAGCTCGCTGTTCGCGTATGACCTCTACCGAATGTACACGATGTATGCCGAGCGGCGCGGCTACCGCACCGAGATCATCAGCAGCAGCGAGACGGGGCTTGGTGGGCTCAAGGAGGTCACCTTCATGGTCAGCGGCGACGGCGCGTACAGCCGGTTCAAGTTCGAGTCCGGCACCCACCGCGTCCAGCGCGTGCCCCAGACCGAGAGCTCCGGACGCATCCATACCTCGGCGGCGACGGTCGCCGTGCTGCCCGAGGCGGATGACGTCGAGATCGACATCAACCCCGCCGACCTCGAGATCGACACCTTCCGCTCGTCCGGCGCGGGCGGCCAGCATATCAACAAGACCTCCTCCGCCATCCGCATCACCCACAAGCCGACCGGCATGGTCGTCGAGTGTCAGGATGAGCGCAGCCAGTATAAGAACAAGGACAAGGCGATGAAGGTGCTGCGCTCGCGGCTTCTGAAGATCGAGCAGGAAAAGCAGCACGAATCCATCGCCTCCGAACGCCGCAGCCAGGTCGGCTCGGGCGACCGCAGCGAGAAGATCCGCACCTACAACTTTCCCCAGTCGCGCGTGACCGATCATCGGATCGGGCTGACGCTCTATCGGCTGGACGACATCCTCTCGGGTGACCTTGACGAGATCATCGACGCCCTCATTACCGCCAGGCGTGCCGAACAGCTCAAGGAGAGCATGACATAAGCCCGCCTGTCACCGAGATACACTGACTTCTATGATATGAACACACTCCTTCTTCACAACGATGCATACGGTATCGACACCGCGGCGCGTATCCTGCGCGACGGCGGTCTTGTCGCCATGCCCACCGAGACGGTGTACGGGCTTGCGGCAAACGCGCTCGATCCCCATGCGGTGAAGAATATCTTTGAGGCGAAGGGACGCCCGATGGATAACCCGCTGATCGTCCATATCGCCGAGATCGACGACCTGATCCGGATGGGGCTCGTTGCTACATTCCCCGCTGCGGCACAGGCGCTCGCCGATGCGTTCTGGCCCGGGCCGCTGACGATGATCCTGCCCAAGGGCGATGCTGTCCCCACCGCTGTCAGCGCGGGACTGTCCACGGTCGCCGTGCGGCTGCCGTCGCATCCGGTCGCCCGCGCGCTGATCGCGCGATGCGGACTGCCGCTCGCCGCGCCGTCGGCGAACACCTCGGGACGCCCCAGCCCCACGACCGCCACCCACGTGATCGACGACCTGTCCGGCAGGATTGACGCGGTGCTCGATGGCGGAAGGTGTACGGTAGGGGTCGAGAGCACCGTCATCACGCTCGCTACCGATACCCCGCGTATCCTGAGGCCGGGTGTTATCACCCTCGAACAGATCGAGGCGGTCATCGGACACGTCGAGGTGGACCCTGCCGTGCTCGACCGGCTCGACAGCGATGCACACGCCGCGTCGCCGGGGATGAAATACAAGCACTATGCCCCCCGCACACGGGTGGTGCTGGTGCGTTCGGACGAGCGACAGTTCGTCCGGTTCGTCAACCGCTCTTATCGGCGCGACGATTCGGTCGCCGCGCTCTGCTATGACGAGGACGCCGACGCGATCCTCGCTCCGACCGTCCCACTGGGGGCGCGCGCCGACCTGAACGTCCAGGCACAGCGCCTCTTCGACGCGCTGCGTCAGGTCGACAGGATGGAGGGGATCAGCACCGTCTATGCCCGCTGTCCGCGTGCCAAGGGGGTCGGGATGGCGCTGTTCAACCGCATGATCCGCGCGGCGGCGTTCGAGGTCATCGACCTGCCCGCGCGCCGCGTCATCGGCCTCACCGGTCAGACCGGAGCCGGCAAGAGCGAGGTCAGCCGGATGTTAGGCGAGAGGGGATATACCGTCGTCGATGCCGACCGTGCCGCCCGCATAGCGACAGAGGACCGCGCGGTCATCGCCGCGCTGACAGACGCGTTCGGCGATATCCTTCATCCCGACGGTACGCTCGACCGGTCGGCGCTCGCACGCGCGGCGTTCGGGGATGAACAGAGAAGGCGGACGCTGAACACTATCACCCACCCGAAGATCATCGGGATCATGCTCTCCGAAGCGCGCGAATCTGACAGCGACGTCGTCTTCGACGCGCCGCAGCTCTTTGAGGCGGGCATGGAGGTGTACTGTGATACCGTGATCGCCGTGATCGCCGACGAGACGATCCGCCGCCAAAGGATCAGCGCGCGTGACCGCCTGTCGAACGACGACATCACACGCCGGATGGCAGCACAGTATGACGAGGCGTTCTTTGTCAGCCGGTGCGACAAGGTGATCGAGAATAACGGCACCATCGGCGAGCTTTTAGAGAAGGTGCGCGATGTGATAGAAGGGCTGAACGATGGCTGATCGCTATACGGAGGAGAAGACCCGCGGGCACGGCGGATGCGGATTTGTGCTGACCCTGCTGTTGGTCGTCGTGCTGATCGGCGGGCTGCTGCTGTTCACCACGAACGTGCTCGACGGCTACAAGACGCGGATATACCGCTTCTTCTACCCGCAGAAATACGTCGAGCAGGTAACTGCCTGTGCAGCCGAGTTCCATGTAGACGATGCGCTCATCTATGCGGTGATCCGCACCGAGAGCGGGTTTCGGGAAGAGGTCGAGTCCCACGCGGGCGCGATCGGGCTGATGCAGCTGATGCCCTCGACCTTTGAGGGGCTGCAGACGGTGCGCTACGGCGAGGTGACGATGACGGCCGATATGCTGTTCGATCCCGATATTAACATCGAGTACGGCACCTATCTGCTGAGCACCCTGCTCGCCCACTACGACGGCAACATCGCTACCGCTGCCGCCGCCTACAACGCCGGCATGACGAACGTCGACAGCTGGCTGTCCGACCCGTCCTGCTCGAGCGACGGGATAACGCTCACGAGTGTCCCATATGAGGAGACCGAGCGGTATATCGAGCGCATCGAAAAAGCGTATGAAATGTATGAAGCCCTGTATTCGGCAGATACTGAATCATAGAAACCCATCACACTATCAGGAGGTAATCATATGAGCGAAACAACCGCAAAAGAGCTGCGCGAACAGCTGATGATGAAACCGCGCAAGGGCGCCGGCGATATAAGCGCCGACGACAGGAGCGCGGCATACGCGTTCTGTGAGGACTACAAGAGGTTCCTCGACTTCTGCCGCACCGAGCGCGAGGCAGTGACCTATGTCCGTACCCTTGCTCAGGAGCACGGGTTCACCCCCTATGATCCGTCAAAGCAGTACAGCCCCGGCGACCGTGTCTTCATCGTCAACCGCGAGAAGGCGATCGGGCTTGCCGTGATCGGCAAGCGCGGCACCGACGACGGGGTGCGGCTGTCGATCGCGCATATCGACTCGCCCCGCATCGACCTCAAGCCCAACCCGCTGTACGAGGACAACCACCTCGCGCTGTTCAAGACCCACTACTACGGCGGGATCAAGAAGTACCAGTGGACGGCGATTCCGCTATCGCTGCACGGACGGGTCGTCCGGCTCGACGGCACGGCAGTCGATATCCGTATCGGCGACGATGAGGCGGACGAGTGCTTCCTCATCACCGACCTGCTGCCCCACCTCGACCGTGAGCAGGCGACCAAGACGATGAGCAAGGCGTTCACCGGCGAGGATCTGAACATCCTCGTGGGGTCGCTGCCCTATGACGACAGCGACGAGAAGGATCTCGTCGCGCTGAACGTGATGAAGCTCCTATCTGACCGCTACGGCATCAGCGAAAGCGACTTCCTCTCGGCGGAGCTGAACTTCTGTCCCGCCGGCAAAACCCGCGACATCGGGTTCGATCGGTCGATGCTCGGCGGATACGGCCACGACGACCGCTCCTGTGCCTATCCGTCGGTCAAGGCGATCCTCGATACCACGCTGCCCGAATACACCTGTATCACCTACCTCACCGACAAGGAGGAGACCGGCTCCGACGGCAACACCGGCATGCAGAGCGACTTTCTGCGATACTTCATCTATGACCTTGCCAAGAACGACGGCAACGAGGGGTATCATGTGCTCTCAAAGTCAAAGTGCCTGTCCGCCGATGTGAACGCGGCGTTCGACCCGACCTTCTCGTCGGCATATGAGCCCAAAAACGCGAGCTTCCTCAACGAGGGCGTCGTCATCAGCAAGTACACCGGCCACGGCGGCAAGTACGATACCTCTGATGCGTCTGCCGAGTTCATGGGCGAGATCCGCTCTATGCTCGAGAAAAACAACGTCAAGTGGCAGATCGGCGAGCTCGGCAAGGTGGATATCGGCGGCGGCGGCACCATCGCCAAGTACGTCGCCAACATGAACGTCGACGTTGTCGACCTCGGCGTGCCGGTGCTGTGTATGCACGCGCCGTTCGAGGTCATCAGCAAGACCGACATCTATATGGCGTACAAGGCGTTCTACGGACTGTTCAATTAACGGAAAGAAAAGCGGACACGCATGCTCGTGTCCGCTTTATCGTACTCTGGTTAGCGCTTTCTCTTTTGATAATCCTGTGCGATCTCGTCGCTCCATGAACGAGCGAGCGGACGGCTGCTCCGCACCGCTCCTACCGCACGGCTGACGGCCTCATAGACCACGCCGGTGCCCATGCCGTCGGCGCGATAGTCGACTGCGCGGTCGCTGCCAATCCCATAGCCGCGCGCCGTCTCGACCGCGTCGATGTTCGCCCCGATGAAGAGGAACTCCCACCCGCACTTCTTCTTGCTCTCGATCATGCGCTTGACGTCGTCGCTGCTGTAGCGACAGCTCGCGTTCTCGAGACCGTCGGTGATGATGACGAACATGGTGTGCGCCGGCACATCCTCCACGCGTATATACCGGTGGACGTTCTCGATATGCTCGACGGCGGTGCCGATTGCGTCGATCAGCGCGGTGCACCCGCGCACGGTATAGTCGCGTGCGGTCAGCGGCTCGATCTCCATCAGATCAACGCGGTCATGCAGAGTCTGCTGCTCGTGGTCGAACAGGATGGTGGTGACATAGCAGCCGCCCGGTTGCTGCTTCTGTCTCTCGATAAGAGAGTTGAACCCGCCGATGGTGTCGCTCTCGAGCCCGCCCATCGAACCGGAGCGATCGAGGATGAATATAAGCTCGGTCAATGTGTTCTTCATGATATAGTCCTCCTGTAGGATAGATTCGTTCGGGTTTCCCGATGATTGAATCATACCACGGGAGAGGATGGTTTTGGTCGCCTGAGAGGCGACATTTTCGGTTGCTAATCCCGTCGGGATATGGTATGATAGTCACGGTGATACAATGCAAACAACAAGCACAGAGAAAACCGCGCCCCGCGCCCTGTTGGTCGAGGCGGATACCGGCGCATATGACGCCGAAAGCTCGCTGTCGGAGCTGTTCGAGCTCGCCGCATCTGCCGGAGCGGATGTTCAGGGAGCAATCACACAGCGGCTGCAGAAGCTTGATCCCGCGACCTGTATCGGCAGCGGCAAGCTCGAGGAGATCCGCGAATTCTGTCAGGCAGAGGAGATCAACCTTGTGATCTTCGATTTGGAGCTCTCGCCGGTACAGCTGCGCAACATCGAGGACGCTGTCGACACGCGCGTCATCGACCGCACGATGCTCATCCTCGACATCTTCGCGCTGCGCGCCCGCTCCAAGGAGGGCAAGCTGCAGGTCGAGCTTGCCCAGCTGCGCTATATGCTGCCCCGCCTGACGGGACGCGGCGTCGAGATGTCGCGGCTCGGCGGCGGTATCGGCACCCGCGGTCCCGGCGAGACCAAGCTCGAGACCGACCGACGGCATATCAAGCGGCGCATGGAGACGCTCAAGTCCCAGCTCGCCGAGGTAGAGGAGCACCGCACCCGACTGCGCTCCCGCCGCGAGAAGGACGGCGTGATCACCGCCGCCATCGTCGGCTATACCAACGCCGGCAAATCGACGCTGATGAACACCCTCACCGATGCGGGGGTGCTCAGCGAGGACAAGCTGTTCGCCACCCTCGACCCCACCTCGCGTGCGCTGAAGCTGCCGTGCGGGGTATCGGTGATGCTCATCGACACCGTCGGGCTGGTACGGCGGCTGCCGCATCATCTGGTCGAGGCGTTCAAATCCACGCTGGAGGAGGCCGCCACCGCGGACATCATCCTGAACGTGTGTGACATCAGCTCCGAGGAATCGCGGCTGCACCTTGACGTCACCCGCGAGCTGCTGCTGTCGCTCGGATGTGAGGGCAAGCCCATCATACCGGTGCTGAACAAGTATGACCTGGTCGACGGCTTTGTGCCCGTGAGCGCGGACGCCGTCGCGATCAGCGCCAAGTACGGCACCGGCATCGACACCCTGCTCGACAAGATCGAGCAGAATCTGCCGAAGAAGGTCAAGCGCGTCCGGCTGCTGCTGCCGTTCGACAGGGCGGGGACCGTCGCGCGCATCCGCGAGCAGGCGACGCTGTACACTGAAGTGTACACCGAGCACGGGATCGAGATCGACGCCGCGCTCGACGAGGAATGGTACCGCAAGCTGCGCGACTATATCATAGAATAACGCGAAGCAATCATCAAGGCAACATCGCATCACCTGTGTGCGGATCGCAACGTCGGAATTTCGGAGGTCAGAGATGAAGCTCATGCCCGCGCTCCCCGAGAGCATATTCGATATCGTTTATCTGCTGTTCGCCGTCATCAGCGGGATCACCCTGCTCATAGGATCGAAGCGCCGCGTCGTCAGGCTGTTCGGCGTGATGACGCTGATCCTCGGTATCGGGGACGCGTTCCACCTTGTCCCGCGGGTGCTCAACTACTGGATGAGCGGCGACTATACCGTCGCGCTCGGGATCGGCAAGCTCGTCACCTCTGTCACGATGACCGTGTTCTATCTGCTGCTCGAGTATGCCCGCAGAGAGCGGTACGGCATCCGCGACCAGCGGGGCGTCCTCCTCCTCATATGGGGGATGAGCATCGTGCGCATCGCGCTGTGCTGCTTTCCGCAGAACGGCTGGACGAGCGACGAGCCGTCGCTGTTATGGGGGATCATCCGCAACCTTCCGTTCGTGCTGCTCGGGATCGTGACGGTGATCCTCTGGCAAAGATCCGCTCGTTCTGACAGGTCGCTCAAGATCCTGTGGCTCGCGGTCACGCTGAGCTTCCTGTTCTATCTGCCGGTGGTGATCTGGGCACAGACGGTGCCGCTCATAGGGATGCTCATGCTGCCCAAGACCTGTATGTACATCTGGATGATCCTGCTGTTCAGAAAGGTCAAAAAAGAAGATCCGCCCGCCGAACTGTCATACAGAAGGTAGGCATTCGATGCAATATCCGAACCCGGTATCGTATCGGATGCCTAGCATACGGGATCGGCGAGCGCGATTTTGTGCATGATTACCATTTGCAAAAGCGGCGCGGCGAACGAGAGCGCCTGCTATACCGACTTTGCGATACGCGCGTTTTGCATCTACCTGTGCATGATCGTCTTTGCCTGTGTGAACAAGGCGTGCTTCATCTTTCTGCAGGCGATGGGAAAGCCGCTGTCCTCGACCGCGCTGTCGAGATAAGCGAGGTGGTGTTCGGGGTCGGATTTGCGCTGTTGCTGCCGCGGTTCCTCGGGCTGGACGGGGTGCTGTACTCGATGCCGCTGTCGGATATCCTGACCTTCTGCATCGCGCTCGTCCTCATCGTGCGAACCTAACGCACCCTGTCAAAAGAGATTCACCCTCCACTCGCATAAAAAGAACAGAGCCGGGAGCTCCGGCTCTGTTCTTTGCTATACTATTCATCCGATATGCAGCAGCGCGGTCGCGATCTCAAAGTACACGAACAGCGAGATCGCATCGACGATGGTGGTGATGAACGGCGACGCCATCACCGCGGGGTCGAACCCGAGCCGCTTGGCGATCATCGGCAGCGTACACCCGACGATCTTGGCAAAGAAGATGGTGACGATCATCGTCAGGCATACCACCGCCGCCACCATCACGGTGACCGACTCGTTACCCATCAGCATCCGATCGAACAGCATCATCTTCAGAAAGTTCGCCGCCGCCAACGTCGCGCCGCACAGCAGCGAGACCCGCGACTCCTTGAAGATCACCATGAGGATGTCCTTGAACTCGATCTCGCCCAGCGACAGCGCGCGGATGACGGTGACCGACGCCTGGGAACCCGAGTTGCCGCCGGTATCCATCAGCATCGGGATGAACGCCGACAGCACCACCGACGCCGCCAGCGCGTCCTCGAACGAGGTGATGATCATGCCGGTAAAGGTCGCCGACACCATCAGGATCAGCAGCCACGGGATACGGCTGAGGTAGGTCTCGAACACACCGATGCGGTCATACGGCTTGTCGGTGGTCGGGGTGATAGCCGCCATCTTCTGGATATCCTCGGTCGCCTCTTCTTCCATGACGTCGATCGCGTCGTCGACGGTGACGATACCGACCAGCCGCTGCTCCCGATCGACGACCGGCAGCGCGAGGAAATTGTACTTGTTGAATATCTGGGCGACCTCTTCCTGGTCGTCGAGGGTGTTCACCGAGATGACGTTGGTCTCCATCAGATCCTCGATCAGCTCATCCTCCTCCGAGAGCAGCAGTGTCTTGATGGTGATGATCCCGATGAGGGTCGAGTGGCTGTCCGAGACATAACAGGTATAGATAGTCTCCTTGTCGATACCGGTGCGGCGGATGCGCTTGATCGCCTCCTCTACCGTCATCTTCGGGCGCAGAATGACGAACTCGGTTGTCATGATAGAGCCCGCGCTGTCCTCGGGGTACTTGAGGATCTCGTTGATCTCCTTGCGCATCTCGGGATCCGCCTGGCGCAGGATCCGCTTGACGACGTTGGCGGGCATCTCCTCGATGATATCGACCGCGTCGTCGACATAGATCTCGTCAACGATCTCCTTGAGCTCCGTGTCAGAGAAGCCGTGGATCAGCATCTCTTGGGTCTCTTCGTCCATCTCGACAAAGGTGTCCGCCGCGAGCTCCTTGGGGAGCAGGCGGAACAACAGCGCACACTTCTCGTTGGCGATATCCTCGAACACCGCCGCGATATCGACGGGGTTCATTGTGGTGAGGATATCCCGCAGGGTGGCATATCGCTTGTTCTCCATCAGGGTGACGATGGTGTCGAACAGCGATACGGTACTTGTCCTTTCCATAAAAATATACCTCCTGACGTATGGGATAAAAACGTAGAAGGCACTGCAAAATAACATCAGTCAAAGCTATCGTACCATAGTCCTGACTGTCGATATTTCTATAGGAGTTGTGAAATGGCTCAGCAGACGGCCGGCGACGATAAATGAACGTCGATAGCGCCGCTGTAACTGCTACTTCGTCCTCCGGCAGTGCCGCTGGAACTTCCGGTATCCATTCATCTCGCCTCTCTTTCACAGGGATTTTGTCCGTATCATTATTTTACTCTGCAAACGCCGAGAAGTCAACACCAAAGTTGTCAAAAAAATCATTGGTTTGCCTTGATTTTATATATTCTATAATCTATAATATAAAGAGATTATGAAGTGAGGAGACTATCTATGGAAGCAAAATTGGAAAAGAAGCTGAAAGCGTATCTGCCATACATCATCGTGATCGGCGTGATCTACCTCTTCTTGCCGGTGTTTCTGGTGATATTTGACCGCGACAACAACTACCTCGGATGGCACCATGTCGTCTACATCGCCGTGTTCCCGCTGACCGCGCTGATTGCAAGCATTCTGTATGCGAAGAAGAACGGCGTCGATATCCTGTTTGCGCTGATCGCGCCGATCTTCTATATCCCCAGCGCGTTCCTATACGGGAACTTCTCAGACTCGGTCATCAACACCCTGATCTATCTGATCGCCTACTTCCTGTGCGGATATCTGGGACTGCTCGTCGGCGATATGCTCTCGCCGAAGAAGAAGGACGCTGCCGCCGAGAGACAGCGTGCCGAAACCACCGCCGAGCCGCGTACCGAACGCCGCTCCCGCCCGCCGCGCAAGGTCGCGGTCGAACAACAGGACAGCTCGGATGATTTTCGCGCTGAGGATCCCTATACGGACGATACGCTGAACACCTCGACCACCACCGACGATATCGACGCGATCCTCGCCGAGATCCACTCCCGCCGCAACTAAGCTGCCGCAACGACAGCTTGCAACTATAAAGGAGGTCACCCTTATGAAACGAACCCTGTGCCTGCTGCTCGCGCTAATGCTGCTATTGACGGGCGCGCTCATCCCGGCGTCCGCCGTCACCGCGGATGTCACACCGACCGCCGAGGACGGTAACACCTTCTCGTTTGATGCTACTACTTCCGGCTGGAACAACTATGAGTACATCGCGTTCCATATCTGGGGCGATGATGAGTCCTTTGCCGACTGGGGTTCGCGCAAGCAGCGCGGTACCGATACCGACGGCGATAACATCTGGACCTATGATCTTTCTGCGGCGGGTATCACCCTCGATCCAGAGAAGCAGTACTACGTTATCTTCTATTCGTCCAACGGCAACCAGACCTACAACCTGATCTGCGGCACCGCGTGCTACGGCGACACCGGTTACTGCACCGGCAACATGATCGAGAACCCGGTCGACTCTGAGAAGACCGCTGCCGAGGCGATGTGGCGCCAGCAGGACGCCTCTGTCTATGGCCCTGAGCTTGCGATCACCTCGATCGGCAACGTTGTCGGTTCGGCTTGCCCGGAGAGCAAGAGCCCCTACTCCATGTTCGTGACCTTCCTGAAGGACAACCTTACGAACGCCCGCTCCTTCTCCGGCAAGGATGACCAGACGCTCATCGACGATGTCGCGGCGGCGCTGGGGCTTTCTGATGACGACGTCAACCGTGCGATCGCCGAGACGGGCGTCGAGGTTCTCTGGAACAACGGCACAAGCGTAATACCCGAGCCGCCGATATACACCGTCATCATGGGCGATGCGAACGACGACGGCGAGGTCTCGATCCTTGACGCGACCCGCATCCAGCGATACCTTGCCGAGCTCGCCCTCGAGTCCGATGTCAACATGAGCGCCGCCGATGTGGACGGCGACGGCGAGGTCACCATCTTTGATGCGACCCGTATCCAGCGGTATCTTGCCGAGCTATGTGAGCTTGACGGGTCCCCCTACGGATCGACACATGGCAGCGGTTCGGCAACCCCCGACGAATTAACGCCCGGCAGCTCCTCGTCAAGTAGCTCCTCGTCAAGTAGCTCCTCGTCAAGTAGCTCCTCGTCAAGTAGCTCCTCGTCAAGTAGCTCCTCCCACGGCGGAAGCGGCTTTGTCATCCTCTAAGGCGCATAGAGAACGCCCGATTTCGAGCTTTCGAAATCGGGCTGTTTTTTTCTTATTCTGCTTTCAGCAGCAAAAAGCTCCTGCCGCCTATCGTCACGGTATCGTCGCCGAAGTCACACCCGCCGATCTGGTAGGCGATCGCCGCGCCGTTTCGTCGATAGTCAAGGGTATGCGCGTCGTCCGACGGGTTGACGAACGCCGTGAACGACCCCCGCCGATAAACGAAGGGGTACTGCTCCCGCTCGCCGAAGATGACCTCGAACCCGCTGTCATTCATCAGCTCGGGGTTCTCGCGCCGCAGCCGGATAAGGGCGCGCAGGTTCTCATAGATGCTGCCCTCGACCCCCTCCTGGCTCTCGACGGTGGGGGCGTCCTCGCTGTGGTCATAGGGCAGGTACAGCATATCCTCGTCCGCGTCCGAGAACCCGAGGTTCTTCTCATGGTTCCACTGCATCGGCGTGCGCGAGCCGGTGCGCGAGTAGCCGCCCTCCTTGGATACAAGGTCGGTGCGGTAGCGCATCCCGATCTCATCGCCATAGTAGACGAACGGCACGCCCGGCATCGTCATGATGAACGCGTGCGTCAGCCGGATGATATCGTCGCTCATATAGAACGGCGCGCGCGGCATATCGTGGTTGTTGGTGATGAAGCTGATATAGCCCTTGTCCTTGGACACCTCATAGGCGGGCAGATACTCGTCGAGGAACAGCCGGATATCGCCGTGGGCATGGTCGGCAAAGAAGCTGGCGTTCTCCTCCCCGTACTTGGAGCGGAAGAGGTGGTGATATCCGTTGTTCGGGTGGTCAAGGTAGAAGTCGGCATGAAACCCCGCCGACGCGATCGCGCGGTGCGGGCTGCTCCACTCGGACACCAGCACACACCCGGGATAGTGGTCGTCCATCATCTGGCGTATCTCGCGCCAGATGCGCGCGGTAGCGATCTTCTGCTCATCGTTCTTGACGAGCGAGTCCGCCATATCCACCCGAAACCCGTCCACGCCCTGATCGAGCCAGAACCGCATCACGTCCTTGAGCGCCTCGACGGTGGCGCGCGCCTCGGGCGAGTCGGCGCTCTTCTGCCAGCTCGGGTGGGTCACCTCATAGAACCCGTAGTTCAGCGCGGGCTGGGACGAGAAGAAGTTCACCATATAGTTCCCGTCGCGCTCGCACATCCCACAGACCAGCCGGTACTCGTCCGGCGCCTCCCACACCCGATCGGTGAAGATATAGCGGTCGGACAGCTCGCTGTGCTCGGCGCGTTTGGCGTGTTGGAACCACTCGTGGGTATCGCTGGTGTGTCCCGGGACAAGGTCGAGCAGGATCTTCATATCGCGGCGGTGCGCCTCGTCGAGCAGGTGCAGCAGGTCGTCCATCGACCCATATCGCGGCGCGATCCGCTTGTGGTCGCGCACATCATACCCCGCATCCAGGAACGGCGAGTCATAGATGGGGTTGATCCATATCGCGTTGCATCCGAGCGAGCGGATATAGTCGAGCTTGAGCGTGATGCCGAGCAGATCGCCGATCCCGTCCGAGTTGCTGTCATAGAAGCTCTGGGGATAGATCTCATAGAACACCGCGTTCTTCAGCCAGCAGGTCATCGTTATCCTCCCAAAATAATAGTATGTTCGTCATCCGTTACTACAAAAATTGTACACGAATCAACTTTCGTTGTCAATCAAAACCCGCCGCGAATAGGATAAAGATGGAAACCAGTAATCCTCACTTGCGCGCGCGCGCGGGATTACGGTACAATTTAACCGGAGGGATAGACATGGTGATAGAACAACTCTCAGCCGACAAGATGCTGATCACCCTGCACGATGACGATCTGTGCGTGATGGGAACGAGCTTTGAGCGGATGTCGGGCGACGACGTTCGCTCGCGCCGGCTGCTGCTGCGGCTGCTGCTGACCGCCTGTCGCAGCTACGGCATCGACTGCCGCGGCAAGAAGTTCGTGATCGAGGCGCTGCCCACCGCCGGCGGGTGTATCCTGCTGGTATCGGTCGCGCGCGAGAAGAAGCGAAAGATCTACCGCATCAAGCATATCGGGCATCACGACGCGTTCGTCTTCGACAGCTTTGACGATGTTGCCGACGGGCTGTCGCGCCTGTTTGAGATCGCGCGCCCCGCGCTTGCGCTGTACCGCCACAGCGGGCGATACCTGCTGACCGTCAACGATCCGCTGTGGCCGCATGAGCGGCTGCTTATATCCGAGTACGGGCGGCGGGTGCGCCTTACAGCGATGCAGCGCGCGTACATCTTTGAGCACGCCGCTCTCATCGCGGACGGCGCGATGCTCCTGCATTCGTTCAGTACACGTCCGTCCTGCTGCTCTCGATGAACTCGTCGAGCGCCGCCAAATAGCTGACATACGCGTGCGAGTCCGCCACCGACGACCGCGAGAAGTCCCCGCTGAAAAGCAGCTCCTCAACATCCACCCCGCTCATGAAGAACCCGGTCAGCTCCGCATAGTCGGAGCCGAGCGTGCTCATCAGCAGATCGGCGTCCGTTTCGTCCTCTTCGCCCGATAGGAACCGCGCGGCGATATTCATATATTCATACAGCGTCAGCTCACTGTCCCCGACCGGATAGGCAAAGTTGTAGTACGCCTCGACCGACGGCGCAAGCTCCTGTGCCGTCTGCAGAAAACCCCTGATCGGCGCGGTATCGTCGAACCCGACATACTCGTCGCCGGTGATATCCCGAAACGCCGCCTTCACGCTGTCGGGGGTGGAGGATGCGGTGACGCTCAGCACCACATCGGTGCCGTATCGGCGATATCCCCACGCGCTCAGCGGCACATAGGTGAAGATATCCTCGTCGCGGACGATGTTGTATATCCCGCGGCAGCTGTCAGCGCTGTCGGCGGTGGTGGTGTTCGGCGACGCGAACGTATAGCCGAACACCGGCCGACCACCCGCAGAGAGCCGCTGAGCGACAAGGTTTGCCACCGCGCCGCCGCGCGAATAGCCGGTGATAAGGTACTTTGCCTCGTCCTCCCTGATCCCATAGTCGACGAGATAAAGCTGCAGCCGCTCGAGCACGAAGTCCGCGCTCAACGAGAACCCGCGGTGCTCGATCCCGTTGCCGACGTCAAAGTTCGAGTACCACTCGCGCCCCTGTGTGCCGCGGATCACGACGGCGACGAGGGTATCGGTGCCGACGCGCCTTTTAGCGATCAGCACCCCGACCTTGTCCCCGTTATAGTCCTTGCCGTAGGAGAACTTCGCTGTCTTCTCGAACCCCAGCGCGCCGAAGTTGGTCTGGGCGATATCCGAATCCCCCGCGCACGAGCACATCACCGCGCACATACGGGCGATCTCGGGCGAGAACCTCCCCGTATCGGAGAACCGGCTGTCATCCCATACGACCGTCCTCTCGGCGGTCGTGCCGCGCGTATCCGATACCGGATACCGCAGCGTGACCTCCGTCCTCTCCTGTGTGCAAGCCGTCAACATGAAGATTCCTCCCATCAGTGAAATTATGGCAAAAAGGGATACAAGCCCTCTTCTCATGATACACACCTCGCCAAAATACATTAAAAATTTACAATTTACTTGTTGACACAAATTATAATAATGATATAATTGGTATTGTGGCATACAATGTATGTAGCATACTCTTTTCGAAAATGAGGAGATTTTATGAAGAAGCTACTCGCTGTGATCATGGCGGTTGCGGCACTCGCTGCGGCGCTCGCGCTGACCGGCTGTCACAAGGAGGACGAGAACCCCATCCCCGAGGATCTCTCCGCCTACAGCTATGACAACAACGGCAACCCCACCAGCTACTATAAGAACGAGTACGATGAGAACGGCCTGTGCATCAAGAACTCGAACTATGACGCCAAGGGGAACCTGCTCGGCTCCACCACCTACGAGTATGACGAGAACGGCAACGAGATCAAGTATGTGATCTACAACGCCGATAACGAGGTCGAGAGCCAGGGCAAGAAGGAATACGACGAGAACGGCAACGTCATCAAATATACCGAGATCGACAAGAACGGCGTCATCACCAGCTATATCGTCCGCGAGTACGGCGACAACGGCCTCGAGCACGCGATCTACTACTACAACGGCGACGGTACGCTGAACACCTATGACGAGTACGAGTATGATGACAACGGCAACTGTACCAAGATGACGAAGTACGACTCAGAGGGCAACGTCATGTACTACTACACCTATGTCCTTGACGAAAACGGCAAGGAGACCGCCTATCGCTATGATGCCGACGGGACGCTGGTATCGGTGAACTGACCGATCGCGTGACACTTCCCCCGATCTATATTATCAGAGAACAAGCAGGAGCCCGTGCTCCTGCTTTTATTCTGCCCAAAAATATGAAAAATAACCGCATCACAGTGATGCGGTTTTCTTTCTTTTTATGGATTTACATAGATTAGGATTCACACAACGCCCTGAGCTCGCCGATCGCGTCCATAGCGCTTGGTGCGCCGAACACCGCGGTACCGGCGACGCATACGTCTACGCCCGAGATGTACGCCTGTCGGATCGTGTGTCGGTCGATCCCGCCGTCCACCTCTATCAGCGTTGACAGCCCCCGCCTGTCAATCTCCTGCCGCAGCAGTTCGACCTTCGGCATCATATCCGCCATGAACCGCTGACCGCCGAACCCGGGCTCGACCGTCATCACGAGCACCATATACAGCCGCTCGAGATACGGTAGGACGGTATGCGCGGGGGTTCCCGGCTTAATCGCCAGCGCGGGTCTCATCCCCCGATCCTCGATCTTCCGGATGGTCGCGTCGATATCACTGTCCGCCTCGGTATGAAACGAGAGGATATCCGCGCCCGCATCGGCAAAGTCATCGATATACGCTAGCGGCTGCGATATCATCAGATGCACATCAAACGGCAGATCGGTGAACCGCCGCAGCTTCTTCACCACCGGCGCGCCGAAGGTCAGGTTCGGCACAAAGTGCCCGTCCATGATATCGAGATGCACCAAGTCGGCTCCCGCCTCGTCCACACGCCGAATCTCGTCCCCAAAGCACGAGAAATCACACGACAACAGCGACGGTGCTATCAGCATCCTCATACACCTCCCACAGGATTCTACGGCTGTCTGATCAGCTCGGCGATCACGGTCGCCGCCGCCCAGAACAGGATATAGATCATCAGCTCGACGACCGACAGCCGCGCTACCGTCGCGAACAGCGCCATCGTCGCGCACAGCAGCACGCCCAGCACCAGCCCGAACAGCTGGATCACAAGCCCGACGTTGATATTCATCCTCAGCGAGATACATCCCGCGATCGCGCGCACCAGCGACGGCAGCCTGCCGCGTGTTGCGACATAGGCGCGCGAGGTCTCCTCGACCTTGCCGGTCTGCTCGTCGATGACGGTTGCATAGCCCGTCGGCACCACCTTCACAGAGCGGTAGAACAGCCCGTACTCCTCGGCGATCAGCTCCGCGGTGATGTTCGCGTCGGTCGTGCTGACGACATATGACAGCCCCGCGTTCTCGCCGCGTCGAAGCTGCTCGCGGACATAGGGATTGGCGCGGTAGGTCGTGACCACCATCGCCAGCAGCCGTCCCGATACGGCGATATAGCTGACCTGACGCCCCGACTCAAGGTTGCGGTCGGCCGCCGCCTGATCCTCGAGGGTGATATGATAGCGGCGCATGAGCGCTGTGTTGCCGATCAGGATCCGATCGCCGCCGATCCATCCGACCAGCCCGCTCTTGTCCTCGTACATCACGCTCTCGACGACCGGCAGGTTTCCTATGTTCTCATCGAGCAGATCATCAAAGATATGGTGCAGCGGCGAGTCCGCCTCCTTCATCACCGCAGCGGCGAGGAGCAGCCCTTCCTGCACCCTAAACTCCTGATAGGTATCCATGGTGACAAGCTTCACCGTTCCCTTGGGGAACAGCTCGGACGACGACGCCATCACGGCGTTGGTATCACAGAACTGGCGCACCGAGGGGTACCCGGCGATCATCGCGTTGTGCCGTAGCGCGCGCCCCGAGAACAGGTACAGCGGAAGGTTCCCGCCGAGCATCGCCGTGAACGGGATGCTGATGCACAGCATCACCGCAAGCGCCGAGACGGTGCCCGCAACACTCTTGAACAGGATCGCATAGATGACCGCCACGAACACCGAGCTGACGACGGTCACGGGTACCAGCTTGCTCATGACCTCCTCGCTCGGGTCGGGCGCGTAGGATATCTTCAGAAAATCGCTCAGAAAGCTCGTGATATGCTGATATGCCACCACGCCGCGGTTCGCCGAGGTGCCGCTGATCATGCGGCGGGCGACCTCCTCATCGTTATAGATCTTGGCGGCATAGGCGGGCGACTTGGAGGTGATGAACCGAAAGTTCCGCTTCACACGCAGCAGCCCGAACAACCGTCCCAGCGCCGCGAGGATGAACCCGAACGCGACGACAAATCCGTACAGATGATGTTCCGATGAGACAAAGTCATCGGCATCAAACAGCGCGACCACGC
The DNA here is from genome assembly GCA_905233755.1 of uncultured Ruminococcus sp. GTDB lineage: Bacteria > Bacillota > Clostridia > Oscillospirales > Acutalibacteraceae > Ruminococcoides. Next base: position 52,256 of record CAJODM010000007.1, read on the forward strand.
CCTGGATCAGGCATCCGAAGTACGAAAGTCCCAGCGCGGTATCGACGTTCCCTCGAAACCGCTTCAGCGGCGCCATCCCGCGGCCGATCGCTCCCCTGCCGACGATCCCGAGCAGGATCAGCATGATGAAGTTTGCCAGCACATACAGCAGCGGTCCGTGAGCCGAGAATGACCCAAATATCTCGCCGCCGCTGCCGCGTTCCATGATCATCAGCGTCAGCAGCAGCCCCGCGATGATGACATACCACAGGATCCCGATCGCACAGCGGCGGATGTTCTGCTTCGTCTCCGCAAGGACATACTGCTCGTCCTCGCGGCTGCTGTAGTCGGGGGTCTCCTCCGGCGATGAGGGGGACGCCGGATTTCTTCTGACGCTCTCGCCGATCACCGCTTTGAGCACGCGGAAGAACTTGCCGACCTTTGAGCGGCGCTTCTTCGGCGCCGCTTCTTCGGCGCTCTCGCGATCCTCTTCGCTCAGGTCGGGATCTGTATGCTCGTCCTTCTCCTTGTGCTTCGACGCAAGCTGGCTGAGGGTGTAGAGCAGCGACTGCTTGGGGCGCACCTCGTCGAGCATTGTGCGATAGTTCTTCGAGATAGTGGGGTCGGCAGATTTCAGGTATTCGTTATACTCGCTCTCGACCACCTCGGTGAACCGTCCCGCCTTCAAAAAGATCATCTCGACCTTGCTGTCGTGGCGGTACACCGGTACCCGCGCGACGATCTTGTCGGCAGAGTAGGGAACCCCCTGCTCGGGCTTTGAGAGGCGGGCGTCGCGGCGTTCGGTATCGTTCGCGCGCCGCTCATACTCGCGCACCGATCGCGACGGATCCAGACTGATGTCGATATCGTCAATATCCTGCACATAGATATGGCGCAGGGTGCGCACATCGGCGACGTCCTCGATGACCTCGTCCGCTATCGTCGTGCTCTCGTCGAGCTCCGGCTCGAGCTCCACCTCGGGCGCGGGCTCGTGCTCATCGACGTCGAGCTCCACCTTGCCGTTGACGAGCTCCTCTTTCGTCAGCTGCATCCTCTTGGCGGCCTCTTCTGCCTCGATAGGGGTCATGCGCTTGTACTTGACATGCTTGTCCTTGGTGGAGTAGATCTCCTCCATCTTTGGCTTCTTTGGGGATGATGAAACGTCCGCGATCTCGTTGATATCGGTCAGCTCCTCGACCTCCTCGACCTCCTCGGCGGTCGCCTGCTCGATCTCGTCCGGCTTCTTCGGGCCGTCCTTGCGGAATAGGTTCATTTCATCATCTCCTTTCGTACAATGTATATTACCCGATTATTTCTTACTCTCTCGGATACGGTCGTCGGCGACGCGGTACATCAGGATCCCCGCGGCAACCGACGCGTTCAGCGAGTTGATCCGACCCTTCAGCGGCAGCGATACGATCACATCGCACTTCTCGCGCACAAGGCGCGATATCCCGCGTCCCTCGTTGCCGATCACCAGCGCGACCCCGCCGGAGAAGTCGGTATCGCGATAGTCCGCGCCGTTCATATCCGCGCCGTAGACCCATATCCCGCGCGCCTTGAGCGCGTCGATGGTATCGGAGAGGTTCGTCACCCGCGCCACGGGAACATACTCCATCGCGCCGGCAGACGCCTTATAGGCGGTGAAGGTCAGCCCGGCGGCGTGACGCTTCTTGACCACCACACCGTGCGCGCCGGCACACTCGGCGGTGCGGATGATCGCGCCGAGGTTGTGCGGGTCCTCGATCTCGTCAAGCAGGATGAGGAAGAGATGCTCATGGCGCTCCTCGGCGATCTGCAGGATATCCTCGAGATCGACATACTCCTTGACGGCACAGACCGCCGCGACCCCTTGGTGCACCGCCGAGCCGGTCATATAGTCGAGCTTCTTGCGGTCGACCTGTTGGACCGGGATCCCGCGCGCCTTCGCCTTGGAGAGGATCTCGACGGCAGAGCCCGTGTTCTGATCCTTCGCGTAGAGTATCTTAATGATGGGACGTCCGGACGAGAGCGCCTCGAGGATCGGATTCCTGCCGATGAGGATGTCGTCGTGATGTCTTTCTTCCTGCTTCATATATCTCCTTAAAGGGTACAAAACCCATTATATGGTATGCTCATACGAGATTATTGTACCATATCTAGTTGAGGCATGATTTCTTTCTTAGAATTTTCATAAGAATTTTTCCATAGCGATCGCCCCCGCGTAGACCAAATACTCTTCGATCCCGTATGTTCCGACAGCGGGATCGCGGAACAGCCCGACCCGCGGCGGAAAGATCGTGAACGAGAAGAACATCAAAAAGTACAGCATGAGCAGCAGCAGCGCGATCGGGAACAGCTCGCCCGTCTCTCTCTCTGTCATCGTCAGCCGGTACGACAGCCAAAACCCGCCCGCTGCCGATATGACCAGCACCGCCGGCAGCAGCGCTGTCCCGCCGACTGCTCTGAGAAGATAGCACCCGCCGATCACGCACCCCGATAGCAGATACAGCCCGCCGACCTTAGCGATGACATATCGCCGAAACGGTACATGCAGCCACAAAATCTCCAGCACCGCATACCCGACATACCCAGCGGACACCGCCTTCGTCTGCTCCCACGCGCTGCCATTCACCGCGCCAAACAGGATCGCAAGCGTGCTCCGCCCGGACAGCGCGTACACCGAGCGCAGCAGCATCGCCGTCAGGAACACCACCTGTACGCCCGCCGCCTCGCTGATCCACCATCTCTTCTGATCCATACCAACACCCGATGATGTATATGCGGCGAGCGGAGCACTTTATTTTCCTGCGGCGAAATTATACTTTTTGTATTATTCTGACTTTTCATTAAAAATGTTGATAACTCTGTTGATAATTAGGATAACTTTTGCGTTTTCGCATAGAATCTGCCTAGATAATCCCCAATTCTTTGAAAAACAGCAGTTTTCCATAATTGTTTCAGGAGAAAATTATTATCTTCTTTTCTTGAAAAAAATCGAAATAGTTATACGATATGTAATATTTTTGCTGTCAACTCTGTTTGAAGAAAAATAAGAAAAAACCGGCAAAATGCTGCCCCCCGATCCCGCCTTATACTAAGTTTCTATTAAACGCTTTAACAAATTTATTAGCGGAATATTTCGCAGAGCAAGGCGGACGACGCAGGCAGGCTGGCGCCTGTCATTTTCGGGGCCCCCACAACGCCCCGCGTTGTGGGGAGAGGAGGAGTCGTGGAGCGAGGTCACAAGGCATGCCTGCCGAGCACAGCGAACGACGACGACAACACAGCTATGCGGAATATAACGCAATAAATGTTAAAGTGTTTTAATGAAACTTAGTATTAGTCAGCCGGACCTTTGGCAAAGCGAACGGTTCTCCTATCGGTCAGAACCCAACAAAAAAGTCATCCTGACGGGATGCTGTCCATCCCCTCAGAATGACTGAGTCCAAAGCTGATCCTTGCTCATAAAGCTCCGGCAGACATAATTCAACTGTTATCCATACAGGAAGAAGCGCGCGCTCAGCAGATAGCACGCCCATCCCGACAACAGCCCGAGGATAACGCCCCCCGCTACATCCGAGACATAGTGCACCCGCAGATAAATCCGCGAGAACGCGATCGTCATCGCTCCCAGCAGCACCGGTGCCCAGATGATCACGGGACAGGTGAGCACGGTGACGGCGAACACCGTGAACGAGCACGCGGTATGCCCGGACGGGAAGGAATGGTCCTTCGGACGCCGCACCAGCATCTCGCCCTCGTCGATCGACTCGGATGGGCGGATGCGTCCGACAAGGTGCTTGAGGATCTTCTCGCCGAGCACATAGGTAACGCCCATCGACAGCGCGATGGTGATGCCGAGCCGCCGGTACGCGACGGTGATCACCATCGGCAGACACAGCGTCAGCCACCAGATAAGCCCGCCGCTGCCCAGGTGGGTGAACACGATCATCACGCGGTTGAGCCATGGGCGGTGGATCGCATCGATCCGATCGGCTACCATCCTGTCATATTGTTGGATTCTGCTAAACATACTATCACCATAACCAGAGAGGGTTCGTTCTCATCACAAGCGGTATCACGCTCAGGCGAGCTTCAGATCGCCTTCCTTCACCCAGCCGAGCTTTCGGACAAACAGGTGGATCAGCGGTGCGATAACCGCCGGCAGCACGATCGCGACCAGCACAAGCCCGATCCAGTCGAGCGCCGTCGCCGATACCGCCGACGCGCCGTTTGTGACGGCCGCCTCGCTCGGCGAGAGCCATCCGGTGATCACGCCGATCGGCCCGCACATCCCGCACGTTCCCATACCGGAATTGATGGGCGCGCCGTTCATCTGCAGCCCAAACACACAGGTCGCGATCGGCCCTGTGATCGCCGAGGTGAGCGTCGGTGCGATCCATACGCGCGGGTTCTTCACGATGTTCGGCATCTGGAGCATCGAGGTGCCCAGCCCTTGGCTGACCAGCCCGCCCCAGCGGTTCTCGCGAAAGGAGATCACCGCAAAGCCCACCATCTGGGCACAGCACCCGGCGACCGCTGCACCGCCCGCAAGCCCCGTCAGCCCCAGCGCGGCGCAGATCGCCGCCGAGGAGATGGGCAGGGTCAGCGCAACGCCCACGAGCACCGACACCGCGATCCCCATCAACAGCGGCTGCAGGGTCGTCGCATAGACGATGAGGTTGCCGAATGCGCTCGCCGCCGCGCCGATAGGAGGTGCGATCAGCATCGAAAGCGCAACGCCGACGCCGATCGTCACCGCGGGGGTGACGAGGATATCGACCTTCGTTTCCTTCGAGACTGCCTTGCCGCATTCGGCGGCGATGATCGCGATGATGAGCACGGCAAGCGGGCCGCCCGCGCCGCCCTCGGTGTTCGCCGCCCAGCCGACCGCCAAAAGCGAGAACAGCACCATCGGATCCGCCTTGAGCGCATAGCCGATAGCGACCGCCATCGCGGGGCCCGAGACCGCCATCGCATAGCTGCCGATGCTCGTCAAAAACGCAACCCCTGTCTGGTCGCCGATCGTCTTGAAGATCGTGCCGATCAGCAGCGAACAGAACAGCCCCTGTGCCATCGCACCCAAAGCGTCGATGCCGTAGCGTTTCCAGGATATCTCGATGTTTTTTCTCTTCAAAAAGGCCTTGAATTTGCTCACTTTTTTCTCCTTTTCGGGCATTTTTCGGTCAATTTTCATTCTTCTTTCCGATAGAAGAGTATATCGAATCACGCGCGATTTGTCAACCTTTCCCGACGTTCGCTGTCGCGACCACCGCAACGCCGGTCGAGGCGACGTCCGCAATCAGGATATCGCCGATCTTCACGGGAGCGCTCACGCGCGCCGCGTTGATCTCTGCCATGATCTCATCTATCTTGCCCTTCGGGATATCGGACGCGGTCTTGCACGCCACACGTGTGCGCGTCCCACCGACGACGCGGACGGTCGAGGTGACGATGCGGGTGGGCGAGGTAACCTCTTTGATCGCGTAGGTCTTTCCGCGCGGACAGGTATAGCCCGAGACCGAGCGGACCTTACTGCCGTCGAGCTCGACCGTCACCATACATCCCATCGGACATCCGATACAGGTCAGTTCACGTTTCTCCATCTCTCTACTCCTTCTCGATGCACACCGTGACGGTACGCAGCGACGGCATCTGTGCAAGCTCGGCCTTCTTGAGCACGATCTGCTCCATCTCGCCGGGCGCCATGATGCGCTTTTTGCGGTGAGATATGCGGCGGTCGTCCAGGTACACGCTGACATAGCTGTCCCGATAGACGTCGCCGACACGGAACCGCACGGTCAGGGTGTCGTCCATCCTGTCGACACACAGCGTCGACGGTACGGTATAGCGCACCCCGCCCTGTGCACGCAGCGCGACGACTGCACCGGTGGCGTCGAGCTCACCTTGTACATAGCGTGCTGCCGCCTGGCCGGCGTGCTGTGCCTCCTCGGACACATAGTCCACAAGATCGTGCACATGCAGCACGTTGCCGCAGGCAAAGATCCCCTTGACATCGGTCTCGAAATGCTCGTTCACCAGCGGCCCGCCGGTCACGCCGCTCAGGGACACGCCCGCGGACTTGGACAGCTCGTTCTCGGGGATGAGCCCGCACGACAGCAGCAGCGTATCACAGGTGTACCGCTCCTCGGTGCCGGGGATGGGCTTTCGGTCGGCGCCGACTGCGGCGATCGTCACCGCTTCAACCCGTTCCTTGCCCTCGATATTCACCACGGTGTGCGACAGCCGCAGCGGGATATCAAAGTCATCCAGACATTGGACGATATTCCGCTTGAGCCCGCCCGAGTAGGGCATCAGCTCGGCAACCAGCTTCACCGTTGCGCCCTCGAGCGTCATACGCCGCGCCATGATGAGCCCGATATCGCCCGAGCCGAGGATCACGACCTGGCGCCCGGGCATATAGCCCTCGATATTCACCAGCCGCTGTGCCGTCCCCGCCGAGAAGATCCCCGCGGGTCGGTAGCCGGGGATATTCAGCGCCCCGCGCGGACGTTCGCGACATCCCATCGCAAGGATGATCGCCTTTGCCTGTATAGAGAACATCCCGTCGCTGCGGTTCATCGCGGTCACGACGCGCTCCGGGCTGATATCCATCACCATGGTGTTCAGCCGATAGTCGATCGAAAGCGCTCTCGCCCGCTCGATATAGCGGTCGGCATACTCGGGGCCGGTCAGCTCCTCGTGAAAGGTATGCAGCCCGAATCCGTTATGGATGCACTGGTTGAGGATACCGCCGAGCTCTCCGTCGCGCTCGAGGATGAGGATGCTGTCACAGCCCGCCTCTTTCGCCGCTATTGCCGCCGAGAGCCCTGCCGGGCCGCCGCCGACGATGATGATATCCACCTGCTTCATCACTCGTCACCGCCCTTCGTCCGCGCTGTTACCAGATGTGAGCCCGGGCCGTTCTTGCGGATGTCCTCCATGCCGATCCCAAGTTCGCGCGTCATGATATCCATGATCTTCGGCGTACAGAAGCCGCCCTGACACCGCCCCATCTGGGAGCCGGTGCGCCGCTTGATGCCGTCGAGCGTGCGCGCGCCCAGCGGCGCGCGGATAGCGTCGATGATCTCGCCCTCGGTCACGCCGGCACACCGACAGACGATGACGCCATAGGCGGGATTCTGGGCGATCTTCTTTGCCTGCTCCTCATACGAGAGCGGCTTCATATGCACGATATCGCGCTGCTGGGCGATGAAGTCCTGCTTCTCTTTGAGCGTGTACTTCTCTCTGATCTGCTGTGCGATCATCTCAGCGATCGCGGGGCTAGCCGACAGCCCGGGCGACTCGATCCCCGCACAGTTGAAGAATCCCGGGGCGTCGTCCGGCTCGCCAAGGACAAAGTCGTGCCCCTGCTCGCTCGCGCGCAGCCCGGAGAAAGAGGTGATGACTTGGCCGATCGGCAGGTCCTTGATGCTGTTCGACTGCTTGAGGATGACCTGTGCGATCCCCTCTTCGGTCGTGGCGGTCTGTTCGCGGTCGTCCGTTTCGAAGGCGGTGGGGCCGACGATGGTGTTGCCGTGAACGGTGGGGCTGACGAGTACCCCTTTGCCCATCGTTGTCGGCAGCTGAAAGACCGTGTGCGTGACATACCCCTCGACCGTCGTGTCGAGCAGGAGATAGTCGCCGCGACGAGGGGTGATACATAGCTGATGCGAGGACACCATGTTGTTCAGCACGTCGGCATAGACGCCGGCGGCGTTGACGACCGCGCGGGTATGATAGACCTCGCGGTCGGTCTCGATCCGCCATAGCTCGCCGTCGCGCGCGATATGCTGCACCTCCTCGCCAAAGCGGAACTCGACCCCGTTCTCGGCGGCGTTCTCGGCGAACGCTGCCGTCATGCGGAACGGGCACACGATCCCTGCCGTCGGCGCATACAGCGCACCGACCACATCGTCAGCGAGATGCGGCTCTATCCTGAGCGCCTCGTCGCGCGAGAGCACCGAGAGCCCCTCGACCCCGTTGCGCTCGCCGCGCTCGCGCAGTTGCTCGAGCTCGCCGAGCCGCTCCTCCTGTGTACATACAGTCAGCGACCCGATACGAAAGAACGGGATGGACAGCTCCTTGGACAGCGTATCCATCATCCGGTTCCCGCGGACGTTCAGCTTTGCCTTCCATGTGCCGTTCTCGGCATCATAGCCCGAGTGGATGATAGCGCTGTTCGCCTTTGACGTACCGGTACAGACGTCCTCGCTCCGCTCGATCACGAGCATCGCTCCCTTTGATCGCGACAGCTCTCGCGCCACCGCGCATCCGACGACGCCCGCGCCGATGATAATCACATCATATATCATAGTCAGAACCTTTCTTTTCCCTATAGAACCGATCATTGATTCAGGCGTCCTTCGCCCAGCTTTGGGCGGCCTTGACCGCCTTCTTCCATCCCGACAGCTCCCTGTCGCGGCGGTCGGCGTCCATCGCCGGCGTGAACGTGCGTTCCATGCTCCAGTAACGGCGTATCTCATCCCTGTCCTTCCAGAACCCGACCGACAGCCCCGATAGGAACGCAGCCCCCAGCGCAGTCGTCTCGACGCACGCGGGACGGTGTACCGGCGCGTCCATAATATCTGACTGGAACTGCATGAGGAAGTTGTTCATGCTCGCACCGCCGTCCACCTTCAGCGCGCTGAGCCGGATACCGGCGTCGCGCTCCATGCTGCGCAGCACATCGTTGGTCTGGAACGCCAGCGACTCGAGCGTCGCACGGATCAGGTGCGCCTTGCCGATCCCTCGGGTCAGCCCCACGATCGCACCGCGGGCATAGGGGTCCCAATAGGGTGCGCCCAGCCCCGTGAACGCCGGCACCACATAGCATCCGGCGGTGTCATCAACGCGACTCGCATAGTATTCGGACGCCGCTGCATCGTCGATGAGCCCCAGCTCATCGCGCAGCCACTGGATCGCCGCGCCGGCGACATACACCGAGCCCTCCAGCGCATAGGTCACCTCGCCGCCGTAGCCCCACGCGATGGTGGTGAGCAGCCCGTTGTCCGATACTACCGGTGTTCCTCCGGTGTTCATCAGCATAAAGCATCCGGTGCCGTATGTATTCTTCGCCTCGCCCTTGTCAAAGCAGGTCTGGCCGAACAGCGCCGCCTGCTGGTCGCCCGCAGCGCCCGCGATAGGGATCGCCCCGCCAAAGAACTCGGGGTCGCTCTCGCCATAGACGCACGATGACGGCCGCACCTCGGGCAACATGGCGCGCGGGATATCGAGCAGGCGCAGGATATCCTCGTCCCAAGAGAGGGTATGGATGTTGTAGAGCATCGTGCGCGAGGCGTTCGAGTAGTCGGTGACGTGCAGCATACCCTTCGTGAGCTTGTACATCAGCCATGTATCGACGGTACCGAACAGCAGCTCGCCCCGCTCGGCGCGCGCGCGCGCGCCGTCGACATGATCGAGGATCCACCGCACCTTTGTCGCCGAAAAGTAGGGGTCGATGATGAGCCCCGTCTTCTCGCGAAAGCTGTCCATCAGCCCGCGCCCGATAAGCGCATCGGTCTCGTCGGCGGTGCGGCGGCACTGCCATACGATCGCGTGACAGATCGGCTGGCCGGTCGCCTTGTCCCATATGATGGTGGTCTCGCGCTGGTTGGTAATCCCGATGGCGGCGATGTCGTCGCTCTGTGCGCCGATCTTCTGCATCGCCTCGCGCGCTACCGAAAGCTGAGTCTGCCATATCTCGCTTGCGTCATGCTCGACCCATCCCGGCTGTGGAAAGTACTGGGTGAACTCCTTCTGCGCCATGCTGCAGATGTTGCCCTGATGGTCGAACAGGATACAGCGATTGCTGGTCGTTCCGGCGTCCAGCGCCATGATGTACTTCTTCATCGTCTGCCTCCTTGATCTGCACTTCACCGTCACCCGACAGGAGAACGATGTCCGGCTTTATAGTTATCCATATTGATTATACCAGAACTCGACCCGATTGTCCAGCAATGAACGCGGGTTTTGCCTTTTTCTCGGTTGCGGTGACGGCGGGTTTGTGGTACAATCAAAATGATAGGATAAAAGGGGATGAGGACAGATGATCTATATCGGGTGTCACCTGAGCGTGACGGACGGATATGCCGCGATGGGGCGGACGATGCGCTCCTTTCACGGCAACACCTTCGCCTACTTTACGCGCAATCCCCGCGGCGGAAGATCAAAGGACATCCTCCCCGAGGACGCCGCCGCGCTGAATACCCTCTTGACAGAAGAACGCTTCGGACCGCTCGTCGCGCACGGCAGCTATACGATGAACCTGTGCTCGGCAAACCCCGACACTCGTGCCAACGCCGTCGATATGCTGACACAGGATCTGCGGCGGATGGAGGCGTTCCCCTGTGTATCCCGCTCCGAAAACCGCAGCTGCACGGGGTTTGAACCGCATACTCGCCGCTCGCAGAACCGCACTCGCGCCGCTCATTTAACCGTGCCCGGA
>CAJODM010000008.1 GCA_905233755.1 uncultured Ruminococcus sp.
CGGCAAACCCATCGAGCCCGATCGGATCGGCCTCATGATCAAGAGAGCGCCGGGCGAGGACGTCGGTGTCTATCCGATCTCTGCCAAGATCAGGAACAAGAACTATATCTTCGACAGGGCGTCCGATTGCGGCACCCTCACCATCGTTCCGGCTCAGGCGACGATCACCGCCACTTGTGCCGATACGGTCATCTACGGCGCGCTGACCGATGAGGATCAGAGCGCGGCCGCGCTCGGCTACACCGTCACGGGCGTGATCGGGGACGATACCCTCGGTGCTATCACCCCGTATATCGTGAAGAGCGAGAACTTCCCGCACGTTGGCACCTATACGGTCGATATCGGCTTTGTACAGGCGAACGCGAACTACGACGTCACCATCGTGCCAGCGTCATTTGAGATCATCCCGCGCGATGTGGTGCTGACAGTCGACTCGGTCACCAAGACCTACGGCGATGATGATCCCGACTTCACCTACAGTGTCAGCAACTTGGCGTTCAGCGGCAGTATCGACGCGACGCTCACCCGTGAAGAGGGTGAGGACGTCGGCGAGTATACCATCTGTGCCGCAGTAGAGGAGAACCCCGACTATACCGTCACCGTGACGGACGGCGTGCTGACGATCAGTCCGCGTCAGGTGATCGTCACCGTCGACTCGGTCGCGAAGACCCAGGGCGACGATGACCCCGCGTTCACCTATACGCTCACCGATATGGACGGCAACCCGCTGACCGCCGATACGGTCGGTCTCGAGATCACGCGCGAGACGGGAGAGGACGTCGGCGAGTATCCGATCACCGGCACGATCACGAACGGGAACTTCGCACGCAGCGAGCAGAGCACCGACGGTATCCTGACTATCGTTGCAGCTCCTGTCGATGACGAAACGACCCCGACCCCCGCATCCGGCGAGAAGTCGACCGAGATCACGGAGCAGAAGACCGAGGACGCGAACGTCAACGCGCCGAAGAGGATGCGTTCATCCTCCTGTTCGAACTGATCCTGCTGTTGACGGCGGTGGCTGTCTATCGCAGATACCGCAAAGCCCATCAGGGAAAACACGTTCGCTAAAGCGGGAGAGGACGCTTCTGTCCACACGCACTAGAAGATAGAAAACCCATAGTAGCATGAACCCGTCGCGGGTGCAGCATGAAGATGCTGCACCCGCGATTTTCATTTACAACGATCGGATTGTGTTATACAATAGATACGGTTATCTGACAGAGCAGATAGGGGTGAGCGGACATGACAAAGACACAGGCGGCGGAGGGCTGGGGATCGTCCTGACGGTCCTTGCGGCGATGACCTATGGGGTGTGCATCATGGCGACCGAGCGGGTCAGCCGCGACGCAGACCCGCTGGTGATCGGCGTGATCTAGCTGGGCGTCATGGGGGCGCTGAGCTTGCTGATCGCGCTGCCGTCGGGGGACTTTGCCCTGCCGCAGAGCGGCAGAGAGTGGGGCATGATGGCGATGCTCGTGCTGGTGTGCAGCTGCTTTGGGTTCGCGTTCCAGCCGCTGGGTCAGAAGCATGTGACCGCCGAGGCCGCCGCGATCTTCACGGTCATCAACCCGTTGACCGCCAGCGCGATAGGGCTGATCGTCGCCTCAGAACGCATCACCGTGTCGAAGATCATCGGCTATATCCTCATCCTGTTCGCGCTGGTGCTCTACAACCTCGACCTTAGTCGGCTGAGAAGGGCGCGGCAGAACGGATAGATCCGTCATATCCCGTTGCCCCAGCGATCGACGATCTCGTCGAACCCGGCGGCACGCTCGATCGCGTTCACCGTCTCGGGATCGTTCTGCGAGAGCTCCCTTGTATCGGAGGGGAAGAGCGCGGGCGCATCCTCGCGCCGGCGCTGATACCATTCCAGCGCCTTGTAGTTGGCGGGGGTGACCGTGTCGATCACAGCCGGATCATAGCACAGCGTGCGGAGCATCCCAAGGATATACTCGCACAGCGACATCTCGGGTCGCCACGGCGTTGAGGGGCTGTAGGTGCCCTTCGAGTACCAGTCGGGGTGGAACACAGGCGGGAGGGTGAGCATCCGGATCTTGGGCGCGACATGGGGGTACGAATCCCACAGCGTCACCCTGACGGTTTGGCGGCGGATCACACCGACCGTATGCACGCCCGCATCCACGCGGAGCGCATAGCTCCTCAGCGAGACGGTCAGCAGGTATTCCTCTGCATAGGGGACCTCGCCCTTGGTCACGACCCACGAGAGGTACGGCCGATCCCACAGCTTGAGCATCTCGCGATAATCCTGTCTGAGGCGGTCATGTCGGTTGTATAGCATCTGATTCTCTCCTTTCGGCGGGGATTCTGCTCTCATTTTATCATAACCGGAGAGGAATCACAACCGATATCTTTGTGTAAAATGACGAAATCCCGCGAAGCCCTTCCATTTGCCGGACAGGGTATGGTATCATCAAGGATAACAGCGGCTCCATCGCGAGCCCATAAGAATAAAGGAGGAATTCCCTATGTCAATCAAAGGCCCCGGAGTCAGGATCGTTGCGGCGGTCATCGCCGTGGCGGCGCTGGTGTTCGGCGTGTACTCGACCTTCTTCCGGTCGGCGGGCTTCGAGAAGACCACCGCCACCATCGTGTCGATCGAGAAGGATCCCGACTATATCCCCGACCCCGATGTCCAGAACGACGCGCAGTACATCGTCATGGCGACCTATACGGTCGACGGCACCGAGTACACCGCTGCGCTGGATTCGTACAGTGACAGCTACAAGGTGGGCGGCGCAGTTGAGATCCGGTACGATCCCGCCGATCCGACAACAATCCACTCGGGACAGGGCATCGGCATCTATCTCATGATCGTCGGCGCGGTGATCCTGATCCTCGTGATCGTCCTGACGCTCAGGAGCAAGAAGGCGGTCAAAACGCTCAAAGAAACCCGCGGAGAGACCATCTATGCCCCGTCTGAGAAAGGGGCTCTGCGTGAGCTGTACTTTCTCACCGACCTCGGTACGCCGAAATACGGCCATCGCATCGAGGACGCGGATCGCCGCGTGCTGTATGAGGCAAAGATGACCAAGTTCACCATGACGAATCCGTACGGGTTCGACTTTGTCGATCATGAGCACGGCGTTACCACGCCGCACCTCGTCGGCCACGAGGAGGAGTCCGACTGGAACATGCTGCTGCTCGATAACCACTATACCTTCACGCTTGACGGCGAGGATATCTGGAAGCACCTCAAGCACAACGGTATCACCGTGAACTCGAAGCTTGCATCCGGCAAGCTCGCCTCCTTCTACACGATCCTGCGCGACGGCGCGCAGATCGCGACGGTCGAGGCGACGAGCCGGTATCCCCACGAGGAGGACGCGGCGCAGCACAAGGCGGCGAGCGCGATCCCCGTACGGGGATTCTATCGGATAGAGACCGAGGAGAAGAACCTCGATCTGCTGTTCGTGACGATCCTCGCGTTTGCCCGCAGCGGCGCGTCCGACGACAAGGGCGGCACCTACGGGATGCTGTTTGGCACCCTCAAGGACAAGTGATCCATCGGGAAAGGCGCTCGCCGAGCGGTCTATGAATCAACGCATATAATCCGACCCCCCTTGCGACCGTGTTGCGTTCGCAAGGGGGATTCTTCTCTCTATGTAGGATGTTCGGCGTTATTCGGCAGGCGACATATCTTGATCCGGCACCTCGTCCAGGAACTCTTCGAGCGTGATATCGTTGTCCATGATCTTGTGTGCGATGTCGGGGTCGTCGATATAGCGAAAATGCCACGGCTCATATGCATAGCCGGTGATGCTCTCATGTCCGTCGAGATAGCGCAGGATAAATCCATGATCAGCGAGCTTCTGATGGATCGCCGAGAACAGCTCCGTCTGGGCGATCATCTGATCGTTATCGTTGACGAACTCGTCCCCGACGAACAGCCCGATATCCACCGCGAGCCCCGTATGGTGCTCCGAGTAGCCCGGGACGGCGACGTACTTCTTGACATAGTCCTCGCCGTACTCCTCGGTGAACTCGTCGACGATCTCCTGCTGCTCTTTGACGCTGCGATAGACCGAGTCGAGCTCGATCTGGATCCCGTCGTTCTCCAGCAGGTCGTCGCGCAGCTCGTTGAACGCCAAATATGTCTTGCGCTCGATGGTGAACTTGTCGCCCAGCGAGTTCTCGACGTCGATGAGGTCGACGATGCCCTCATAGTTGTCGGGCAGCTCTTTGAGCTTGTTGACGAGGAGGAGGTAGTTGAACGCCTCCTCTTCGGCGGTGTCGGTGATCGTCTCGTCCGCGGTCTCGACAGCGCTGCCGCTGCCAGCGTTGTCGCTGCAGGCGGACAGCGCAGCAGCCGCGCCGATCAGCGCGAGGATAAGTAGGATGGACAGGAATTTCTTCATATAGATAACCTCCGTGTATAGATTCCATCCCTATTATACATGATTTTGACCCCAAATGTAGGCGGCAGACCGTACAAATATATGCGGAATACGGCTTTTGGATTTATGAAATCGGATAAAAACAATATTTTTTCGATATTTTTGCCCCTTTTCGGGTTTTTTGTGATAGAATAGAAGCAGTAGCTTTGGATGTCCGCGCGGGCAGCCCGGGCTATCTGCCGATATTCCAGAATAAAGGAGAAGAGAACATGCAATATCCTAATGCAGAAAAAGGCATCAGAAAGATATTTGTGGCTGAGATCCTCGGATTATGCGGGGCAATAGCGCTGACGATCACCGTGGCTCTCGGATTATTGGTCGAGGTTGACGACATCTTTGCCATCCCGGCGATCCTCTGCGGCGTCGCCGCCGTCGTGCTGATACTCCTGTCGTATATCTTCAACATCGTCGGGATCACCCGCGCTTCAAAGGACGAGTACACGTTCAGATACGCGCTTTATGCGGTTATTTTCGGCATCTTTTTCTCGCTGCTGTCGGGCTTTCTCAACGATGTCTTTGACGGAAACGAGTATGCCCAGCGGCTGATCAGCTTGATTCCGGACCTCGTCAACCTGATCACGATGGTCTTCATCGTCATGGGGATCCGCAACATGGCGACCGCGCTGAACGATCCCGTGATGGAGAGCAAGGGCAGGAACATCCTGACCATCGCCTTCGTGATGGAGATGATCATCTTTGCCGCGCGCGCGTTCTCGGGATTCATCCCCGAGGGCAGCGACCTTGCGATCATCGAGCTCATCGTAGTCGGATTTGCGGGTATGCTGAGCATCGTGACCTACATCCTCTATCTGAGCTATCTTGCCAAAGCACGGCGGATGCTCGCCGCGTGATACAGGAGGATATCCTTCCCCCGGAGTGTCACCGGTGACCGCAAATAGTAACGATAAAAACCGACCCCGCTGTGATGCGGCGATCCGGATGGATCCCTGTCACGGCGGGGTCATGCTATGTGCGCTTTTACGGGAGCAGCTTTTCCAGGGTGAGGATGTTGCAGCCGTCGGCGTATGTATAGCGGTACGCGTCGGCGACCTCGAACGTCAGGAACCGACCGAGCCCGCCGATGGCGTGTTCGACGTCATAGTCCCCGATATTGAGCACCTCGCGCGTCGGGTCGAACGGACGCCCATGATCGGTGAAGGTCATCGTCACCCGATCGGTCACGTCGATGCAGACGGTCACCTCGCCGACTTTCCCGTCATAGGCATAGGAGCAGATGTTCACGAAGATCTCCTCCACCATCAGCGTCAGGGAGTCCTTCACCTCGTCCGAGGGTTCGGTCAGCGCGGCGATCGCGTCGGTCAGCAGGGGCAGGTTCTCGACCTGTGCCGAGAGCTGCAGCTCGATATGCAGGGGAGCCGTCGCCTGCATCACAAGGACGGTGATGTCGTCGCTCTGCTCCGCCCCTTCAGCGAACGCCGCAACCGCATCGAGCACCGCATCGCGCACCCGCTCGCCGGACGAGCCGAGCGCATCCGCCAGCACGCGCTCGAGCGCGTCGGTGCCGAAGAAGGTATGCTCCACGCTCTCGGCCTCGTTCACGCCGTCGGTGTACAGGAACAGCGTATCGCCGTCCCGGAGCGTCACGCTCGCCTCCTCATAGGAGACGTTCGGGAAGATCCCCGCTGCCATACCCATGGCACCGTCAAGCATCGTCAACCGATCGGACAGCAGGTACGGGGGATTATGCCCGCCGTTCGAGTAGACGAGCGTATGTGTCTGAGGATCATAGATCCCCACAAAGGTGGTGATGAACATCCCGCCGGGGTTGTTCGACGACAGGATGTTGTTGTACTCGTACAGGATCCTGCTCGGAGAGTAGCCGATGGCGGCATACTGATGCAGCAGCGTGATTGCGCGCGACATGAACAGCGCAGCTGAAACACCCTTGCCCGAAACATCGGCGATAGCGACACACAGCCGTCCGTCCGGCAGCGTCTGATAATCGTACAAATCGCCGCCGACGTTGCGCGCCGGCAGCATCGCAGCGTTGATGACCGCGTCGTTGCCCCGATACCGGTTCTTCGGCAGCAGCCCCTGCTGGATGTTGTTGGCGATGTCCAGCTCTGCCTGCCGGGTCTGCTTCTCGAGGGTGAGCGCAGACAGCTCAGAGAGATAGCGGTCGATGTCACCTGCCATGGTGTTGAACGCGAGAGACACCCGGGCGAACTCGTCGTTCCCCTTGACCGCCAGCGGCTCGAACCCGTTCTCGCGGTCGCTGACGAACGAGGTCATCCGACGGCTGATCTCGCCGGCGGGCTTCGATACCCTGAAGTAGAACAGCAGCGATAGCGCGACAAGGATCAGTACCGTTATGCCCAGCGTATAGAGGACGGTGACAGTATACTGTGACTGGATCTTATTGACGATATCCGGTAGAAAGATCTCGGCGGCGACGACGCTGACGGTCTTGTTGACAAACCGATAGGTATGGCTGTCATAGTACCGCTCGACGGGCATATAACAGATGATGGTGTCGCCGAACTGGTTGGATTCGTTACGGATCGACATCTCGCCTTGGAACGCCTGGATGTGCTCGGGATGCAGCACGTCCACCACGACCCCGGGATAGCGCGTCTTCTGCGCCTCTTCGCTCGCGCCCTCGCCAAAGCCGATCGCAAGGTACTCGATGCGGTTGTTCTCGATGTCGGGTTTCACCGCGCACAGATAGGCAAGCCCCATCTGCTTACATATGTGGTTGAACTCCTCCGAGCACTGGGAGCAGTCGTCGAGGTTGTACGGGTCATACATCTCGAAGTATTCTGCCGCAAAGCTCGCCGCGTTCTCGACCGTCTGAAGGTTGGCATCATAGATCGCGTCATAGGTGGTCTGATAGGCAAAGACGAGGATGGCGATATTCAGCCCCGCCACGATCGGCAGCAGCAACAGCAGCAGCCGGAACAACAACGAATTCTTCATTCTATCACCTCATCTGTCCACCGTGACGACCGTCACGTTAAAGCCGATAACCCGGCTGTATTCTATCTTGGAGGACACCGCGCGCACCATCGCAAGGCCGGTGATCTCCTCGCCGCTGTCGTCGACATAGTCGGTGGGATTGAAGATCGCGCCGTCATCGCGCAGCTTCAGGATCACAAAGCTGTCGGCGATCTTGACATAGACGTCGATAGCACCCGTCGGCGTGCCGGCATAGCGGGCGGTGTTCACGCACAGCTCCTCGGTCGCGACCCCCAGCCGCATCGACAGCTCGCTGTCGACGCCGTGGCTGTTGCAGAAATCCACCACCTGAGCCGACGCCTCCAGCGCGGACGCGACTGTGCTGTGGATGGTGAAGTCGAGCACCTCGCCGTCCTCGCCCTCGAGCAGGAGCAGGTTGTCTGCCTTTGTGCGGTATTTGACGACCGCGACCGCCGCCGCTATCAGCAGCACGGTCACGAGCTTTGAGATCGGGAACGACGCCCACAGCCAGTAGATGTCGATCTTCGAGAACGCCCACATCAGCGGCACCACCACCGCGAACCCGTCAAGGATCACCAGCAGATTTGCCAGCCCCTTCTGCTTTGTCGCCTGGAAGAAGGTGCGGATCACATAGATGACCCCGAGCAGCGGGATGTTGATGGACACGATGCGGAACGTCGCCGAGAAGATGCCGACGATCTCGGGATCGGTCAGCCCGTAGAGCGACGCGAGCTGCACCGGCAGCAGCTCAGAGAGCAAAAGGATCCCGCCGCACATCAATAGCGTGGCCAGCATCCCGTAGCGCAGCGCAAGCCGCATGCCTCTGATATCCCGCTCGCCGTAGAGCGCGCCGAGCAGCGGCAGGAGCGTCATCGACGCTCCCTCGACGAAGATGAACGCCAGAGAGTTGAGCGAGAACGAGACGCTCGCGATCTGGGCGCCCACGGTGCCCGTCGCCGAGAGGATGATATAGTTGGTGAAGAACAGCCGCAGAAAGTTGCACGCATAGATCAGCGCCGAGGGCATCCCGGTGCCGGCGATGGAGGAGAGCAGGCGCAGCTGCTCGCCCGATACGCGCGTGAAACGCACCGAGCGCGTCGGCGAGCGAAAGTACCCGATCGCGAGCAGACATCCGATCAGATAGCCCGCCACGGTCGCCCATCCCGCGCCCGCGATGCCCATGTGCAGCACGCCCATGAACAGCCAGTCGCACAAGAGGTTGATGACGTTTGCGATGATCGGCATCGCGGTCGACAGCCGCGTCATCCCGTCGGTGCGCGCGAACGCGGCAGTGGGGTTGAGCACCGCCGTTAGCAGCGGCAGCACCAATAGCGGCAGCAGGTACGCGGCGATCAGCTCCTCGAGTGCCTCGTTATGCTGGCTGAGCAGCCCCGAGACGGGGCGGATCAGGATGATCCCGACGAGCGATATCGCCACCGCCGAGAGCACCCCCGAGAGGAACGACAGCGTGAACACCTTGTCCGCTGTCTGCCGGTCGCGCCGACCCTTGTAGGTGACGGCGAGGGTGTTGCCGCCGAAGGTGAACAGTGCGATGGGGATGTTCGTCAGGAACGATACGCTGAGCGACAAGCTGATAGCGGACAGCGCAAGCGTGCCGAGCATCCGCCCGACCATGATGCTGTCGAGGATGCCCGCAAGATACATCGACGCGGTCATTGCGAGCGTCGAGCCGAGTAAGCTGTTATATTGTCGGTGAAGCAGCGAGCCGGTTCGTTCCATAGCACACCTGTCCTGTTCGGTTAAAGCCGGGCGTCAGGATCGACGCCCGGCGGTATCATTATCGGTTGAGGTTATCTGTGTCGAAGAAGCGGAATCCCTCCATCACGTTGATGAAGTCGTCCACATACCGTTCGGTGCTCGCGTTCCAGAAGAAGCCCATCCGCGCCAGCAGTTGGGTCGTATAGTGCGCGTCGAACGGCAGCGTGAAGATCTCCTTGCCGTGTGCCATGTTCATATACGCGGTCACGCTGGAGAGGATCGCTGCCTTCTCGGGATCCTTCTGCAGTTCGGTCAGCGCCGCTGCAAACGTCTCATACTCGACGAACTCGATCTGCATCCCGTTCTCGTTCATCCGGCGGATGATATCGCCCAGCGGGAGGGTATGGTTGTTCACCGCGTTGAAGACACAGCATGCCGACGGGGTGCGCGCAAGTTTCAGGAAGGCCTCGCACGAGGTGTCGATCGGGCCCATACAGACCTGGTTCTCGATCATCGTATAGGGGAAGCACCCCAGCAGCCGATAGGAGCGCAGCCGCCCCATGAAGTTGTTGGTGAGGAAGTTGATCTGGAACTCGCCGTCCGACTCGCGCGCGGCAAGCGTTCCGACGCGGATGACCTTGGCGTCCAGCCCGCGCTCGGCGACCGCCTCGAGCACCATGCGCTCCGCCATGAGTTTGGAGGAGGTGTACTTGTTATCGAGCGTCTGGCCGAAGTAGAGCGACTGCTCGTCGAGCGAGCGGCGGCTCAACCGCACCATATCGTCGGTGGTACCGGCCACCGAGATGGTCGAGAAGTGGATCAGCCGCGCGTGGAGCTTCTCGCACAGCATCGCACAGTTCACCGCGCCACCGACGTTGATGTCCTCGATATCGGTGCCAAAGGAGAAGTGCTTGACGTTTGCGGCACAGTTGAACACCGTGTGGATATCGAGCTGCTCGAGCGGCTCGAAGTACTTGTAGTCGGTAACGTCGCCGTCGATGACCTTGATCCGCGTGCGGAAATCCTCTAAGAACCGATCGTCAAAGTAGTAGAACATCAGGTTCTCCATGCGGTCGCGCGCGGTATCGAACCGGCCGCGCCGCAGCATACAGTAGGCGGTGCCGGTCTCCTCGGTGAGGTACTGGGCGAGCAGGTGCGCGCCCATATAGCCGGTCGCGCCGGTGATCAGCACGTTGCCAAGCTCCCGCATCTCACCTTTTTTGAACGATTCGACGGTGTTCTCGGCGAGCAGCGCGTCGATCTTCGTATAATCATAGTCGTCAAAGTCGAACATCCCTCGGCTCTGCTGCACCTCGTCGCTCGAGAACAGCTGTGCCAGCGCGCGCGGGGTGGTGTACTTGAAGATATCGCCGTAGGTGATGGAGTAGCCGTCCTCGGACGCGTCCAGCACCACCGAGGTCGCCACCAGCGACGTGCCCCCGATCTCGAAGAAATCGTCGGTCGCGCCGACCTTGTCGAGCGACAGCACCTTCTGGAACGACCGGCAGAAGAACTCCTCGGTCGCGTTCGCGGGAGCGACATATTCGCCCAGCGACACCGGCACCGGATCGGGCAGACGCTTGAGGTCGGTCTTGCCGTTCGCGGTCATCGGCAGCTCGCCCATCTGCAGATAGGCGGTCGGGATCATGTAGTGGGTCAGGTGCTTCTTGAGCTCAGCGCGCAGCGCGTCGATGTCGATCGCCTTGTCGGCGGTGAAGTAGGCGCACAGGTTGTCCTGTCCGCTGAGCTTGCGGATGACGACTGCGACCTTCTTGATGTGCGGCTGAGCGGCGATGAGCCCTTCGACCTCGCCGAGCTCGATGCGCAGCCCGCGCAGCTTGACCTGATTATCCAGCCGGCCGAGGATCGAGACATAGCCGTTCTGATCCCATCGGGCATAGTCGCCCGAGCGATACATCCGCTCGCCGCCGAAGCTGACGAACGCCTCTGCTGTCTTCTCGGGCAGGTTCTTATAGCCGCGGGCGACGCCGACGCCGCCGATATACAGCTCGCCGATCACGCCGTAGGGCGCGATATCGCCGAACTTGTCAACGATATATTCGCGATAGTTCAGCAGCGGACGGCCCACGGTGACCGCATCGGCTGTCGTCAGGTCGGCAGCGTTGCAGGAGACGGTCGTCTCGGTCGGGCCGTAGGTGTTGATGATGCGGATACCGGGCGCACAGGCGCGGATGCTGTCGCGCAGCGACATCGGGTAACTCTCGCCGCCGGACATCACGAGCCGGCACCGCGAGAGCCCCTCGCAGAACGGCCGGTACTCCATATACTGCTGCAGCCTTGACGGGGTCGCGTTCACACAGTCGACACGGTGCTTCTCCATCAGCTCTGAGAGAGCGCGCGGATCGTTCATCTCGTCCTCTGAAGCGAACAGCAGCGTTTTGCCGTTGCACAGCGCGGCGGTGTGCTCCTTGAAGGACATATCGAACGAGACGGTCGTGACCGACAGGTACACGCTGATGTCGTCTTTGATACACTTGATGTGAGTGTTCGCGGGGTGGGGCAGCAGATAGTTGCAGATCCCCCGATGCTCGAGCATGACGCCCTTGGGCTTTCCGGTCGAGCCGGAGGTATAGATCATATAGCTCAGCTCGGTATCGTTCATCTCGATATCCGGGTTCGAGGTATCCGTGCCGACGACAAGGTCGGCGACGTCGATCGCCTTGTCGGCGGGATAGTCCGCGAGCTTGTCGGCGGTGGTGATGATGAACGACGCCTCGCTGTCGGTGATGATATGGTTGATGCGGTCGGCGGGGTACTGGGGATCACACGGGATGAACGCCGCCCCCGCCTTGTTCACGCCGAACAGACACGCAAAGAACGCGCTCTCGCGCGGCAGCAGCAGCGCCACGCTGTCGCCGACGCCGACGCCCCGCTCGATCAGGTGATGGGCGACGATGTTCGCCCGCTCGTTCAGCTCGCGGTAGGAGAGCGTCGCGTCGCGCGCGATGAGGGCGGTGACGTCCGCATACGCCGCTGCAGTCTGCTCGAACAACCGGTGCAGCAGCGTGACGGGGATATCCGCCGTTTCTTCGACCGAGAACCGCTCGAGCAGCTCGCGCTGAGAACACGGCAGCGCGAGCGCGTCGCGCACCGTCTCGGCGGCGTCTGAGAGCAGCAGCTCGAGGGTATGGCATACCTGCTCGGTCATCCCCTCGATCACCGCGTCCTCGAACAGCTCGGAGCTGTACTGGACCATACAGCACAGCCCGTTCTCGCTGCGCCGCAGCGTGAATCCGATATCCCGCCCCATCTTCTGCAGCGGGGCGGCCATCTCTATCCTCAGCCCGTCCTCTTCATAGACGGGCGGGTTCCACATATAATTGACGCTGACGTCGAACAGCGGGTTGCGGCTCTCGTCGCGCTGCTTGACAAACTCGGCGACCGCGTCCTCGAACGGCAGGAACGCGCCGTAGGTGGCACAGCGCACCGACTCGCTGACCGCACTGAGGTAGTCGGAGATCGTCGATGTGCGGCAGGGCTTGACGCGCACGGGGGCGGTGTTCACAAACATCCCGATGACGTCGTCTGCGCCGTTGATGCGGGTGTTGGTCGGGATGCCGAGCACCACGTCTTCACTCGCGGTGTATTGGGCGAGCACCATCGCGATCACCGAGAAGAACATCTCGAACTCGGTCACGCTGTAGCGGCGCGCGAGCTTGTCGATCGCCGAGAGCTGCTGCTCGTCAAAGGACACGTCGATCTCCTTGTCCGACAGCGGGTGCACCCTCGGGCGCTTGCCGCGCAGCGGCATCTCGCTGACCGGTACGCCGTCCGCGAACAGCTCGCGATAGAACCTGAGCCCTTGCTCGCGCTTTATATCCAGATCCTCATCAAAGAGGTCGGACAGGTCGATCTCGGCGGGGGGTATGTCTTTTCCGCGGATGCCGTCGAACAGCTCCTTGAAGTAGGTCTTGGCAGAGCCGCCGTCGAACGCGATATGGTGGATCGCCAGATGCAGCACCATGCTGCCGTCGCTGACGGTATAGAGCGTCGCCCGTACGGGGATATCGGTGCAAAGGTTGAACGGAACGGCATAGTTCTGTACAGCCGCCATCGCCTCTGCTCGGGTGGCGGCGGACTTCTCTACGATCTTGGGGAGCCGGTCGGTCAGTACGCGTATCGGCAGCCCGTTCTCCTCGGCATAGTAGGAGTGGAACGCCTCGTGTGATGCAAAGATCGCCTGCAGCGACCGCTTCACCGATCCCACGTCGGCGCCCTTGATGAGGGAAGCGATGTTCAGGTTATAGACGGTCGAATCCTCGTTGAGCTTCTGCTCAATATACATCCCGCGCTCGAACGGCGTCAGCGGATAGCGGCGCGGCTTCTGTGAGCGGTGCTTGGGACGGGTCTTCACCGCCTTCTGGAGGACGGTGCGCTCGATCATGCGCGGGGTCTTGCCGGCGAAGATATCGGCAGTACCGATCCGGTACTGCTCGCAGCGGGACGCCACCATCGCACACTTGATAGAGTCGCCGCCAAGCGCAAAGAAGTCGTCGTCAGCGCCGACGTTACTGACGTCAAGGACGGATTCGAACGCCGATGCCAGCGCCTTCTGCATATCGGTTTCGGGTGCTGAGTAGTCGTTCTTGAACGCGCCGAGCTCGGGCGGCATCAGCGCCGAGCGGTCGAGCTTGCCGTTCGCATTGACCGGCAGCCGCTCAAGCGGGACAAAGAACGCCGGTATCATATACGGCGGCAGCTTCTGTGCAATCGCCGATCTGATATCCTCGGCGTCGATCGGCTTACTCTCGACATAGTAGGCGACAAGGTACACCTGGCCGTACCGGTTCGTGAAATCCTTGATCACGGCGTCGAACACGCCGTCGGTGCTTCGGATGACCGACTCGATCTCGCCGGGCTCGACGCGCTGGCCGTTGATCTTCACCATCCAGTCCTTGCGGTTGAGATAGATGATGTTGCCGTCATCGCCGCGGCGGACGATATCGCCCGTTCGCAGCAGCCGCGCATAGCCGTCCTCGGCGGCATAGGGGTTCTCGGTGAAGGTCGCCGCCGTCTGCTCGGGGAGGTTCAGATAGCCCGAGGCGAAGTGCCCCGACAGGCACAGCTCGCCCTCGTCTGAGAGGTTGCCGTCCTGATCGAGGATATAGACGCCGATGTTCCCGATCCCCTTGCCGATAGGGGTGTTGCGGTATTTCTGATCGACGCGAAACGCCAACGTCGCGCCGGCGGACTCGGACTGGCCGAACATCACGATCAGCTCGAAGTGATCGTTATAGGTATCGGACACGCGCTCGCTGCCGGTATAGACCTTCTTGAGCTGATCGCCCTTAGGGGTGAAGACCTTGAGCATCTTCGGGCTGATGAAGGTGAAGTTGATACCGTAGCGCTCGATAAAGTCACCGAGCAGCAACGGATCGCGCATGACTTCAGCAGGCATGATATACCCCGTCAACCCCGCTGTCAGCGGGGTGAAGATATCGTGCACCGACACGACAAACGTGAACGGTGCTGCGAGTGCGGTATGCCACTTCGGCTCGAGCTGCATATAGTCGTTGAACCGGTCGACTGCGTCCGAGAGGGAGCGGTGCGTGTGGAGCACGCCCTTGGGCTTTCCGGTGGAGCCGGAGGTATAGATGAGCAGCGCCGCGTCGTCGAGCGTGACAGCGCGGTCGATGCGATACAGCTGTTCCTGTTCGATACGGCGCAGGAACCGCTCGTCGATCACCGCCTTGGCGCCGCAGTCGGAGCGGATATAGGCGAGCCGCTCCTCGGGATAGGTCGGCGACAGCGCAGCAAACGCCGCCCCCGTCATCCATACGCCGAGCATCGCGGCGATATACTCCTTGCTGCGGGGCAGCTCGATGGTGACATAGTCGTGCGCCCCGACCCCCGCAGCGCACAGCCGTGCGGCGATCCGGCGGGCATAGTCATCGAGCGAGCGATAGGTAAAGCTCGATGCGCTCGATGGATCGACCAAAGCGACAAAGTCCGGACGGTCGGCGACGTATCGGTCAATTTTCTGTAAGATGGTCTGCATGGTGTCCTCCGTGGCTTTTGATAATCTGCCGTGATACCGGCGAAAGGATTATTCGATATTCAGCGCCTTATCGAAGCCCGTCATCCGGAAGATCTCGCGGGCGTTCTTCGACAGCGAGCGCAGCACAAAGTTGTCGCCGCCGACGGTATGGTGCGCCTTGAGGACGGAGCGGATCCCGGCCGAGGAGATATAGTCGACCCCCGCCATGTCAATCACCATTTTCTCACATCCGTCAAGGTGCTCCTCGACCGCTTTGTCGAATTCGGGTGCTGTCAGGGTATCGAGCCGACCCTCAACGGTCAGGATGCAGGTATTCTCCTCTTTCTTTGCGGTTACAGTCATGGTTGTTCCTCCGATCAAGATGATTATATAGGTAACTATATTATAGCAAATGATTTGGTGATTGTCACTATATTCTGCAGAAAATCTCTCACTTTTTTCGGCAAAAAATGACGACGCCCCACCGCCAAACGGCGATGGGGCGACAGAGGTTGTCGGGTTCTGTTGTCAAGTCAGGCGGCGCATCATCTCAGAGTAGGCGTCCTCCACTCCGCCGAGGTCGCGTCTGAAGCGATCCTTGTCGAGCTTTTCGCTCGTCTGAGCGTCCCAGAAGCGGCAGGTGTCGGGGCTGATCTCGTCGGCGAGCGCGATGGTGCCGTCAGAAAGCCGCCCGAACTCGAGCTTGAAGTCGACGAGGATGACCCCGCGCTCCTTCCAGTAGGCAGAGAGCACCTCGTTGACCATGAAGGCGTATCGCTTGATGAGGGCGATCTCGTCCGCCGATGCGAGGTGCAGCGCGAGCGCGTGGTATTCGTTCATCAGCGGATCGCCGAGGTCGTCGTTCTTGTAGGAGAACTCGATGGTCGGCTGATCGAACACGACGCCCTCCTTTACGCCGTAGCGCTTCGAGAACGAGCCGGCGGCGATGTTGCGGATGATGACCTCGAGCGGGACGACAGAGACCCGTCTGACGAGGGTCTCGCGATCGCTCAGCTCCTCGACATAGTGGGTCGGGATGCCGGATGCTTCGAGCCGCTGCATCAGAAGGTTGCTCATCCGGTTGTTGATGACGCCCTTGCCGGCGATGGTGCCCTTCTTGAGCCCGTTGAAGGCGGTGGCGTCATCCTTGTAGTCAACGATGACGAGCGCGGGATCGTCGGTAAGGTAAACCTTCTTTGCCTTTCCTTCATAGATAAGGTCTCTTTTTTCCATATACTTCCTCCTGTTGATGGGATGATATCGTTTTGCGTCGTGACAGCGGCTCAGCGAAAGTAGCTGACCGCCGAGCGGAACATTTTGATGTCAAAGCTGCCGGGGATGTTCCGGTACAGCCCCTCTGATACGCGCTCAGAGTGGCCCATCTTGCCGAACACCCTGCCGTCGGGCGAGGTGATACCCTCTACCGCGAGCATCGAGCCGTTCGGGTTATACCGAATATCCATGGTGGCGTTGCCGTCGAGGTCGACGTACTGGGTGGCGATCTGGCCGTTCTCGATGAGCTGCTGCAGCAGCTCATCGGGGGCGATGAACCGTCCCTCTCCGTGAGAGATCGGGACGTTCACGATATCGCCGACCTGCATAGCGGACAGCCACGGCGACTTGACGGACGCGATGCGGGTTCTGACGATCTTCGACTGGTGACGGGCGATCGTGTTGTAGGTAAGGGTGGGGGCGGACGCATCGGCGTCGATGATCTTGCCATAGGGCACCAGCCCGAGCTTGATCAGCGCCTGGAACCCGTTGCAGATCCCGCAGATCAGCCCGTCGCGCCGCTCGAGCAGCTCACCGACCCCTTCTCTGACCGAAGCCGAGCGGAAGAATGCGGTGATCAGCTTGCCGGAGCCGTCGGGCTCGTCGCCGCCGGAGAACCCGCCGGGGATGAAGATCATCTGGGCGTCGCGCAGCCGAACAGAGAACTGTTCGATGGAGCGGGCGATCCCGTCGGGGCTTAGGTTGTTCAGCACGAGGATCTTGGGCGCGGCCCCGGCGTCCTCCATCGCTTTCATCGAATCATATTCGCAGTTCGTCCCCGGGAACACCGGGATGAGCACCCTCGGGCGCGCGGTCTTCAGCGCGGGAGAGAGCGCAGAGCGGCGGGGATAGGAGATAGTCTCGACCGAGCATCGGGGGGTATCGACGGCACAGGGATAGACGCTCTCGAGCCGCCCTTCATAGAGCTTTAGCAGCTCGTGTGCGCTGACGGCATCTGTGCCGTAGCGGAATGTCGGTTCCTCCACGATCGTGCCGATAAGCGTCAGTCCCTCGATGGGCTTGACACACTCGAGCACAAAGGAGCCGTAGCAGTAGGAGAACAGCTCCTGTACCGACAGCGCTGTGTCAAACGAGAACCCGAACCCGTTGCCAAAGCACGCCTTCATCACCGCCTCGGCGATACCGCCCACCCCGGGGGTATAGGCGGACACCGCGCGCCCCGAGCGCAGCAGCTCGGTCACGGTGGCGAACACGCGCATGAGCGACGATATGTCGGGCAGACCGTTCTCGTCCACATCGGGCGAGAGGTGATAGACCATGTGCCCCGCGCGCTTGAACTCGGGGGACACGATATCGGACAGGGTCGCGGTGGTGACGGCAAAGGACACCAGCGTCGGCGGGACGTCGAGCTTCTCGAACGTACCGCTCATGCTGTCCTTGCCGCCGATCGAGGCGATCCCGAGCGCCATCTGCGCTTTGAACGCGCCGAGGAGCGCCGCCATCGGCTGACCCCACCGGACGGGGTCGGCGCCGGGTTTGGGAAAATACTCCTGGAACGTCAGGTACACGTCCTCGAACGACGCCCCCGCGGCGATGAGCTTGGACACGGATTCGACGACCGCAAGATACGCGCCGTGATAGGGGCTGCGCTCGGATACAGCGGGGTTATAGCCCCACGCCATGAGCGAGCAGGTGTCGGTATGGCCGCGCTCTACAGAGACTTTCTGCACCATCGCCTGGACGGGGGTGAGCTGGTGCCGTCCGCCGAACGGCATGAGCACCGCGCCCGCGCCGATGGTCGAATCGAACCGCTCAGACAGCCCGCGCTTCGAGCAGATATTCAGGTCGGACGCCATCGCGCGCAGCTCTGCTGCAAAATCGGAGCCGACCTTCTTCTCATACTTTTTCGACGGCGCGCACACGACGTCGATATGCTTATCAGCGCCGTTGGAGTTCAGAAAATCGCGGTTGACATCCACGATCTTCCTGCCGTTCCAGTGCATGACAAGGCGTTTCTCCTCCTGTACGCGTGCGACCGCGATCGCGCTGAGGTTCTCTTGATCGGCAAGGGTGATGAACCGCTCGGCATCCTTTGGTGCTACCACGACCGCCATGCGCTCCTGGGATTCGGAGATGGCAAGCTCGGTGCCGTCGAGCCCCTCGTACTTCTTCGGGACAGCGTTCAGGTCGATGTCCAGCCCGTCCGCGAGCTCTCCGATGGCGACCGATACGCCCCCCGCGCCGAAGTCGTTGCACCGCTTGATCATGCGGCAGGCGACGGGGTTGCGGAACAGCCGCTGGAGCTTTCGCTCCTCGGGGGCGTTGCCCTTCTGCACCTCGGCAGAGCAGGTCTCGACCGAGCGCAGGGTATGCACCTTTGACGAGCCGGTCGCCCCGCCGATGCCGTCGCGGCCGGTCGCTCCGCCGAGCAGGATGACGACATCCCCCGGCGCCGGCGTCTCGCGCCGGACGTTCGATGCGGGAGCAGCGGCGATGACCGCGCCAATCTCCATCCGCTTTGCGGCATAGCCGGGATGGTACAGCTCATCGACGATACCGGTCGCAAGCCCGATCTGGTTCCCGTAGGACGAGTAGCCCGCCGCCGCGGTGGTGACGATCTTTCGCTGGGGGAGCTTGCCCTCGAGTGTCTCAGACAGCGGAACGGTCGGGTCGGCGGCGCCGGTGACGCGCATCGCGCCGTAGACATACGCCCGTCCCGAGAGCGGGTCGCGGATCGCGCCGCCGATACAGGTGGCGGCGCCGCCGAACGGTTCGATCTCGGTCGGGTGGTTGTGGGTCTCGTTCTTGAACAGCAGCAGCCACGGCTCGCTGTTGCCGTCGACGTTCACGTCGATCTTGACGGTACAGGCGTTGATTTCCTCCGACTCGTCGAGCCGCGACAGCTTTCCTGTCTGTTTGAGGTATTTCACGGCGACGGTCGCAAGGTCCATCAGGCAGATGGGCTTGGTGTCGCCGACCATGTCTCGCGTTTTCAGATAGTCGTCATAGGCGGCCGAGAGCGCCTCGTCCTCGAACCGTACCGAGTCGATATGCGTCAGGAAGGTGGTGTGGCGGCAGTGATCGGACCAGTAGGTGTCGATCATGCGGATCTCGGTGACGGTGGGGTCTCGGTGCTCAGAGCGAAAGTACTCCTGACAGAAGAGAAGGTCGTCGAGATCCATCGCAAGCCCCATCTCCTCGCACAGCGAGGAGAGCCCGTCGCGCTCCAGTGAGCAAAAGCCGGTCAGCGTAGGTACCATAGTAGGGATAGCGAAGTCGGTCTGCAGTGTTGAGGGTCTGTCGAGCGACGCCTCGCGCGCCTCGACCGGATTGATGACATAGCGCTTGATGCGCTCGATCTCGTCCCCCGACAGCGCGCCGTACAGCGCATAGACCTTCGCCGAGCGGATGAGCGGACGCTCGCCGCAGGAGATCATCGCGATGCACTCCTCTGCCGAGCTTGCGCGCTGGTCGAACTGACCGGGAAGGTACTCGACGGCGAACACCTCGGCGTCGCCGAGCGCGGGGGATTCACTAGCGGTGTCCACCTGCGGCTCAGAGAACACCGTCCCGACAGCAGAACGGAACAGCTCTTCGTCGATGTTCTCGGCGTCGTAGCGGTTGAGGATCCTCAGATCCGTCAGGGACTGCACCCCGAGGACGTCGCGGATCTCCGAGAGCATTGCCTGTGCCTCCAGCGCATAACTGCGCTTCTTCTCTACAAAAATCCTATATACCATCTGTTACTTCTCCTGTGCCGAGAGGGCGCGTGCGCCGATATCGCGGCGACAGAACTTGTTTTGGAAACGAATGCGGTCGGCCATCGCGTATGCCGACGCGACCGCACTTTTTAGATCGCTCTCGACCGCCGTCACGCCCAGCACGCGGCCGCCAGAGGTGACGAGCCGCCCGTCTCTCTGTTCGACGCCGGCAAAGTACACCTGCGGCTCACAGTCGTCGGGCACAGCGATCTCGAATCCTTTCTCGTACTTTAAGGGATAGCCCTCGGACGCGAGGATGACACACGCGGCGGCGTCCGGCCTAAACCGCACGTCGACATCGGCGAGCGTGCCGTCGGTGACCGCGCGGCAGATCGTCAGCAGGTCGGTCTGCAGCAGCGGCAACACCACCTGCGTCTCGGGATCGCCGAAGCGGCAGTTATATTCGATCACCTTGGGACCGTCGGGGGTCAGCATCAGCCCGAAGTACAGGCATCCCTTGAAGGGACGCCCCTCGGCGTTCATCGCGCGGATGGTGGGGAGGAAGATCTCGTCCATACACCGCTGTGCGACCGATGGGGTATAGAAGGGGTTCGGCGCGACGGTCCCCATCCCGCCGGTGTTCAGCCCGCGGTCGCCGTCGAGCGCGCGCTTGTGATCCATGGACGAGACCATGGGGACGACGGTCGTGCCGTCGGTAAAGCTGAGCACGGACACCTCGGGCCCGGTGAGGAACTCTTCGATGACGATGCGATCGCCCGAACTGCCGAACTGTTTGTCTTCCATGATCGCGCGCACCGCCCCGTACGCGTCGTCGCGGGTATGGGCGATCATGACGCCCTTGCCGAGCGCGAGCCCGTCCGCTTTGATGACGGTGGGGAGGGGCGCTGTCTCGAGATACCGCAGCGCGTCGGCGGCGGTATCGAACACCTCGTACTGCGCGGTGGGGATCCCGTATTTCTTCATGAGGTTCTTTGAGAAGACCTTGCTGCCCTCGATGACAGCCGCCGCCTTGTGCGGGCCGAAAGCGGGGATACCCGCCTGCTCCAGCCGATCGACCGCCCCGAGGACGAGCGGATCGTCCGGAGCGACCACGGCATAGTCGATAGCGTGCTCCAGAGCGAACTGTACGATCGCGTCGATATCGGTCGCGCCGATGGGTACACACTCGGCGTCGGCGGCGATCCCGCCGTTCCCGGGCAGGGCATAGATCCGCTCGACGTCGGGGTTCTCTCTGAGCTTTTTGATGATCGCGTGCTCGCGGCCGCCGCCGCCGATAACCATGAGCTTCATGATGCTTCTCCTCAGTGATGGAACAGCCGCAGTCCGGTGAACGCCATCGTGATGCCGTACCGGTCACAGCACGCGATCACGTCGTCGTCGCGGATCGAGCCGCCGGGCTCGGCGATATAGGAGACGCCGCTCCTCCTTGCGCGTTCGATGTTGTCAAAGAACGGGAAGAACGCGTCCGAGCCGAGAGCAACCCCGCTGATGGTATCGAGGTATTCGCGCTGCTGTTCGTCGGTGAACGGCTCGGGGCGGGCGGTAAAGTACCGCTGCCATACGCCGTCTGCGGTGACGTCCTCTTCGTTGCGGTTGATGTAGCCGTCGATCACGTTATCGCGGTCGGGACGGCGAATATCATCCCGAAACGGCAGGTTCAGCACCGGATCGCTCTGGCGCAGGAACCATGTGTCCGCTTTGGTGCCGGCGAGCCGGGTACAGTGGATGCGCGACTGCTGGCCCGCGCCGACGCCGATCGCCTGGCCGTCAACGGCATAGCATACCGAGTTCGACTGGGTATATTTCAGGGTGATGAGTGCGATGATGAGGTCGCGCTCTGCCGATGCGGGCAGCTGCCGGTTCTCGGTCACGATGTTCTTTAGCAGCGAGCGGTCGATCTTCATGTTGTTGCGCCCCTGCTCAAAGGTGATCCCGAACACCTGCTTCTTCTCCTGTACAGCGGGGGTATAGGACGGGTCGATGCGGACGATGTTGTAGTTGCCGCCGCGCTTTGAGCGCAGGATCTCGAGCGCCACGTCGTCATAGCCCGGGGCGATGATGCCGTCGGACACCTCGCGGGCGATCATCTTAGCGGTGGTGACATCGCACACATCCGACAGCGCGACCCAGTCACCGAACGAACACATCCGGTCGGTGCCGCGCGCACGGGCATAGGCACAGGCGAGCGGTGAGCTGTCAAGCCCCTCGATATCATCGACAAAGCACGCGCGCCCCAGCCGGTCGGACAGCGGCAGCCCAACGGCCGCCGAGGTGGGGCTGACGTGTTTGAACGAGGCGACCGCAGGCATCGCGAGCGCCTCTTTGAGCTCGCTGACAAGCTGCCACGAGTTGAACGCGTCGAGAAAGTTGATATATCCCGGCCGACCGCAGAGGATCTCGATCGGCAGCTCGCCGCCGTCCTCCATATAGATCTTGGCGGGTTTCTGGTTGGGGTTACAGCCGTATTTCAGCTCAAATTCCTTCATATCTTTACTCCTTGTTCTTGTTGATGATCCTGGATGTATAGCTGCCCGACGACAGGTCGGTGTATCTGACATACAGCGAGATGCGGTTATCCGCGTCCAGCGCGCGCCACAGCCGGTCGGTCAGCGTGTCGATATCGTCCTCGAGCTTGACGCGCTCGGGCTCGCCCTGGAACGTGGGGAGGGGATCGCCGTCGCCGACATAGGTGTGCAGAAAATGTCCCAGCCCCGGCTGTGAGGGATAGGAGAAGCCGTATCGGGCACAGGCGCTGCCCTCGGCATCGAGCGACTTTAGGATACTCATCTCATAGGAGAAGTCGCCGCTGTCAAAGGTGAGCATCCCGCTGATACGCGGGGTGAGGTTCGGGTAGTCGGGCTCAAAGCACCGGCTCGACAGCGCGTGATGAAACGACATGCCCGCCCTCAGCCCGTCATAGACGGTATCGGTCTGGTCGCCGTTGGTGACGATGAGGTGATTGCTATAGGACCGCACAGCGGCATAGATGATGAGCGAGGGGTCCTCGACACGCGACGGATCGTACGGCTCGGTGAATACCGCGCCGTCGCGCTCGACGAACACGCGGTTGCGCGAGTTGTCGCTGCGCCCCATGATGAAGTACGCCGATACGGCGTGCCGTCCGTCCTCGGTTCTGCCGATCAGGATCCCTCTGCCGACATAGGGGTTCCCCTGCAGCAGCTCTTCGATGTCGTGTTTGCTGTAGATATCCATTATGATCCTCTCTCCTTATCCTAATAGGTTGTGGCGGTTGATGATATTCTAACAACGGCTCGGGTCAGCCGTGTGACAGCAGCGTGGCACAGACCTTCTCGACCGCTTCGGGCAGGAGCACCCACTCTGCCTCCTCCATGACGCGGCGCTGCAGCGTTTCGGGCGTGTCGCCCTCGTGCACGCTGACCGCCTTCTGAGCGATGATCTCGCCGCCGTCGGGGATCTCGTTGACATAGTGGACGGTCGCGCCGGTGACCTTCACACCCTTTTGCAGTGCCGCCTCGTGCACCCGAAGCCCGTAGTACCCCGCTCCGCAGAACGAGGGGATGAGCGACGGATGGACGTTCAGGATCCTCCGGTCATAGCGCTCAGTGAACGCGGGCGAGAGGATCGACAGGAACCCTGCCAGCACGATTAGCTCGATCTGCTCCTCTATCATAACGTCCAGCAACGCTCGGTCAAAGTCGTCGGGGTGCTCTCGCCGGAGCACCTGTCTCTTGCGGATGCCGTGATGCTCTGCCCGCTCTAGGGCATAGGCGCCCGCGCGGTCGGATACCACCAGCACGACCTCACCGGAACGGATCGCACCGCAATCCTGTGCGTCGAGGATCGCCTGCAGGTTGGTGCCGCCGCCCGATACCAGCACGGCGACGCGTATCTTTCTCTCAGCCATAGCAGCTCCTTATATCAGCTCGATGCGGTCGTGTGAGCGGACGATCTCGCCGATGAGATAGGCGTCCTCGCCGCATGCGTGAAGGATATCGAGTGCCGTGTCGGCGTCGCCCTCTGCGACGACGATGCTCATCCCCACGCCCATGTTGAAGGTGTTGAACATATCCCGCTCGCTGATGCCGCCGCGCTCCATGAGAAGGCGGAATATCGGAAGCACCCGCACATTATCCTTCTGGATGCGCGCGCACAGCCCGTCGGGAACCGAGCGCGGGATGTTCTCATAGAACCCGCCGCCGGTGATATGCGAGATGCCCTTGACCTGCACCCGCTCGAACAGCTCGAGCACCGGCCGGACATAGATCCGCGTCGGGGTGAGCAGCGTCTCGCCGAGCGACTTGCCGCCGAGCGCCGCTATCGGGGCGCTCAGGTCGGTATGCTCAACGTCGAACACCCGGCGCACCAGCGAGAACCCGTTCGAGTGCACGCCGGAGGACGGCAGCGCGATCACGACGTCGCCCTCGCGCATCCGAGTATTGTCGATGATCTTTGACTTGTCGACCACGCCGGTACAGTAGCCCGCCAGGTCATACTCGTCCTCGGGATAGAAGCCGGGCATCTCGGCGGTCTCGCCGCCGATGAGCGCCGCGCCCGAAAGGACACACCCGTCGGCGACGCCCTTGACGATCGCCATGATGCGCTCGGGGATGTTCCTGCCGCAGGCGATATAGTCGAGGAAGTACAGCGGCCGCGCGCCGCAGCAGATGATATCGTTGACGCACATGGCGACACAGTCGATGCCGACGGTGTCGTGTCGTCCGGTCAGGAAGGCGAGCTTGAGCTTTGTCCCGACGCCGTCGGTGCCGGACACGAGCACGGGTCGCTCAATACCGCTCAGATCGAGCTCGAACATCCCGCCGAACCCGCCGACGTCGGAGCATACCCCCGCGGTCGTCGTGCGCGCGATATGGGATTTCATCAGCTCGACGGCACGGTAGCCGGCGGTGATATCGACGCCGGCGGCCTTATAACTGTTGCTGTAACTATCGTTCACGGCCCTGCTCCTCTTTCTGCTTTCTTGTATCGGAGATCTTCTGTTCGAACCGGTGCTTGCCGGTATGGGTGGGGACCTCGGCGGGGTAGTTGCCGTTGAAGCACGCGGCACAGTAGCCGTTGCAGGGGTTCTCGCCGCCGAGACGGTGCACATCATCCACGCTCAGATAGCCCAGCGAGTCGACCCCGATGATTTTCTCGATCTCGGGGATCGTATGCTGACAGGCGATGAGGTTATCGCGCGAGTCGATGTCTGTGCCGTAGTAGCAGGGGTTGAGGAACGGCGGGGCGGACACGCGCATATGCACCTCGGTCGCGCCGGCGTCCCTGAGCAACCGGACGATCCTGCCCGAGGTGGTGCCCCGCACGATCGAGTCGTCGATCAGCACCACGCGCTTGCCGCGGACGGTCGCTTCGATGGGGTTGAGCTTGATCTTGACCCTGTCCTCGCGGGTGGTCTGGCCCGGTGAGATGAAGGTCCTGCCGATATATTTGTTCTTGATGAATCCCACGCCGTAGGGGATCCCCGACTGGCGCGAGTAGCCGATGGCGGCGTCGATCCCGCTGTCGGGAACGCCGATGACGATATCCGCCTGTACCGGATGCTGCAGCGCGAGGAACGCGCCGGCGCGCAGCCGTGCCGAGTGGACCGAGTTGCCGTCGATCACCGAGTCGGGCCGCGCAAAGTAGATGTACTCGAACACGCACAGCGACGGCTGACACCGATCGCAGTGCTCGGTTATCGAGCGCACCCCGTCCTTCTCGAACACCACGATCTCACCCGGGCGGATATCGCGGATGAAGGTCGCGCCGACCGCGCTGAGCGCACAGCTCTCGGAGGCGACGACATAGCTGCCGTCATCGGTCATGCCGTAGCACAGCGGGCGGAACCCGTGCTCGTCACGCAGCGCGATAAGTTTCTTGGGCGACATGATAACCAGCGAGTAGGCGCCCTTGAGGCGGTGCATCGCCCGGCTGACGGCTTCTTCGATCGAAGCGGAGCAAACCCGCTCCTTGGTAATGATATAGGAGATAACCTCGGTATCGCTGGTAGTGTGGAAGATCGAGCCGGACAGCTCCAGCTCGCACCGAAGGTCATAGGAGTTGACAAGGTTGCCGTTGTGGGCGAGCGCCATATTGCCCTTGATATGGTTGACGACGATGGGCTGGGCGTTGAGGCGGCCGTTGCTGCCGGTGGTGCCGTAGCGGACATGGCCGATCGCCATGTTCCCCTCTCCCAGCTCATCGATCACCTGTGGGGTGATGATATCGTTGACAAGCCCCGTGTCCTTATACGAGCGGATGAGACCGTCGTCGTTGACGGCGATCCCGCAGCTCTCCTGACCGCGGTGCTGCAGGGCGAACAGCCCGTAGTAGACGCTGGACGCGACGTTGCCGGTCTTGGGCGAGAAGATCCCGAAGATCCCGCATTCTTCTCTCAGATGACTCATAGGATGCCTTCCTTTACAGCTTTTCGGCGATTTGGCGATCGGCGGCGAGCACCCGCTCGGCGTCGTCGGAGCGTTTCTTTTGCAGCTTGTCGGCGAGCGCCGCGTCCTCCACCGCGAGGATCTGGATCGCCAGCAGCGCGGCGTTCGCTCCGCCGTCGAGCGCGACCGTCGCGACCGGGATGCCCGAGGGCATCTGGACCGTGGACAGCAGCGCGTCGAGCCCGTCGGCAGCGCCGCTGCGGCACGGGATGCCGATGACCGGCAGGGTAGTGCGTGCGGCGACAGCACCCGCAAGGTGTGCCGCCATCCCCGCTGCTGCGATGATGGCGCCGAACCCGTTGTCGCGCGCGCATTGAGCAAACGCGGCTGCCTCGTCCGGTGTGCGGTGTGCCGAGAACACATGCACCTCATACGGCACCGCGAACGCCTCGAGCACGGCTGTCACCTTTCGTGCGATGGGCAGATCGCTCTCGGAGCCCATGATAACGCCTATTTTCTTCATATCGTTCCCTCACTTACGGTGAATTTATACTATAACAATCAAAAAAGACGCACCCGACCCTTCGGTCAAGCGCGCCCAGACGGTCGGCAACAGCAGCGCCCTCGCGCTGTGCGATGTCTTCTGCTCCTCTGTGGTGCTCCACCGCCCGAGGGCTTTCCGTCAGTTGCAGAAAACAGCAATCATATCAGACTACAGCTCAATTATACCCCCCTGAGCGGGACCCTGTCAAGCCACACAGTAGACAAAGAAAGCCAGCTTTGAAAGTCAACTTTTGGGGGTTTGGATAAGGGCGGCGGGCATCATTCCAAAGCAGAAAAAAGCTACATAGCAGCATGCGGCTTTTTGGTGAATGATGAATGGTAAAAGGGTAGTGCAGAATGAAGAGTGAAGAGTGGGAAAATCCTGCGGATTTTTGGATTTATAATCGGACGGTGTGGTCACCGTCCCTACGGCACTAAGGAAACGCCGTATAGAATCGTAGGGATGATGACCACATCATCCGCTATGAAAAATCTCTGTCCGAGCGATTGAGTGACCACAATTTGCCATTTTCCATTTCCACTATCTATTTTTCGCCCCCGCCAGTCGGTTCGCCCGCAGCGGATGCCGCGGGGATCAGCAGCGCGATGAGCAGCATCACACAGCCGATGGCTACAATTCGTTTTTTCAAGATATCAGGTTCCTAACATTCGGCGTAGGCGGCTCATTCGAGCACGCCGAACACGATCATTCTTTCGATGGTATCAGCGCTCTGACAGGTCGAGAGCGCGAGGATGCGGGAGCTTTCCATCACCCGCTGCGGCTCATAGATAGCCGCATGGGTCTCAAGATAGTTAAAGAGCTCACGGTTGGTGCTCTTGGGCGGGTCAAAGATCAGCGACTCGGTCGCGTCCGCCTTGCAGCTTGCGAACAGCTCGATCGTATAGCTGCCGCCGCCGATGGTGACGAGGGTGCCCGTCCGGTGGGCGTCAAAGTAGCTCTCGTCGATATACTCGTCCAGCGCGCCGTACATCGCGCCGTACTCCATATGATGGCCGTCTATCACGATCGGATAGGTGCCGGGGATAGCGTTGGTGATACCGAGCGTGAAGGTGAACTGCTTGTTCTTGTCGCCCTGGTTACCCTCGATCTCCTTGGAGAAGTTAAAGTCGTACTGTTCGATCGTGTTGGTAAAGCCCTCGCTCTTATCCTGATCGTCATAGGTGTAGTCGGAGTTGATAGCACCGGCCGAGTTGCGCAGGACATAGCCCTGGACCGACAGCGCGTCGTTTGCGTCGGCTATGACGAGCACGTCGAGATAACGGGCGGCCGTATCATAGGTAACACCGGGAGCGGAACCGGCCGTCTCCTGGATCACATATCTGTAGACGCCGGGCTCGGTGAACGAGCCCGTGGGGAAGGTGACCGTTACCGCTCTCTGGGCGTTCTCGGCGATAGGTGGCATAGAACACCTCCTCTGACGGGATGACCCCATTGACGGAGATCTCGCCCAGGTCGGAGATGGCGACGTCGTTGCCGCCCAGCGCGACCACCCTGCCGATACATTTCTTCCCGTCATGGCGGTAGACGACCGCCGCGTTGAGATACGGCCGCTGCATCCGGAAGCTGACGATGAAGTCACCGTCCTCGACAGCGGGGTGCATATTGTTTCCATAATGGATGGTGATCGAGATGACGAACGTGAGCAGCAGCCACACGACCAGCGCGATCACCCCGAGCTTGATGAGAAGATCGCGCAGCATCCTGCCGGTGGTCTTTGCCGGCGGGCGTTTGCCGCTCGGGCGCTTTTTGCTCGGCTGTGCCGGCGGCTCCTTTTGCGTCGGGCGATCCTCTGCTGCGGTCACAGCGGCAGAAGTCATGTCATCCGCCGCGCCGGTACGGGCGTCGGATGCGGCAGCGGTATGCGCGGTAGTTTCCAACTCTTTCCTCCCCAAACGCATAGTTACACATTATCAAACAAATACTCATACTAGTCATATCACAATTTTCGGAAAAATCAATAAAAATAGGGGATTTTCGCGATGACGATCGGATTTTTATGCAACCTGACGGACGGGGCGCGTCGGTTTTTGTGAAAGCAGCATAAATCCCATCCCGCCGCCATATCCCGCCGTGTCAGCGGGCGCGATGGCTCCAAAAGATTACATGTTTGAAAGAATGATTTACATTTTGTGGAAAGGGCGATATAATAACACCATATGCTGTAGCTTACACTTTCGGAGGGATTCTATGACGCAACGACGCAACGGTGAGATTGACTTCTGGCGGTTTGTGTTCGCCGTGATCCTCGTCATCTACCACTCGCATATGCTGGATATCCACTCGGTATACGGAAGGGGGTTCTTCCCGCTGTATCGGGGGTCTCTGGCGGTCGAGTTCTTTCTGCTGACGTCGGGATTTTTGATGGCAAAGTCGCTTTCCCGCACACCCGACAAGGAACGCATCCGCTGGGAGGACACATGGGGGTTTACCAAGCACAAGATTATGGGGTTCTTTCCGGCGTTCGCGATCTGCTGGACGATCACCTTCATCGTGTCAAATATCGTCAAGTACAGCGGACCAAAGGCGCTGGCGCGCAACGTGTTCCGCTCCATCTTCGAGGTGACTTTGACGCGCAACGCGGGGTTTGAGATCGGGCGGGTGCTGCCGCAGGCGTGGTACCTCTCGGCGATGGTTATCGTGATGTTCCTGCTCTATCCGATCTATGCGAAGAACAAGAAGCGGTTCGAGTACTATATCGCGCCGGCGGTGGGGCTGCTGTTGATCGGGTATCTGTGCTTTACCGACTCGACGCTGCTCGACCCGTCCTACCATCTGACATGGACCTATCGCGGCAACCTGCGCGCCCTCGCGGAGATCTGCCTGGGGGTGGTGTGCTATGTGCTGTGCGAGAAGCTCAAAGGGGTGAACTGGACAAAGCTCGGCAGAGTGTTCCTGCTGCTGTCGGAGCTGTTCGGCTATGCGTTTGTGATCCTGTATATGCACTTCTATAATAAGTTCCCCGACTACTTCCAGTTCGTGGTGCTGTTCTTCATGGCAGAGGCGGTCATCATTACCTTCAGCGAGCTGACCCCGATCAATGCGTGGTTCAGCCATCGGATCTTCGGCTTACTCGGGCGGTACAGCTTGTACCTCTACCTCATCTTCATGCTGTTTATCGAGACGCTGCCGCGGCTGTTCCCCGATATGGAGATCCGTGTGATGATCGTCGTGTATGTGGCGCTGACGTTTGTCGGCGCGGCGGTCGTCATGGTGATCGAGAAGCCGATCCTGTGCGTGTGGAGGAGATTCAAAGCCCTCTTTGTAAAGCCCAAGGCGATCGAAGAAGCATAGCGTGAAATAATAATCCTGTAACCGGACACAACATCCTTCTGAGCGGACGCGTACGTCGTGGACGCGTACGTCGTGGACGCGAGCGTCGTGGACGCGCGCGTCGGCTTGGGAGGACAGACGTCGGGGCTGCCGCGTGATCGAATGCGGCAGCCCCGTTTTCTGTGATATGGTGCCTTTATCCGGCGGTGATCCCAAAGCGGATAACGACCGGCTCGCACCCCTCGGCGGTGAGGGTGAGCACGGCGTCGCCGCTCTCTCCCGTTGTCCTCAGGTACAGCCCGCCCATACCGGCGCGCAGCGTCGGCTCGCTGCCGTACACCGCAAGCGGGCCGCTGAGCGCGACCTGTACCGCACCGAAGAAGTAGGGCAGGGTGTTGCCGTCGCTGTCGGTCATCCTCAGCCGGACAGCCGCGACGTCATAGGTCACGCCGTCGATCAGGTCGTGGCTGCTGACGTCGGCGACCAGCCGCCGCACAGCAGAGAACCGTTTGTTGATGACGGCGACCGTCTCGCCATCCTTGACCGCCTCATACCGATATGCCGACGCCTCGTCTCCCCAGTTCTCGATGTACTTGCCGTACAGGCGATAGAGGTCGTCCGCTGTCATGTGATAGCGCAGCCGCAGCTGTGCCGCCTTCCGACGGGTCGTTAGCGGCAGATGCGCGGTGCCGTAGCGGGCAGCGTCGTTGAGCACATCCTTGACAAGCGCCGCCTGATGCGCCGAGAACCCCTCGCCCTTCATGATCCCGTCGCCCGCAAAGTCCGATATCTCGATCGGCGGGCGCGTCATATGGGAGAACGGCGAGTTGCGGTGGGTATAGGTGCGGATCAGCACGTCGTTCTTATAGAACCGCACGCTGTCGGCGTTGGTGAAGGCGAAGACACGCCCGCGCACCGATGCGGGATGCTCGCCGATATCCATCGACGAGCTGACCGACAGCACCGGTATATGGTCCTGTCGCACGGCATAGACGTCGGCGGCGAGCTTCTTGTTGCGGAACATATCGCACACCCCATGGTAGCAGATCCGATCCCCAGAACCAAAGTCGCGATGGGTGTTATAGTCGAAGAAGCACCACCCAAAGCTGCCCGCGATATCGTCGTGGGACGCGACCGCGTCCAGCACCCGCGCGTGGCGCAGGGCGTGCTCGGTGCGCAGCTCCTCATTGTCGAACCCCTTGGTGGGATACATATGACCGTTATACTCGCTGATCAGGTACGGCTTGCCGGTGTCGGGGGTGACGTCCGACTTCCTCTCGCATCCGGCGTTGTCGCCGCTGTGGAGAAAGTCGTTGTAGGTATAGACATCCTCGAGCAGCGAGCTCTTCTTATGACAGCGGACGCCGCCGGTGGGACGGGTGGGATCGAGCGCGTGGGCGGCGCGGTTGGTCCGCCGATAGAACGCGTCGTCGTCGCGGCTCTCGTTGATGCGCACACCCCACAGGATGATGGACGGATGGTTGCGATACTGCATCACCATCTCGGACACGCTGCCGACGGCGATGTTCTTCCACTCCTCATCCCCGATATGCTGCCAGCCGGGGATTTCGGTGAACACCAGCAGCCCCAGCTCGTCGCATCGGTCGAGGAAGTGATGCGACTGGGGATAGTGCGAGGTGCGTACGGCGTTGAGCCCCAGCTCGTTCTTCATTATCTCGGCGTCGAGGCGCTGCATCGAGCGCGGCATCGCATACCCGACATAGGGGTAGCACTGGTGACGGTTCAACCCGACAAGCCGCAGCTTGCGGCCGTTGAGGTAGTAGCCGTCAGCACGGAACTCCGACCGCCGAAACCCGACCGTCGTGTCGATGCTGTCGATGATGCTGTCACCCCTTATCAGCTCGGTGCGGACGGTATAGAGGACGGGGTTGTCCACGTCCCACAGCCGCACCCCGGGGATTGTCATGCGGATATCATCGCCGTAGCGGAACACCCGCGACAGCAGCGGCCGGTCGTCGCCGGCATAGGGATAGATGCTCTGGCGTATCTCACAGTCGGCGCTCCCGTCGACAGCGACGTCGCTCTCGACGGTGCCGGCAAAGACAAGCTGTGACAGCGGTTTGTCGCTTTTGAGCGCGCGCAGGGGGACCGATGGCTTGACGAACACATCGCGCAGACAGTCCCGCTCGCGGAGCTCGAGCCGCACCTCACGGTAGAGCCCGCCGTAGGTCATGTAGTCGACGACGTTGCCAAAGGGCGGCAGGTTCTGACTCTCGCGCGAGTCGACGCGCACGCATATCACCGACTCGTGCCCCGGCACGAGCACGTCGGTCAGCTCGGTCTCGAACGCGGTGTAGCCGCCGCGGTGGGTGTTCATGAGGGTGCCGTCGACATAGACTTTTGCGCTGTGGGCGGCGGCGCCGATGATGAGGAACACTCGCTTGCCGGTAGCATTCTCGGGCAGAGTCAGCCGCTGGCGGTAGCCGCACACCGTCTGGTAGATCTTCTCGTCAAAGTAGTGGAACGGCGTTACCGCCACCGTATGGGGCAGATCGACGATCGCCCCCGCGCCCGCCCCGCAGCAGAACGCGTCGCTGAACGTGTCGGTGTATTCCCACTCTCGGTTGAGATGGATAATCTCTCTCATGATATGCCCTCGCTTTCGATCCCGTGTCGGATTTTTCTCCATGATAGCACAGGATCAGAAAAATCGCAAGGTGGTTTTGTCGGATCGACAGGGGGTTTTTGACTTTCTTGTGACAGTATAGTATAATCATGTTTGAAGGAGGTGACGGGGTGAACGACACGATTGTGACAACGACCATCGAGAAAGAGCTGCGCGACAAGGACGAGCTGATGTACACGTTTCGCGGGACGAGCATGCTGCCGTTTTTAAGGCAGGGCAAAGACCTCGTCATCGTACACCGGATCATCGAGCGACCGAAGCGGTTCGACGCGGTGCTGTATCGGGTCGGCAAGCGGCTGATCCTGCACCGGATCATCAAGGTGGAGGACGGCAGCTTTACGATACGGGGCGACAACTGTATTGCTCGCGAACATGTGCGCGACGACCAGCTACTCGGGGTGCTGACGGCGTTCGTTAGGACCGGCCGTACACACAGCCGCACCGTATCTGCTGACAGCTCGATCTACCGCCTGTTGGTGTGGGTGTGGTACGGGATATATCCGCTGCGGTACCTGTATCGCAGGGCGCGGCGGCTCGCGGGCGCCCTGTGGCGTCGGCTGAAAAGAAGAGCGAACAAGAACGATCCGGCGCGCTAGGCGTCGGATCGTTTTCGTCGAAGGGTTTTCAGATAGGTTTTTCGCTCGGAAAGGATGCGGTTGGATTCGACCGCTTTTTGGATGGTCATGTTGTGCGTCCAGAAGTCGAGGCGATACCCTGTCAGATACGGCAGCGCGGCGTCATACTGCTTGAAGAGCGCGGTTGCAAAGTACCACGCCGTCATCATGTTGACATAGTAGTCGTCCGATCTGACGGCGGATGCCATGTCGAGGTAGCGCGTATCGAACCGTTCGTCGAGAAAGTACCGCATCAGGCACCCGATCGCATACCGCACCGTATAGGGATGCTCGCTGTCGATCCAGCGCTCGATATACGGCAGCAGCCGCTCGCTCTCTTTACGGAATACCGCAGGGGACAGCGAATCGCACACCGCCCAGTTATCCACATACGGCAGCAG
Source organism: uncultured Ruminococcus sp. (assembly GCA_905233755.1). Lineage (GTDB taxonomy): Bacteria > Bacillota > Clostridia > Oscillospirales > Acutalibacteraceae > Ruminococcoides. The sequence goes on from CAJODM010000008.1 coordinate 33,890, forward strand.
CCGCTCGACCTCGTTCACACAGCGGCAGAAGTCCTTCTCATACGACAGCAGCAGCGCGTGCAGGGTGTACTCCTCGAGATAGGTATGCGGCAGAACGTCGAGGAACGCCGCAGCATGCGCGCTCCCTTTGAGCTCCCGCCCGAGCTGCTTTAGAGCGGGCGAGCGCACCCCGATGACAGCCGCGCGCTCGATGGTCGGGATGAGCCGCGCGGTAAAGTCGCCGTACCTTTCGTCCTTTAGGGCGAACAGCCGCTCGCGAATGACGTCGGTGCTGTTCACAGCGTCAGGTACTCGTGCGCTGCGGTCGCGGCGATCGCGCCGTCGGAGCAGGCGGTGACGATCTGGCGCAGGTGCTTGTGCCGCGTGTCGCCGGCGACGAACAGCCCCGGGGTACGGGTGCGCATCTGCTCATCACACAGGAAGTAGCCGTTCTCGTCGAGGTCGGCAAGATCGCGGTACAGCTCGTTGTCGGGAATCAGCCCGATCGCTTCGAACACCCCGCTGACCTCGATGTCATAGGTCTCGTCGGTGTCGAGGTTCTTGACCGTCAGAGCGGATACCCGCCGCTCCCCCTTGATCTGCAGCGGGATATGGCGGGGCAGCAGGCGGATGTTGTCGATGCCCTCGAGCTTATCGAGATAGCTTTTGGAGGCGGTGGGATGCACACGCCTAAACACCAGATACACCTGTTCACAGAGGTTGGACAGGTAGATCGCGTCGCCGAGCGCCGAGTTGCCCGCGCCGATGACGGCGGTCTTCTTGCGGCGGAAGAACCCGCCGTCGCATACCGCACACCAGCTGATGCCGCGTCCGCGCAGCGCGTCCTCGCCCTCGATCCCCAGCTCGCGCCGGCGCACGCCGTTGGCGATAATGACGGTGCGCGCAGTGAGCGTGTCGGCGTTGGTCGCGATGGTGAAGGTATTGCCGTCTTTTGACAGAGAGCGCACCTCTGCCGACAGACACTCGACCCCGAGCGCGTCGACCTGCGCCTTCATGTTGGCGGCAAGCTCAAATCCCTCGATCTCCTTGAGAGAGGGGTAGTTCTCGATGGTGGCGGTGAGCGCCGCCTGGCCGCCGAACCCGCCCTTCTCGATGATCACAGCGGACATCCCCGCCCGCGCGGCATAGATCGCCGCCGTCATACCGGCAACGCCGCCGCCGATGATCGCTAAGTCATACATGGTATCATATCCTTTCGAGGGTTTTTCAGATTCTCAAAATAAGTATAGATTTTCTGAATATAGTATGGTATACTATAAGCGTAAAATACCGTCAGGAGGTAACAGCTATGGCAACAGAACATTTATCCGAATCGAACTTTGAGGAAAAAATCGCTCAGGGCGTGGTGCTGGTCGACTTCTTTGCGACATGGTGCGGCCCGTGCAAGATGCTCTCGCCCATCATCGAGGAGATCAACGACGAGAAGGACGAAAGCTTTAGTGTCTACAAGGTCGACATCGACGCGTGTGAGGATATCGCGCTCGACTATGCCATCATGAGCGTGCCGACGCTCATCGTGTTCAAGGACGGACAGGAGGCGGCGCGCATGATCGGCGTACAGCCCAAGACCGAGATCGTGAACACCGTCAGGAGCATCGTCGGCTGACCACAGCAGCTCGAACAATTCGAAATCCCCGCTGTAACCCAGCAGGGATTTTCTTTTTTATACCTTTTATACCTTGAAGGCCTCTTTGATTTTGGCGAAGCTCTCGTCCGAGATGACGTGCTCCATCCGACACGCGTCCTCTGCCGCGACGTCCTCTGCGACGCCGATGCTGATGAGGAAGCGGGTCAGATACTCGTGCCGCTCATAGATCTTCTCGGCGACAAATCGACCCTCGTCGGTCAGCCGCAGCGCGGCCCCGTCGCTCACCGAGACATACCCGCCGCTCTTGAGAAGCCCGATCGCGCGGCTGACAGACGGCTTACTGAAGCCCATATACTCGCCGACGTCGATCGCGCGGACATAGGAGCTCTTCTTCGAGAGGATGAGGATGGTCTCAAGGTACATTTCGCCGGATTCCTGCAGGTGCATATCGCGCCTCCTTCGGTAGTAGTGTTCGGGTCTGTAGACCGGAGAACTCAGTTCGGGTTCTCGTCGTCGGGGCTGTCGCCGAGGATGCCCGAGATGATCTCGCGCTCATCCATATGGTACTTGACACCGCGGATCTCCTGATAATCCTCGTGACCCTTGCCGGCGAGCACGATGATATCGCCGTCCTCGGCGTTCTCGATACAGTAGCGGATCGCGTCGATCCGGTTGGGGATGACGATGTAGCTGCCGCCGACCTTGTCGAGCCCGACCTTGATATCGGCGATGATATCCATCACGTCCTCATAGCGCGAGTTGTCCTCGGTGACGACCGACAGATCGGACAGCCGACCCGATACCTCGCCCATCTCATAGCGGCGGGACTTGGGGCGGTTGCCGCCCGCGCCGAACAGCGTGATGAGGCGGTGGGGATGGTATTCGCGCAGGGTGGTGAGCACGTTCTCCATCGACACGGCGTTGTGGGCATAGTCGATGAGCATGGTGTAGCTGCCGGGGACCGGCACCGCTTCGACCCTGCCCTTGACCTTGACGTGCGAGAGACCGTCCAGTATCGCGCGGCGGTCGATGTCGAAGTGACGGCACAGCGCGATCGCCGCGAGCGCGTTATAGACCGAGAACCGCCCCGGGATCGCGACTTCGACCGACAGCTCCTCGACGCCGGTGGTGTCGAACCGCACACCGATGAAGCCGGACCGCGCGACCAGCTCGTCGCCGTGAGCCACCAGATCGGCGCCCTCGTCATAGCCGTAGGTCTCGATCGAACAGGTGTGACCGGCGATGACCGCCTGAGCGTTCTCGTCGTCCTTGTTGATGATCCCGACCTTGCACCGGGAGAACAGCATACGCTTGCAGGAAAGGTACTCTGCCATATCCTTGTGCTCGCTGTCGCCGATGTGGTCGCTCGAGAAGTTCGTGAAGATACCGTAATCGAACAGGATGCCGTCGGTGCGGTGCCACTTGAGCCCGAGCGACGACGCCTCGATCACCATCGCCCGACAGCCGTCGTTGAGCATATGGCGCATCGCCTGCTGGATCTCATAGCTCTCGGGGGTGGTGTTGTTGGTCTTGTAGATCCTCTCTCCGATGAGGATGCCGAGCGTGCCGATGGTGCCGGTCTTGATGCCGGCGGTCTCGAGGATGGAGCGGATCATCGCGACGGTGGTGGTCTTGCCCTTGGTGCCGGTGACGGCAACGGTCGTCAGTTCATCCGCCGGATGCCCGAAGTACTCGACTGACATCAGCGCGAGCGTCGCACGCGCATCCTGCACACGCACCACGGTCACGCCCTCATACGCGATGCCGTCATCCTCGACCACCAGCGCGACCGCGCCGCGCTCCACCGCGTCGGGGATGAACCGGTGTCCGTCGACGTTATAGCCCTTGAGCGCGACGAACGCGCATCCGCCGATGACCTTGCGCGAATCATAGATGATGTCCTTGATCTCCACGTCGGCGCTGCCCGATACGAGGGTGTAGTCGCACGATTTCAGCAAGTCGCATAGTTTCATGTTCTGCCTCCGCTATCAACAGTAATATATCTGTATTATACATGGAAAAAGGCGGTGATGTCAATGAGGCAGAAAAGACGAAATCGACGGTATTTAGTAAAAATACACGAAAACATTTTCTAAAGTCGCGTTTTTTGAAGTTTGATTCTCTAAGAGAATGATAGATTTGAGCGCCGTCAAGAATCATCCGTTCTCACATCGGGTCGGGTTGACAACTTGCACAAAAGCGAAATCGGCAAATAGTACAAAATGACGAGCGCGGATTTGTGTAGGTTGACGGGTTTTGAAAAAACGCGTTGTGAAAATAACCAAAAACAACTCCGGTATTTAATATTTTAGATAAAAAGTACAAAGGGAGTTGAAATCAGCTCCCTCTTTATGGTAAAATTGAACCAGTGATAAGGTGCCGCTGAACGGATAAGGCGGGACCTCACAAAAAATATTTTGAAAGAAGGAAATCCGACTATGAAAAGAATTCTTGCTCTGGTATTGGCTGTTCTGATGATGGCCGCTATCTTCGTCGGCTGCGGCGGCGGCTCCTCGACAGACACCGATACCTCCGGCTCCGGCGACACCGATCCGTTCGGCGGCGAGGACAACATCACCCTGAAGGTATGGGCTCCCGAGAAGGCGAAGGACCTCTGCGAGCAGCAGTGCCAGGCGTTCATCGAGCAGTATCCCGACAAGACCATCTCGATCGAGGTCGTCGCACAGGGCGAGGGCGATGCGGCTTCTGCGCTGCTCAACGACCCCGACACCGCGGCTGACGTGTTCTCGTTCCCGTCCGACCAGCTCAACAAGCTCGTCAACGCCGGCGTTATCGCCCCCGTATTTGACGAGTATCTGGACGACGTGACCTCCCGCAACTCGGTTGAGTCCGTTGCTGCCGGCACCATCGACGACACCCTCTGGGCGTTCCCCGAGACCGGCGATAACGGCTACTATCTCGTATATGACAAGAGCGTCGTTTCCGAAGAGGACGCTGCTACCTTCGAGGGCGTTCTCGAGGCATGCCGCAAGGCCGGCAGAAAGTTCATCATGGACGCCGGTAACGGTTTCTACTCCTGCATCTTCCCCTTCACCGGCGGTCTGGAGATTACCGGTCTGTCTGCCGACGGCGTTCAGCAGTTCAACGACTATGATGAGGCCGAGGTCGTAGACACCCTGTATGCGTTCTCTGCTCTGTTCCATGAGTACAGCGATATCTTCGAGTCCAACGATCCCTCCAAGGTATCCTCCGGCATGGCCGAGGCCACCCCGACCGTTGCCGCCGGTATCGACGGTTCCTGGAACGCCGCTACCGTTCAGGGTGTGCTGGGCGACAACTACGGCGCCGCCAAGCTCCCGACCATTGACGTTAACGGTACCGCCAAGCAGCTCATCTCGATGCACGGCTACAAGTACATCGGCGTGAACATGAGCTCCTCGTACCTCGACGCTGCCGAGCTGCTCGCCGACTATCTCACCGGCGAAGAGTGCCAGCTCCAGCGTGCGGAAGAGATCTCTTGGGGTCCCTCCAACACCACCGCTGCCGCTTCTGACGTTGTCAAGAACAACGATGCGCTCAACGCGATCATCGAGCAGTCCGTCTACTCGGTCGCTCAGGTGAACGTTGCCGATACCTTCTGGACCCCGATGGCCACCCTCGGCGAGGCGGTCTACAAGAAGGACAACGCGGTCGATAAGGATTATCTGACCGAGCAGCTCCAGAAGTGCGTCGCGAACATTAAGGACGAATAAGCTCTGAGCATCGAGCCGCGCGACCCATATGGTAGTATGAGATACCGGCACGGCTCACCATCCATCCGTACAGATATTTTCGGTCAGGCGGGTCGCCCCGCCTGACCATGACCTATTTTTCTTACTGTAACGCCGCGGCAGCGTGAATGCCGCTACTCTTCAAGCTGGGAAGTGAACTGATGAATTATCTTGAATACATGCAGCTCAACCCCTTCCAGAAATTCGGGTACAATATCGGAAAATTCTTTAAGGCCGTCCCCGGCGCCCTAAAGAAGTTCTTCTGTGCGATCGGCCGATTCTTCAAGAATCTCGTCTTGGGCATCGGCAGGGGCGTAGGGAACTATGTATCCCGATTCATCAAGGGTGACTGGGCTACCAAGTTATCGTACATCGTCATGGGTGTCGGTAACGTCTCGAAGGGACAGGTCATCAAGGGATTCCTGTTCCTGCTGATCGAAGTGGGCTATATCATGTATATGGTCTTCTTCGGCGGAGCTTACATCGCTAAGTTCGGTACACTGGGCGACACCGCCCGTCATATGGAGACCGTGGGCGGCAAGCACGTCACCGTCGCCGGCGACAACTCGATGCTGATCCTGCTGTACGGCGTTCTGACGCTGGTGCTTACCGCGATCTTCTTCGTGATTTATATCGCGAATACCAAATCCGCCTACAAGGCCCAGCAGACGGTCGCAGCCGGTGAGAAGCCCATCGGCTTCAAAGAGGAGCTCAAGGACCTTCTGGACAACAAGTTCCACACCACCCTGCTCGCGTTCCCGACGCTGACCATCTCGGTGTTCACCATCCTGCCGCTGATCTTCATGATCCTGATCGCGTTCACCAACTATAACGCGCAGCATATGCCTCCGGGATCGCTGTTCACCTGGGTCGGGTTGGACACCTTCTCCGAGGTGTTCAAGCTCACTGACGGCGGCGCAGGCGCTGCCTCGAAGGGCTACACCTTCATCGAGCTGACAAAGTGGACCATCGTATGGGCGATCTTTGCGACCGTGCTCAACTACATCCTCGGCATGATCGTCGCGCTGATGATCAACAAGAAGGGCATCAAGCTCAAGGCGCTGTGGAGAACGCTGTTCGTCGTTACCGTTGCGGTACCGCAGTTCGTCTCCCTGCTGCTGATGAACCAGATGCTCGCTGTCGACGGCGCGATCAACGTGCTGTTCAAGAATCTCGGCATCATACAGGAGAGCGTCGCCTTCCTCAACTCGACGCCGCTGCTTGCACGCATCACGGTGATTATCATCAACTGCTGGGTAGGTATCCCGTATACCATCCTCATCACCTCCGGCATCCTGATGAACATCCCCGCCGACCTGTACGAGAGCGCGACCATCGACGGCGCGGGCCCCGTGAAGTCTTTCTTCAAGATCACGCTGCCCTATATGCTGTTCGTCACCACGCCGTACCTCATTACGAGCTTTATCGGCAACATCAACAACTTCAACGTCATCTACCTCTTGTCCAACGGCGGACCGAACGATCCCAACCTCTATCAGGCGGGTCGCACGGATCTGCTGGTCACGTGGCTGTTTAAGCTGACGATGAACTCTCAGGACTATAACCTCGCTGCGGCGGTCGGTATCCTTGTCTTTATCGTCTGCGCGACGTTGTCGCTGATTACGTTCAACATGACCAAATCTGCTAAGAACGAGGAGGAATTCTCATGATTAAGAGTTATAAATTCAGAAGAGTTCTCTCCAACACACTTATCTACATCCTTCTGGCAGTACTCGGTCTTATCTGGATCTCGCCGCTGGTTTACCTCATCCTGCACTCGTTCCGCGATGAGGGTCTTGCGACCGTATCCTATCTGATCCCGAAGCACTTTAGCTTCCAGAACTATATCGACCTGTTCACCGACACCGCGTCGCTGAACTTCCCGAGATGGTTCATGAACACCCTGATCGTCGCGATCTTCTCCTGCATTATCTCGACGCTGGCGGTGCTGATGGTATCCTACTCGTTCAGCCGCCTGAGATTCAAGGCAAGAAAGCCGATGATCAACATCGGCATGATCCTCGGGATGTTCCCCGGATTCATGACCATGATCGCGATCTACTATCTGCTCAAGGCGATGGGTCTGACCCAGACGCTGGTTGCTCTCGTCATCTGCTACTCGGCGGGTGCGGGACTTGGCTACCAGATCAGCAAGGGCTTCTTCGATACCATCCCGCGTGCGCTGGATGAGGCGGCGACCATCGACGGCGCGACGAGGAACCAGATCTTCTGGAAGATCATCCTTCCGATGTCGAAGCCGATCGTCGTCTACACCGTTCTGACCTCGTTCATCGGCCCGTGGACCGACTTCATCCTCTGTAAGATCATCATGGGTGACAACGTCAACAACTACACCGTCGCCATCGGCCTGCAGAAGATGACGTCCGCCGAGTTCTTCACGACCCACTTCAAGCGGTTTTTGGCGGGCTCGGTCGTGGTTGCTGTGCCGATCACGATCCTGTTCCTCAAGCTCCAGACCTACTATGTCGAGGGCGTTACCGCCGGCGGCGTAAAGGGCTAACAGAAGCGCCGAGGCCCAAAGCCCTCGAATAACAAACGCGAACACGGTTTTGTGGAGTGACCTTTGGTCACGCAGCAAAACGGTTGAGCGGCGGTTATACGAGGAACAGCGGAGGGCAACGAGGCGTGACAAGAAGCGCCGAGGCCCGGAGGGCAGCGAGGCGTGACAAGAAGCGCCGAGGCCCAGAGCCCCGACGTCCAAAGGCCGATCATATCAAACCCAAAAGGGCGGAGTCCTGTGCTCCGCCCTTTTTGACTAACTGCTAAGGAGATATTATGAAAAGAATACTGGCTATGCTGCTTGTCGTAGCCGTGCTCGTGTGCGTGCTAGCGGGATGCGGCTCCTCGGGGGATTCGACGGACAGCATCTCGGCCGTGCAGAGCACCGATAAGTACCGTTCCTTCTACCAGATCTGGATCGGCTCGTTCTGTGACTCGAACGGCGACGAGACCGGCGATATCCCGGGCATCATCTCCAAGCTCGACTATCTCAACGACGGCGATCCCAACAGCGGCGACGACCTGGGTGTTGACGGGATCTGGCTCTCGCCGATGATGCCGTCCACCACCTATCACAAGTACAACGTGCGCGACTACTTTGACATCGACGAGGAGTTCGGTACGCTCGACGACTTTGACGAGCTGCTGTGCGAATGTCACGAGCGCGGGATCAAGCTGATCATCGACCTTGTTATCAACCACTCCGGCTCAGATCACGAGTTCTTTGTCAAGGCGTGTGAGGAGCTGCGCGAGGGCAATGAGGACGGCTATGCCCGGTACTACAACGTCTCGAAGGAGTCCTCCGAGCGGTATAACCGCGAGGTGCTCGGTTCGGACTACTACTATGAGGGCGCGTTCAGCTATGAGATGCCCGACTGGAACCTCAGCTTCGAGGGCACCCGCGACTATTTTGAAGAGGTCGCGAAGTTCTGGCTGGATCGCGGGGTCGACGGGTTCCGCCTTGACGCGGTGAAGTACTTTGACGACAAGGAGACCGACGGCGTCGAGTTCCTGCGCTGGTTCTATGAGATGGCACAGGGATATAACCCCGACGTCTACATGGTCGGCGAGGACTGGGACAGCACCGGCAGCATCTATGACTTCTATGAGAGCGGTATCGACAGTCTCTTCAACTTCAAGTTCGCGACCAACACCGGCGAGTTCGCCACCGGCGGCCGCTCGGGACTGGTGACCGATTTTGCAAAATCGCTGAAGAAGTATGACGACAACATCAAGACCCATAACCCGAACGCCATCGACGCGAACTTTCTGACCAACCACGATATGCCGCGGCTGGCAAACGCCCTCGACGAGTACGAGTACAAGTTTGCCGCGTCGCTGTATATGCTTGCTCCCGGCAACACCTTCACCTACTATGGCGAGGAGATCGGCATCGAAGCCCCCAACACGACTAACGACGCGTCCTACCGCACCGCGATGATCTGGGACAATGACGATCTGCCGGATATCTATGTGAACGGCGTCGCTCAGGTCGAGGAATGCTGGCTCGGCGGCGTCAAGCAGCAGCTCGAGCAGGAGGACAGTCTGCTGAATCTCTATCGCCGGCTGATCCGGCTCCGCCTGCAGAACCCCGAGATCGCCCGCGGCGATATCACCGAGGTGGTGGAGTTTGACAACAAGCATGTCGGCATGGTGATCGACTATGACGGCGCGCGCGTGATGGTCGTGCACAACGGCGACAAGGAGCCCGCCGAGCTGACCCTCGATCCCGCTACATACTCGAGCATGACGCTACGCGGATGGGCGGTCGCCGGCATCGAGGGCGACGACGAGAACAACCGCGCGTCCGTGACGCTCTCGGGCGATGGGACGCTCACGATGCCCGCTCGCTCCTCGGCGGTCATCAAGCTCGACGCATGATCCCCGCTCTCGGAGAATAAACAGCAAAACGCCCCTTTACGGTTCGTCCGTAAAGGGGCGTAGTCATGTCTGACAGGAGGGTTATTCGTCCTCGGGCACCGGATAGGTGTATCTGTCCATATCAATGCCGTAGAGAGAGGCGGTGTTGTCCTCGGGGTTATAGAGGAACGTGATCCGAAGCGAATCGCCGATAATGTAATCGCCGTCTTGAAGCTCATCGCTGTAGTCTAACTCGAAGGTACAGATCGTGCTGTCCGAATATAAGCTGATCCCGTCGTTCGGTGTTCCCAGAGCCGCGAGCACCTGATCGATCGTCGAGCTGTACGTCAAACCATCATAGCTGAAATCGAGCGAATACGCGGGGGCGGGGCAGGTGAAGCCGGCTACAGCGAGATCGCGGATCGGTATCGTCTGATCGGTGAGGTTCGCCTCGAGCAGGATCATACAGAATTTGGAGCCCTGGCTGAGGGTGATGGATGTCTCCTCTTCGGGGCCGATGGTATCGGCGTATGCGTCGATCTCCATCCCAAGCTCCTCGAGCTGTGACTCGGTCGTCTCGCCGATCACGATCTTGTTGCCGTCGATCTCGAACGCTGTGATGAGCGGCTCGATCTCGACCGCTTTGTCATAGCTCCAGTAACGGGAGACAGAGTAGTCGTCATCGTCGTTGGTGGTGGCGGTCATCTTCGCGGTATCGACGGTGGATTCGATATAGTCGGTCGCCTTGTCGAGGGTATCCCGTAGCGCATCCTTATCGACCGACTCGTCTTCGATGACGATGTCATCGAGGATGCTCTGCGGCTGGCCGCAGGCGCACAGCATAACCGCCAGAACGGCAACCAGGAGAAGTGTCAGCAGTTTTTTCATCTTGATTATCCTTTCTTTCTATCCGCCCTCTCGAGAGAAGGACAGAGAAAACTGTGCCGTGTAGGGTCGGAAATCGACAGGATATCGTATGCCTACTCGCCGGTGTCGACGTCGATGACCTCGCCGCCGTCATCGACAGCGCCGCCGTCATCCGAGCTGCCGCCGTCATCGACCGCCGCGCCGCCGTCGTCCGCGCTGCCGCCGTCATCCGACCCGCTGTCCGCGTCATTGGCCGATGAAGAGGAGCCGGCAGACGAAGTCGTCGAGGAGCCGCTCGACGAGGTGGTCTTCTTCTTGCTGGAGGTAGAGGACGAGGAGCCGGGCTCGACCGTATAGTAGGTCGAGTCGGGCAGCGGCTCGGTCTTGACCTTGTCGCCGTTTTGATAGTAGGTGCGATAGGCAGCTACCTTATAGCCGGTCGAGAAGGTCGACGTCGTCTCGGCAGAGATGGTGATCTCGTCGAACTCGTCGTTCCCGACGCCGTACATCTCACAGTGCAGCGTGACGCCGTCCATATAGCACTTCATGAAGAGCTGATAGTCGAACGGGTTGCTCATCTTCAGATCCAGGTTGCCATAGTCGACGGTAGCGTCGCGTCCGGCGTCGACATAGGCCGACTTGTAGTAGTGACAGCTTCGCTCGACGACCTCCATCCCGCACATCACGGTCGCGTTGTAGATGGTGGTGCTCGACTGGCAGATTCCGCCGCCGATGCCCGTCTCGTGGCGTCCCTCGATGATCACGCCCGCAGGAAGATAGCCGTTTTCGGTCAGGTTCGAGTCACCGGTACAGCTATTGAACGACCAGGTCTCGCCGGGGTTGATGATCGAGTTGTTGCACGCCGACAGCGATACCTTCATATTGTTGTTGCCGTTAGCGTTGTTGGTCGAGGTGGTGGTGAAGGATGACAGCTTGTGGATATGATCCTTCAGGTACTGCTTCGAGTACTTCGGCTCGAGGGTCTTTGTCGGCGCGTTGATCGTGCCGGCATACTTGCCGCTTTGGATGAGCGAGATGAGTTGTTCGGTGAGCTCGTCCTCCTTGAGCTGCAACCCCTTCACCTCGTCCTGATAGCTGTAGGTGCCGCTGCCGGAGGACTGATAGTCGACAACGGTCGCGTTCTTGGGCTTGGTGTTCACCTGCTCGGCAACGTTCGCCGACGCCGCCTCACAGCTGCTCTCATCGAGCGTCATGGTGATGGTATAGGAGCGTTCGCCCTGCTTGAGGCCCTTCTCCTCGGAGTAGGCGCGGGCGTCGCTGAGGATATCGTCGGTATCAAAGCTGTAGGAGAGGTCCTCCTTCGTCAGGGTGACGGACTTGTCTCCCGCCTTGACTTCGATCTGGATCTGATCGGCGAGGCGCACCTCCTCGGCGGTGAGGGCGACCTTTGCCTCATCCACCGTCATACCGGCAAGCGAAATCCCGTTGACCGATACGTTCTTTGCGAAGGTCGAGCTCCCCGACGTCAGATACCATGTCAGCCCGCCAAGCCCCAGGAGCAGCACGACGCCGACTATAATCAGGGCGACGATGCCGCCGGTTTTGCGCTTCTTTGGGGGATTCTTTTCGGGAGCAGCGGACGCCGGTCGGCGGGTGGGCGCGTTGATATCGACATAGCTCTCACGCGGCTGCGCTGTTCTCGGCGCAGTGATATCGACATAGCCGTCATCGGGCCTGTCGTTCCTTTGCCGTGTCTCCTCGAGGATCGAGTTGATCTCCATGGTGTCGGACGAGGGTCTGTCTTTTGCCATGCTGTACACCTCCGAAAAACGATGCCTGAATCGGTGTTCAGGCGATACCTTCCGTTACCGGTTTCATATACCTATTCATGAATATAATAAACCCGTCTGAATCAATTTATATTCTCAGAAAGAATAAAAAAATAAAAATATGACGGTAAAATCACGCAGAAATCCTGCAATATTGGGAATATCTCCTAATGCTTGTCCAAGTTCTTGCAACATAGGGAAAAAAGGGATATACTAGAGCTGAAATCAGTCAATCAGGTGATATGTTATGAAGGTTCTGATCCTGTCCGCCTCGACCGGCGGGGGGCACAACCGTGCAGCCGGCGCACTGAAGGAGTATATTCTCTCGGCCGACCGCACCAACACGGTCGAGATCATCGACACGTTCGAAGAGATCTCGAAGCTCGTCAACCTCACCGTGACGAAGGGATACCAGCTCCTCGCGAAGAAGACCCCGTCGCTGTACGGAAAGATATACGAGGCAGCCGACCGCGACACGGCGCTGTCGGAGCTCGTCAACACGATCATCTCGCAGCTCGGCCGACGGCTGACCCCGCTGATAGAACAGCTGCGTCCCGACGTGATCGTGTCCTGTCATCCGTTTGCGACGCGCATGATCGCACGGATGAAGGAGACCCACGGGCTGGATATCCCGATCGTCTTCATCCTCACGGATTTCATGCCCCATATGACCGGCGTGACCGGCAACGTCGAGGCGTTCGTCACCGCGACCGCCGCGACCGCGCGGGTGCTGCACGAGAAGTACGGCGTCGACGACCGGCTGATCTTCGACTGCGGGATGCCGGTGTATGACCGGTTCTATACTTTCCCCGAGGGAAAGCGCGAGGAGATGCTCACCTCTCTCGGGCTCGATCCCGAGAGGCGCACCGTCCTTTTGATGGCGGGCTCGTTCGGCGTGGCCGATATCCTGACGATCTATGAGAAGCTGCTCTCGGTCGATGCCGGGTTCCAGATCATCGTCATCACCGGTCATAACCGCCGGCTGTATAATGCATTCGAGAAGATGCTCTCCGACGAGCGCGAGTTCGAGACCGAGGACGCGCCCGAGTTCATCCGTACCCTCTCGGAGGATAACCCCATCAAGCTGATGTACAACCGCACCGAGAGCTTCAAGGAGAGCTTTCGGGAGACCTTTCGCCGCTCGACCGACGACAGCAAGCCCACGCGCCTGTTCTACTATGTGGACAACGTCGAGGACTATATGCACATCAGCGACCTCATCATCACCAAGCCCGGCGGGCTGACGACCAGCGAGAGCATCGCGTGCTCGCTGCCGATGGTCGTGTTCCGGTCGTTCCCGGGACAGGAGGGGCAGAACGCCGATTTCCTTGCGGAGAGCGGCGCTGCAGTGCAGCTCGGCACGCTGGAGGAGGTGCCCGACCGGATCGGGGAACTCCTCGCCCAACCCGAGCGGCTCGATCGGATGAAGACCGCCTGCCGGCAGCTCGCCCATCCCGATGCGTGCAGGCGTATCTATGCGCTCATCCGCCGGATGGCAGCTTCGAAAGAATGACGTTCGCGCCTCATATTTTCTGCTGTCATCAACCATTCATGAATCAATGGAAAACGGAAAATTTCGGTTACTCGCTGTGCTGTCGCACAGCTCCGTTCAGGATGATCCGGACATAGGTTCTCATTCTAGGAATCCAAAAAGCCGCAGGATTCTCCCACAACTCTTCGCTCTTCACTAAAACAGCTCGCCGCAGTAGGGGCTCCTACTGCGGCGAGCTTTCTATTCTTCTCGTTATAAAGTGGGCTGCATCCCCATATAGCCGTTGTAGCCGTCGGGCACGGGGTGGGACACAACGGTGTCGTCATATCCCGACGACGTTGATGCGATGCCTTCATCGAGCAGCGCGGGGAAGTTGTTATACCCGTACAGCCGGATGATATCGGGGTAGTCGATATAGCAGTAGTCCTTGTCGAAGCTCCCCGACAGCCCGCTGATCGTCGGGCTCTCCAGGTAGTTTACCTCGCCGCCGAACTGCCACATCCCGAGCGTTGAGCCGGTGTACTCACATTCGGTGTACCACTGGGCGCACCAGATATCATAATTGTCCAGCAGGGTGCTGTCGTTCAGCGAGTGGTTCAGCCAGCTCAGCGCGCTGTAGAGGATGGGGTAGTATCCCGCGTCGCGGATGCCCGACAAAAAGATCTTGCAGATCGAGACCAGCATCTCGTCCGACGGCATCCCGTAGCGGGACTTGTAGCCGTCGCCGTCCTCCATATCAAAGGCGATGGGCATGGTGGGGGTTTTGCCCTTCAACAGCCGGATCGCGTGCTGCACCTCGCTCTTCGCCTCTGTTTCGGTCAGCGCATAAGAGTAGAGATACGCGCCCCAGTAGAGACCGGCGGCCTCTGCCTTCTGTACATTGGATTCGAACCGGCTGTCGTCCTGTGCGGTTTCGTCAGAGCCGTAGCCCATGCGGATCATCACAAAGTCATAGCCCTGCGCTTTGAGGACGTTCATATCCACGTCGCCGTTGAAGGTCGAGATATCCACGCCCTTCATCACGGTATAGTCGGCGATGCCGGACTGATACGTCCGGATCAGGTTGAGCGTCGCGGCGTCGTCCGCCGACGCGCCGATGAACGCATCATAAGGCGTTGTGTACTGCGCCAGATACTGCCGGATATAGGTGACGTCGCTGATCGAGACGTCGCCGTCGAGATCGACGTCCGCACACAGCAGCATGTCGTCGTCGAGCGCGACCATATGTGCAAGATACCGCTGGATGCGCGTGACATCAAAGATGGTGACGATCCCGTCGCGATCCGTGTCACCGATGATTTTCTCATCCGCGCTGACGGCGATGGCGCTCAGGCACCCCGACCCGATCGTGAGGATCACCAGCACAACGGTACAGCACGTTTTCAGAAATTGCTTCATAATACCTCCTAGCGGATAGGGTTGTCCGCTGTCTATTATGATAGCATGGATTTGTCCGGTTGACAAGAAAAGCAGAAAATGTTCAAAAATCGTTTACGCATTTGTCACCACCCGCATCGACAGGGCGGTGATATCGTCGTCGTGTTCGCTGCGGCGGCGCTTGGCCTCCTCGACGATCATGAGCGACAGCTCCTGCATACTCATGCGCTGACACCCGTCGATCAGCTTCTCGATCCATTCGTCGGCGCCGGTGAGAACGCCGTCCGATATCATGACGATGATGTCGTTCTCATGCAGCGTGACCGCCTCTTTCATGAACCGCGACTCGGTGAGGATCCCGATGGGCAGCGAGGGGATATCCTTGTGCAGCAGCTTGCCGCTGCGGCGGATGTAGGTGGTGCACGCGCCCGCCTTCATCAGCTCTGCCTTTCCGGAGAAGAGGTTGAAGTCGAGCACATCAAGGGTGGCTAAGGTCTCGTCCTCGCTCTTGATCATCAGCGAGGCGTTGACGACCGCCAGCGCACAGTCATACGACAGCCCCGCCTTGAGCAGCTTTGTCATGATGCTGACCGCCATGTTGGAGTCGACCGCCGCCCTGCCGCCGGTGCCCATGCCGTCCGAGACGATGGCGACGGTGCTGCCCTCGCCGTTGTTGAAGTAGTTGATGCAGTCACCGCACAACTCGCCGTTGTAGGCGATATGCTGTGCCGAGCCGATCTCTATATCATAGAGCGACCGTTCGCACAGCGTGACGCGCGCGCGATCCTTAGCAAAGCTCATCGACGGCGACTCGAAGTACCGCCCGCACGCCTTCTGTACCGTATGGGTCAAGAGGGATTTCGAGAGCGCGGTCTTTTTGCCGACGGATAGCTCCAGCTCGACCGACAGCCCCTTGGTCAAGCTTTTGCGCACACAGCAGTCGATCACCGTCAGCCCTGCGGCGGCGAGCCCCTCGGTGATCCGTTCGGCTGCCGCGGTGTCAAAGCTCTCATACGTCTCGAACTCTTCGCTGAGGTCCTCGAGGATCTCCGACAGCCCGGCAAACTGGCCCGCCACCACGGTGCGGATGCCCTCGATCCGCCGGCGCGCTGACTCGAGCGAGAGGTACTCCTTGTAGCTGCGGTTGATGCTGAACGACAGCTCCGAGGGCTTGCAGCATCGCTTGAGAAAGCTGTCCTCGATGTCCTTCTCCTTGACAAATCCCTGCTTCTTGAGGATGGGTGTCAGCCGGCGAAAGTCGTCATAGGTGAGGTCCTGCTGCTTCTCGCGGCAGTACACCCTCAGCCCGCAGGAGGCACAGGTGTTCTCTGCTGCCTTCTCATACGCCCAGTCGATCTCGGGCGAGTACATCCGCGATAACCTGTCCGACACCGCGCCGACACATGACGATACCCCCGACAGCGCGCGCGAACAGTGGCTCAGCCGCATGGTGACGTTCCGCCGCACGCTCTCCTCGGCGGCGGGCGGGGCGTTGTCTGTGAAGACAGCGGACAGAAACCCATCGACGTCCTTGGGCAGCAGCAGGAAGATCAGCGAGGCGATCGCCGTCTCGATCCCAACGCCGAGGAGAGCGGTGCGATCCCGTGCCGACAGCGCGAGCATGAGGATACATACCGCTGCCGAGAGCGCGACCGCCGGCTTGCCGAGGGTGGAGAACATCCCGCCGAACAGCCCCGCGAGCGAGTACCCTGCGCTCAGATACAGCAGTCCGGTGTCCGACACCGAGAACGCCGTTCCCGTAGCGATACCGGCGATGGCACCCGCCTTGATGGAGCCGTAGCGCGCGGCGAGCAGGATCACCAGCACCGCCAGTATCCGCCCGAGCGACACCCCCCTGACCGCGATGCCCGACAGCGACAGCAGGAGGATACACCCCGTCATCGACAGACACGCGAGCTCCCGGGAGGAGAAGCCCGCGAGCCGTCGTCGCGAGTGGAACAGCGCGACCGACCGGCTCATAAAATACGCGCCCGCCGCCGCGGCGACGCCCTCGGTGAGCGCAAAGCTGATCTCCGATATCTCGGACGCGGCGCTGAACGTCAGCGCGGCTCCGGTGGCGAATACCGGCAGGAACGCGACCGCCGGAGCGAACAGCGGATGGGAGCTGATCTTTCGGACCTCTCCGAGCACCCACCGCAGCGCACAGACGGCGATGATGATGGCAATATATCGAAACGAGTTGATCGGCGTCATGGTGAGATAGCCGATCGCAGTGCCCAGCATCCCTGCGGGCATATACGAGAAGGGCATCGCCGCCGCAAACGATGCACCGAACGGCGACATCGAACCCAGCATCGCCCCGCGCGAGATTAGCAATCCCGAGAGAAAGTAGGCGATGTGCACCGCGGCGTGCTTTGCGATCGTGCGCGCGTCCGTGCCCTTTGGCGTGTCGCTTTTCACGTTTTCCAGAACCGTCATATGATACTTCCTTTGCTGTGATTTTGGTTCCATTATACGCGAGGGGTGAACGCTCGGTTTGTCGGTGTATGTGTGCGGCTTTTGAGGAACTTTTCGGGATTCTTGTAGCTTGCCGGCACGATCATGTCACCCTTTATCTATTGCGGCACATATCGGTGCCTTTCTGATGGAATACTAGCATCGGAAAGGAGTTTTGTGATGAAAAATGTATCGGGAACCATGCTGTTCGAGACCGCACCGGCCATCATCTCCTACGGCTCGGTGGTCGGCCGAAAAGAGGCGCAGGGCCCGCTGCGGGCGGATTTTGACCGGATCGTGTATGATACCTATGCCGGGATGAGCACCTTCGAGCAGGCCGAGTCGGCGCTGGTGCGCGAGGCGACCGAGGAGGCGATGAAGAAAGGAAAGCTCCGCGCCGGCGATATTGACATAGTGTTCGGCGGCGATCTGCTGAACCAGTGTGTGGCGTCCAGCTTTGCCATGCGCGACTTCTCGATCCCCTATGCGGGGCTGTACGGCGCGTGCTCGACGATGGCGCTGGAGCTGATCATGGGCGCGATCGCTGTCGAGAGCGGCGCTGTCCGCACCGCTGCCTGTGTAGCGTCGTCCCACTACTGCACCGCCGAGCGGCAGTACCGCACCCCGCTCGAGTACGGCTCCCAGCGTACCCCCACCGCCCAGTGGACGGTCACCGGCGCCGGCGCGTGTATCCTCTCGGATACACCGAGCAAGGACGCGTACCCGCGTATCCACGCAGCAAAGCTCGGCGTCATCATCGACATGGGCGTCACCGACCAGAACAACATGGGCGCCGCCATGGCTCCTGCCAATGTCAAGTAGGAACAATACATTATTCGCTAAAAGCAACTTTATCAAGCTATTATTTGAGTTGTTTTTCTCTGTATATATAAGGAATAACAACAAACAAAGTCATGATACTTTACAATTAACCCGAAGGGTTGATGAGATGGCAGTAAGGAAGAACATTCCGAATATCAGCATCATCATATTGTCCATTCTCAAGTTTAGCAGCAACAATATAAAAGCTGTTGTCATGTTCACTTGACAACAGCTTTGATAAATAGTTAATTGGGTTTAGGAGTGAAGACCTCTTTTTGACTATCAATAGATTCTATTGTTGAATTCCATCCAATCTGCTTCGGAGGTATTATTGCTT
>CAJODM010000009.1 GCA_905233755.1 uncultured Ruminococcus sp.
TGTAAAAGCAAGAAGTCGTTGAAATCCTTGCCGCATGGCGGTGGGAAATCAACGACCTCATATCTGTCGGACAGTTTATTCACGATGACCTGCGCTGCCTGTCTGCCCTTTGTATCGTTATCAAAATGAACGAAAACCTTTCGCGTTGAAGGGTGTTCATCGAGATAGGAACGCAATACAGCGGGGACGCTGGCTTTGCCGGTATCCTTGCTCGGAGCGTATATTCCTGCAAGGGACACCATGTTATGACGGTGATAATCCTCGCCCGCGAGCTTCAGCAGCGTCGCAAAGGATAACAGGTCTATGGCGCTCTCAAACAGGTGTACGGCGTCGCATTCAGCGCCGACCAGCCGAAAGGAATAATGCTTGTCGCTGCCCGAACATTCGCCTAAGATACGCTGTCCGTTCGTCGCTCGGTATCCGGCGTAACGGGGGTTGTTCTCTTTATCGAAGCCTACAAAGATGATGTTGTGATACGGCAGACTCTCATAAAACAGCCCTCGTTCGGAACATTCTACAGCTATTCTTTTCTCAATTCCGCGTGAGCAAAGATACTGAATAGCGGTGAAATTGTTGTCCGCTCTCTGCGGCAGGAGCAAAGGTTTAGTAGTATTATTCGGCTTATCAGGATCACGCTCAGCTTGGGGCGGCAATCGCTCTTTATGGTCACAGATACGTTCCACCGCCTCGATAAACGGCAATCCTCTGACCTTTATCAGATAGTCGATAGCCGTATAGCCGCCGATGCCGGTCGACCACCACATCCATGCTCCGTTGGATATTTTAAGGCTGTCATGCGAGCGAGTACAGTACACATTGTCGGACAATCTCACCAGCTCATCCGGCTCATAAAGCCGCAGATAGGTCAGTAAATCCATTTTGCGGGCGGTCTCGATCATATCTGCGCTGACAAATCTTTTCATATCATCACCGGCTGTCCCTTCCCTTAGTATCGCGCGTCCTGTCACATAAAAATTCGCCTTCTTCTCGAATACAATCACGGATATTATCCATCACATTGTAGTCATACTTGTTAAAGCGTCGGTAGACGTCTGTGATAGGACAGCGGGACGACAACAATCCTTTGACCTCTTTTTCGGAAAGGCTATCGCTGTTCTCAACAATACTCAGAATATCCTCACGAATGGTATATTCGTATGCGTGATTAAGGATTTCCTCGGGTGGTAGGGAAAGCAAGAATTTCCGAAAGCCGTTCTGTTCGGCTTTCATCTTCTCGTACAGGGCTTCATTCATATTTTCAACTGTCATGTGTTACACCTCCTTTATCTTGCGTCACGGCTGCTTCGGATACGGTCAGGCTCGTCAGCTTCGACTTCGGTTCCCTCTGCTTCGATGACTTCGCTCTCGCGCTTATCAACGTCCAAAAGGGCGTTCAGCTCATTCAGCCGTGCTGTTTTTGCTCTCAATTCTTCCTCCTGTGCAAAGGGCTTCTGCACTTCGATCTTGGCGGTTTCAAACTGCTTTTGAAGGTTTTCGAGATCAGCGACAGCCTGTTCCAATCGCTTCTCCAATCCGTCAAGAGCATTATCCAAACGGGTTATATTACCGTGTACGTCAATGCCGAGCTTGACGTCATGCGCTAATCTGCCTTTCAGCCGGATACCGTACTGACGGTTGACCGTATCGAAATACATATCCATATCAAAGCCGCGATAAGAGCCGAGATGAAAGGCGTCAGACGATTGCATTGACTTGCAAGCGTCAGCTTTCGCCTTATCATCAAAAAGAACACCCTCTATTTCCATACCGACAAAGGTATCGTCGGCGGATCTTGGGTGTTTCTTTGCGACTTCAATATCCTGTTTCAAGCCGTCGATCAGACCGGTATAAAAAGCGATCCTCTCGGGATAATACTTCAAAATCTTATCCTCAAGCTCATACTTCTCGGAAAGATAACCTGCCTTTATCATCTGTAGCTTTTGGACTTGGATATCCAGATCCATCTTCTCTTTGATGTACGGATTACCGGTGGCGAGCATTTTGATCTCAGCGTATGACAGGGCTGTTTGGTCGACGTCCTCGGCTGAACGCACGGGCGTCTTTGAGGTCATGATCTGCGCGCAGAACTTTTGCTTTGCCTCGACGAGCTGATACAGATACGCGTCAAAGGTTTCCTCCGTGACATAACGGTACAGATGTACTTCGGGGTTTTCATTACCCTGACGAACTGTTCTTCCTGCCCGCTGCTGGAGGTCGGACGGACGCCACGGACAGTCGAGATCATGCCCGGCTATCAGCCTGTTCTGCACATTAGTACCGGCTCCCATCTTGGCGGTCGAGCCGATCAGAACGCGCACCTCGCCGTTGCGGACTTTGCGAAACAGGTCGAGCTTCTGCGCTTCTGTCTTGGCTTCATGGATAAAACGTATCTGTTCCTCGGGGATTCCTCGCTCGATCAGCTTTCTGCGAATATCCGTATAGACGGAGAATTCATCGTCATTTTTCGGCGTAGATAAATCGCAAAAAACAAGCTGGGTCGACCGCTGCTCGGCGGTGTCGTTCCATATCTGATATACATTATCCACACACGCGTTGACCTTGCTGCCGTCGAAATCTTCCAACAGCGGATTAAGCAATCTCTGATCCAGCGCGAGCTTTCTGCCGTCGTTGGTGATATTCAGCATATTATCCTTTGACGGATCGACGTTTCCTTTTCGGATAGCTTCGGCTCTCTCGCCGAGCGCCTTTACCATCTCTTTCTGCATCTCGGAAGGCTTGACCGCGATATTGTGATAATTCGCTTTTGGTACGGGAAGATCGAGCATATCCGCTGTCTGAATATCCGCCACCATGCGGAACATCGCCATAAGCTCCGGTAGATTATAGAACCGTGCAAAACGCGTCTTGGCACGGTAGCCTGTTCCTTCCGGCGTCAGCTCGACAGCCGTGATCGTTTCGCCGAAGGTGGACGCCCATGCGTCAAAGTATTGCAGATCATGGCGGACAAGGGTCTCATACTGCAAGTACCGCTGTATCGTGTACAGCTCCACCATCGAGTTTGAGATCGGTGTGCCGGTAGCGAATATCGTGCCGCGGCTGCCGGTCAGCTCGTCAAGATAACGGCATTTCATAAACAGGTCTGAGGACTTCGCCGCCTCGGTCTGAGCAATGCCTCCGACGTTCCTCATTTTTGTGAACAGATAAAGGTTTTTGTAATAGTGGCTTTCGTCAATAAACAGGCGGTCAACGCCTAATTCTTCAAAGGTGACAACGTCATCCTTCCTGTCTTGAGCGTTCAGCTTTTCCAGTTTTGTTTGGATTGACTTGCGGCTTTTTTCAAGCTGTTTGACCGTATATCTGTCCTCATGGCTCCTTCCGAGAGCCTCAATACCGTCGGTGATCTCATCAAGCTGCGCCTGCAGCATCGCTATCTGCCTTTCTGCGCTGATAGGGATTTTTTCAAACTGAGAGTGTCCGATAATGATGGCGTCGTATTCTCCGGTAGCGATCCTCGCGCAAAACTTACGGCGGTTTTTACGCTCAAAATCCTTCTTTGTAGCGACGAGGATATTCGCCGCAGGATAGAGTTGGAGGAACTCCGCCGCCCATTGCTCGGTCAGGTGGTTCGGTACAACGAACAGAGATTTATTGCATAAACCGAGGCGTTTGCTTTCCATCGCCGCCGCTGTCATGGCGAAGGTCTTGCCCGCGCCGACTTCATGTGCGAAAAGGGTATTACCGCCGTAAATGATATGAGCGACAGCGTCCCGCTGGTGCTTACGCAGTTCGATCTCGGGGTTCATACCGACAAAGGCGATATGTGAGCCATCATACACGCGCGGGCGCGTATTATTGAACTTATCGTTGTATAAACGACAAAGGCGCTCGCGTCGTTTCGGATCAGCCCATATCCATTCTTGGAACTGCTGCTTGATAGCCTCCTGTTTCGCCAGCGCGATGGCTGTTTCCTTTTTGTTCAGAACAGCCTTTTTACTACCGCCTGGTTCTTCGATATAGTCATAGATGCGTACATCCTTCAGGTTCAGCGTCTGCTCGATGATCTGATAGGCGTTGATCCTGTCTGTACCATAGGTGGAATACGCCTTGACGTTGGTACGGTCATAGGTTTTGTACTCAATATTCCACTCGCCGGTGATAGGCGAATAATGCACCTTCATTTTCCATTGAGCATAATAAGGAGTATCAAGTAGCTGATAGATGAACTTCTGCACATCTTCAACCGGCAGCCATGTAGCGCCGAGGCGGACGGAGATTTCCGACGCCTTCAGATCCTCCGGCTGTACTTGCTGTAATGCCTCTACGTTTGCCGTATAGTCCTGCGGATAAAGCTGGGCAGATTGATAAGCAGTCTTTAACTTCTCGCGAACATTGCCGGATAGATATTCGTCAGCGGTCAGATACTTCGGCTCACGGTTTCCTCCGAAGCCGTACAGCGGATTAAGGAAGATAACACCCTTCAAATCCTCGAAGATTTTTTCTTCGGAAAGTCCCGACAGCTCGCACATGAAGTCCATATCCACGCCAGCGCGTTCAGCCATAGAGATATTAAGCGCTTCGGACGCGGTATCTACGGAGGTGACCGGCTCATGCGGTCTGATCGTGCGCTTGGTGAAAATATCCGCTTTGCGTAACAAGTTTCCTTCCTCGTCCAGTATTTCCAAAGAAGATAACAACGAATAAGAGCTGTCCAGCGAAAAAGCGGCGTTATTCGCCCGAGAGTTGATAAGACCGTACTTTTTTGTGTAGTTATCATAAAGCGTGTTGAGCCGTTCCTGCTCCGCTTTGATCGCTTCGTCGGGGTAATTCTCGGTCTGCATTTCAAGCAGGCGGCGAACGCTGTCACGAATGGGTATCATGCCTTTGATACGGTTTTGCGCCGTTGCCGAAACATCGAACAAGGTCATGCGGCTGTTTTCGCGGAAGTAGATGCTGCCGTCGACCAGCGTAAAGGAAAAGTTTCGCACGGTAGGATCAGCGGGGATAGAAGTATCTTCTTCCATATCCTCGTCCAGCTCATAGTCGGTCACTTCACCGTGGATATTGGTGATAGCCTCATCAAGCAGCTCGCCGAGGTCTGCGTCCTCATAAGGGATACAATCCGGCGTCATACCGTGACGTCCCGATACCAGCTTCATCTCGCCGAGTATCATTTCGGGGTGCTGAACAAAGTAACTGTTCATCGTGATACCGTTCTCATCGGTATCCAAATGCACCCATGAAGGCTCGATGTCGATGATACGGTCGCGCTTTTGGAGTATAAGAATATCCGAAACGACGTCCGTACCGGCATTACCTCTGAAAGTGTTGTTTGGCAGACGGATCGCACCGAGCAGATCGGCACGCTGCGCGATATACTTTCTCACCGCTGAGTTCTCTTTATCCATCGTGCCGCGTGAGGTGACCAGCGCCATGACGCCGCCCGGACGGAGCTTATCCAGCGACTTTGCGAAGAAGTAGTCGTGTATCAGGAAATGGTGCTTGTCATAACGCTTATCCGACACGCCAAACTCACCGAAGGGTACGTTACCGACAACGGCATCAAAGAAGCTGTCGGGTATCTCAGCCTTTTCAAACGGCTGCGCCGCGATCGAGCTGCGCTGATAGAGCTGCTGTGCTATCCCTGCTGAGATCGTGTCTATCTCGACGCCGAACACACGGCTCTCGCTCA
The DNA here is from genome assembly GCA_905233755.1 of uncultured Ruminococcus sp. GTDB lineage: Bacteria > Bacillota > Clostridia > Oscillospirales > Acutalibacteraceae > Ruminococcoides. The sequence goes on from CAJODM010000009.1 coordinate 5,651, forward strand.
TGGAGGCGGGCAGCATACCGATGAAGTTTCCGATACCGCACGACGGCTCCAAGATGTTGCCTCTCTGAAAGCCCATGTTTTCCATGACCTTGTAGATGGCGGATATGACGACAGGCGGCGTATAGAAAGCGGTCAGCGTGCTTGCTCGGGCAGAAGAGTATTCCTCGGGCGACAGCAAGCCATATAGCTCAGAAAATTCATCTGACCAAGCGTCGTTGTTTTCATCAAACGCTTCAGGGATACCGCCCCAGCCTACATACTGAGCAAGGACTTTTTGTTCTTCGGGTGTAGCAAAGCGATCATCAAATTCACACTCCCTCAAAACGCGAATAGCATCCATGTTCCTTTTGAAACGTGCCTTTTTACCTGCTTCCTCCAGCTCAAAGCCTTTGAGGTCAAAGGTATGCCGCTGCGACATGGGTATATCCGGGTGCAGGTCAAAGGTCTGCGCTTTCGCCCTCGGCTGCTGCTCCCACGCAGGGGTAAGCTGCTGTTGATTGCTGATTGCTTTCTTTACATGATCGACAAGAGCGATAATCTCAGGATTACGCCATGAGCCGTCATCGGTTTTTGCATAGTCCTCTATGAGAGTATCTTTGCCATCTAAGCATTGGATAAAGTCAAAACTCCCGGGCATTCTTTTGGTGTTTGTCACACCAAAAGCCTTCATCCTATCAGTCGGTAGTGAGAAATATACTGCAAGAGCTTCATCGCAGTCTTTGTATTCTGTAACGTGCAACGGTGCAGCACTCAGATCTTCAACAACATAAAAGTGGTCGATGAAGAACGATGATTGAGCCACAGCATCGGCATCAGCCATCACTTGTTGGATAAACGGGTCGGCGTCGAGTTTATCAGGATCAACGACTTGTCCGTTGACGATACCACTTTCTTCGAGCTGCCTTCTGATTTCAGACGGATCAACATCATCAAGCTCGTCGTGTTCGGCATAGAAAGGCGCGAGTTCCTCATCGGTGAGATAGGTCAGCTCACCGAACTCCATGCCGGTCAAACCGTTCTTAATCAAATCAGAAAGACTTTCGTATTGGTCAACATGGACGGTTTTTGCATCAACTGTTTTAACAATACGGCAGTTAAGAAGGTCAACTGAGGTCTGTATTTCATGCAAGCCGTCCTCGGTTTCCGTAAAAGCAAGCTCAACATCGGTCAAGTCATCATATTCAGCAGGGTCGCCGTATTCTGCTACACAGAATTCATCTATCAGCCGCCTTGCCTCTGTCAGAAGGATATTGTATTCTGATTCAAACGGTGGTATTGGTTCAACGGTAATGCTGACTAACGGTTTCGGTAAGTCATTGATATAGCTGTAATCTATGGTGTCGCCGTTTTCGTCGGCATAAACCACAAGCCCCATAGGAGTTGGTCTTCTGATGTCATCACGAATATCTCTCTCCAGCTTATCGGCGTCAAGGTAGGTAAAGCTCTGTTCGATCTCACCGTTGCGGTAATAGTCCAAGCGAGCTACGGGACGGGATGGTATCGGCTCTCTTTGACTCGGAGCCATAGTAAGAAAACTCCTGCTGCCGTCATCGTTCTGACGCGAGATACCCACATGATAGCCTCTGTCTATCAGCATATTGAGATAGGTGTCAAGACGTTTCATAGGGAACCCTATCATACTGATCCGTTGGTGTTCGGTCAATGCCCGTGTCACGGGAACCAGCCCGAACACCTCAGACAAAGCAGCGGCATCGTCACCGTAGGCTTCCATAAAATCTCCTACTTGAAACAGGATCGTCATATTCGGATGGGCTTCACGTTCGCTGAAATAAAGCTGCATCAACGGAGTGTATGAGCTTATATCTCTTTCCCCGTTAGACAAGGGCTCGTTTTCGTGAACTGCTATATGTCCTTCTTCGGGAGGTTTTACAACGACCCTCAGGTGATTGTTCAGCGGGTTTTCCTGTACCTTTGCTTCAAACTCCGCACGGGAAACTTCCTTGTTGAACAGCGGGAATTTCGGGTCGAACAGCATCACGCGGTCATCGCCGAGAGATATGATCTCATAGGTGTCCGCGCCGAGATATACCTTATCGCCGAGGTGATACTGATATTCATAGGTTTCAGCCTTCTGCTGACGTTCCTCGGGAGCTGTTTCCATCTCGATCTGACGGCGTCGTTCTTCTTCGCTCCGGCGACGTTGTTCAGCCCATTCAAGTCGCTGCTGCTCCTGTTCTTGAAGCCAAGCAGGATAGTCGGCAAGTTCTTTTTCATTTAGGTATCTGCCGAGCTTGATCAATTCTGAAATACGCTGTTCAACTTTATTCCACTTTAAGAGAATATGAGGTACTTCATCGCCAAAACCGCGCTTTAGCATAATCCCTTTTGAATCATGATCCATATTGATTCCGGTACCAATCAGTACAGGATATGATCCGCCGATGCCATATGCATTTTTCAAGAAACGGATATTCTCTTCACGGGACAAGCTCTTTTGGAACTGCTCGTAAATGCGGTATTTTCCTGTACCTCCGCGCGTCAGAACTGTATCTATGATTTCCTGAGAAAAAACAAAAGCAGAAGATCTCTCTTCTGCGCTGCCTGTGATCAGTTCTAATTGACCGTCTACTGATGGTAAGGGTTTTGCTGTATCCCGAAGCTCTCCGAGAAGCCTCATACCGTCAAAATATGCGGCTATAACTCCCCAATCGTAGTAGCCCTGTGATATTCGGTTAGTGTAGCTGCCCTCCCATAGATGAAGCACATTCTGAAAGGTTTTGTAGCCCATTCTTCTGCCGTCAGGTATGATAACTTCTGTATAGTCATTGTTGAATATACTTTTGATATATTCGATTTGCCTCCTATTATCACGCACAGAATCAAAAAAAGCGGCGATCTCTGCCTTAGTCGCTTTGAGGTGAGGTGTAGACAGAAGAATAGCTTTTATGTTTTCATCACTGCTGAGAAACGGCAGGCTTTTATCTTCGTGTGTCCGATCATAGTATTCAAGCTCAGTATCACCTCTGACATAACTGTCGCTAGATATGACAGGATCGTGGATACGATGATACAAGGCGTCACAGATTTTGTCATAGACCGCGTTGATCTCGCTGTCATTATCCCGACGGTCATAGGTTTCCGCGAAATAGTCCAGCATATCCTGCATCGTATCAACATCATATAATTCGTGTGTGATACGCTGGATCAGGACGGGGTCTGCGCCGTCCTCCGGTCTGTCGATAGGCTCTCTGTCTACGTCCTCATAGTAGTCGATGATATAATCGGTGAGATAATCGTATATCTTAACTGCGAGCTCGGCTGCGGATAAGTCAGAAAAAGCAGGCTCGTCGTCTGACTGAGCCTGCTCATTGGGGTTTACAGAGCGTATATTACCTCGTTCATCACGATCTCTCTCGCCGAGTGCCGGAGGTTGTTCATCAGGCGCGTCCACTTCATCGGGTCGTCCGCTTTCAGCTTTTCGGTCACGCCCTCCTTCTGAGCCATCTGACGGAGAACGCTGTCCTCCATCTGCAAGGCTCTCTGTTCGACTTCCGCGAGGTGCTGTGTCAGCTTCGCCGAGGTCAGCAGATTGTAGTACAGGATTTTGTGCTGCGTCTTGAGGAACTTGAGCCTCATCTGAGCGAACACGCCCAACTCCGTCTGCGGCTGTTCGGGCATCGTCAGATCGGGCAGGCTGTAATCGCCCTGTCGGGTGTAGGTGATCTCTGTCATGGTCAAATCTCCTTTCGGGTTGTATTGTGTCATTATTGTAGTCGCTTATCTGCGGATTGACAAATATGCGATTTTCACGGTCAAGCGCCAGTACGGTCTTGGCAATCTCAGACAACGCCATTTCAGCTATGTCGCTGGTGGCGTAACCGAGGGCGTTTATCGCCTCGGGCGTATTGAAGTTGACAATATCCCTAAAGTCCTCATCGTTATAATACGGAGAGGTGTCCATGCCGAGCCGCGTCATTATCATGTACGCGACGCTCTGAGTGACAAGGTTGTTGTACAAATATTTGACTGTATCCTCGTTCAGCCCGTATAAAAAGCTGTCGTTCACCGTGAACAGAAGATCGCCGACGTAATCGGGGATATTATCCTCGACGGCGTTATGCGATGCGCTCAGTATCGCTTCTTCCATCGACGTCCTGTTTTCAAGAAAGCCGAAGGTGTTCTCTAAGGTGTCGATCACGTCCTCGGTATATTCGTCCTTCATCTGCCAAAGCGGAACCGGACGGGAATACCGGCTCTCATGGGTGTCGGATATGTCAAAGTAATATTTCAGCCTCTGACCGGCGCGCTCCATATCCTCAAAGACGGCAATACCTTTAGCCCCGCGGTTGACCCACCGACCAAAGGCGGTGTTCCACCGTTCTATCTCAAGAACAGCCGTCGCGTCCGGACGCTGTGCGAACACAAGGAGCTGCTCATCAAAGCGCAGACGGTAGTTACGGCAGGCTGATTCCAAAAAGTCACGCCAATCGGCAGGATCAGACAGCTCCTTTGCCGTCGTCTGATACAGCTCGTTAAGGAGTTCATATTTTCTTGCCATATTCTTACTCCTAACGCGCCGTATCTCTGACCGCCGGCTTCGTTCTTATCGGTTTGCCGTTATCTTCGTAGTTCGTTGGATCAGCGGCGGGACAATGCCAGCCGAACATAGAACCGCACATCATCGCCTTTGCTTGTGCCGGTGATATACCGAGCTTCTTATTGTTGGTATCCACAAATTCTTGCGCTTCAGCAGAGCTTTTGAATACGATTGGAATTTCCACATAGCCGCTTTCGCCTTTATCAACCACGCCGATTTTGTTTTCGGTCTTTATGTAGACGTAGCTTCTATCCGGCAACGACCTTCTGATAGGAATTATTGTCTTATCCTTAGTTATTCCGGCGAATTCGTCGATATGATAGGCATTATTGCCGACCTCACAATGATAATCGTCGATGTATCTGCACTCATATTCACGCGGTGCAAAACCTTCCTCGATGATTCGGAGATAATCACCGTCGGCAAGTCTGAACTTTTCCTGACCGAGAACATCCACAAAGCGGATACCGCGGGCGGCGTTATCAAGGTGCTTATCCAGCCATTCTCTCGTATAGCAGTAGCAATAGAGATTGTAGTTACCGGGCATCGTTATGAGCCTCATCAGATAGGCATAATCCTTTGAGTTGACGCGAACGCCGTACTCGCTCCTGTCGTTGCCGTAATACATTGCAGGGTCGGAATGGCAGAAATGAATGAGATTTGTTCTTCCCGAAAGAAAATTGCCGTTCTCTCTGAACGAGTTGATAACGGCGTCAAAATCCGCCTTGAACTCGGGCGTATTCAGATCATTCCGAAAGCCAAACCATGTGTAAAAGAATTCGTTGCCTGACTTACCAAAGTCAGCTCTGAGGTGACCTACCAAGCCGCACATAGATTTGATTTGTGAGGATTGGGCATAGGTATACCGCCGTTCTGCCGGCGTCATCACAACAACATCATATTTACTGTTATTTTGCTCCGTCATTATTATCGCCTCCTCCCGAAAGATATGTATACAGGTCTTTTGTGTGCTTTTGAAGCTGTGAGATAACGCCGATGTCCTGCATGGTGATACCCTCGATTTGCAGGGCGGAATCGAAGTTCAGCGCAAGTAATTCCTTTTCGGTCTTAACGCCGTTCTCGATCAGCTTCGTGATCGTTTTGATTTTCGTCTGAAAAGGTTTGTCAGCCATTCTGTTCACCTCCTTCTGCTGTTAAACAGGGCTTTGTTTACTAAAGCAGATTGTTTGTTCAAGCTGTTCACTCCTAACATAAGCGGCGGCTTTACTCTCCGAAAAAGAAATAGTCGCCTCAGTTCTCACTTTTTCCGATGATTGCGGATTTGAATGTAGACGTATACGCCGATGATACAGACCAGCAGCACAATGCCGATGACAGGCTTCATAAAGGTCACCTCCTCCGTAGTTTTGTTATCTCGATCGGAGCTGTTGAAAACACAGCACCAAAGAAAAAAGCCGGACAGTTCAACATTGTCCGACAATTTGCGAGCGATTATGCCCGCTGTTCCTCTACACACTTAACTTTCTGTGTGTATAAATAATTCTCTTTTCGGAAAGTTAAGTGAAAGTACAGGGGGTTAGAGTGTGAGAAAGGGGGAAATCAACGGGCGTCCCTGTTCGGGTGTGGGTTGCCGTGACCGCGGCCCCTGCCGTATCGACAGTAAAACTCGATGGCTTCGCAAACGAAATCTTCCGTCTTGGCGGGGGTGATGTCCTTTGGCAGCAGTCGGCGAACTCTCTCGGCGTTGAACACCATGCGTTCACGCTGGTTGGGCTTTTCTTCCATCATGATCGCCTCCACCGCTTCGGGGGTGAGCTTGTGTTCCTCATGCAATTTTCTCATTCGGATAGTTTGGTCGTGGGACGGAGTACATTGGTTTATATGTATTTGTTCGGCGACGTCGAGCTGGCTTTCCTCGCTGAGATAGGACAATTCCACGGCGGGGCGCATTTTGATCCTACCCTCGTCAACGAGCTGTAACAGCTCCGGCACAAGATAGGTCAATCGGATATATCTTTGAATTTGCGTTTGACTTTCACCCGTTTGGGCAGAAAGTTCTTCTCTTGAGAAATTTTGTCCCAGTGGGACTAAATTATCTTTCGTCGGTCGTCCGGCTTGACGTTTCATAGCCTCTAACCGCATTTTGTAGGCAAAGGCTTTTTCGCTGGGAAGTATGGTAGAACGCTGAAAGTTGCTCTCTACCATATATACGACAGCTTGGTCGTAGGTCATTTCCTTGACCTCGGCTCGCAGCGTCGTCAATCCGGCAAGCTCACAGGCACGCTTTCTGCGGTGTCCTGCGACAAGCTCATATCTGCCGTCGTCTTTCAGACGGAGTACAGCAGGCGTCATCACGCCGTGCGTCTTGATACTCTCGACAAGCTGCATCATATCCTCGTCGTCACGGACATGGAACGGGTGGTCGGGAAAGTCGTCGATCTCAAAGATCGGAATATCCCGAATTTTGTCGAGCTTCGCTTCGTCGCGCTCCTCCTGTGTTGAGAACAGGTCATCGAGCGTCGGGAGTGTAAAATCGCTCTTGCGTTTTGGCATTTGTCAGCACCTCCTTTGCAAATTCAGCGTATGCGATAGCGGCTTTACTGCTCGGCTCATAGGCGAAAATGCTCTTTCCTTTGGCGGCGACCTCTGCCGCTTTCACGGCGATAGGTATCTGCGTATTGAATATCCTCAGATAATTGCCGAAATTGCGCCGGATCGCCTCCACCGTGCTTTTGGCGAGGTTGGTACGGTTGTCCACGATAGTCAGCAGGATACCGTCGATAGCCAAATCGGGATTGGTATGTGTTCTGATCTTCTCAACCGTCTGAAAGAGCTGTGTCATAGCCTTTGCAGAAAGATATTGCGCCTGCACGGGGATAATCACGCTGTCCGCGGCTGTCAAGGCGTTGATCGTCAGCATACCGAGCGAAGGACGGCAATCTATGAGGATATAGTCATAGAGGCGTTTCACCTTGCTCAGATAGCTTTTCAGCACATTCTCGCGGCTCATAGCGGTCACAAGGTAGTTCTCGGTAGCCTCCAAATCCATATTGGAAGGCATGAGGTCTACGCCTTCCTTGTGGTGGAAGATACCTTCAAGCGGATCATAACGCCTCTCAATAACAGTCGCCGCGAGCTTATCGGCAAGGGTGATCTCGACATTGTCTGCGTCCAAGCCGAGGCAGGTCGTCAAATCTCCCTGCGGATCGGCATCAACAAGCAGCACTCGCTTTCCCTGTTCAGCCAACGCTACGCCGAGGTTGACGGCGGTGGTCGTCTTTCCGACGCCGCCCTTCTGATTACAGATTGCGATGGTTTTGCATTTTTGCATACGAAAACCTCCTTTCGATTTATTTGTATTAGACCCGTTACGGGTAACACATGACATATATCTAACTGTTTCCAAAAAGGATACAGTTGAAAAAAAGAGCGAAAGCCCTATAAACGAAAAAGGCGCCCACCTCTCTCAAATTGAGAAGTGAGCGCCTTGAATTGACTATATTAAATTGTTTTAGCCGGTACAGACCACCTTGACATTCCTTATCCGCGGACGGCTGAGTTTGATCAGAAGCTCATCAACAGCGTCCGTATAATGCCCTGTCGCTGTCAGCTCGTTCTTCTTAAACACAAGAGCCTCCACGATTTTTCTGTATTCTTCTGCGGTCAAATAGATGTGATACTTCGTCTTCCTCATACTCTCGACCTCCTTACAATCCCATTATATATGCTTAATACATTATAAACAATCCTGCGAAAACAGCCCTTCAACCCCCAATGATACTAAATTGACAGTACTTCGACTTCGGAAAAAGGCTGATTTTGTCGATAGATAAGCCAAAAATGACTGCAAAAATGACAGTACTTCTACTCAAAAACGGGGTAAAATGACAGTACTTTTCCTTACTTTAACTTAATCCAACTTAACTTAAAATGACTATGCCAATAGGCGAGAAAGCTACTGTTTAAGCCATTTTAGAGCATTTTGGCGTAAAAAAAGAGCAACTTAAGAAAGTTGCTCTTTTGGTCCGAGTGACTGGAGTCGAACCAGCGGCCTCTTGAACCCCATTCAAGCGCGCTACCAAACTGCGCCACACCCGGATTTGCAACGATTATTCTATCACAAACGGGACGATAATGCAAGTGTTATTTCAAATTTATTGAAAAAGCCGGCTGCTGTGCCGCTCCATATGGCGGCCTCTCGGGATCGTCCGTCCTGCCGTCAGCGGACGTCGAGGTAGGACTTGACCCTGCGGTGGGATGCTTCGAACAGCGCGTCCTCGTCGATGCGCTTCATCCGGCGGTCTTCGACGACGACCTCGCCGCCGACGATGGTATAATCGACCGCGCCCGACAACCCAACGGCGGCGAGCATGGTCTTGGGGCTGTAGGCGGCGCCGATGAGGTCGAGCCGGCGCTTGTCAATAAGGAACAGATCGGCGCACTTGCCGACCGCGATCGAGCCGATATCGTCGCGTCCGAGCGTGCGCGCGCCGCCGACGGTCGCCATCTTCAGATAGTCATAGGCAGAGGGCGCGCGTTCGCCGTAGATCACGCGGCTGAGCAGATATCCCGCGCGCATCTCAGAAAGCAGATCCGAGCCGTCGTTCGAGGCGGAGCCGTCCACCGCGATCGAGACCGGTATCCCGCGCGCGAGCATATCGGGGATCCTTGCTACGCCGGACGCGAGTTTCATGTTCGACACCGGACAGTGGGCGACGGCCGTGCCGGTGGAGGCGAGCACATCGAGCTCCTCATCGGTGAAATGGATGCCGTGGGCGACCCACACATCCTCTCCGACAAAGCCGAGCGACTGCATATATGCAAGGGGCCGCATCCCGAACGCCGTCATGGTGAAATGCTCCTCGTCCTTTGTCTCGCACAGGTGGGTATGCAGCCGCACACCGAGCGAGCGCGCAAGCGCTGCCGACTCGCGGTACAGATCGGACGACGCCGAGAACGGCGAGCACGGCGCCAGCGCGACTTGGTGCATCGCGCCGAAAGAGGGATCGTGGTACTTCTCGACCGCGTCGCGGCTGTCAGAGAGTATCGTTGAGGTCGTCTGGACCACGCTGTCGGGCGGCAGCCCGCCGTCTTTCTTCGACAGGTTCATCGACCCGCGCGAGGCGACCATCCGCATCCCCGTCTCGTCCGCCGCGCTGAACTGGGCGTCGAGAAAGTCGATCGAGTGGTTCTGTGGGAACACATAGTGATGGTCGAACGCGGTGGTACAGCCGGACTTGGCAAGCAGCGTCAGCGCGCACGCCGAGCTCAGGTGCACAAGCTCTGCATCGAGGTTCTTCCAGATGCCGTACAGGGTCGTCAGCCAGTCGAACAGCCGCATCCCCTGCACCTGCGGCAGGTTGCGCGAGAAGAGCTGGTAGAAGTGGTGGTGCGTGTTCACAAGCCCCGGATAGCACAGATAGTTCGAGCAGTTGATCACCCGCTCGGCAGCGACGTCGAGGTCCCTGCCGATCGAGCGGATAACGCCGTCCTCGATGAAGATATCCACCTTCTCATAGACCGTATCGGCATCGTCACACGATACCACACACCGCACGTTGCGCAATAGCAGTGCCATTCTCTCCGCCTTCCTTTCATTTCAAACAGTCGGGGGCAGGCACAGCGACCCGCCCCCTGTCAGAGCCGCAGCCGGCTCTGTTATCATATCCTGCTCCTATCGGTCCTCGCGGAAGTATGCCAGACCCAACCCCTCGGGGGGCTGGTTCTCGCGCTTCTTGCGCAGACTGATCATAATCAGCACGATGATGGTGACCACATACGGCAGCATCTTGAAGATCTCCTGCGATGCACGGGTCAGCCCCATGATGTAGAAGTATGCCCAGTAGAGGATGCCGAACAGATACGCACCCCAGATGGCGTTCTTGGGACGCCAGGTGGTGAAGATGACCAGCGCGACCGCAAGCCAGCCGAGGTTCTCGATGGTGCCGTCGTTCGCCCAGGTTCCCTTGGTGTAGTCCATGACATAGAACAGGCCGCCCATCCCCGAGATACCGGCGCCGATACAGGTCGCCAGATACCGATACGCGGTGACGTTGGCGCCCGCGGCGTCGGCAGTGGCGGGGTTCTCGCCCACCGCGCGCAGGTTCAGACCCGTGCGGGTATGGCTGAGGAACCACTGGGACAGGATCGCGATGAGGATCGCGACATAGGTCATCCAGCCGTAGTTGAGGAACAGTTGGCTGAAAACGCCCGACCCGCCCGAGATCAGCGGCAGACCGGCGCGGAACGCCGCAGAGGTCGACGCGACCGAGATCTGGCCGACGCCGCCGGCGAGGGTGTTCAGCGAGCCGCCGAAGAAGTTCGCTACACCGGAGCCGAAGATCGTCAGCGTCAGACCGGTGACGTTCTGGTTCGCGCGCAGGGTAATGGTCAGAAAGCTGAAGATCAGCCCGCCCAGCGCCGACGCGAGGAACGCCGCGACGAGCGCGATCAGCACACAGAGGATCGGGCTGGGGTTCTCGACGCTGTTCTCATAGAAGAACGAGCCCGCCAGCGACGCGATCGCACCGAGGTACATGATGCCCGGCACACCGAGGTTCAGGTTGCCGGAGCGTTCGGTGATGGTCTCGCCGACCGAACCGAACATGATGACGGTGCCGAACACGACCGCCGCCTGGAACAGAGAGACAAATCCGGTCATCAGCGGGCACCCCCTTCCCTAGAGCGGAAGATCAGCTTATAGTTGATAAAGAACTCGGAGCCGAGGATGAAGAACAGGATAATACCCGTGATCATCGAGCTCACATAGTCGTTGAGGTTGTACTGGGACGCGATCTCGATCGCGCCCTTCTCCAGAAAGACGATGAGCAGCGAGATCGCGATCATGGTGAAGGTGTTGAACTTTGCCAGCCACGCCACGATGATCGCGGTGAAGCCCTTGCCGCCCGCGGTCGAGGTAGAGATGGTGTGCGACGCACCCGATACCGCGAGGAAGCCCGACAGCCCGCAGATCGCGCCCGAGATGAGCATGGTGCGGATCACGACCTTGCGAACCGAGATACCGGCATAGCGCGCGGTGTTCTGAGAGTCGCCGATGACGGCGATCTCATAGCCCTGCTTCGAATACTTCAGATAGACAAACATCCCGACGGTCAGCACCATCACGAGGATGACGTTGAGCATATACTCCTGACCGAAGATGGATGGGAACCAGCCCTCGCGGCCCGTCTGGTTGATGACGCCGACGGTGTTGGAGCCATAGGGGTTCTCCCACTTGGCGACGAAGAACGACGTCAGCTGGATCGCGACATAGTTCATCATCAGGGTGAAGAGCGTCTCGTTGGTGTTCCACTTTGCCTTGAACACGGCGGGCAGCAGCCCCCAGATCGCGCCCGCGAGCAGCGATGAGGCGAGCATACAGATAAACAGCAGCCACGGCGGCAAGCTCTTCAGATAGATCATACACGCGGCGGTTGCAATACCGCCGACAAGGATCTGGCCCTCGGCGCCAATGTTCCAGAACTTCATCTTGAACGCGGGCGCCAGCCCGACCGCGATGCACAGCAGCATCATCACATCGCGGATGGTGACCCAGCTGCGTCGGGCGGTGCCGAACGCACCGTTCCACATGCTGACATAGACCTTCAGGGGGTTGACCTTGGTGATCGAGTAGATCAGAAAGGCAGAGACGATCAGCGACAGCAGCACCGCGATCAGGCGGATGCCGACCGACTTGTACGTCTTCATGGATTCGCGGCGGGTGATACGCACCAGCGGTTCCTTCTTCTTCGCTACAGCGGCAGCGTTATCCATCGCTGTTCCCCTCCTCTCTGAGATGTGTCATGAGTACACCGACCTCTTCTTTAGTCGCGGTGCGGGCGTCGACGATCCCGTTGAGACGTCCGGCGCACAGCACGGCGATCCGGTCGCACAGCTCGAGCAGCACGTCGAGGTCCTCGCCGACATAGATGACGGCGACGCCCTTCGCTTTCTGCTCGTTGAGCAGCCGATAGATGGTGTAGGATGTGTTGATATCCAGCCCGCGCACGGCGTATGCCGCCATCAGCACGGTGGGATCGGACGCGATCTCGCGCCCGACGAGCACCTTCTGGACGTTGCCGCCCGACAGGCGGCGCACCGGCGTAGAGATGCCGGGGGTGACGACCTCGAGCTCATCCTTGACCCGATACGCCAATTCGCGCGGCGACTTGCGGTCGGCAAAGATGAAGCCGTTCTCATACGACTTGAGCATCATGTTGTCGGTCATGCCCATGGTGCCGACCAGCCCCATACCGAGCCGGTCCTCGGGGACGAACGAGAGGGCGATGCCCTTCTCCTTGATCTCGGGGACGCCCAGCCCGACAAGCTCCTCGGGCTTGTTCGTCTCGGAATCATAGTAGATGATCGAGCTGCCCTTCTCGGTATCCTGGAGACCGGCGATGCTCTCGAGCAGGAAGTTCTGGCCCGAGCCGGAGATACCGGCAACGCCGAGGATCTCGCCGCCGTAGGCGTCGAACGACACATCGTCGAGCGCCTTGACGCCGTACTTGTTCAGACAGGTGAGGTGGTTGACGCTCAGCCGCAGCTGCTTGTCCTTGACCTCGGGGCGGTCGATATCCAAGCTGACCTTGCCGCCGACCATGGCGTCGGTGAGCGACTGGACGGTCGCGTCCTTGGTCAGCACGGTGTCGATATACTCGCCCTTGCGCAGGATCGACACGCGATCCGAGATGGCGAGCACCTCGTTGAGCTTATGGGTGATGATGATGATGGACTTGCCGTCCGCCTTCATGTTGCGCAACACCGCGAACAGCTTGTCGGTCTCCTGCGGGGTGAGCACCGCGGTCGGCTCGTCGAGGATGAGGATGCTCGCGCCGCGATAGAGCGTCTTGACGATCTCGAGCGTCTGCTTCTGAGAGACAGACATGTTGTAGACCTTCTGGTCGGGATCGACGTCGAACCCGTATCGGTCACAGATCTCGCGGATCGCCGCGGCGATCGCCCTGTTGCTCTTTGCCTTCTGCTTGTCCATGCCCAGCGCGATGTTCTCGGTCGCGGTGAACACGTCGACGAGCTTGAAGTGCTGGTGGATCATGCCGATGCCCAGGTCATAGGCATCCTTGGGCGACGAGATATGCACCTCTTCGCCGCGGACATAGATCTGACCCGAGTCGGGATGATAGATCCCCGACAGCATATTCATCAGCGTGGTCTTGCCCGAGCCGTTCTCACCGAGCAGCGCGAGGATCTCGCCGCTCTCGATGTCCATGGTAACGTCCTTGTTGGCGACGACCTTGGTACCGAACGCCTTGGTGATATGCCGCAGGGATACAGCGGCGGTTTTCTTCTCCAATGGTTCCACCCCTTTGTGATATGAACGATGAACGATAGACGACGAAAAAACCGATCGTTGACCATGGTTCATCGCTCATCCGAAAACCTGTAAAAGGGAAGCCGGAGATCCCGACTTCCCTTTCTCATGGTTGTGAATACGGTTAGTTCAGTTCGGTGATACCGTCGATCCGAAGCTGGAAGGACGGAGCGGACTGGAAGTACGACTCGTGATAGTACCCGTCAAAGATCGCCTCATCAGCGTCGGGCGCAAAGTCGCCGTCGGTATCGGTAGCAAAAGCGGAGGTGACCTCCTTGCCGTCAACGGTGAAGGTGGCGGTATCGAATACCTGCAGCTCGCCCGCCTTGATGGCAGCGATGACCTCCTCGACCTTCTCGGCAGTACCCTCGGCAACGCTCTCGCCCAGATCGGTGATCGCGACAGCGTCGGTCTCATAGCCCTCGGCCCAGTTGGTGTCGATCTTCTCGCCGTTGAGCGCAGCGCCGATCGCATAGGTGTAGTAGACGTACCAGTTGTTGGAGGCAGAAGTCAGCGCAGCGGTCGGAGCAACGGACAGCATATCGACGTTGTAGCCGACAGAGTAAGCGACCTTGCCCTCTTCCAGAGCGGCCTGGACAGCAGAGGGAGCGCCGGTCGAGTCAGCATGCTGACCGATGATGGCACAGCCGTCAGCCATCAGCGCGTTCGCGGCCTCGGCCTCGGCGGTGATATCGAACCAAGAGTTGGTGTACTGGACCTCCATCGCAACGTCGGCATAGACGCTCTTGATGCCCAGGAAGAACGCAGTGTAGCCGGAAACGACCTCTGCATACGGATAAGCGCCGACATAACCGATCTTGACGTTGCCGTCATCATCGAAGTTCTTGTCAGAGAGCTTGTTGTCCTTGACAAGCTCGGCAACCTTCATACCGGCAACCACACCGGATACGTATCTGGACTCATAGACCTTGGTGAACGCGTTCGAGAAGTTCTCCAGCCCCGACGCCTTGGCGGTATCGCCGGTCATCGCAACAAACTGGATGTCGGGATAGTCGGTAGCCGCCTGCTGGGTATAGCTCTGGTGACCGTAGGAGTTGCTGAAGATCACGGAGCAGCCCTGGTCGGCAAGGTCCACAGCGGTATCGTAGCAGGTCTCATCCTCGGGGATAGAGTACTTCCAGATGATCTGGTCGTCAGAAACGCCGAGAGCGTCGACCGCAGAGCGGATACCCTGGATATGTGCATAGGTATAGCCCTCGTTCTCATCGCCAACGAGGATCACGCCGATCTTGAAATCGGAGTTAGTCGTCGCCTGATCGGCAGTCGCCTCGTTGGTTGTAGAGCCCGAGCAGGCAGCCAGAGCGCCGCATACGAACAGAACCGCGAGGACAAGCGCAAGAATCTTTTTCATGTTTGAATTTCCTCCCTAATAATTCTAGGTAATTGTTTTGCACCTGCACCGGAACATTTCCGGGCAAAATCCAACAAAAATATTATAGCGTCCGAGCATCCGGTTGACAATGCCTAATTGTATCAAAATTGTAATCAAATATTTCCGCGAATTTATCATTTTTTACCAACGGTTCGGCGTATCAAAAAAACTTTTAGCCCCTCAAAATATTGTTATTTCCTGCGGGGCATTATAACCCTGATATACCCTATATAATAAAGGTGTCAGGGACGCACTCGTCCCGCTACCGAAAAAAGGATCGAGGTTAAGCTATGACCGACTTTATACTCAGAGGTGACATCTGCTATGCCGCCGGGGATCGGACGCTCGTGACCCGACCCGACAGCTATGTTGTCTGTCGGGTCGGGGTGTGTGCAGGGGTGTTCGAGTATCTGCCCGAGCAGTACGCATCGCTCCCCCTGTATGACTATCGAAACAAGCTCGTAATCCCCGGGATGGCGGATCTGCACCTGCACGCGCCCCAGTTCGCCTATCGCGGGATGGGGATGGATCGCGAGCTGCTCGACTGGCTCTCTGCCTATGCCTTTCCGGAAGAGATGAAATACGGCGACCTTAGCTATGCCGAGCGCGCCTATACGCTCTTTGCCGATGCGATGCACCATAGCGCGACCACCCGTGCGGCGGTGTTCGCCACCATCCACCCGCAGGCGACGCTGCTGCTGATGCACAAGCTCGAAAATAGCGGTATCGTGTCCTATGTCGGCAAGGTGAATATGGACCGCAACGCCCCCGACGGTTATCGCGAGACCGCCGACAGCTCGATGAAGGCGACCGAAGAGTGGCTCGCCGGCTGCAGGAAAGCGGGGTTTTGCCGCACCTATCCCATCCTGACGCCGCGGTTCGTGCCCGCGTGCTCCGACGAGCTGATGGAACGGCTGGGAGAGCTGTGTGCCGAGAACGCGCTGCCGGTCCAATCCCACCTGTCGGAGAACCCCGACGAGGTGGAGCTGGTGCGCCGGCTCTGTCCCGAGAGCCGGTGCTACGGCGACGCGTATGACCGGTTCTCGCTGTTCGGCAGCGTGTCGCCGTGTATCATGGCGCACTGTGTCTACTCAGACGAGCGGGAGATCGCGCTGATGAAAGAGCGCGGTGTCTTGATCGCCCACTGTCCCGCCTCGAACATGAACGTCGCGTCGGGCATCGCGCCGATCCGCCGCTACCTTGATAACGGGATGCGCGTCGGGCTGGGAACCGACGTTGCGGGCGGCGAGACCGAGAGCATGTTCTCGGCGATCGTCGACGCGATCCAGTGCAGCAAGCTGTATCACCGCATCATCGACCATGAGGCGACGCCGCTTCGGTTCGAGGAGGCGTTCCATATGGCGACGCGCGGCGGCGGGGCGTTCTTCGGCAAGGTCGGGGCGTTCGAGCAGGGGTACGCGTTCGACGCGGTCGTGCTCGACGACGGTCTGCTGCCCCACCCGCAGGGGCTGTCGCTGAGCGAGCGGCTCGAGCGCGCCGTGTACCTCGGCGCCGACGAACGCGCGCTCGTCGCTAAATTCGTCAACGGGGACGCCGTTCTATCATAATCCCATCAAGCACCGACAAGGGGCTGCCGCATGAAGCATGTTCATGCGGCAGCCCCTGCTGTGTTATCTGACAGAAAGCAAGATATCGGCTATGTCAGAATGATGCTGTTACTGCAAATCGGCTTTGTACACCGATCATCGACGGGATCATCCGTGGTAGGTGTTCCTGTCACGCTTGTCCCTGAGCTCATAGATCACGCGCTTGACCGTCTCGACCTGGGACGGGGTGAGGCCGTCTACCGAGACGGTCTCCTTCTTCTCGATACCGACCAGATAGTCGAGGGATACGTTGAACACGTTCGCCATGTTGATGAGCACATCCAAAGGGGGCGTTTTCAGGTTGTTTTCATAGCTGCTGATGACGGGCTTGCTCCTGCCGACTCTTCTGCCCAGCGTTTCCTGCGACATATTGCGGGATTCTCTGAGCTCTCTGATCCTCAGTCCAAAATCAAACATAATCAACACCTCCTGACTGATCGTTCGGGCGATCATAAGGGACACGAGCGATCGACCCGGATCTGATAAGAGTATTCTACTATATAGCGGTTTGAAAACCGAAAACTATCATGACCTATTATTCTGCAATCAGAAAAGAATATGAAAAATCGTTTTTCTTACGAAAACCCCGCGTTCCATATCCGCGCTTTGTCGACAAAAACACCGGATAAACAGCAAAAAGACACAACCCTTGCGGTCGTGTCCTGTGCTAAGAACCGCCGCCGCAAGGAGTGCAAGCGGTCATGGTTCTCTTCTCTGTATCAACCTTATCCTACCACATCCGGCGGCAGAAATAAATAGGAAAATGTGATATTTCCCGATCAAATCATTCGGCGATAAAGCCGAGGATATCCGATACCACCTCGTCGTAGCTGTCGTCGTTGAGGATCTCGTGGCGGCAGTTCTCGTACAGCTTCATCGTCGTCGGTACGCCTGCCGACACAAGTGCGCGGTACACCTTGGTAACGCCATTGCCGTAGTCGCCGACCGGATCCTCGGCCCCGCTGACAAGCAGCACGGGTTTGTGCCGGTCCAGCGCGCCGGGCCATGAGCGAAGGTTGCACTCGCGGTTCAGGATGACAAGGTCCTGCATCGCGCTGACGGTGAAATGAAAGGAGCAGAACGGATCGTCGCCGTAGGTGTCGCGGACAGCGACATCCTTAGTGAGCCACGAGCGGCGGTCGTGCTCGTCCTTGAACCGCTTGTTATAGGCGCCGAACGCCATGTTCTCGAGCCCGAGCGACACATAGCGGTCGCCGCGGCGTGCCTTCAGACGAGCCGCGAGCACGATCGCGATACCCGACGCAGGGTTGGGCCCGCCGGTGCCCATGACGATCAGCTTGTCATAGGTGGGATAGGCGGCCGCCGTCAGACGAACGATGAACGACCCCATGCTGTGACCCATCAGGTACAGCGGCAGCGTGTCGCCGTAGGATGCCTTCATCGCGCGGTCGAACAGCTCGACGTCGTCGACGAGGCGTCTCCATCCGTCCTGTGGGGCGATATAGCCGAGCTCGGAGCTATCCCGCGCGGTGTGACCGTGGCCGAGGTTATCAAAGCCGAAGACGATGTATCCGTCGGCACAGACATCCCGCATGAACCGGTCATAGCGCCCGATATACTCCTGCATCCCGTGCACTACATGGAACAGCCCTTTCGCCTCGCCCTCGGGCAGGTAGACGACGCCCTGCAGCTCGTGCTCGCCGTCGGACGAGAGGACGGTCATAGGCAGCTTTTGGATATTCATCGGGCAGCACCCTCCTCAACTGTGATCTCATAGATTTGTTTGACGAGATTGAGCTCCTCTTCGGACTTGCGGCCGCTCTCGAGAAGGATCTCGGCGGACAGGGAGACGAGCTTTCGATAGTCGTCAGACAGCATCGGGCTGATCGCGGTCAGCTCGCGGATGCTGTCACGGAGCTCTACCTCCGTATCCGCATCCCAGAAGCGGCACGAAGCATACAGCTCGTCGACCTCCTCGGGGCTGTACTCGAACCCGAACGCGCGGGTCATAAACTCACAGTCATCCTCTTCGATCGCCTCATCCCCGGCGATCATCCGCGCGCACAGCCCGACCAGCTCGCCGGTATAGTAGGTATCCATATCGCCGTACTCGTCGCGATCCCACGCGCCGCTCTTGCCGACCGCGTCACAGTCGGAGAGGAACGATTCGAGACGCTGCTTGTACTCGTCGATCAGCCGAAAAAACTTGCTCATATCCACCGCTCCCTTCAAAAAGAATCTCTCTGTCATTATTGTACCCTTTAGGTGGCGGTTCGTCAAGTTTTTTGCCGAAAAAACAGCCCCCTTGACGAAAAGGGGGCTGACGGTCACCGTCACTCGGATCGCAGCGCTGAGACAGGGTCGCTCTTGGCGGCCTTTCTCGACGGGATGATGCCGCCGATGAGGGTGAGTAGGATGCTCAGCAGGATCAGCACGAACGCCGATCCGGCGGGCAGCGCAGCGATGATATCCTCTTGACCCGTAAGGGCATGGAGGATGGCGTTGCCGGGGATCAGCAGCAGCAGCGTCACCAGCACGCCGATCACACCCACGAGGGTGCCGATGATGAAGGTCTCGGCGTTGAACACCTCGGAGATGTTGCGCTTGGACGCGCCGATCGCGCGCAGGATGCCGATCTCCTTCTTCCGCTCGAGCACGCTGATATAGGTGATGACGCCGATCATGATGGACGACACCACCAGCGAGATCGCGACAAACGCGATGAGCACATAGCTGATGACGTCGACAATGGTCGTGACCGAGCTCATCAGCGCGTCGACATAGTCGGTATAGTAGATGGTCTTGTCGTCCTGTCCGGACGCGGTCATCTGCTCGTTGTAGTCGTCGATGATCTCCTTGACACGGGTCTTGCCGTCATAGTCGGTGGGATAGATGTTGATGGTCGAGGGCCTCTCGCTATCGAGATAGGTCAGGGAGCTTAGGTTCTTATCATACGAGGTGGTCTCGGGGTTGAGGATGGATGCGAGCAGTCGCGACAGCTCCTCGGCGTTCATGTTCGCCTCGAACGCGGCGGCAAGGTTTGTGGGGTCGAGGTTGAACAGCCCCTGCAGCCCCGAGCCGAACGAGGACGAAAGCGACGACAGCGACGAGCTCAAGGACGAAGTGACCGCGTTCGACAGCGACGCCATCACCCCGGAGAGCAGCTTGTTGACGCCGGTGTTCATCTCGTCGGCATACGACGCGAACAGCTTCGAGAGCATCCCCTGATCCACCGAGCCGAACACCGCCTGAGCGATCATCTCGCGGGCGCTGTCGGTCGCAAGATAGTCGGCAAAGGAGCTCTGCAGCTTGGACGTCACGGGCAGCGCGTTCTCTTCGGCATAGTCGTCATAGCCGCTGATAAGCGACGCGGTGATCGCCAAGATCTGATCGTCGCTCAGGCGGACGGAAGCGAGCTTATCTCTGAGCTCGGCGGCGCTGTCCGCCATCAGCGCGCGCGCGCCGGCAGAGCCGAGGTAGCCCCCCAGATACCGCAGCGAGCCGTCATCCTCGAGCCCGTTTGCAGAGAGATAGTCGGGATAGCCGGACATGACATTCGCTACCATCGCCTCGAGGTCGGCGTTGGTGATCAGGTCGCGGCTGTTCTGCTGCAGCGCGTCGGCGATCCCACTAAGGAGGATCGAGCGCGCCTGAGATGACGAAAGATAGCTGCCGACCGCCTGGGGCAGGCGGGAGAAATCGGTCGAGGGATCGGACGCAGCATAGGAGAGGTAGCCCGCCAGCAGATCCGAGAACAGCTCCTGCATCACCTCGGACGAGATCTCGACGCCGGAGATCTCAAGGAGCTTTGCGATGCTCTCGGACGAGAGCGACGGGAACAGCGACGCGAGCGCCTGTGGATCCACATCCGACAAATCGACCGCCGAGAAATCGATCTTGGACAGATCCACACCCGACAGATCGACATCGGACAGATCGACATCGGACAGATCGAATCCCAGCGCCTTCTGCAGCGCATCCTCGTCGACGTTGAAGATATCGCTCAGATCCGCTTTGGCGTCGTCATCCTCATCATCGAACCGCTTTCCGGTGAAGACGTTGACATCGGGATCGGCGAGCTGCGCCTTGACGATATCACTCTCGGCGGCAAGCGCAGAGAGGTGGATCGTCAGCTCATAGGGGTAGGCGATACCGACCTCCAGCATCGTGGCGGTCGCGTCCTCGGCCGGACGGATCACACCGGTGATATGGAGCTGTTCGGCATCCTCCAGCAGCGAGAGGACAAAGTCCTCGTCGTCGGAGTTGTCCTGCCAGACCTGGTTCTTCTTATCATAGGTATAGTAGCTCGACGCCGGTATCACCCGAAACTCCGTACCGAGCATATCATCGAGCTTGTACCACCCGGGCGATACCTCCATATCGGCGTTCTCGCTGTTGACGAACGCGTCGATCATCCGGTCGAGATCCTCGGGATCGCGGATGCCCAGCGCATACAGGGTCATATCCGTCACCCGGTTGTCAAAGGACAGCACAACCACACAGTCGTCATAGCTGTCCGGCCACTCGCCGGCGACGAGCTCATAGCTCTCCTTGTAGAGCGAGTCGTCCTTGGGCAGCGGGATGAAGACGTTGGGGTTCATATAGCTCGACACCAGCTGGTTCATGCTGTCGGATGAGCCGAACCCGAGCGCAGAGAGGGTGTTGTCGGGATTCACCTGACGATACGTCTCGTCGCCCGTCATGCGGTAGATCGGCGGCACGATGTTGTAGTCATACTCGATCGTCCGCACATAGTCATAGATATCCGTCTGATCCGATTCAAGGTAAGCGCGCAGCGAGCGTAGGTCGTTGTTGGTGACGCCCGAGAGCAGGTTCGTCACGCTCATCCGCTCGCTGACCTCGCCCTCTCGCTCCTCATCAGAGGAGGAGGCGATATACAACGACGCGGGGTTGATGCCCGAGGAGTTGATGGTGAGCGGATAGCCCTGCAAGCTCTCCTCCTCGATATCGCGAATATAGTTGTTGGCGCCGTTGCTCATCGAGAGGATCAGTGCGATGCCGATGATACCGATAGAGCCGGCGAATGCCACGAGGATGGTGCGCGCCTTCTTCGTCCACAGGTTGTTGAACGACAGCACCAGCGCGGTCAAAAACGACATCGACGAGCGGCCCATGTTGCGGTGGACGGGAGGGGCGTCGCTCTCGACGGTATAGGGGTCAGAGTCGTCGGTGATCCTGCCGTCATACAGCCGGACCGTGCGGGTGGCATACTGATCGGCAAGTTCCGGGTTGTGGGTCACCATCACGACCAGCCGGTCGGCGGCGACCTCCTTTAACAGCTCCATGACCTGGACGCTGGTCTCGCTGTCCAGCGCGCCGGTGGGCTCGTCCGCCAAGAGGATATCCGGATCGTTGACGAGCGCGCGGGCGATGGCGACGCGCTGCATCTGACCGCCCGAGAGCTGGCCGGGGTTCTTGTGGATATGCTCGGACAGCCCGACCTTCTCGAGCGCTTCTTCGGCACGGCGGGTGCGCTCGGCAGCGGACACCCCGCTGATGGTCAGCGCAAGCTCGACATTCTTCAGCACACTCTGGTGCGGGATGAGGTTATAGCTCTGGAACACGAACCCGACGGTATGGTTGCGGTACGAGTCCCAGTCGCGGTCAGAGTACCGCTTTGTCGATACGCCGTTGATGACCAGATCGCCGCTGTCATAGCGATCCAGCCCACCGATGATATTCAGCAGCGTCGTCTTGCCCGAGCCGGACGGGCCGAGCACGGCGACAAATTCGTTATCGCGCAGACCGAGCGAGACATCCGACAGCGCGTTCTGGGTCAGCGAGCCGGTGTGATAAACCTTGCTGATGTTCTTGATCTCTAACATAGCTGTATCCATATCCTTCCGTGGCTACTGTTAATAACAGAGTATAGCACCCTATAGGGGAAAATTCAAGCGAAAAATCGTGAACTTTTCGTGACCGAACAGAGAAATCCGCCTTGACAGGACAAAACCCCTCATAGTAGAATATGGGTGAATACAGCGGAAAAGAGGCGAACCCATGAACAAGAAACCCCACAGGTGGTGGAAGATCGTTTTGGGGATCGTTGCGGCAGTGCTTTTGATCGTCATCGTGTATGTCGCATATGCGTTCCTCACCTCGACCCGTATCGAGGATAACCTTGCGCTCGACGTACAGCACCGCGCGACCGCAGACGAGGTCGCGGTGGGCGAGGAGTACGCCGCAGTGACCTATAACGTCGGGTTCGGCGCGTATACGCCGGACTACACCTTTTTTATGGACGGCGGGGTCGAATCATGGGCAAGGTCCGAGCAGAGCGTGATCGACTGTATCAACGGCGCCGCCGATGTGATCACCGGGCTCGATGTCGACTTTGCATTGATCCAGGAGGTCGATACCGACTCGACCCGCAGCTATCATGTGGACGAGGCGGCGATGCTGTGCGACCGGTTCTCTGACAGAAGCGCGGTATTCGCACAGAACTATCATTCGCCGTTCCTCATGTACCCGCTGACCCAGCCGCACGGCAAGTCGAACAGCGGGATCATGACCTTCTCTGATGTGGATATTGTATCGTCGCTCAGACGGTCGCTGCCGGTGTCGCAGGGGGTCGGGCGGATCCTCGATCTCGACCGGTGCTACTCGGTGTCGCGGATCGACGTCGATAACGGGCGGCAGCTCGTGCTCTACAACACCCACCTGTCCGCCTACGGCACCGACGGCGACCTGCAGGCCGCCCAGATGCGCATGCTGTTCGACGATATGAACGCCGAGTACCAAAACGGCAACTATGTCGTCTGCGGCGGCGACTGGAACCACGACTTCACCGGCAGCTCGAAGGACGCGTTTAACGATACATACGAGGACTATACCTGGGCGGCGGACTTTCCCGATGCGCTGATCCCGGGCGGGTTTTTCAAGGTGACCGACTATCAAAGCGGGATGACGGTGCCGTCGTGCCGCAACAACGACGTGCCCTACGGCGACGACTGCTTCACGGTCATCCTCGACGGGTTCATCGTGTCCGGCAACGTCGAGACCACCTATGTCGATATCATCGACACGGGGTTCCTCTACTCGGATCATAACCCGGTGCTGCTGCGATTCCGGCTGAAGTAGCGCATGAACGATACGGCAAAGGGCGTCTTCAGGGACGCGTTCGGCTTTGATCCTCGGGTGCGGTACTATGCGCCCGGTCAGATAACACTTGCCCGCGATCAAACGGCGGCGCTGCTGTGCGGGATCGACCGCGGGATCGTATGCGCGGCGTCGGCGCGCAGCGACGGGATGCTGCGGATCGTGACCGAGAGCGGGATCGCGGCATATCACATAGATGACACCGCCTATCACGGCGACTGGACGGATGCGGTACGGCGGGCAGCGGCGGCGCTGCGGCACGCCGGATACCCGCTGACGGGCGCGGATATGGCGTTCTCTTCAAAGCTGCCTAGGGACGAGGGCGTGGGCTATACGGCGGCTCTCGTCACGGCAGCGGGAGGAGCCCTGCGCGCGCTGTATGGGCTCGTCCCGCTGTCGGACGAGGAGCTGGTACGACTTCTCTCATATAGCGGGGATCATCGCGCGATCCATAGCTGCATGATGGCGCGCAAGAATACGGCGATGCTGCAAAGCGCGCACGGATGCGCCTATCTCCCGCTTGCATCTGACAGAGCGGCGATCGTTTTGCTGTGTACCGCCTTCAACGGAGCGGCAGACCTTGCCGACGGCGACCGGCTCTGCACGGCGGCGCGGGTGCTTAAGGATGGCGACTATCCTGCGCTCGGGGCGCTGATGCGGGCGACGCACCGCGCGACACAGGGGCCTATCCTGCGCGAGCTGAACCTGCTGACCGAGGCGGCATGGGCGACCAAGGGCGTCTATGGCGCACGGGCGATCGGCGGATGCACGCTCAACCTCGTCGAGCCGCTGTACCTGAACCTGTTTGTCAAGCGCATGGCGGACTTCTATGAGGATATGTGGGATCGTCAGCCGCGGCTGATGGTCGTCAGACCGTCCGACG
Organism: uncultured Ruminococcus sp.; assembly: GCA_905233755.1. GTDB lineage: Bacteria > Bacillota > Clostridia > Oscillospirales > Acutalibacteraceae > Ruminococcoides. Next base: position 30,464 of record CAJODM010000009.1, read on the forward strand.
GCGCACATCGGCTCAATGATAATGGATAACGATAATGGACAATGGAAAATTTCGGTCACTCGCTTTGCTCGGACATCTTTATAGAAATATAAAACCCCATATGGCTGTCATTCTGAGGGCGCCCGAAAAATGAAAGTGCTCCCCTTAGAACAACCCGCAGGTCGTGTGGAAGCCGACCATTTGCTAAAGGAATACCTCCATCGAAAGGAAACCTCTGCCCCGTCGTCGTCGCGTGTCGTCCGGCTTTGCCTCGTTGCCTCGGCTCGCCGTACTCGCGACACGAATTGCTTGCTAAAGGAATACCCTCATCGAAAGGAAATCTCTGCCCCGTCGTCGTCGCGTGTCGGCTGACTTCGCCTCGTCGCCTCGGCTCGTCAGACTCGCGCTTTGGACGACACCGTTCGCAAAAAACAATTCACCGGATTGTTTTTTGCTCACTAACCCAACGAGCTAAGTAGCCGCCTATAGCATAACCCGCAGGTCGTGTGGAAGCCAGCTTCATAACCAAAGAAAAAGGTACCCAAATGGGTACCTTTTTCTTTGGTTGCGGGAGTGGGACTTGAACCACACGACCTCCGGGTTATGAGCCCGACGAGCTACCAACTGCTCCATCCCGCGATATCTATTGTAAGAATATGTTAGCACCGCGGGGGCGTTTTGTCAAGGGCGAAAGCTGTCGAGCCGGTGAAAATGCGGCGTTTTTGGTAAATTTACGCAAAATATATAAGGAAATCCCATGTTGCTTTGTTGACATTAGAGGCATTTGTGGTACAATAAAAAGATAAGATATCATCGTATCTCAGAATGCATAAAGGAGGGGTTCGGCATGCATAGATCACACACGGCCGGGCTGGTCCTCGCGGCGGGGATGTCCTCGCGGATGGGGGCGTTCAAACCGCTGCTGCCGTTCTGCGGGGATACGGTGATCGGGCGCGCGGTCGGCGGGCTGCTGACGGCGGGCTGCGAGAGCGTCACGGTCGTGGTCGGCTACCGCGGCGACGAGGTAGCGGGCGCGCTGAGCGAGCGGTTCGGCGAGCGGGTACGGTTTGCCGTCAACCCCGACTATGCCGATACCGATATGCTCCGCTCGTCGATGCTCGGGATGCATAAGATGCCGGAGTGTGAGCGGTTCTTCCTCCTGCCGGGGGATATGCCGATGGTACAGCTGGACACCTATGCTATGCTGCTGAAAGCGCACCGGGGCGGTATCACGATCCCGCTGTACCGCGGGCGGCGGGGACATCCCGCGCTGCTGGAAACGACGCTGATCGGCGATATCCGCGCCTACAATGGCGGCGACGGGCTGAGGGGGTTCTTTCGCAGCCGCAGCGACGTGCTGACGGTTGAAACAGAGGACGGCGGCGTGCTCGCCGACCTCGACACCAAAGAGGACTATGACAGACATCTGGGAGGATGTTTATGAAAGAGATATGCACATCCGTTAAGAAGAAAGATCACGACGCCAAGATACAGGGGCGGGCGGTCTATGTCGGCGACTATGAGCGCACCGATCGCGGCGAGCCGATCCTCGTCGGAAAGCTCCTGCGCTCGAACATCGCGCGGGCGCGGGTGTCATCGGTCACGGTGCCGCCGCTGCCAAACGGGTACTGCTATGTCAACGCCGACGACGTGCCCGGCGACAACAACGTCAACATTGTGCTGGACGACACGCCGGTGTTCTGCCGCGAGACGGTCGAGTATATCGGCGAGCCGATCGGGATGGTCGTCGGTCCCAATGAAGAAGAGGTCGACCGGATCCTCGGCGCGATCGAGGTCGCGTATGAGCCGCTGCCGCCGGTGATCGAGCTGCGCACGGCTAAGGAGTTTTTCTTTGAATACGAATACGGCCACGGCGACGTCGTGCGGGCGTTCGCCGAAGCGGACAAGGTATATGACGAGGAGTTCGAGACCGGATATCAGGATCAGACCTACCTCGAGACACAGAGCATGATGGCAGAGCCCGAAGGCGACGGCATCTATGTCCACGGGTCGCTGCAGTGCGCCTACTATGTCCACGGCGCGGTGATGCGCGCGATGGGGATGGGGCCCGATCAGGTGCGCATCTTCCAGGATGTGACCGGCGGCGGGTTCGGCGGCAAAGAGGCATACCCCTCCATCCTCGCCTGTCAGGTCGCCGTCGCCGCTCATAAGGCACAGGCGCCGGTGCGGTGCGTCTTTGACCGGCGCGAGGACCTCGAATTCACCTCCAAGCGTCACCCCTCGCTGTGCCGCTACCGCGCGGCGGTGAAGGACGGCCGGGTGACCGCGCTGGAGTGTGATGTGCTGTTCAACGCCGGCGCATACTCGACGCTGTCGGCGGTGGTGCTGCAGCGCGGGATCATCTCGGCGCCCGGCGTCTATCATATCGAGAACGTGCATGTGCGCGGGCGGGCCGCCAAGACCAACACCACCCCCAGCGGAGCATACCGCGGGTTCGGCGCGCCGCAGACCTTCTTCGCGGTCGAGATGCTGATGAGCCACATCGCTCAGGATCGCGGCGAGGACAGCATCGACTTCAAGGAGAGGCAACTGGTCAGCCAGGGGGATATGACCTCGACAGAGGGGAGATACCACTTCCCCGTACCGCTGAGGGCGATGCTCGACGAGGTAGACGCCGCCTGCGACCTAAGACGCAAGCACCGCGCGTATGCACAGCCCCAGTCGGGGCGGTATCGCCGCGGGATCGGGATGTCCGCCGTCTTTCACGGGTCGGGGTTCACCGGCTCGGCGGAGCGCGATATGATCCGCGCGGTCGCAAAGCTGCGCAAATACCGCGACGGCACCGTCGAGGTGCTCGCCTCGAACGGCGATATCGGACAGGGGGTGCGCACCACCTTCCCGAAGATCGTCGCACATGAGCTCAACCTCCCGCTCGAGCGGGTGTTCTATCAACATCCCGACACCGCGCGGGTGCCCGACTCGGGCCCCACAGTCGCATCGCGCTCGCTGATGATCGTGGGCGAGCTGCTGCGCAGAGCGGCGATCAAGCTGCGCGCGTGCTGGGTCGACGGCGAGGAGCAGGAGGTCGAGGAGCACTATCGCGAGCCCGACTTCATGATCCCGTTCTACATTGACCGGTTCCAAGGCGACGCCTATGCCACCTATGCGTGGACGGTCAACGCCGTCGAGGTCGAGGTGGACACCTATACCGGCATCAGCCGGGTGCTGGGGGCATATGGGTCGTTCGACGTCGGCACCCCCATCGACTATCATATCGTGCTCGGCCAGATGGAGGGCGGGTTCCTCCAGGGGCTGGGCTACAGCTCCATCGAGAAGATGGACTATGACAACAACGGCAAGATATGGAACCATAGCTTTACGGATTATCTTGTGCCAACGACCCTCGATGTGCCGAACATGGTCGCCATGCTCCATGTCGAGGAGTACCCCGACGGGCCCTACGGCGCCAAGGGAGCGGGCGAGCTCCCGCTGGTCGGCGCTGCGCCCGCCTATGTCGAGGCGGTCGAGCAGGCGCTCGGCGGCAGCGGCGTTCATCGGCTGAACCATGTGCCGTTCACCCCCGAGGATACCCTGCTCGAGCTGATAAAGGAGGTCAAGTGATGGAACCTATCCGATTCATCCTTAACGAAACCGACGTCACCTATGACGGTGACGCCACCGCGCGGCTGCTCGATGTGCTGCGGGACACCTATCACTGCAAGAGCGTCAAGTGCGGCTGCAAAGAGGGCGAGTGCGGCGCGTGCGCCGTGCTGCTCGACGGGGCGCTCGTGAACGCCTGCTGTGTGGCGATGGGCGCCGTCGACGGGCGTCGGGTGATGACCGTCGAGGGCTACCGCGAGACAGAGCGGTTCCAAGTCCTCTCGGACGCGTTTGCCGAGCTGACGGCGGTCCAGTGCGGGTTCTGCATCCCCGGGATGGTGCTCGCTGCCGAGAGCGTTCTCAGCCACAACCCCCACCCCACCGAACAGGAGATCCGCGTCGGGCTGTCGGGCAACATCTGTCGCTGTACCGGCTATAACGCTATCGTCAACGCGGTCAAGAAAGCGAGCGAGGAGGCGAACGGACTATGGTAAACGGCTATGCTCCCACCTCGTTGCAAGAGGCGCTGACGATCCGCGCTGCGCACGCGGTGATCCCCTATGCCGGCGGCACCGACCTGATGGTGCAGGGCAGAAAGGGCGTCTTCCTCTTTCTCAACAAGATCGACGAGCTGCGGCGGGTGACGGTCGACGACGACTATATCCGCATCGGAGCGGGCGTGACCTTCACCGAGGCGATCGCCCATCCGGATGTGCCCGCGCTGATGAAAGAGGCGGTGTCCGGTATCGCCGCGCCGGCGATACGCAACGCCGGCACCTTTGGCGGGAACCTCGGCAATGCATCCGATAAAGCGGACTCTGTGCTGATCGAATATGTCTCAGACGCACTGATCCGGCTGCAGAGCATCACCGGCGAGCGGCTCGTGCCGACCGATCAGTTCATCCTCAGCCGCGGGGTCAACGCCCTACACGACGACGAGCTGATCGTCGAAGTGTTGCTGCCGCGCGCGGCGTTCGACGCTCAGTACAGCTACCTCAAGGTCGGCGGCAGGAACGCGCTCGCGATCTCGCATATCGCGTTTGCCGGCCTGTATGATAGTGAGGGCGGACGGGTATCGCGGCTCTCGGCGGCGGTGATCGCCGACGCCGGCACGGTGCTGCGGTTTCGCGACCTTGAGCAGCAGCTGGTAGGACTTTCGGTCGACGACGCCCGACAGCAGAAGGAGATATTTCTCTCGGCGTTCGGCGAGCGTATCGTGCTCGGGCGCGGCCGCGTCTCGGGCGAATACCGCAAGGCCGTATCGCTGAATCTGCTGCGCGACTTTCTGGATCGGTTCCTCGGCTAAAAGGACGATCCCGCCCGAATCCCCGATGCGAATCAGGAGGTTTCTATGTATATCGTGAACATCAACGGCAAGGACTATGAGTCCGCCCATGATAAGAAGCTGCTGCGCTTTCTGCGCGACGACCTGCACCTGACCTCGGTCAAGGACGGGTGCAGCGAGGGCGTATGCGGTACCTGTACCGTTCTCATCGACGGCGTCAAGCGCAAGGCGTGCACCGTATCGCTCTCAAAGCTCAGCCACAAGCGCGTGCTCACCGTCGAGGGGATCGACCCCGAAGAGATGCGCGTGTATGAGCACTGCTTTGCCGAGGCGGGCGCGGTGCAGTGCGGGTTCTGCATCCCCGGGATGGTCATCGCCGCCAAGTCCTTGCTGGATCGCACCCTCACCCCCACCCGCAAAGAGGTGAAAGAGGCGATCAAGGGCAACCTGTGCCGCTGTACCGGGTACAAGAAGATCGAGGACGCCATCCTGATGGCGGCGGACTTCTTCCGCGAAAAGCGCGCAATCCCCGCGCCGAGGACGGCCCTGCATATGAACGAGCGCGCCAAGCGTATCGACGCGCGCGAGAAGGTGAACGGCAGCGGGGTCTTTGCCGACGACCTGTATTTTGAGGGGATGCTGTACGCTAAGGGCCTGTATGCCAAGTACCCGCGCGCGCGCATCGACCGCATCGACGTCAGCCGCGCGCTCACCCACCCCGACTGTGTCGAGATACTGCTGCGCGACGATGTGCCGCACAACAAGATCGGCCACATCAAGCAGGACTGGGATGTGATGCTGGGCGAGGGCGATATCACCAAGTATGTCGGCAACGTGCTCGCGCTGGTCGCGTCGGTGAAGGAGGAGTCTCTGCCCGAGATCCTCTCGCTCATCGAGGTGGACTATACCGAGCTGACGCCGCTGAACTCGCCGTATGACGCGCTGCGCGGCGACGCGCCGCTGATCCATGAGGACGGCAACGTGATGTCGCGCGCAAACCTCGTGCGCGGCAACGCGGACGAGGCGATCCGCACCGCAAAGTACGTCGTCACCCGCAAGTACAAGACCTCGTGGCAGGAGCACGGGTTCATGGAGCCGGAGTGTGCGGTCGCGCTGCCCGAAGGGGACGGGGTGCTGATCTATACCTCAAGCCAGAGCATCTATGACGTCCGGCGCGAGTGCGCTGCAGCGCTCGGGCTGTCTCAGGAGCAGGTACATGTGCGCGCTCCGCTGGTGGGCGGGGGCTTCGGCGGCAAGGAGGACATGACCGTCCAGCCGTATGCCGCGCTGATGGCATATATCACGCACAAGCCCGTCAAGGTGAAGTACAGCCGTCAGGAGTCGCTCGACTATCACGTCAAGCGCCATCCTATGGAGATGGAGTTCACCACCGCCTGTGACGAGAACGGGATCCTCACCGGGATGAAAGGCATCATCATCGCCGACACCGGCGCGTACGCGTCGCTCGGCGGGCCGGTGCTGCACCGCGCGTGTACCCATGCCGCCGGACCGTATAACTATCAGAATATCGACATCTTCGGGATGTCTGTTTATACCAACAACGTGCCCGCGGGCGCCTATCGCGGGTTCGGGGTCACCCAGAGTTGCTTTGCGACCGAGATGAACATCAACCTGCTCGCCGAGATGGTCGGTATCGACCCGTGGGAGATGCGCCGCCGCAACGCCATCAAGCCCGGCGACATCCTCCCCAACGGCCAGACCGCCGATCCCAACACCAACATGGAGGCGTGCCTCGACGCGGTGAAGGACATCTACTATGCCAACAAGTATGTCGGGCTCGCCTGCGGGTTCAAGAACTCGGGCACCGGCATGGGCAAGAAGGACATCGGCCGCGTGCTGCTGTCGGTGGAGCACGGCAGGGTGCATATCCGCACCTCGGCGGCGTGCATGGGACAGGGCATCGGACAGATGGTGCTGACCGAGATCTGTCATGTCAGCGGGCTGGATCCCGCGCTGTTCGACTTCGAATCCGCCGATACCGAGCGCACCCCCGACGCGGGTACCTCGACCGCCTCGCGCCAGACCGTCATGACCGGTGAGGCCGCCCGCAGGGTCGGCGAGAGGCTGCACCTCGCGCTGCAGAAAGCGGGGTCGCTTTCCGCATTGGAGGGCGAAGAGTTCCTCGGCGAATACAGCGCCAAGACCGACCCGCTCGGCGCGATCAAGGAGAACCCCGTCAGCCATATCTCGTACTCCTACGGAGTCCAACTGATCGTGCTCGATGACAACGGCAGGATCACCAAGGCGGTGTCCGCGTTCGACGTCGGCACGCCGGTGAACATCCAGTCCGTCGAGGGCCAGATCGAGGGCGGGATGGTGATGGGCATCGGCTACGGCGTCACCGAGAAGTTTGAGTGTATCGACGGCTATCCGTCGTCGCGGTTCGGTCGGATCGGGTTTATGCGCGCCGACGAAGCCCCCGCGCTCGAGGTCATCCTCTGTCAGCCCGCCGAACACGACAAGCTCCCCTACTCACTGGGCGCGAAGGGCTGCGGCGAGCTGTGCATGATCCCGACCGCACCGGCGTGCGCGCTGGCATACTATCGCTATGACGGCAGGTTCCGCACCTCGCTCCCGCTCGAGGACACCCCCTACCGCCCGAGCAAGTAGCCCATCATTACCATCAATGGGCAGAACAGAAAAATGTCATTCTGACGCAAAGCTCAGAATGACATTTTATTTTTTGCTTTATAAGAAACTTCTCGCTTCCTATAAAGTGAAAAGATTGATATGCCCACCGATTTTGCAAAAGCAATAATCGGTGATGGCTATACGAAATGCGCGCAAAGCGCGCTTTCTTGTATGGCGGCTGTCAGGATAAGAGCAGCTTTGCATAGAACGCCGTCGCGTTCTGGGCGGCGGTGATGGCGGCGTTGCGGCAGAACCGCTCACGCTGCGCGCTGTCGAGTGTCTCATACAGCGATAGCGCGTCGAGATATCCGACAAACCCCACCCCCGCGGGCAGGGTGGCCGACAGCCGCTTTGCGCGCTGGTAGCCGTAGGAGAAGAGCGCGGGCGACGGCTCGCTGTCGGCGCGCACAAAGCACCCGCGTATCGAGAGATGCCCGAGCGCGCGCAGCAGGGGCTTGAGCGCGGCGGGATCGTCGAACCCGCCCTTGCCCAGCAGCACGCCGACCGGCACGATCGAGCCCGCGGCGCGGTCGATCACGCGCAGCTCATCGGCGGAAGCAGCGACACATCGGCACAGCGGCAGCACCTCTGTCAGCCCTTCTGCTGTCGGCGAGAGGTAGTAGATGCGCTCCGGCTCTATCCCCCGCTCATACATAGCGAGCACCCCGTCTGCGTCATAGACGAGCTCAAAGTCAGCATGCAGCCGTCCGTACCCGTCAGCGATAGGACACATCGCATCACCTCCGTTTCACGGTTATTATATCACAGAATCCGGATGAGGAAAAGTGGTTGATTTATCCTGCCGATCTATGGTATAATAGCGATGTATGAACTTTTAGGAGTGAGAGCTATGTGTGAGAAGAAGACCTTTTATATCACCACCCCGATCTACTATCCGTCGGGCAACCCCCATATCGGGCACTGCTACACCACCGTGGCGTGCGACTCGATCGCGCGGTACAAGCGGATGCAGGGATACGACGTGATGTTCCTCACCGGCACCGACGAGCACGGTCAGAAAATCGAGGAGAAGGCGAAAGAGGAGGGCGTCACCCCCAAGCAGTATGTCGATGACATCGTCGCCGTCTTCAAGAAGCTGTGGCAGTTCATGAACATAAGCTATGACCGCTATATCCGCACTACCGACGACTATCACGTCGAGTCGGTGCAGAAGATCTTCAGGGAGCTGTACGACCGCGGCTATATCTACAAGGGCGAGTATAAGGGCAAGTACTGTACCCCGTGCGAGAGCTTCTGGACCGAGTCCCAGCTCGTGGACGGCAAGTGTCCCGAGTGCGGCCGCGACGTCATCGAGGCCGCCGAGGAGGCGTACTTCATGAAGATGACACCCTTTGCCCAGAGGATCGAGGCGCTGCTGACCGAGACCGACTATCTCCGCCCGCGCACCCGTGCGGTGGAGCTTGTGAACAACTTTCTGCAGCCCTCGGTCGACGAGAACGGCGTGAAGACGTACGGGCTCGAGGATCTGTGTGTCTCGCGCACGAGCTTCTCGTGGGGGATCCCGGTGACGTTCGATCCGGGACACGTCGTCTATGTCTGGATCGACGCGCTGTCGAACTATATCACCGCGCTCGGGTACGAGAACGAGGCGTTCGACGACTATCGGCGCTACTGGCCCGCCGACGTCCATATGGTCGCCAAGGACATCATGCGGTTCCATGCGATCATCTGGCCCGCAATGCTCATGGGGCTCGACCAGCCGCTGCCCAAACACCTCGCCGTGCACGGATGGATCACCTTCAACGGTCAGAAAATGTCAAAGTCGCTGGGCAACGTGGTCGATCCGTTCATCCTCGGGCAGCGGTACGGCGCGGACGCGATCCGCTACCATATCATGCGCGAGATGGCGCTCGGCGCGGACAGCTCGTTCTCGAACGAGATCATGATCAACCGCATCAACTCCGACCTTGCGAACGGGCTGGGGAACCTGGTGTCCCGCACCGTCGCGATGATCGAGAAATACTTTGGCGGCACCTTGCCGTATGATCGGCAGGAGGGCGACTGTGACGCCGACCTCATCGCCGTTGCGACCGCGCTGCGCGACAAGGTCGACGAGCACGTCGAGAACACCCGGCTCAACCTCGCGCTGGAGGAGATATTCCGGCTAATCAGCCGCGCGAACAAGTATATCGACGAGACGATGCCGTGGGTACTCGGAAAGGACGAGAGTAAACGCGCGCGGCTTGCGACCGTGCTGTACAATTTGCTCGAGAGCATCCGGATCGCCTCGACCCTGCTCTCGGCGTTCATGCCGTCGACCATGCCGAAGGTGTTCGAACAGATCGGCGCGACATCTGTCGCCGTCTATGAGAACGCCGGCAGGTTCGGCGTGCTGCCGGCGGACGTCACCGTCCGTCGGGGCGAGGTGCTGTTCCCGCGTATCGACGTCGAGAAGGAGATCGACGCGCTCAACGCCATCATCAAGAACAGCGAAACCCCCGATCGGCCCGCTCTGGTGCACAAGGATACGATCACCATCGATGACTTTGCCAAGATCGAGATCCGGGTTGCAAAGGTGATCGCGTGTGAGAAGGTGAAGAAGAGCAAGAAGCTGCTGCAGTTCACCCTCGACGACGGCGAGGGCGAGCGGACGATCCTCTCGGGGATCGCCGAGTTCTATGATCCCGCTGCGCTGGTCGGCAAGAAGATCGCCTATATCGCGAACCTTGCCCCGCGCAAGATGATGGGGATCGAGAGCCGCGGGATGATCCTGTCGGCAGAATCCGACGGCAACGTGCGGATCGTCGAGATCAACGACGATATCCTCCCCGGCGGCGAGCTCGGCTGATGGCGGCGATCTTTGACGCGCACGCGCACTATGACGACCGGTGGTTCGACGACGACCGCGACGCGCTGCTCTCGGCGATGCCCAACAGCGGGGTCTCCTACATCGTGAATGCCGCCGTCGATCTGCCATCTGCTCAGACGGTGATCGGGCTGTCGGAGAGATACCCCTTTCTGTATGCCTGTGTGGGGATCCACCCCGAGAACCTCGATAACCTGCCCGACGACTATCTCTCACAGATCGCAGCACTCTACCGCCACCAAAAGGTAGTCGCGATCGGCGAGATCGGGCTCGACTATCACTGGGATATCGACCGCGACCGCCAGAGAATCGTGTTCGAACAGCAGCTACAGCTCTCTAGGGAGCTCGACGCGCCGGTGGTCATCCATGACCGCGAGGCGCACGGCGACGTGATGGCGTGCCTCAGAAAGTACCGCCCAAAGGGGCTGCTGCACTGCTACTCGGGTTCGGTCGAAATGCTGAAGGAAGTGGTGCACCTGGGGATGTATATCTCGCTGGGCGGCACCGTCACCTTCAAGAACGCCCGCGTTCCGGTAGAGGTCGCCGCAGCGGTGCCGCTCGATCGGCTGCTGCTCGAGACCGACGCGCCGTACCTCTCGCCCGTGCCGCACCGCGGCGAGCGCAACGACAGCCGCAACATCGCCTATACCGCCGCGCGGATCGCCGAGATCCGCGGGATAGAGGTACAAGAGCTGCTGCGGCTCACCTGTGCCAACGCCAAACGATTCTATCATCTATCGGCGGATGCTGCAGCTGCGGCAGGATCCTGACAGAAACAACGACCCCTTATGACGGGAGCGATCCGGTCATAAGGGGTTTTTCTATGGCTATCAAATCTCGATATCGAGCTCGACCGGACAGTGGTCGGAGCCGAGGATGTCGGTATGGATGTGCGCGCCGGTGATGCGCTCGCGCAGGCGGTCGGAAACGATGAAGTAGTCGATGCGCCAGCCGGCGTTGTTCGCCCGCGCGTTGAACCGGTAGCTCCACCACGAGTACACACCCTCTTGCTCCGGATAGAGATAGCGGTAGCTGTCGGTAAACCCCGCATCGAGCAGGGCGCTGAGCTTGCCGCGTTCCTCGTCGGTGAAGCCGGCGTTGCGGCGGTTGCTCTGAGGGTTCTTGAGGTCGATCTCCCGATGGGCGACGTTCAGATCGCCGCAGAAGATAACCGGCTTGTCCCTGTCGAGTGCCCGGATGTAGGCGAGAAAGTCGTCCTCCCACCGCATCCGATAATCGAGCCGGCGCAGCTCGTTCTGGGCGTTCGGGGTGTAGACCGTGACAAGGATGAACCCGTCATACTCGAGCGTGATGACCCGTCCCTCGAGGTCGTGTTCCTCGATCCCGATACCGTAGCGCACCGACAGCGGCGGCGTACGGGTAAAGATCGCGGTGCCGGAGTAGCCCTTCTTCTCGGCATAGTTCCAGTAGCTCTCATAACCGTCGAAACTAAGGTCGAGCTGGCCCTCCTGCAGCTTGGTCTCCTGCAGGCAGAAGACGTCCGCGTCGAGCGCAGAGAACACGTCCTCGAACCCTTTCTTGACAACGGCGCGCAGTCCGTTGACGTTCCATGATATCAGCTTCATCTATCGTCCCTCTCAGGTGATTGCGGCGACGATCTGCTCGAAGTGCATGCTGTGGCTCGCCTTGATGAGCACGGTATCGCCGTTACAGAGCAGCGTGTCGATCGCATGCAGACAGTCGTCGACCGTCGGATAGTAAAACGCACCGCTGCCGAATCCCGCGGCGGTCTCCTCGGACAGCTCGCCCACGGCGATCAGCCGGTCGATCCCGCGCTCCTTGGCATAGGCGCCGACCGTGCGATGCAGCGCGCGCTCATCTGTGCCGAGCTCCTTCATGTCGCCAAGCACCGCGACCCGCCGTCCCGAAAGGGAGGACAGGGTGTCGATCCCCGCCATGGTCGAGGTGGGGTTGGCGTTGTAGCAGTCGTCGATGACGGTCAGCCGGTCGGTGTGCACCACGCGCGAGCGCGACCCGACGTTCCTAAACCCTTCGATCCCGCTTCGGATCGCTTGGGGCTGTACACCGAGGGTATCGCCCACCGCCATCGCGCACAGCGCGCCGAGCACCATATGCCGCCCGATCGCGGGAATCATCACGTCGATCGCGGTATCGCCGTGGTGCAGGGTGCACGATACGCCGTCGAGCGCGTTCTCGCGGATGTTGTCGGCATAGTAGGGCATCGACGGATCGGTGCCGTAGAAGATCGGCCGGATCCCCCGATACGCGCGCACAGTGGCGAGCTTATCGTCGTCGCCGCAGAGGATGATGCAACCGGTATCGGACAGATAGGTGAACATCTCGGTCTTGGCTCTGAGCACCCCGTCGCGGTCGACAAGGTTCTCGAGATGGCATCGCCCGATGTTGGTGATGACCGAGAGATCGGGCCGCACCATGCGCGAGAGCCGCGTCATCTCGCCGAAATCCGAGATCCCCATCTCGATGACGGCGACCTCGTGGTGCTCCTCGAGCGAGAAGAGCGTCAGCGGGACGCCCAGCTCGTTGTTGAAGTTGCCGGCGGTCTTGTGGACGCAGTAGGTCGTCGACAGCACCGCGGCGATGAACTCCTTGGTGGTGGTCTTGCCGACCGAGCCGGTGATCCCGATAAACGGGATATCGAACAGCGAGCGGTAGTAGGCGGCGACGTCCATGAGCGCCTCACGGGTCGAATCGACAAGGATATAGGGGACGTCGCTTTGCGGCGCCTTCTCGCACAGCGCCGCCGTCGCGCCGGCTGTAATACAGTCGTCGATAAACCGATGTCCGTCGACGCGCTCGCCGACGATCGCCGCAAACAGCGCGCCGTCGCGCACCTGACGGCTGTCGGTCGTGACAGCGGTGATCACGGCGTCATCGCGCGCGCCGTGCAGCGTGCCGCCGCACGCACGGGCAACCTCGCCGAGGGTGATGGGCTTCATGTAGTCGCTCCTTTGTCTTTATCAGCGTATTTCTGCAGCGAGAGGCGGACAATGCGCTCGCACAGCTCGGGATAGTCGATCCCTGCCGCCTGTGCCTCCTGCGGGAGCAGCGACACCGGCGTCATCCCGGGCAGGGTATTCGCCTCGAGACAGTACAGCCCGCCCCGTTCATCAAGCAGGAAATCTACCCTGCCGTACACCTTCATCCGCAGCGATTCGAACGCGTGCTGTGCCTCGTGCTGCATCCGCTGTGCGATCTTATGATCGAGCTTGGCAGGACAGATCTCGACCGTCCTGCCGGACTGATACTTGTTGACATAATCATAGAACCCCTCTGTCGGAATGATCTCGATGACCGGCAGCGCCTTGCCGTCGAGGATCCCCACCGAGAACTCGCGTCCGCTGATATACTCCTCAACCAGCACGTCCTCGTCATAGCAGAACGCGAACTGCATCGCATCGACAAAGTCGCGTCGATCCTCTACGATCCTGACGCCGACCGACGAGCCCGCCGAGCACGGCTTGACTACACACGGGAACGCCGTCCACGCGGCAAGCGCATCGTCATCGGTAAAGCTGCGGCGGTACAGCCGGCTCTGGGGGGTGGGCACGCCCGAGTTCAGGAAGATGCCCTTGGTCACGCCCTTGTGCATGGCGATCGCCGCACCGAGCTGATCGGTGCCGGTATAGCGGATGCCGAACAGCTCGAGCGCCGCCTGCACCCTGCCGTCCTCGCCCTCGCCGCCGTGCAGCCCGAGGAACGTGATGTCCGCCATGCGGCACAGCTCGAGCACATGGTCGCCGAAGTAGGCGTTGTCGCGATTTTTGCGCATCGACCGGACCTCATCGAGGTCGGGCTCGGCGTCATAGACCCTGGCGCTCTCAGAAAAATCATAGCCGCTCTCGAACAGCGCGCCGAGGTCGTCAATCGGCTCCTCATACCCCATGAAGCTGTCGATATGGACGACCTTGTGCCCGCGGGAGCGCAGCGCTGCCGCGATCTTCGACCCCGAGAGGATGGACACATCGCGCTCCGAGGACAGCCCGCCGGAGAGTACAACGATCTTCATCTCATAACCTTCCTTCCTGTCGGCGTTACTCGCCAATGATCTTGATGAGCGCGTGCTTGCGGCGGTTGCCGTCGAGCTCATAGTAGAATATCTGCTCCCATGTGCCGAAGTCGAGCGCGCCGTCGGTCACGGCACACACCACCTCGCGCCCCATGACGGTGCGCTTGAGGTGGGCGTCGGCGTTATCCTCGAACCCGTTGTGGTGATAGCGGCTGTAGGGCTTCTCGGGGGCGAGCGTCTCGAGCCATGTCTCATAGTCCCGGTGCAGCCCCTCTTCGTCGTCGTTGATAAATACCGAGGCGGTGATGTTCATGGCGTTGACCAGCACCAGCCCCTCGCGGATCCCGCTCTCGTCGATCGCCGACTGGACCTCTTGGGTGATGTTGACGATGCGCCGACGGGCGGGGATATGGAACCACAGCTCCTTGCGATAGCTTTTCATCGGATAGTCCTTTCTGAGTAGCGGGATCAGAACATAAAGCTGTTATAGCCCCAGTTCTCGGTCTCCTCAAATTTCACATATACGTTCTCGCCGCGGATAGAAAGCACCTCGAGCGCGATCGCGCACAGCCGCGCGGTCAGCTTCTCGTATGAGGCGCGATCGGCTGCGTGCAGCAGCGATACGTCAAAGAACGCGATCGGCTCGTCGTTCCTGCCGCCGAAGTAGAGCCGGCGCTCCCCCTCGATCTCGACCATGAGGTAGCGCTCGGACTTGTTGAGCAGCGTGATCGCATCGCCCATCCTCTCTTTGAGGACAAGCTCCTGTTCCTTCGACACGGGGGTCGAAAATTTCGCATGGATAAACGGCATAGCGGGTGCTCCTTTCCAAAATCACCTCCTATTATAAACGATAGAGAAGAATTTATCAATCATTTTTCTCTATTGTTATTGAAATACCGGATAGGGTGGGGTATAATCATTTTATGGAAGTGATTTCATACTATATTCATGAAAACGGAGGAATGATTATGCCATTAGTAAACGCTAAAGAAATGCTCACCAAGGCAAAGGCCGGCCACTATGCTGTCGGTCAGTTCAACATCAACAACCTCGAGTGGACGAAGGCGATCCTGCTGACTGCAGAGGAGCTCAAGTCTCCGGTCATCCTCGGTGTGTCCGAGGGCGCAGGCAAGTACATGTGCGGCTACAAGACCGTCGTCGGCATGGTAGAGGGTATGCTCGAGGAGCTTGGCATCACCGTTCCGGTTGCGCTGCACCTCGACCACGGCTCGTATGAAGGCGCGAAGAAGTGCATCGAGGCGGGTTTCTCGTCCATCATGTTCGACGGCTCGCACTATCCGATCGAAGAGAACTTTGAGAAGACCAAGGAGCTCGTCGCTATCTGTGAGGAGAAGGGCCTGTCCATCGAGGCAGAGGTTGGCTCCATCGGCGGCGAGGAGGACGGCGTCATCGGTATGGGCGAGTGCGCCGATCCCGATGAGTGCAAGCTGATCGCCGACCTCGGCGTGACGATGCTGGCTGCCGGTATCGGCAACATCCACGGCGTCTATCCCGAGAACTGGCCGGGCCTCTCGTTCGAGACGCTCGACGCCATCCAGGCGAAGACCGGCATCATGCCGCTGGTTCTTCACGGCGGCACCGGCATCCCCGACGACATGATCCAGAAGGCGATCGCGCTGGGCGTTTCCAAGATCAACGTCAACACCGAGTGCCAGATCGTGTTCGCCGAGGCGACCCGCGCCTACATCGAGGCGGGCAAGGATCGGCAGGGCAAGGGCTTCGATCCCAGAAAGCTGCTCGCTCCCGGTACCGAGGCGATCAAGGCGAAGGTCAAGGAGAAGATGGAGATCTTCGGCTCCGTCGGCAAAGCATAACTATCCCGAATGTATCCGGAGGGGCTGTCGCACTAAGAAATGCGATAGCCCCTCAGTGTGTCATCCTGAGCATTAGCGAAGTATCTTAGAGTGCAATCTATCCCATATGATTACACCTGTCATGTCCAATCTGACCGAAAGGTGGGCACTTTCAGATTCTTCACCGGCGTTTTGAATGACATTTTTCTGTTTTGCGACAGCCCCTCCTTTTTTTGCATCCGAAACCACACAA
Organism: uncultured Ruminococcus sp.; assembly: GCA_905233755.1. Classification (GTDB taxonomy): domain Bacteria; phylum Bacillota; class Clostridia; order Oscillospirales; family Acutalibacteraceae; genus Ruminococcoides. Next base: position 46,844 of record CAJODM010000009.1, read on the forward strand.
CAGCGGGTTCCTCCGATGGAGTGAACCCGCTGCCGTGTTTGCTATTCATTATTCAGGAAAGGAGTACGCTATATTCTGCTGGGCATGACGATCTCAGAGCCCGCCCATGCGCCGTCGGTGTTATTGATCGGCGCGTTGTCGAGCACGAGTACGACGGTCTCGTCGTCGCTGTCGGTATCCACCTTCAGCTTGCCGTCATCGAGTGCCCCTATGATCCGGTACACGCCGCTGTGGGTGATCTTCACGTTCTCGCTGTCGGACACAGCGCCGCCAGTAGCAGGCAGACCGGCTTTCTGTACTTTTGCATAGATTTCTTTCGAGGATGGCTGCGCCATCGTGTGTTGGAGCCCTTTTCTACAGCTCGGCTTCGTTCTTGACCCTGCCGCAGGATACGGGCAGGTTGCCGTTGCGGGCGCGCAACGCGTCGATGAACTCCTTCTCACTCTTGTCCCTTTTGAGGTTGATATGATAACGCAGCTCATAGACGCTGCCCATCTGGACGGTCTTGACGGTGATGATCTCGTTGCCGGTGGTATATTCCTTGAAGATATCGTCGAACAGCCCCTCATAGTCGAGGTTCTCGGGGATCTCGATCTTCAGCTCCTTCTTGGCGGTGTTGCCGAACGGGGTGGCAAACAGGATGATCCACAGCACCGAGATGAGCACCGCGCCGAACGCGGCATAGGTGACGTAGCCGGTGCCGCACGCAAGCCCGATCGCCATCGAGAGCATGATCGCGAGGATCTCGCGCGAGTTGCCCGGCTGGGAACGGAACCGCACCAAGCTGAACACGCCGACCACGGCGATGCCGGTACCGAGGTTGCCGTTGACCATGATGATGAGCATGGTGACGATCGCGGGCAGCAGCGTCAGGGTGACGGCGAAGTTCTTCGAGCAGTAGGAGCGGAACCGGTAGACCATCGCGGTGATAAAGCCCAGTACAAGCGCGACGCCGGAGCAGATGAGCGCCTGGGTGAGCGTTAAGCTTTCGGTAGTGAGTATGCTGCTGAACATGAGATATTCCTCCTAATCCTAATTGATAGCAGAATGATCCGATCAGGCGGTGCGAAGCCCAAACTTGTGCCGGATGTGAGCGTTGCCGAACTTGGAGAACGAATGAGGGAAGATCGCGCCCTCGCTGAGGATGTGCGCCAGCCACAGCGGCATCGCGCCGGGAATCTTGATCTCCATGAGACAGACATCATCGGGCAGGATCGCGTCGCCGTGGGCACCGTGCTCCAACCGCAGATCGTCATACCGCGCCGTCAGATCACGGTCGAAGGTGATGCGCAGCTCGGGGTCGTCGTTGCTGACCATCGCGATGCGCCGATAGCCGATGTATGCCTTGGGCCTGAGGTCATAGCGGCGAACCATGTAGTCGATCTCCTGCGGGATGTTCCCCTCCAGGTGCTCAGGGAGGTTGCCGTTCTCGATATAGTCATACGCCTCTCTCAGCGACATCGAGACGCGGCGCTTATAGACGACGCTCTTGTACTTCTTCTTGATCTCGAAGAACACGGTCGACTCGAGGGTCGGCTCGCCGTAGGCGCGCAGCCGCAGCTTCTCTTTATATGCGGGCTTCTGGAGCGAGGTCTCGATGAGCTCGTCGTCGGTGTTATCGAAGTAGATGTTGTTGATCTGGCTCTCGCCGTAATCATCGACGTGCATCCTGTCGGCGATGCGGCTCATGATATAGTCGTACTGCTGCGCGGTGAGCATATATTTCTTTTCTACTCGTCTGAAGATGTATGTGAAAGCCATTTTTCTTCCTCCTTGGCGGTGGGGTCTCTCTTGAGTACGGCTATAGTATAGGGTGTCAATGTGAGAAGAGGGTGGTAGAATTGTGAACAAATTGTGAACAAATCCGGTGCTTTCTGTGAAAAAACGGGATTTGGCACCTTCTTTCATCTGTTATTTGACTAAACCGCGAAAGTACGGTATAATAACGAAAAGACTGTGTACGATAAACCATACCGCCCATCAAAGGAAGTGACCATATGCCCCATCTGAGTACCCAGGATAAGAGGATCCAGCAGCTCACGGCCGGCTGTATCGAACGCGGCCCCATCGACAGGGAGCTGTACAAGAAGTATAACGTCAATATCGGGCTGCGCGATCTCAACGGCAAGGGCGTGCTCACCGGACTGACCGAGGTCAGCGAGATCCGCCAGAACAAGATCGTCGACGGCGTGACGGTGCCGACCGACGGCAAGCTGTTCTACCGCGGGATCGACGTCGAGGATATTATCCGCGGATGTGACGAGGATAACCGGTACGGGTTCGAGGAGGTCGTGTATCTGCTGCTCTTCTCAAAGCTGCCCAACGAGCAGGAGCTGCGCGACTTTACCCGCCTGTTGTCTGACTCGCGCACGATGCCCAAGCACTTTGTGCGCGATGTTGTGCTCAAGGCGCCGTCCAGGGATATGATGAACTCGCTGGCAAAGTCGGTGCTGACGCTCGCGTCCTATGACAACGATGTGATGAACCTGTCGATCGACAACGTGCTGCGCCAGTGCCTGAAGCTGATCTCGCTGTTCCCGCTTCTGTCGGTCTACTCGTATCATGCATATAACTACTATAATAAGGGCGAGAGCTTATATATCCACAACCCCGAGCCGTGTGAGCCGACCGCCGAGATGATCCTGCGCACGCTGCGCGCCGACAAGCAGTTTTCGCCGCTCGAGGCGATGGTGCTGGATATGGCGCTGATCCTGCATGCCGAGCACGGCGGCGGCAACAACTCGACCTTCACCACCTGTGTCGTCACCTCGTCGGGCACCGATACCTACTCGGCGATCGCGGCGGCGCTGTGCTCGCTCAAGGGCCCCAAGCACGGCGGCGCCAACCTGCGCGTGATGGGCATGATGAGCGATATCAAGCGCAACATCCGCGACTGGAAGGACGACGATGAGATCGCCGCCTATCTCGAGAAGATCCTGATGAAGGAGGCGTACGACCGCTCCGGCCTAATCTATGGTATCGGGCACGCGGTCTACTCGATCTCCGATCCCCGCGCGCGGGTGTTCAAGGGATTTGTCGAGCGGCTCGCCCACGAGAAGGGCAAGGAGAAGGAGTACGCGCTCTATGCGCGGATCGAACGGCTCGCCCCCGAGGTCATCGCGAACCACCGCAAGATGTACAAGGGCGTGTCGGCGAACGTGGACTTCTACTCGGGATTTGTCTATAAGATGCTCGGGCTGCCCAAGGAGCTGTACACCCCGCTGTTCGCAGTCGCGCGCATCGCGGGATGGTCGGCGCACCGCATCGAGGAGCTGATCAACGCGGGCAAGATCATCCGCCCCGCCTATATCAGCGTCGCCGAAGAGCAGCCGTACCGCCGAATCAGCGAGAGATAAACCATACGATACCGAACGGGGCTGTGTGACAGCCCCGTTTTCTTCTTTATAAGAAACTGCTCGTTTCTTATAAAGTAAAAAGATTTATATGCCCACCGATTTTGCTGAAGCAATAATCGGTGATGGCTATACGAAATGCGCGCGAAGGGTGAAGATTGAAGAGTGAAGAGTTGTGGAAAATGCGTCGCGTTTTGGATTCCTAGAACGAGAACCTGTGTCTGTGTCATCCTAAATGGAGCTGTGCGACAGCACAGCGAAATGAAGGATCTGAGCACACAGGCGTTGTGATTTCCTGTGAAATCACAGGGATAAACCCCGTCAGCACACTAAGATTCTTCGGGCACGCCCTCAGAATGACCCCGCTGTCGGGTTTTAGTTTTCTATCATTGTCCTAGCATAGCGAGTGACCGAAATTTTTCACTTTCCATTTTCAATTTTTTGCTGCAGGTCGCGACTTCTATCAAAATATAGCAAAACGGCATCCTTTCGGATGCCGGTTTCTGGAGCTGAAGACGTGACTTGACACGCGACTACGTCCTCGCGTGCGTCGCTTATGGGGAACCGCCCTGACGGTCGATTCCCGTATCGCTCTGCCGCTCGTCCTTTCCCCACATCGCCGATGGCGCTGTGGGGACCCCGCAGCAGGTCGCGACTTCTATCAAAATATAGCAAAACGGCATCCTTTCGGATGCCGGTTTCTGGAGCTGAAGACGTGACTTGAACACGCGACCTGCTGATTACGAATCAGCTGCTCTACCAACTGAGCTACTCCAGCGAATATTCTCTTTTCTCTCGGGCACAACATATTATAGCGCATTATGCGGCATTTTTCAAGAGAAAAATTCATTTCTTCCTTTGGAAGAACGGCGGATGTGAACGTTTCTCACAAACTTGTCGATGTGAATGATTTTCACGTTATAATAAGGTCGGGAAATGAGAAGAGGAATGACGTATGAGTAAGCCAAAGCCATATGACAATTATATCGGTGAGACGCTGCGCGAATACCGCGTCAAGTGCGCGCTGACACAGGCGCAGGTAGCCGCCGCGCTGAACCTTGACCGCTCCGCCTACAGCTACTATGAGAGCGGCACCACCCTGCCGAATCTTGCGACCCTCGTCAAGCTCGCCAAGATCTTTCAGGTGCCGGTCGAGGCGCTGCTGCCCAAGAGCGAGGAGCCGAACCTGCTCCACTCGCCGGGGGAGCAGATGGAGCCCATCTACTGGCTGTCGAAGGAGGAGCAGGCGCTCGTCACCGCGTACCGTGTGCTCGACAAGGAGCAGCGCGAGCAGATGCACGCCTATGCCGGACAGCTCAGGCGCGAGCAGCTCGAACAGCCGTAGCATAGAGCCACAGCATAGAGCCACAGCATAGAGCCGCAGCATAGAGCCGCAGAAAAGATTTTTCTTTACTTTTTCGGAATAATATGATATAGTATCAGTTAGCGTCGGGTTCGACGACCCGTGCGATAACGTCCTGATGGTTTCGGGGATTGCGCCTCTGTGAGGATTTCACCTGCCCGTTACTATCCGGCACGTACTTCTTATGAAAGGGTGAAAATGATGCTGAAAGAAGAGAAGACTGCTATCATGCAGGAGTATGCGACCCACGAGGGCGATACCGGCTCGCCGGAGGTTCAGATCGCGCTGCTGACGAAGCGTATCAACGACCTCACCGAGCACCTGAAGATCCACAAGAAGGATCATCACTCCCGCCGCGGTCTGTTCAAGATGATCGGTCAGCGCCGTGCGCTGCTCGACTATCTCATCAAGGTGGACATCGAGAGATACCGCTCTATCATCGCGCGTCTTGGTATCCGTAAGTAATCGCAGCAAAGAGGGCAAACGTCACCGTGCGTTTGCCCTGCATTTCGTTTAGTAACAGGTTTTTGACCTCGGGCATTTAGCGGTAAAATAAGCAGGAAACGCGCTGTCACCACGCCGGTTCCTCCTTATTTTATTGCTAAATCCGGGTTGAGATCCTGTGAGAATAATTATTTTACAGGAGGATTATTATGGCTAACAAACCCATGGTCTTTGACAAGTACCGCGTATTTGAGACCGAACTCGCCGGCAGACCCCTTATCATCGAGACCGGCAAAATGGCACAGCTTGCGAACGGCTCGTGTCTGGTGCGCTACGGCGACACCGTTGTACAGGTGACCGCGACCGCGTCGGCAAAGCCGCGCGACGGGATCGACTTCTTCCCGCTGTCGGTCGACTTTGAAGAGAAGCTCTATGCCGTCGGTCGCATCCCCGGCTCCTATCTCAGGAGAGAGGGTCGCCCGACCGAGAAGGCGGTGCTGACCTCGCGCGTGATCGACCGTCCTATCCGCCCGCTGTTCCCCAAGGATATGCGCAATGACGTCGCCATCGTCGCGACCGTCATGTCCGTGGATCACGACTGTGCGCCCGAGATCGCCGCGATGATCGGTACCTCGATCGCTATCTCGATCTCGGACATCCCGTGGAGCGGCCCGATCTCCGGCGTATCGGTCGGTCTGGTCGACGGCGAGATCGTCATCAACCCCACCTCTGAGCAGCGCAAGGTCTCGGATATGGCGACCACCGTTGCCTCTACCGACAGCCGCATCGCGATGATCGAGGCGGGCGCGAACTGTGTCAGCGACGAGGTGATGTACAACGCCATCATGGCAGGCCACGAGGCGAACCAGAAGATCATCGAGTTCATCAAGGGCATCGTCGCCGAGATCGGCAAGCCCAAGTTCGACTATCCCTCTAACGAGCCGGATCACGATATGTTCGAGGCGATCAAGGCGTTTGCTGAAGAGGATATCAAGCTCGCGCTCGACACCGACGACAAGACCGTCCGCGACGAGCGGCTCAAGCCCATCTATGAGAAGGTGCACGAGAAATTTGACGAGCTCTATCCCGAGAGCGAGGCGAAGATCGACGAGTGCCTCTACAAGACCCAGAAGTTCATCGTCCGCCGCTGGCTGCTCGACGAGCAGAAACGCGTCGACGGCAGAGGCATGGACGATATCCGCCCGCTCGCGAGCGAGGTCGGCATCCTGCCCCGCGTCCACGGCTCGGGTATGTTCACCCGCGGCCAGACCCAGGTGCTGACCATCACCACGCTGGGCTCGGTCGGCGATATGCAGATGCTCGACGGTATCGACGAGCAGGAGTCCAAGCGCTATATGCACCACTACAACTTCCCGAGCTACTCGGTCGGCGAGACCCGCCCCTCGCGCGGTCCCGGCCGCCGCGAGATCGGTCACGGCGCGCTCGCCGAGCGTGCGCTGCTGCCGGTCATCCCCTCGCTTGAGGAGTTCCCCTATGCCATCCGTATGGTCTCCGAGGTCGTTTCCTCTAACGGCTCCACCTCTCAGGGTTCGGTATGCGGCTCCACGCTGTCGCTGATGGACGCCGGCGTTCCGATCAAGGCGCCGGTCGCCGGTATCTCCTGCGGGCTGATCACCGAGGGTGATCGCTGGATGACGATGGTCGATATCCAGGGCCTCGAGGACTTCTTCGGCGATATGGACTTCAAGGTCGCCGGTACCCACGACGGCATCACCGCGATCCAGATGGATCTGAAGATCTCGGGTCTGACGCCCGAGATGGTGAAGGAAGCGCTCGAGAAGACCCACAAGGCGCGCAACTATATCCTTGACGAAGTCATGCTCAAGGCGATCGCCGAGCCGCGACAGGAGCTCTCGCCCTATGCGCCCAAGATGCTCACCACCACCATCCCTGCCGACAAGATCGCCGAGGTCATCGGCAAGTCCGGCAAGGTCATCAAGGAGATCCAGGCCGCGTGCGAGGTCAAGATCGACATCGAGGAAGAGGGCGAGATCGGACAGGTCTTTGTCAGCGGTCTCGATATCGAGAAGTGCCGCCGCGCCATCGACATCGTACAGACCATCGCCACCGACCCCGAGCCGGGCGCGATGTATCTCGGCCGCGTGACGCGCATCATGGACTTCGGCGCGTTCGTCGAGATCGCTCCGGGCAAGGAGGGGCTGGTGCATATCAGCCACCTCGACGTCAAGCGCACCGATCACGTCACCGATGTGGTGAACGTCGGCGACGTCATCCGTGTCAAGGTGCTCGAGATCGACGACAAGGGTCGGCTGAACCTTAGCCGCCGCGACGTACTCATCGAGGTCGACGGGCTCACCCCCGAGAACGATATCACCGCGGAGCGCAAGCCCCGCAGGGACTCCGGCTCCCGCCGCCGCAGACCCCCGCGCAAGGACTGATAATAGAATTTAGCTCAATGAAACCGGGGCTGCCACATGATGACACATGCGGCAGCCCCGATGGTATTTAGCGCATAGAGCGTTGGGTTCCTTTAGCGATTATGTGTACTACTATTGATAATGTTCTAGAGGATATCCGTATCATATACGGCGGTGGTGCCGACGCGCCAGTAGCAGTCGAGATCGGCAATATACCGCTGGATCGCGGTGGCGTCGAGGATATCGAGGATATCGCCGGTCACATCGCCGCGCACGCGGATCAGATCGGCGCTGGCGCGGGTGCTCAGCTTTGCCAGCGTGCGCTGGATCGCGGTCACATCCGTTACCGATATCACATCATCGCCGTCGGCGTCGCCCGAAAGGTAGGTGTCGCGCACCGACAGGGTGGCGGTATAGGTGTTGTTGTACCGATACGCCTCGCTGACGCTGCTGTTCCTCGGAAGAGCGCTGACCGTCAGGGTATAGTCGCCCGCGGACAGCTCCAGCGCATCCATGTCGTCAAAGGTCCAGTAGTACCCGGTCGGCAGGCTGCTGGTGCCGTAGTTCGTTGAGTCAGAGACAATCGTCCTGCCGCTGCTGTCTTTCACCGAGTAGGAGAAGGTGAACGAGCTGTAGAACGAGCCCTGTGCGATGTTGTGCACCTCGGCGACAACCGAGAAGCTCTCGCCCGCGGGGATAATCCCCGTCAGCTGTCTGCCGTCGCTGTCGTACAGCGCCACGGTCGTCGATAGGTCGGGCGAGGTTTTCATGTTCTTGGTGACGGTGGTCGAGGTCTCCTTCTCGACCGCATCGGAGTAGGGGACAAGACTGTTGAAGTCGTCCAGTATGCCGTAGCCGTTATTGCCGCCGAAGCTATAGTACAGCGCCCCGCTGCTTTCGAGCAGCGCATAGCCGTTCAGAATATTCGGCGCATCCCGGCGCTCGGTGTAGTATTTGTCCGAGTCCGAGTCGGTCAGGAACACCATCTCATAGTGTCGGGCGTCGGTCTCGGGATAGGCGTTGTTGATGACATATCCCCACAGCGTCTGGGCATGTCCGTTGGTGCCTCCGTACTGCTGGACGGTGATGTTCAGGTTCACAGCATATCCCGCGCGCAGATCGGCGAACGCGAGCGGCAGCCCAATGGAGAAGTCGTCGCTGATGCTCGCTTCATGCGTCACCCGATCATAGGCATAGTCGGTCAGATACCCGCCCGAGCTGCTGTCCCGAAGTGCCGCGCCCGTGCCGTACATGAGGGCGTTGGGGTCGATGCCGTTGAAGAACCATCCGACAGCATAGAGCGAGTCGCTGCCGTCATCGGTGAAGTTGTCGATGTACAGCTCGAACAGATCGTCGGCGTCGGCGTCGCTAAAGCCCGCCTGAGCCGCCCATCCCGAGTAGTACAGCAGGTTCGCTGCGGCGGCAGCCCAGCACAGATCGTCGTCGCCGCTGCCGTTGATGCTATCCTTCTCACAGTCGATGAAGTCGAGCGCGGTGATGTCAAAGTTCGCGCTGCCGGTATAGCTGTTCACCACCGCCTGCTGCACTGTCGCCACGTTGTCGGCGGTCAGCCCCGCGATGTAGACCTGCTTGTTCGTCATGGGGATAGTGAAGTCGACCGCATACGAGTAGTCGGTGCTGTCGGAAGTGCCGGTGACGGCGGGGGTGTCCTTCTGCTCGACAGTCAGCACGACCTCGCTGTCCACGATGATGCTGTACGCATCGGCGTCGGCGATCGCCTCATCGGGATCGGGCAGCTCATCGGCGTCGCTGACACGGTAGACCTCGCTGTGAGCGGCATCGGTTATTTCGACTGTGTCGGCTGACACCGGCATCATCACAGCCCCCGTCATCAGCACCGCGCACAGCAATAGCGAGAGCAGCCGTCGTGTGGGAGCATGCATGGTTATCCCTCCTATACTTGATGGATTCGGTCAGAAACAGGTGTTCTGTATGTTGAATCGCAGCTTATACGATCCGAATGTTCAGCGTATCGGTGCCCGCGGTGGGGACCGTCTTGTTGGAGCTGATGACGATGACGGTGTCGCCGCGATTGACGATCCCGGTGGACAACGCCTTCTCGACCGCCTGCTCGGTGATCTCGTCGGTGCTCTCCTTCTCCTCGCCCAGCACCGGGCTGACGCCCCAGCTCAGGCACAGCTTCCTGCATACCTGAGCCGAGGTGACGACCGCAATGATCGGACAGTTCGGGCGGCATCGCGCCATCGCGCGGGCGACCGCGCCGGTCTTGCTCTCGGCGATGATTGCCTTGGCGTTGATGTTCTCGGCGACAATCTTCGCCGCTTCACAGATATTCTCGCGGAATCCCGACATATCCGTCTGGGTCGCCGAGGCGCCGCGCAGCAGCATGAGGTTCTCGTTCTTCTCCGCTTCGGTACAGATATCGGCGAGCGCGCGCACGCTCTCGACCGGATACTCGCCCGCCGCGCTCTCGCCGGACAGCATGACCGCCGAGGTGCCGTCATAGACGGCGTTGGCGACATCGCTGATCTCGGCGCGGGTGGGACGGATGTTGGTCGTCATGCTCTCGAGCATCTGGGTGGCAGTGATGACATACTTGCCCGCGAGGACACACTTGCGGATGATCATCTTCTGGATCGCCGGCAGCTCCATGAACGGGATCTCGACGCCCATATCACCGCGGGCGACCATCACGCCGTTGCTCTGCTCGATGATGCGGTCGATGTCGTCCACGCCGCTTTGGTTCTCAATCTTGGAGATGATCTCGACCGCCTCGTACCCCAGCGAGTCGATATAATCGCGCAGCATCTTCACGTCGTCGGCAGACCGCACGAACGACGCGGCGATAACGTTGACGCCGTTCTTGAGCCCGAACGCGATATCGTCGCGGTCCTTCTGGCTGATGTACGGCATGTTGATATGATAGCCGGGGATGTTGATGCTCTTGCGGTTCGAGAGCCGTCCGCCGGTGATGATGCGGGTGACGATGGCGTCGGGCTCGACACCGGTGACGCGGGCAGAGATCTTGCCGTCGTCGAAGAGGATGGTGCGGCCGATGCTGTTGTCATTCCCGCGAAAGATGTCGATCAGCTTCGGGTAAGAGAGCGAGACGCCGTTGCCGTCACCGTGTCCCTCGGCGGCATACAGGCGGTACTCCTGACCCGGCTCGAGGATCACCGCGCCGGTCGCGAAGGTGCCCACACGGATCTCGGGGCCCTTGGTGTCCAGCAGCAGCGCGACGGTCTTGCCGCTCTTCTCGATAGCGGACTTGACGAGGTCGAACCGCTTGGTCATCGCGTCATACTCGCCGTGGGACATGTTGAAGCGGGCGACGTTCATCCCCGCGTCGATCATCTTCAGCAGCGTCTCCTCGTTATCGCACGCCGGTCCCATCGTACAGACGATCTTGGTCATTCTCATGAAAAAACCCCCTTCTTGTGTGGTTCGAACGATGGCGCATCCGCCATAATTCTAATATACAAATATATTTATAATAATTTTAACATAAAAATACAAAAATTAAAAGGGGTTTTGATGATTTTTTTGCTATTTTTGACAACAATTTTGTCATCAATGATCCACCGGCCAACGGACAAATGGAAAGCGAAAAACAGGAGAATGGAAAATGGAAAGCAGAAAATTGCGGTCACTCAGGCGCTCGGACATTTTTAGGAATCCAAAACGCGCAGCGTTTCTTCTTCTTCACTCTTCACTCTACTTCATGATCCCCGCGGTGTACTTGTAGGCGAGGATGCGGGTACAGATGCTGTCGAGTGTCGAGGTGGGGATGGTGCCGTCGTTGACCGCCGAGAGCAGGTCGGTATAGGCGGTGGCATAGTCGCTGACGATAATCATATCGTTGCCGGCGAGGATCGCCGATACCGCAGCGGCGCGGCCGTCGCTGTAGGCAGAGTAGTCGGCGGCGTCGAGCTGGTTGGTGATGATGATACCGCTAAATCCCAGGTCCTCGCGCAGCATCCGGTGCAGCTCGGGCGAGAGCGCCGCGGTATGCACGGGGTCGATGCTCTCGACCACGACGTTCGACATCATCACGAAGTGCGCGCCGGCGTCGATGCCCGCCTTGAACGGGACAGAGTCGACGGTCTTGATGGTCTCGGCGTCGCGGGTATCGGTGACAACGGGGTCATAGCTGTCGGGGATGGTGCCGTAGCCGGGATAGTGCTTGAGGGCGACGGAAACGCCCTTTGACTGGCTGACGCGGGCGACATAGGCGGCGAACTGGGCGGTGACGTTGGCATCGCCGCACAGCGACCGCGAGTACATGATCTGGCTGATATCGTTGGGCAGATCGACCACCGGTGCGAGGTTCAGGTTCACGCCGAGCATCGAGAGCATATCCGCCTTTTCGTCCTCGGCGGCTTCTGCCGCGGACAGCCCGCCCGTCTCATACAGGTTGCGCGGCGAGTCAAAGCTGTACTCATAGAACGCGTCGTGGTCGGACACGGTGGCGTGATAGCCGCCCTCCTCCTCGACGGCAAGGATAGGCGCGGTCTTGGCGGTCGCGGTATAGGAGCTCAGCAGCGCCTTGACCTCGTCGGGGGTCATGTAGTCAAAGTTAGAATTCTGGAAGTACAGCCCCGCCAGCGAGTAGCGGTTCAGATCGGTCGCCGCCGCTTCGGTATCCGAGCAGATGCCCAGGATCAGCTGGCCGACCTTCTGCTCCTTGCTCATCGCGCTGACGGCAGAGACGGCCTTGTCGGTGTTCTCGGCAAAGATCCCCTCGACCGCGCCGGAGTTGTCAGCGGTCTCGGTCGCGGGCGCGGTAGTTGCCGCTTCGTCAACGGTCGCGGCGGTCGCCTCGTCCGGCGTCGCCTTGTCCAGAGCGCCGGTCACATCGAGATAGTGGTAGGTCGAGTAGCCGAGCGCACCAGCGCCGACGAGCATCAACACGATCGTAATAATCACGAATTTCTTCATAATATCCTCCTACATATAAGAGTGCAGCTTGATTATACCACAAGATATCGTGTATTTCAACCATATTCGCGAAAAACCGACTTGCCCTCGCCCGTCTCGGCAGGCGGTTGACAAAGCCCGACACCTGTTATAAGATACACGGTGGAGGGCTATGCGGATGAAAAAGCAGGAGATACTGTCGGCGGGGCTGTTGCTGCTCGCCGCGATGATATGGGGCGTGGCGTTCGTCGCCCAGGACGCCGCTGCCGGGCTGATCGAGCCGTTCACGCTCAACGCGGTGCGCTCGTTCATCGCCGCCGCCGCGCTGGTGCCGGTGGCGGGCGTGACGCGCGGGATGCGCGGGCTGCCGCTTTTGGAGCGGGACAACAAGGGGCGACGGGACCTGATGCTCGCCGGCGGATGCTGCGGCGCGCTGCTCGCCGTTGCCGTGAACTTTCAGCAGTTCGGGATCGCGATGTACCCCGACGGCGCTGCCGCGGCGGGACGGGCGGGGTTCCTCACTGCGCTGTATATCGTGTTTGTGCCGCTGATCGGGCTGTTCTTCGGCCGAAAGCCGAGTGTATCGGTGTTCGTTGCCGTTGGGATCGCGACGGTCGGGCTGTACCTGTTATGCCTGTCGGGCGGGATCGGCGCGCTGTATCTCGGCGATGTGGTGGTGCTGTGCTGTGCCGTGGCGTTCGCGATGCAGATCCTCTGTGTCGATCGGTTCATCGACCGCGTGGACGGGGTCAAGCTGTCGTCGGTGATGTTCCTCGTGTGCGGGACGCTGTCGGCGATCCTGATGGTGCTGTTCGAGCACCCGTCGCTGTCCGCGCTGATCGCATCATGGCGGCCGATCCTGTACCTGGCGCTCTTGTCGAGCGCGGGCGGCTATACGCTGCAGATCATCGGGCAGAAGTACGCCCGCTCGCCCGCTGTCGCGTCGATCCTCATGAGCATGGAGAGCGTGTTCGCGGTGCTCGGCGGGGTCGTCCTCGCTGGAGAGCGGATGCTCCCGCGCGAGGTACTCGGATGCGCGGTGATGCTCGTCGCGATCATCATCGCCCAGCTCCCGAGCAAGCCGCTGCATAGCCACCCGCAGTAGGAGCCGGGAAAATTGAAAGTGGAAAGTGGAAAATTGCGGTCACTCGCTGTGCCCGGACATCTATAGGAATCCAAAAATCTTGTAGGGATGATGACTCCTCTAGCGAGGACGGCTCACCCTTTTGTCCGCGTTGCGGACATTTCCCCTCACAGGGGAATCTCATCATCCGTATATATATCCAAAAACGCACAGCTTTTTCAGTGTCGCTTCATGACGGACGGTGTGGTCACCGTCCCTACGGTATTAAGGAAACGCCACAAAGAATCGTAGGGATGATGACCACATCATCCGCAACGAAACTTGTCAAGAATTTTGTACAGTTAGAAGAGTGAAAAATTCATTTGGCATGTGATAATTAATTCCCGAATGGAGTCGGTCTGCGTTATAATACATCTCAATGTATTCTATTATCATTCTCTCAGCTTCTTCAAATCTGAGGAAGCTGAGAGAAGGCAACTCGCATTTAAGAGTTTTCCAAAAGCTCTCTATCGGTTGATTATCACTGGGTGTACCCGGACGCGACATGCTTTTCCGAAAACCGAGTTTTTCTACAAGCTCCTTTGTCTTTTTTGCTGTGTATTGACATCCTCGGTCACTATGGAAGACTGCGTCCTGCGGTCTGTCCGGATTTCGTCCTGCTGCCATTTTGAGTGATTCCTGCACTATTTTCTGTGTTTGGTTTCGACTGATTGACCATCCGACTATTCGCCTTGTTGCCACATCTATGATTCCACACACATATAGTTTACTTCGATAGCATTTCAATTCTGATATATCAGAGCACCACAGATAGTTAGGAATTTCCACTTCGAATTTATCTTGAATCAGATTTTCTTCGATATATTGCTGTTCTGTCGGCTTTTGCCTTTTCTTTTTGCCTGTTCTGCCGCTTTTAGCTATCAATCCATGTGCCTTTAGAATCCTAGATATCCTATACTCGCTTACATCTATTCCTTCTATCAACAATTCTCTGCGTATTCGTATCCTGCCGTAATTCCCTTTGTGTTTTTTAAAACAGTTATTGACAGCTTTTTCTATCTCTTTTTCTTCACTTTCCTGTTGTTTGAATTCATAATAATATTCGCTTCTTGACACACCCAGCACTTGGCATACTTTGCTCACATTTTTGCTTTTTAGCTCCTGTTTTGCAAACTTTATTCGTCTGCCGGGTGCTTCGCAAAGTATGCCGCTGCTTTTTTTAGTATTTCATTTTCCATCTTCAAATGTTCGTTTTCTTTTCTGAGTTTCCTCAGCTCTGCATTATCACTTCGCAAGTGTCCTTTGCCTACGAACGCTTCTTCTCCGTACGTTTCGTACTCATCTATCCAGCGGTACAGCATTACTTTGTTTATTCCAAATTTCTCTGCTACTACCGCCGGCTTTATGTGATCCTTGATTACAAGCTCACATGCTTTTACTTTGAATTCTTTGCTGAAAGTTCTTTTCATACTTGCACACCTCTAAGTTCATTATATTATTCACTCTTCGATGTGTCCAGTTTTACTATACAACTTTCAAC
>CAJODM010000010.1 GCA_905233755.1 uncultured Ruminococcus sp.
TGCAGAAGGGGTAGTTCGCCGACTGGGCGCCGGCGTTGGTTATCGCGTTGAAGAGCGTGGACTTGCCGACGTTCGGCAGCCCGACGATCCCTAATTTCATATATCTTCATTCTCCTTTGCTGAGGATAAACCATAATTACCCATTATCATATGTATTCTATCATCCCGAAATATAAATGTCAATCAGGGTGAAATGTATAAAGAAAGTCGGATTGAGATTTTCAATCCGGCTTTTTGATGTCATCGATAATCAGTTTAATATGTGAGATTTGTTTAGCGGTCAGGCCACTCACGTCAATGATCTCTTTATCGTCCAATCCCAGCAGATAATCTGTGCTGACGGAAAAGAAGCGAGCTATCTTTATCAGCATATCCACCGAGGGCATGATATTATCGTTTTCCCAGTTTGATACGCTTTGCTTGGAAACATACAGCGCTTCGGCAAGTTCTACCTGACTGATTCCCCGAGCTGTCCTCAACCTCTTGATATTTTCGCTCAACATGTGATCACCCTGTCAAATTTAATAATACTATTGTATAATTTCTACTTGACAATATTACAATACTTTGATATTGTAATATTAGACTTTTAAGGAGGGATTATTATGTATACCAAACCAATTATCTATAAGGTTTATTCTGTTATTGTCTTTGCACTTGCGTCTTTGGGGTTTCTGGGTTCCGTGATTTATGCTGCCTTCGGTGCCGAAATTCTGAAAAGTCTATTGCCTGACCGTATTGGCGCTGTCATTTATATTACGACGATGATCTGTGCTGCTTTTATCTCACTGTTTTTTGCCTATGTAGAGTTTACTTCGATGTTTACCTTTGCGCAGATGATCGAACATGAGGAAAGTCGATCCCCATATCCTTTCCGGCGAATGGGAATGGTGTTTCCGCCGAAGTTTTATAAGGTGTTTGGCAGTATTCTGTTTTATGTACCGCTGGTTGTGGATTTCATCGCGGCTATTGCGATGGTGATCTCATACTCCGTGACCAAGAAAGCATTTTTGGCGATACCGCTCATCCCGCTGGCGATCATGCTTTTATCACTGCTTTTAACGTATATTACCTATTATTGCCGTTATCGGACATTCGGTGATTTACTTGAACTGAAAAGCAGCAATAACGTCAGTATCAATACGGTAAATTCTTTGGCTGAAAACAAACCTAATGTTTTGCGCGGTTATTGTATATTTTTGTACATACTGGCGATTATTTGCTTTATCGGTTCGGTTGTCTCTTTGTTCTTTGTGGCTTCGCCGATTGCCGCTGTCGCAGGAACAGGTGCGGCAGTCGCCGCGTGTGTCGGGATTGTGATATACGCTATCGTTTTGTTTATGGCTTTCGGCGTTATCGGCTGCTATTACGATAACCTCGCAAAGATGCTGGAGCATTATATGATTGAGTATAAACTCCTTTGATATGATCAAAGATTATATATAGATTTGATTTGTGCATAACAGCGGCCTTGACGGCCGCTGTTTTTTCTTGACAAATTTTCCTGTTCACCCTACAATATGAGCGGTGAAGAATATGAAAAAATATGATTATCTTTTATTTGACCTTGACGGGACGCTGACGGACAGCGCGAGGGGCGTGCGGCTCTCGCTGGAGCACGCGATGGCGGCGCTTTCGCTGCCGTGTCCCGACCTTTCCGACTATACTTTATATGTCGGCCCGCCGCCTGCGGCACGGCGTTCATCGGCGTGCGCTACGGCTACGGCCGCGAGGAGCTGATGCGCGATGCGGGCGCGTTGATGTTCGCCGATACCCCTGCCGACCTGCTGCCGTACCTCTTGTGATAGAACCAAAAAGCCGCGCATATACATCCGATAGACCCTGCAAAGAGGAGGATGGATATGTTCCGCAGTATCCGCCTGAGAGACAGGAGGACAATATTGCTGTTAGGCGCATGTGTGCTGGGCGTTCTGATCGTGTGCTTAACGGCGCTGCACTTCAACGATAACGGGGGGCAGGGAGTGGATCGCGTCATGGATGAGAACGACGCGGCAGCGCTGTTCTCGTCGCTCGGGATAGGGGGGCAGGTCGTGCTGACGCGCGACATCACCGTGCCCGAACGCTTTGACGACGCCTATGTCCGCTATGCCTCGCTGCAGCAGGCACAGGGGTTGTCGCTCGATTCCTGCAAGGGCAAGCCCGCCACCCTCTATCTGTGCGCGATCGACGACGGGAGCACGGCGGAGCTGCTCGTCTGCGACGGCGAGGTCATCGCCGCCGACAGGGTCGCCGACGGCACGCTGTACCCACTCTATGAAACCGGAGAACCATGATATGAAAGAGACCCATCGCCTCGATCAACTGATCGCTGCCGCCGCGCCCTGTTCGCGGCGCGAGGCGTCGCGCCTGATACGCGACAGCCATGTGAGCGTGAACGGAGCGGTCTGTCGCGTTGTCGATAGGAAGGTCGGCGACGACGATATCGTGCTGCTGGACGGACGGCGGCTGACCTATTGCCGCCATGTCTACTATATGCTGTACAAGCCCGCGGGCGTGCTCTCGGCGACCGAGGATCGCCATGAGCGCACGGTGCTCGACCTTGTCCCCGCGTCGATGCAGCGGGACGGGCTGTTCCCTGCGGGACGGCTCGACAAGGACACCACCGGGCTGCTGATACTGACCGACGACGGCGACTATGCCCACCGGATGCTGTCGCCCCGCCGCCACGTCGAGAAGCGCTATATCGCCACGGTGGACAGGATGCCCGCACAGGACGCCGAGGAGCGGTTCTCTGCCGGACTGACGCTGTCGGACGGCACCTGCTATCAGCCGGCATCGCTGCGGCGCATCGGCGCCGATACGGTCGAGGTGGTGCTGCACGAGGGGCGGTATCATCAGGTCAAGCGGATGCTGTCCTGTGTCGGCAGCAGGGTGATCGCTTTGCACCGCGAGAGCATCGGACAGCTGACACTCGATCACTCCCTTTCCCCCGGCGAGCTGCGCGTGCTGTCCGACGACGAGGCGCAGCGGGCGTTACGGTAGCGATTCTTGTTAAAATGCTGAAAAAACAGCGGTCGAATTTTACGCTGTTGTTATATTATCTAAAAAACGCAGGCAATATTTAGTGAAAAAATATGTGGCAATAGCAGGAAAAATGTGATATATTATATGTGTATCATCACAAGTGTGTGATTATCAGGAAATAATTGGAGGTTTTCTAATGGCTAATGTATCTCTCAGACACATCTATAAGATCTACGACGGCGGTGTAACTGCGGTCACCGACTTTAACCTTGAGATCGAGGATAAGGAGTTCATCATTCTGGTCGGTCCCTCCGGCTGCGGCAAGTCTACCACCCTGCGCATGGTCGCGGGACTTGAGGATATCTCGAAGGGCGAGCTCTACATCGGTGACAAGCTCTGCAACGACGTCGCGCCCAAGGAGAGAGATATCGCGATGGTGTTCCAGAACTACGCGCTCTATCCGCATATGACGGTCTATGATAACATGGCGTTCGGCCTGAAACTCCGCAAGATGCCCAAGGAGGAGATCAGCCGCCGCGTCGGCGAGGCAGCCCGTATCCTCGGTATCGAGGAGTACCTCGAGAGAAAGCCGAAGGCGCTCTCCGGCGGTCAGCGCCAGCGTGTTGCGCTCGGTCGTGCGATCGTCCGTGACCCGAAGGTCTTCCTGCTTGACGAGCCGCTCTCCAACCTCGACGCCAAGCTGCGCGCCAACATGAGAACCGAGATCTCCAAGCTCTATCAGCGTCTGGGCACCACCTTCATCTATGTTACCCATGACCAGACCGAGGCGATGACGATGGGTACTCGTATCGTCGTCATGAAGGACGGCTTCATCCAGCAGGTCGATACCCCGCAGCACCTCTATGATCTGCCCTGCAACGAGTTCGTCGCCGGCTTCATCGGTTCGCCCCAGATGAACTTCATCGATGCCGTCCTCGTCAAGGAGGATGACAAGTACGCGCTCAAGTTCGACGAGTACACCGTCTATCTGCCCGAGTCGAAGAACAAGAACGACTGCCTCAAGCCCTATGCCGGCAAGGAAGTCCGTTTTGGCATCCGTCCCGAGCACGTCCACGATGAGCCCGAGTTCCTCGAGAAGTGTGTCAACGGCAACGGCATCGTCAGCGCGAACGTTGACGTCACCGAGCTGATGGGCGCCGAGATCTATCTGTATCTCAACATCGGCGGCATCCCGGTCACCGCGCGCGTCGAGCCGACCTCCACCGCGAAGCCCGGAGACAGCATCAGCGTTGCGCTCGATCTTGAGAAGATCCACATCTTTGACAAGGACACCACCAGAACCATCACCAACTGATAAGAACCACACCCGAGGGTACGCGCCGCGTACCCTCTTTTTTTGCTTTATAAGAAACTGCTCGTTTCTTATAAAGTAAAAAGATTTATATGCCCACCGATTTTGCAAAAGCAATAATCGGTGATGGCTATACGAAATGCGCGCTCTTGTTGTATATCACGGAGGAACGCTGTTGGAGTGAAGGGTGAATGGTGAAGAGTTGCGAAAAACCCCTTCGGGGTTTTGGATTTATATTCGGACGTTGAGATTCCTCTGTGAGGGAAAATGTCCGCAACGCGGACAAATGGGTGAGCCGTCCTCGCTAGGGGAGTTATCGTCCCTACGGCATCAAGGACATGTCCATACGATTCTATACGGGCATTTCCGTGTCGCCGTCCCTGCGGGGGGTGGGCTTTTCCATGTGTTCACAGAAAGTTTTCAAAATTGTCACAGAAACCGTCACATTTCTCTGGTACCATAGACGCGACAACTGAAAAACTGACGAAAAAATCGGCAGAACCCTCGCAAAAACGCGACGAAACCGCGCTTTTCGGCGCGGCATGCGCTGATCCCTGTGGGTAGTCAAAATGCAACCGTTGTGCAATCAATATGAAAGATTTTGTGATTTTTTTTCATTTCATATGAAAAATCACCACGGTTTTTTGAAAAAAAGGTTGCTTTTTCTGCGATCTTTGTGTAAAATGTATATGAGATAGGTGGCTTTCTTATGAAAATCACCAAATCGTTCGGTATTTTGACTATTCTTATTTTCGGAGGCATGCTATGTCTAACAGATTATTTCAGGGCGTCATCCATCAGATGAAGGATTCTATCGACCGCACCATCGGCGTTGTGGACGAGACCTCGGTCGTCATCGCCTGCTCGGAGCTGGGACGCATCGGCGAGGTGAACGAGAGCATCAACGCCGAGACCCTCAGCGCAACGGTGCCCTTCGTCATCAACGGTCACACCTTCAAGTCGTTCGGCTCCTCCTCACGGGCCGAGTATGCCGTGTTCGTCTCCGGCAGCGACGAGCTGGCGCAGAAGTATGTCCAGCTGCTGGCGGTGTCCCTCTCGTCCATCAAGCAGTACTATGACGAGAAGTATGACCGCTCGAACTTCATCAAGAACGTCATCCTCGACAACATCCTGCCCGGAGATATCTATCTGAAGGCGCGCGAGCTCCGCTTCAACAACGAGGTCAGCCGCGTTGTCATGCTCATCAAGATCACCTCCAAGACCGACGTATCCGCGTTCGACGTGGTGCAGAACCTCTTCCCCGATAAGACCAAGGACTTTGTCATCAACATCAACGAGAGCGAGATCGCGCTTGTCAAGGAGATCAAGCAGGGCATCTCCTCGAAGGACCTCGAGAAGCTCGCCGGCTCGATCGTCGATACCCTCTCCACCGAGTTCTATACCCAGTGTACCGTCGGCATCGGCACCACCGTCGTCGGCATCAAGGATCTTGCCCATTCCTTCAAGGAGGCGCAGGTCGCGCTGGAGGTCGGCAAGGTGTTCGACACCGAGCGCACCATCGTCAGCTATGACAACCTCGGGATCGCGCGGCTGGTCTATCAGCTGCCCACCACCCTGTGCGAGATGTTCCTCAAAGAGGTCTTCAAGCGCGGCTCCATCGACAGTCTCGATCAGGAGACGCTGTTTACCATCCAGAAGTTCTTTGAGAACAACCTGAACGTATCCGAGACCTCGCGCAAGCTGTTCGTCCACCGCAACACGCTGGTCTACCGCCTTGAGAAGATCAAGAAGCTGACCGGGCTCGATCTGCGCGAGTTCGAGGACGCGATCGTCTTCAAGGTAGCGCTGATGGTCAAGAAGTACCTGACCTCTAACCCCACGAAGTACTAATCAACCCGGCAGCTCCTGCATAAAACCGACCGGAGCTGCGAACCTTACCTATAGTAGGAGTTCCCTGAAAAAGGAAGAAGCCAATGATCGAATTCAAGAACGTATCCAAGGTATATTCGTCCAACGGCGCCCATGCGCTGCATGACGTCTCTCTGGCGATCAACAAGGGCGAGTTCGTCTTCATCGTCGGATCCTCGGGAGCGGGCAAGAGCACGTTCCTCAAGCTGATCATGCACGAGGAGGAGCCCTCGTCCGGCACGATCGTCGTCAACAACATGCATCTCGAGACCCTTCGCCGCAGCCGGGTTCCGTACCTGCGCCGCACGATGGGCATCGTGTTCCAGGACTTTCGGCTGATCTCCAAGATGACGGTCTATGAGAACGTCGCGTTCGCGATGCGCTGTGTCGGAAAGAAGAACTCGACCATCAAGAAGCGCGTGCCCTACATCCTCGACCTCGTCGGGCTGGGCGATAAGGCGAACGACCATCCGTCAGAGCTCTCCGGCGGCGAGCAGCAGCGTGTATCGCTGGCGCGCGCGCTGGTGAACAACCCCGCGATGATCATTGCGGACGAGCCCACCGGCAACATTGACCCCGAGATGAGCTATGAGATCATCGAACTGCTCTCAGAGATCAACAAGCGCGGCACCACCGTCCTGGTCGTCACCCATGAGCACGAGCTCGTCAAGAGCTTCAACAAGCGGGTCATCAACATCGAAGCCGGCAGAGTGATCTCCGACTCCGGCTCCCCCGATGACTACATCGCGATCTGACAGGGGGAGGAAACGGTATGAATTTTTCCAGCTTTGGCTACCTCATCAAAGAGGGCTTTAAGAACATTTGGAGCAACCGCATGATGTCGCTCGCCTCGATCGGCGTGCTGATATCCTGTCTGGTGCTGACCGGCTCGGCGGTCATGCTGACCGTCAACGTGTCCGGCATCGTCGAATCGGTCGAGGGACAGAACGTCACCACCGTCTTCCTCGACGAGAACCTCTCGGAGCTCGAGGCGGTCTATATCGGCAAGACGATCGAGAAGGTCGACAACGTCACCGACGCCACCTTCTTCCCGAAGGACGAGGCGATCGAGGCATACCGCGAGGCGCTGGGCGACGAGGTGTTCGCCAACATGACCGGCGACGGCAACCCGCTGCCCCATGCCTACCACGTCACGATGGAGGATCTGTCGCGCTATGACGAGACGGTCGATGCGCTGATGGCGGTCGACGGCGTTGCCAGCGTCAGCTCGCGCAAGGCGGTCGCCGAGAAGCTCGTCAGCTTGTCGTCACTGATCACGATGATGAGCTTCTGGATTATCCTGGCGCTCGCGATCATCTCGCTGTTCATCATCTCGAACACCATCCGCATGACGATGTTCGCCCACCGGTTCGAGATCAGCATCATGAAGTCGGTCGGCGCGACCAACACCTTTGTCCGGATCCCGTTCGTGATCGAGGGCGTGGTCATCGGGCTGGTATCGGCGGCGGCGTCTATCGGGCTGCTGGCGGTGCTCTCCGACGCGGTGCTGCCGATTGTCAGCGATATCCTCAAGCTCGACTACACCCCGTTCAGCGAGGTGATGTGGCCGATCATCGGCGCGTTCGCGGCGGCGGGTATCATCGTCGGGTCGCTGGGCAGCATGGTATCCATCAGACGGTACCTCCACCACGAGGGCAACGAGATCCTCGGCTGGTAAGATAAACAGAAACCGCATCCGTATTTGAAGGAGTGATGATATGTTGAAGCGCATACTTGCGGCACTCATCGTGGTATCCATGATCGTCTGCGGGGTGATCACCTCGGCGGCGACCTCGATCAGTGACCTCGAAGCCCGCCAGGCGGAGCTCGAGGAGAAGAGCGCCGAGTACAACAAGATCCTCGAAGAGAACGACCAGAAGGTCGCCGAACAGCAGGAATACGTCGACGCCATCGTCGGCAAGGTCCAGACCGTCAACGACGAGATCGCGGTCAGCCGTGAGAAGATCGCCGCCCTCGATACCGAGATCGACGAGAAGCAGGGGGAGATCGATCAGGCGAACGCCGATATCGAAACGAACATGAACATCCTGCGCAACCGGCTCAAGACCATCTATATCAGCGGCGACGTCAGCTCGCTCGAGATTATCCTCGGCGCGAAGGACTTCTCCGACTTTCTCGACAAGGTGCAGATCGTCAAGTCTGTCTCGAACCATGATGAGGAGCTCATCAATGAGATTCGTGCACAGCTCGATGTGATCTCTGCCGAGAAGGAACAACTCCAGATCGACAAGCTCGCGCTTGAAGAGGAGCAGACGAATCTGGAATCGAAGCAGAACGAGCTGAACACCCTGCTCGAAGAGAACAAGGAGACGCTCGCAACCCTCCAGGAGGCGTCCGACGATACGCTCGAGCTGCTGCAGCTCAACGATGAGGCGCTCGCCGGTCTCTCGGAGGAGATCCAGGAGTACTATCGTCAGCAGCGGGCGGCGGCTGCCGCGGCTGCGGCGGCGAACACGTCCTCGTCCTCCGGCTCGTCTACCCCGTCCAACGCGAACGTGTCGGTCGAGATCCCCACGAACGGCGGCTATGTGTGGCCGTGCCCGGGGTTCTACTATCTGAGCTCCTCGTATGAGGAGTGGCGCGGCGCGTCGAACCACGGCGCGATCGACATCGCCGGCGGTGGCATCATGGGCGCGGTGGTGGTCGCGGCGTCATCCGGTACGGTCGTCGTGGCGTCCCAGACCTGCTCCCATAACTGGGGCAAGTACTACAGCTGCGGCTGCGGCGGCGGCTATGGCAACTATGTCCAGATCAACCACGGCAACGGCAAAGAGACCATCTACGGTCATCTGACCTCGCTGTGCGTATCGTACGGCCAGTCCGTTTCTGCCGGCCAGGTGATCGGCTATGTCGGCTCGACCGGCTACTCGACCGGCCCGCATCTGCACTTCGAGTGCCGCTACAACGGCGTGAAGTACAACCCGATGAGCGAATTCTGAGAAACCAACAGGATGATATAGACAGGGCACCGCTGCGGCGGTGCCTTTCTCTGTTCAAAGAAGTAAGGCATCACAGCGGCGCCACGGCATCCCTTGCTATCACGGCTCAAGGAGGGCAGCGCCGGCATGACAGTGCCGCACGGCGGCGCGCTTTGCGGTCATCTTTTGGCGGAGCCGCGCATATACTCCGTCGGAGGGATGTATATGATCACGGCACTGAATATCGAAGAGAAGCGGCAAAAAGGGCTGCTCAAGCTGTTCTCACGGCTGAAAAGCAACCGCATCCGCGTCGAGCACCGCTACTGCGATGCGGCGGCAGTCAAGTGTATCACCTATGAGCAGTATCGCCGTCGGGTGAACTGGAACTCAATCGACCGGTTCGTCAAGGCACAGCGCAACCACCTACTGTGCCCCGAGTCGCTTGCGCTCCCCGCCGAGAGCGGGTATCGACGATTTTGCAGCACCGAGCTCTCTGAGCGGCTATGCGAGAACGCCGCGCTGACGCTGCTCGATATGCTGCGGGACAGGCGGGTGAGCGTCGCGCTGTGTGACGACAGCGGCGAGCGGGTCGGGCTGTGCCGGTATCTGCTGTCGGGGTGTGACCCGCTGGACGTTGTGACCGATGTACCCGAGGTGTATCTCGACGAGGCGGATCGTCTGATGGAGGACTGCGGAGCGGTGCTGCGGGTACATAAGAGCACCGAGATCCTTGCCGCCGCCGACCTGATCGTCGCGCCCGGTCGGCTGGATACGCCCCTCCCGTGCCGGAAAGATGCGCTGATCCTCTCGGGGGCTGAGCCGACAGCCGAGCAGCCGTGTACCGTCATCTGGCAGTACAGCTATCCCCTGCCGCAGAAGTACGCTGAGATCAAGCCCGCCTTCCTCGATGAGATGTACTTTGCGTCGGCACTGTATGTGATGGCGCGCGCCCATGAGCTGGGATCGTTCGGGTTTCGGCTATGCTCGGACGGTCAGGTGATGCATACCCCTGCGTCGCTCGCGGCTTTATTTCGGGATTCACATGACGTTCATCTTGACATCACGGATTGAAACGTCTATAATGTTTATGCTTAAAAATGTGAAACCGATGAAAGGAACGATCAATATGGCTAAACAAGTGATGCTGACCGCTGAGGGACTTCGCCAGCTCGAGGAGGAGCTCGATTATCTCAAGGGCGAGCGGAGGAAGGAGATCGCCGAGAAAATCAAGATCGCGCGCTCCTACGGCGATCTGTCCGAGAACAGCGAGTATGACGACGCCAAGAACGAGCAGGCGATCGTCGAGGCGCGCATCGTCACCATCGAGGCAACGCTGAAGAACGCCGTGCTCCACGACGAGGGGAACACCTCGATCGAGCATGTGCATATCGGCTCTGTCGTGCGCGTCGAGAACCTGAGAAGCAACAAAGAGGTCGTCTACAAGATCGTCGGCTCGATGGAGGCGAACCCCATGGAGGGCAGGATCTCTGATGAGTCGCCTATCGGCACGGCGCTTGCGGGCCGGTCGGTCGGCGATGTCGTCGAGGTCGAGGTGCCCGCCGGTACCCTTGGGCTGAAGATCCTCGAGATCTCTCGCTAAGGAGCGGCATATGGCACAGGAACAGAATCTTAACGAGATCCTGCGGGTCAGACGGGACAAGCTCGCCGCCCTGCAGGACGCGGGCAAAGACCCGTTCGTCATCACTAGGTACGACGTTACCCACCATTCTGCCGAGATCAAGGAGAACTATGACGCCCTCGAGGGCGAGACCGTCTGTGTCGCCGGCAGGATGATGTTCAAGCGCGTGATGGGCAAGGCGTCGTTCTGCAATATCCAGGACCTGAAGGGGAACATCCAGGCATATGTCGCTCGTGATTCGGTGGGCGAGGAACCCTATGCCGGCTTCAAGAAGTTTGACGTCGGCGATATCATCGGCATCCGCGGCGAGGTTTTCAGGACCAAGACCGGCGAGATATCGATCCATGCCGCCGAGGTCACCCTGCTCTCCAAGTCGCTGCAGGTGCTCCCCGAGAAGTACCACGGGCTGACCGATACCGATACCCGCTATCGCCAGCGCTACACCGACCTGATCATGAACGCCGAGGTCAAGGAGACCTTTGTCAAGCGATCACAGATCATCGCGGCGATCCGGCGGTTTTTGGATGACCGCGGGTTCATGGAGGTCGAGACGCCGATGCTCGTCCAGAACGCCGGCGGTGCTGCCGCGCGTCCGTTTGAGACCCACTTCAACGCCCTTGACGAGGATCTGAAGCTGCGGATCTCGCTCGAGCTGTACCTAAAGCGGCTGATCGTCGGCGGGCTCGAGCGCGTGTATGAGATCGGGCGCGTGTTCCGCAACGAGGGCCTCGATACCCGTCATAACCCCGAGTTCACTCTCATGGAGCTGTACCAGGCATATACCGACTATCACGGGATGATGGACCTGACCGAGGCGATGTACCGCCATGTGGCACAGACGGTGAACGGCTCGCTGCAGGTGAAGTACGGCGAGCATGTCATCGACTTTGAGCAGCCGTTCCGGCGCATCACGATGGTGGACGCCGTAAAGCTTCATACCGACGTCGACTGGAAAGAGGTCGCCGATACCATGGAGGCGCGCGCGGTCGCCGATCGGTTGCACGTCGAGTATGAGGACAGGCATCAGAAGGGCGATATCCTCGCTCTGATCTTTGAAGAGTACGTCGAGCAGCACCTGATCCAGCCGACCTTCGTGATGGATCACCCCATCGAGATCTCGCCGTTGACGAAGAAGAAGCCCGACGACCCCGCATATGTCGAGCGGTTCGAGCTGTTCATCAACGGGTGGGAGATGGCGAACGCCTACTCTGAGCTCAACGACCCCATCGACCAGCGCGAGCGCTTTATGGCGCAGGAGGCGCTGCTCGCCCAGGGGGACGAGGAGGCGAACACTACCGACGAGGACTTTCTCAACGCCCTCGAGATCGGGATGCCCCCCACCGGCGGCATCGGCTACGGCATCGACCGGCTGGTGATGATCATGACCGACTCTCCCGCGATCCGCGACGTCCTGCTCTTCCCGACAATGAAGTCACAGAAGGAATAAAATGGCTTAAATACTGGATTTTTGAGAAGTGCAACCCCCTATTATTCGTATATTTTGACTTGATTTCGTATACTATTCGTAGTATAATATGATATATAATCGTATACGGTCAAGATTTATACGAATGGATAGGGGGACTTTTTATGGCTGACAAATTGAGGAAGAAAACGAAAACGCCTTGTATTTACTATAATACTAAAACAAAGAAATACGACGCAAAATATAATTACTCGGTATATGACCCAGTAGCAAAAAAGAATAAACCAAAGGCGAAATGGGAGTATAACTGCGAGACTTTGGCAGAAGCAAAAGCCGCGCTTGCGGCTATGCGCTCAAATGGTATAAAAAACGACGATAAGGACATAACCCTTGAGGGAGCATATAAGCTGTGGGAGCTTGAAGCAAAAGCAGTTCCTTATAGTCCTGTCACTATCAGCAATACACAGCAGCACTGCAGGATGATTTATCAGTTTTTGCCAAAAGACACCAAGATAAAGGATATAACGGAAAATGTTTATTATAAGCTTGCGGCTGATTGTCGAGAACATGGTTACAGTGACGAAACACTAAGCAGCATAAACGCTACATTTCGCAAGTTAATTAAGCTGTGTTATCGTAAAAGGCTAATCAATGACAACATACTTGATCACAGTAAAAATATAAAGACGAAGAAAAAAGAGGATTATCGACTTATTCCAAAAGATGACTTTGATTTGTTAGATAACTACTTCAAAAATAATCGCTTCGTTCGGCGTGGAGTGAATAACTATCCAAAACATCGCTTGTTGTTCAATCTCTTATATTATACAGGCATTCGAATTGGAGAGGCATTAGCGCTGACATATAACGATTTTGAGGAGTTCACTTATTATAAAAAGGGTGAGGATGATAGCATACGGCTTGTACCATCGGAAAAGGACACTAAGGGAAAGCATTTAAAAGGAATGAAAGTAAAAGTGCTTAAAGCCTATTTAACAGATTTTAAGATAACCAAAGACCCGAAGAATGTTAAACATCGAACAATTCCGCTGACACCTGCCCCCGAACGCCTGTTTGCTCGGATAAAGGAAGAACACCGACTGAACGGCGGTGATATGAACGACCGTATTTTTCCGTGGGGTCATAGTGGCGTGGATCAGGCGTTGAAGAAGGCTTGCGAGAAGTGCGGCCTTCCGCTGTACCACTGCCACGAGTTCCGCCACACCTTCATTTCTACGCTGATTTCAAAGGGTGTTCCGCTCCCTGTGATTGAGAAGGTCAGCGGCGATGTACAGGCTACGATTATTAAACGGTATTCTCATATGTTTGAAAGCGACGAAGTTATGGTCTTGAACGCCATGAACGACCTATAACAATTCCAGAGGTTTAGGCTAGAAATGGGCAGAGTTTCCCCGTCTTTGCATTGTCTTATATGCAAAGACGGGGAAACTCATTTTCTATATCATAGCCAATTCCGTCGGCTTGAGTGTAGTTTCTGGTTGTTTCTATTGTTCGCGGCTTTCTCATTCCCGCGCGCACATACCGCCTTTTGGCTTTGCTCAACACGCTCATTGCTTTTTATATGTGCGTCCCTGTTCGTGTATCCACTCCCAAACTCTTTGTTTATTGTGGGTTTTGGTTGTCAGCTCCCACTGAAGCACAACACGCCCGATAGAAAACGGGCGTGTAATACTGGCGATTTTCTGCAGCGGCTCGCCAAACCTATGGGTTTTACAATTTGACTGGGGTTCGCAACCCAGCTTACGCAGACCCTGTAGCTTTGAACTGCGCCTTGTTTGATTACTTTAGACACTCTATACTTTTAGGACAGACAACTTTTACAGAGCCTCTGTATCTATATTGTAAATCAGGCATAGGGTATAAGCAAGGGTTGGAAATCGGAACAAATTGTGAAAGCCGCCACGGGGTCAAGGGGTGTCCCCTGCCCACGTCGAGTTATTAACTCGACAGAGTGGGTTCTCTATCGAGCTTTGGCTCTGGGTGGTTGGGCATTATATAATTATGGTGCAGGGTGTCCATGCTCTGCGCCATTATTATATAAGGAGTGATACAATCAATATCGCAATTATGACTTGCGAAAATTACAACTGCACAGACGCCAACAGCGTAGAGAGAGAACAAGAACGGCGACTATCGGTCAAGGACTTGTCAAAGGTCAACTATGACCCCGACAAAAGCGACAAGAACGTAATTTTGGAGCATGACAAGGATACAGACAGACATAAGACGTTCAAAGAGTATGTCAGGGTCTACAAGGAGCGAGAGGGCATAACAGGGCGTTTCAATATTGATACCGTATCAGACCGAAACGCAACTAAAGTTCTTAGTTGCTTTGTTATGTCAGGCAGTCGGGATCTAATCGCCACAATGACACGCACGGAGCAAGTCTATTATTTCAAGAGCGGTTTGGAGTTCTTAAAGCAGGAGTACCCTACTTTCCATTTGGTAGATGCTCGCATACACTATGACGAGAAAGGACTTCCACATATGCATGCTTCATTCCTGCCGATTTGCGAGAGAGAAAACGGCGACAGGGTGTTTAATGTCAGCCAATGCCAAAAGGGGCGAGACTACTTTAAAGGGTTTCAAGAACGCTTTTATGACTTCATGCGCGAACGCTACCCCGAGAAGTGCTTGGAGCGCACTGACCCAGAACAAGAACACAGGCGGAAAATGAGTGTTAAGGAGTACAAAGAGAACAAAGACTTTGAACGCGAGATAGAGCAGGAGCGCCAACGCCTGTTAGCAAAGAATGAGAAGCTGAAGGATATTGAACAGCAGATGAACGAAGCATACGAAGAACAAGAGAGGGCACAGAAGCACCTTAGAGAAGTGGAACGGTATTGCGAGCGCATGGGACTGTCTATATATCAGTATGAAAAGCAATGCTTCATGGCTGAAAAGGGCTTTTGCGATTATCCAGCCCCCGAACGGCACAACCCAGACCGACAACAAGAACACGATATAGAAAAAGAGCCAGACAGGTGCCCTTGACAAAATAAAAAAGTATGGTACTCCCGGGATATACATACTAAAGGGCTGCCATACTTTTTTATTTTGTCAAGTAGGGCGTATGGATTGATTTTCTATTTTAGTTGTGTTAGTATAACTAACATAAAGCAAAAGAAGGTCATTAATATGAAGAATAAGAAAAAACTATTTATTATCCTATCTTTTTTGGTTTTACTTGTAGTGGCGATAATTATCTCTGTTAACCTAATTCAAACTCATCTGGTGAGTAGTAAATATAAAGTTTTATCATTTTCGTCAGAAGATGAAATGCTTGAAACTGTTGAGGGGTCATGGAAACTTTATGATTCTTATTTATACATAGATTCAAAACAATGTATTTACTGGGACGACGAAAACAACAATAATATAGAATCAAAACATATTTCCTTTGATTATCAAAATGGGAGAATAGTTTTTGATAATAAAAATTATTATGATGTTGTTTTATATCAAGGTAATACATACATTAGAATAACACCTAATGCAAAATCCGAGGAATACTATTATTTGTATGAAAAATGCAATGTTTCTGTTCCTGATGATAGATAAGTCTTTGGAAAAAATAAATCAGCCAACGCAAATGCGCTGGCTGATTTTTGCTGGTTATTTGAATATCTCTCTAAAGCGATCAATGATATAGTCTAATTGTTCTACTCCGTTTTCTTTTTCTATTTCTATAGTGTGTTTTTCTTCTGTCTTTTCCTTGGTGTCAAATGACAAGAGATAATCAATGGACATATTTTCATAAAAACCAAAATCTTCAATAAATTGGTTTATTTCTGCCCTCTTCTCAGGATTCCGTTCATAAAGAACGGCTAAACCTTGAGTCATAGATAGGAAGGGATGATTTCTTATTCTATCGGAATTAACTTGTCCGCCGAAACCGAATCTATCACAGTTAAAAATCCGTCTTAAAATCATCTCAATTGATGTAGCTTTACCCTGCGACAACATAATCTGTTCCTGTTGCTTCTCGTTCAAATTCTTAAAAGTATTCATATTATATGCCTCCAAATTAAAATATTATATAAATATATGATACCATAAATCAAGTATCTATATATATTATAGCCATGTTTTTTGTAGCTGTAAATAGGGGTAATGTAAACAATTCATTAACGAACGGGAATTCTGCTTTTATTAAGTAAACAATAATCTATTCGTATAAATTAGTATATAATTTGATTGCTTAATTATATTATTGGCTTAATTACAGGAAAATTTAACTTTCTAACACTCCCGACAATGAAGAGCTTGGATAAATAAGTGAACTGTAACTCCTCGAAGGCGGTGCGGCTTTTGGGGAGTTCGCTTTTTGACATTTGGCATCCTATCGGGTATAATAGTCGACAGAAAAACGGAGGGCGACAGCATGATCTATGACAACGTACTGGAGGCGGTGGGTCGAACCCCGCTGATCCGGCTCAACCGCATGGTGGATGAGGACAGCGCCGAGGTGCTCGTCAAGTTCGAGGCGCTGAACGTCGGCGGCTCGATCAAGACCCGCACCGCGCTGAATATGATCAACCACGCCGAGAAGAAGGGCGAGCTGACTCAGGACAGCATCATCGTCGAGCCGACCTCGGGGAACCAGGGGATCGGGCTTGCGCTGGTCGGCGCCGTCAAGGGGTACAAGACCATCATCATCATGCCCGACTCGGTCAGCGAAGAACGCCGCAAGCTCATCAAGCACTACGGCGCCAAGGTGATGCTGATCCACGACGCGGGCGATATCGGCGCGTGTATTGACGAGTGTCTGAAGACCGCGCTGAAGATGCAGCAGAAGGACCCCCGCGTCTTTGTCCCCCAGCAGTTCGAGAACATCAACAACGTCCGCGCGCACAAGAAGTACACTGCCCTCGAGATCATGGAGCAGTGCGCCGACCGCATCGACGGGTTCTGCTCCGGCATCGGTACCGGCGGCACGCTGACCGGTATCGGCGAGGTGCTCAGAGCCCAGTACCCCGCTATCGAGATCTGGGCGGTCGAGCCCGAGAACGCCGCGATCCTCGCCGGCGGGACCATCGGCACCCACCTGCAGATGGGCATCGGCGACGGGCTGATCCCGGGGATACTGAATCGTGAGATATACGACCATGTCTATGTCGTCACCGACGAGGAGGCGCTCGATACCGCCAAGCGGCTGGCGCGCGAGGAGGGGCTGATGTGCGGTATCTCCAGCGGCACCAACGTCGCCGCCGCGCTCAAGCTCGCCAAAAAGCTCGGGCGGGGCAAGACCGTCGTCACCGTCCTGCCCGATACCGCCGAACGCTACTTTTCCACCCCCTTGTTCGAGGAGTAGGCCGATGAACGACAACGATCTGAGATGGACGATAGAGAGCCGCCGGCAGCTGCTGAGCACCCCGATCTATGACGTTATCGAACAGCACGAGACCGCCGCGTGCGGTATGACGGGCGACTATATCGCGATCGACTGCCGCGACTGGGTGATGGTGATCCCCGAGCATGAGGGGCGGTTTTTGATGGTGCGCCAGTGGCGCCATTCGTCCGAAGAGCTGACCACCGAGTTCCCCGGCGGGCTGGTGGACAGGGGAGAGAACCCCGCCGATACGGCGGCGCGCGAGCTGTATGAAGAGACCGGCTATCGCACCGGACGGCTGACGCATCTTGGCACCCTCAGCCCCAACCCCGCGCTGTTCAAGAACCGGTTCCATGTGTATCTCGCGCTTGATCTGGTCGCTACCGGCGAGCAGCACCTCGATGACGACGAGCTGCTGGCTGTGCAGGCGGTCCCGATCGACGAGGTGCTCTCGTCCTTTGGCACCGGCGAGTACACTCACGCCCTCACCGGCACGGCCATCGCCTGCTATCTGCGCCATCGCGGCAGATCATAGAACCGTGTCAATCACAGGATACCCCGACAGGAGCTGTCGCAGATCGTGCTGCGAGGGCTCCTGTCGTTGCTGTTTCTCGATATTTCTGCGGACGGCTGGGATGAGGGGGCTTGGGATATTTGCCTTGACTTTGTGCAGTTCGCACAAAACTGAACGCGGTGTTTTATATATTTGGTGGATTTTCCGGCGGGAGAAAGAGTTTTTATTGTATTAAATCCCGAAATATACTATAATTGTAGGGTAGTTCGTATGCAATAAGATATAACCGTTCGCGGTTTTGAAAGGAGTTTTCAACCTTGAAACAATACGACGCAAAACATATCCTGAATATCGCTATGGCGGGACATTCGGGAGCCGGCAAGACCTCGCTCGCCGAGGCGATGCTCTATCTCTCGAAGGCGTCCGATCGTCTGGGAAAGGTCTCGGACGGCAACACCCAGCTCGACTTTGACCCCGAGGAGATCAAGCGGAAGGTATCGGTGGTCACCGCTGTCGCGCCCGTCGAGTGGAAGAACACCAAGATCAACCTCATCGACACCCCCGGTCTGTTCGACTTTGAGGGCGGCGTATTTGAGGGCTACCGCGCCGCCGAGACCGCTGTCATCGTCGTTTCGGCGAAGGACGGCGTGAACGTCGGTACCGAGAAGGCGGTGAAGGCAGCCGACAAGGAAGGGCTGACCAAGATCTTCTTTGTCAACGGCGTATGTGATGAGAACGCGCGGTTCTATCGCGTGCTCGAGGATCTGAAGGCGACTTTCGGGCCGTCGGTCTGTCCGGTCATCGTCCCCTATATCGAGGACGGCAAGGCGGAGACCTATATCAACCTGCTCGAGTATAAGGCATACAAGTATGACGCGAAGGGCAACGCCGCCCCTACCCCGATCGTCCCCGAGATGGGCGACCGGCTCGAGGGTCTGCGCGAGGCGATCAAGGAAGCCGTCGCCGAGACCTCTGAGGAGCTCATGGAGAAGTTCTTCATGGAGGAGGAGTTCACCCCCGAGGAGATCATCACCGGCGTCAGCCAGGGCGTCAAGGACGGCTCGCTGTGCCCCGTGTTCTGCGGCGACGCGCTGTCCACCTTTGGCATCGACCAGTTCATGAGCAGTCTGACGTGGCTTGCGCCGTCTGCCGAAGTCAAGGGCGCCGAGACCGCTGTCGATGTCAACGGCGATCCGGTGGATATCGCTGTCAACGAGGCGGGCGCTACCGCCGCTGTGATCTTCAAGACTGTTGCCGACCCGTTTGTCGGCAAGCTCAGCTACTTCAAGGTCGTATCGGGCAAGGTCTCGACCGAGACCCCGCTTTTGAATATGCGCACCGGTAACCAGGAGCGCATCACCAAGGTGCTCACTGTCCGCGGAAAGAAGCAGGAGGACAGCTCTGCGGTTGTCGCCGGCGATATCGGCGCGATCCCGAAGCTCACCGCCGCCAACACCGGCGATACCCTGTGCTCGCCGACCCGCCGCGTCGTGCTCAAAGGTATCGACTATCCCGCGCCGTCGTACTCGATGGCGATGTTCCCCAAGAAGAAGGGCGAAGAGGACAAGGTCGCTCAGGGGCTTGCGCGGCTCTCTGAGGAAGACCCCACCATCAAGTATGTCAACAACCCCGAGACCAAGGAGCTGGTCGTATCCGGTATGGGCGAGCAGCACCTCGACGTCGTCGTCTCTAAGCTGAAGGCGAAGTTCAACGTGGATGTTGAGCTCGAGCAGCCCAAGGTCGCCTATCGCGAGACCATCCGCGGCCGCAGCGACGTCCAGGGCCGCCACAAGAAGCAGTCCGGCGGTTCCGGCCAGTTCGGCGATGTGTTCGTCAAGTTCGAACCGTGTGACGCAGACGGGCTTGAGTTCGAGATCGCCGTTGTCGGCGGCTCGGTCCCGAAGCAGTTCTTCCCGGCTGTCGAGAAGGGGCTGCGCGAGTCCATGAAGCACGGCCCGCTCGCCGGTTATCCGGTCGTCGGTGTCAAAGCGACGCTCTATGACGGGTCTTATCACCCCGTCGACTCGAACGAAATGGCGTTCAAGCTCGCCGCCCAGATCGCGTTCAAGAACGGTATCCCGCAGGCAAAGCCCGCCCTGCTCGAGCCCATCGGCTCGCTCAAGGCGATCGTGCCCGACGCCAACATGGGCGATATCATGGGCGAGGTCAACAAGCGTCGCGGCCGTGTGCTGGGCATGAACGTCGCCGAGAACGGCAACCAGGTCGTCGAGGCAGAGGTCCCGATGGCTGAGATGGCCGACTTCTCCATCTATATGCGTCAGGTGACCCAGGGACGCGGCACCTTCAGCTTCACCTTTGAGCGCTATGAGGATGCCCCCGGGCAGGTCGCTCAGAAGGTGATCGAGGCCGCCAAGGCAGCCCAAGACGACTGATAAACTGATAAGTGTACGACGGGGCTATCGCTGCATCTATGCGATAGCCCCGCGTGCTGTTATTCTATGCGGACATTCTGTCCGTGCGGGATGACAGTTTTATTTTTTGGGAATGGGTGCAGCATCATGCTGGGTTACTATATAGGATATTGATCCGGTATAGCCCCGCCGTTATGCGACAGGTACGGTCAGCACGATGGTATCAAAAGGCGGATTGGGTGCAGCATCATGCTGCCGGGAATGTTTTGTACCCATGCGGCATATACTGTAGCGGTGATGGGATGCAATTCTTGATTTTGACCAAGCGGCGGCTGCTCGTGCTGTTCTCGTGCGTGCTGATCGGTGCGCTGATGCTGACGGTGGCGGGTTCGACCGCGTCCAAGGTGGTGTCCACCATCAGTGAGGAGCGGCGCATCCCGATCTACTATGTCGATACCGAAGAGAAGGTGTGCGCGCTGTCGTTCGACGCCGCATGGGGGAACGAGTCGACCGATGCCCTCCTCGATATCCTTGACGAGTATGAGGTGAAGTCTACCTTCTTCCTGGTGGCGTCGTGGGTCGAGAACTACCCCGACTCGGTGAAGGAGATCGCCGCTCGCGGGCACGATATCGGCAACCACAGCGCCACCCATCCGCATATGTCAGAGCTCTCTGCCGACGGGATCCGCACCGAGATCGACACCTGTAACGAGCGGGTAAAGGAGCTCATCGGCAACTCCCCGACCCTCTTTCGGGCGCCCTACGGCGAGTATAACAACACGGTCGTCGAGACGGTGTGCGACCAATGCGGGATGTACTGTGTCCAGTGGAACATCGACTCGCTGGACTGGAAGGACCCCACGCCCGACGAGATGGTCGCGCGCATCGGCGAGAACCTCTGTCCCGGGTCCATCATCCTGCTGCACAACGGCGCGACCAATACCCCCGACGCGCTGCCGAAGATCATCGAGACGATCCGCGATCAGGGATATCGGATTGTGCCGATCAGCGAGCTGCTGCCCGACGGCGACTATACCACCGATCACGAGGGAAAGATGATAGTAGCTGATACTGATACTACGTTTCATTAAAACACTTTAACATTTATTGCGTTATATTCCGCATAGCTGTGTTGTCCTCCTTGACAGGCGCCAGCCTGCCTGCGTCGTCCGCCTTGCTCTGCGAAATATCCCGCTAAAAA
Source organism: uncultured Ruminococcus sp. (assembly GCA_905233755.1). Classification (GTDB taxonomy): domain Bacteria; phylum Bacillota; class Clostridia; order Oscillospirales; family Acutalibacteraceae; genus Ruminococcoides. Next base: position 21,611 of record CAJODM010000010.1, read on the forward strand.
ATTTGTTTAAGCGTTTAATGGAAACTTAGTATGAATAAATAAACAGGAGCGCTTATGCTAAACTTTGCATAAGCGCTCCTGTACGTTATCCTGTATATCGGCGGCAGCACCGTCAGTCGTAGCGGTACGCGATGACGGTGTACTTGCCGCTGCTGTTCTTCTCATACGGATAGTAGCCGAACCCGTCCTCGAGCGTCGGCACATCCACCGTCTGGTTCGTGCCGTCCGAGAACACCGCCTGGCTGTCGGCGGGGATGGTCGCGCGATAGATGCCCTTTGAAGAGGAGGAGTAGCGGACAAAGGTCATCTTTGTCCCCGGCCATCCGTTGTTCCCCGTGCTGTTCCAGTAGTAGAGGTACACGTTCGACCAGCCCTTGGTGTTAGTGAAGTACACGTCGATCGTGTCGTCGGGATCGTCGAACCACATCCGGTTCCATATCGACGACGAGACCAGGAAGGGCGAAGTAGTCGAGACGGGGTAGTAGACCATGCCGGACTTCTTGCCGAGCGGGATATCGGCGGTCTTGTGGTTATCGGTGCCGTCGTTGAACACGATACGGTCGTACTTCTTCGCGTCTACCGTCACCGCATAGACGTTCTGCGAGAGCGAGTTGCGATAGACCCACGTCGCCTGCTGCCCCGGCCACGCCTCGAGATAGTCGCCGGTGCGGCTGTTCCACACATAGGCATGGAGGTTGCCCATCCCCGTGACATCCGAGAAGTAGACGGTGTTCATCGCGATGCTCTCGCGCAAGGCGCCGAACGCATCATTCGCCGCCGCGGTGTCGCCGCCGCTTAGGTACGCTGACTTGAGCGCGGTATAGGCGGGATAGGAGGCATACTGGCTGTAGGCGTCGAGGATATCCTTTGCCGTCTCGTCGGTGGAGCTTGCCGAAGTCGACGCGATCTCGGCCGGGAACCGGCTGATAAAGTGCGCCAGATACCGCTGGATGGTGGTTGCGTCCGAGATCGTCAGCTCATCGTCGCCGTTGACCATGCCCGCCTTCTGCCGGATCTCGGGCAGCGTCGTCAGATGCGCTAAGTGCCGCTGGATCGTGGTAGCGTCCATAATATCGACGATCCCGTCCCCGTTCGCATCACCGAGGAGGACAGGGGGGTCCTCCTGTGAGGGCTCGCCGAAGATATAGCTGTAGGCGGGATAGACCTTGTCGTGATAGAGGTTGGTCGCCTCGAACACGACCGCATCCGCATAGGCGGCAACCATATATCCCTGTGTCGCGTCATCATAGAAGGTGCGATCGAGCGTGCGTTCCCCCTCGCTGTCATAGGACAGGCGGGTGGTGCCGGCGACCGAGGGGATATGGAGCATATGGCAGGACGTGCCGTCCATATCGGAGTAGTTCACATCATCCTGAAAGTCAACATGCGTATGCCCCGACAGCCAGATGACGTCGCGGTATCGCTCCAGCAGCTCCCTAAACCGCGTGTTGCAGGGGAACGCGTCGCCCGTGATCATCGACCCGCCATACGCGGGATCGTCAGGATCGTCGCCCGCGCCGTAGCCACGGATCGGCGAGTGCTGGATCAGAAAGACGCGCCGCCCGTCGCCCTCATACTGCTCTAGCAGTCCCTCGACCCAGTCGAGCTGCTCGGTTGAGAAGTTGTCGACCAGCGCGGGGTCATAGCCGTTCTCCAGCGCCATGAAGAGGAAGTGGTCGCCGGATACCGGCTCGGTCAGCTCATAGTACGGCTTGCCGGCAGCGACCGTCTCGGCGTCGCCGGAAAGACCGGTGTTGACGATGAACTCCTCGATCCCGCACACGGGATCGCACGATGTGTACTTTGAGAACCGCATCTCGTGGTTGCCGATGGCCTCATAGATCGCGCCGGCATAGTCGGACGCGGCAATGATCCGCTGGTACTCGAGCCATTCGAGCGTCGCGCCCGAGGCGTTCGTGATCATATCGCCCGCCGTCACGACAAAGTCGACGTCGTGCTCAGCGGATCGCTGCAGCGAAAGCGCAAAGTGATCGGATGCGTTCGTATAGTAGGTGCTCGCTCCGGCGTCCTGCTCGTCGATATGGATGTCCGACAGCGCAGCAAAGCGGTACTGCACCTCGCCCGTCAGCCGCCGCTCTGTCGGCAGGCGGTAGTCGGCGATCACGCTGTCCTGTTGCAGCAGCAGTCGGTCGGCGCCGGCAGGGATCGCGACATGGGGTGCGACGGTATAGTCGGTGCGCACGCCCTCTTCGAGCGTCAGCTCACAGAGCGGATAGTATCCGTCGAGCGCGCCGTTCTCGTCGCCCCAGCACAGCCGGTAGTCGCCGTCGGACGGTGCCGTTATGCTGATCGTGCCCTCGGCATAGCCCGGGATGGTTGTCGAGAACGTATATTCAACTGTCGAAGCGGCTGTGGCCATCCCGACGCTCCCCGGTATCAATAGTATCATCATCAGCAGAAGCGCTATCGTTCGTCTCATGATATCACCTCAGTATCGTTATAACATGCTTAGCCGTCGCTGTCAAGCGACAACGGCAGGGGGCTGCCGCACGGATGCGACAGCCCCCTTGGAAAGAAAGGTAAATCTAAAAACGGAAAGATTCCCTCAGATATCAGTCATAGTCCGCGCATACCGGAGCGGACGCCTTCGCGGATGCCTCGTCATACCAGATGAGGTTGTTGCCGGTATCCTCGTCGAACAGCTGGATGAGCTCGGGCATGACGTTGAACTTGACGACCTTGCCCATCGAGACATCGGCATCGAGACCGACGGTCGGGATAACCATGACGACATCATCGTCGCCGGACTTGGCGTGGATGTTGTACTCGGTACCCATCATCTCGCTGACCTCGATCTTTGCCGAGAGCTTGCCGTCGCCGACGGTGATGTGCTGCGGACGAACGCCGGCGGTGATGGTGACGGGCTTCTGACCCTTCGACTTGAGCGCCTTCTGCTGGAACTCGCTGAGCTCGAACTTCTCGCCGCGGATCTCGGCATAGTAGACGTCCTTCTCGAGCAGCAGCTTGCTGCCCTTGAAGAAGTTCATCACCGGCATCCCGATGAATCCGGCGACAAAGAGGTTCACCGGCTTGTTGAACAGCTCCTGCGGGGTGCCGATCTGGTTGACATAGCCGTCCTTCATGATAACGATACGGTCGGCGAGCGTCATCGCCTCGGTCTGGTCATGGGTAACATACATGAAGGTGGTGTCGATACGCTGACGCAGCTTGATGATCTCGGCGCGCATCTCGTTGCGCAGCTTTGCGTCAAGGTTAGAGAGCGGCTCATCCATCAAAAAGACCTTGGGGTTGCGGACCATCGCGCGTCCGATAGCGACACGCTGGCGCTGACCGCCGGAGAGCGCCTTGGGCTTGCGGTCAAGGTACTGGGTGATGCCCAGGATGTTGGCGACCTCCTTGACCTTCTCGTCGATCTGTGCCTTGGGGGTTCTCTTGAGCTTGAGGGCGAACGCCATGTTGTCGCGAACCGTCATATGCGGATAGAGCGCATAGTTCTGGAACACCATCGCAATGTCTCTGTCCTTGGGGACGATGTCGTTCATCAGGCTGCCGTCGATGTACAGCTCGCCTTCGCTGATGTCCTCAAGCCCCGCGACCATGCGCAGAGTGGTGGACTTTCCGCATCCGGACGGGCCGACCAGCACGATAAATTCCTTATCAGCGATGGTCAGGTTGACGTCGTGAACGGCAGTGACCTTGTTGTCATAGATTTTCTTGATTCCCTTTAAGATGACTTCGGACATAGAACCGACTCTGACGATACGACCTCCGTCATATCGCCTCGCGGGCAAGCGCATCACAGGAGCACCGACGAGTAGAATCGGTCAAACAGGACCGTTCCGTTCTCATGCGGCGGCTCCTCCCTGTCGCCCAAGGGCGGGGGATAGATGGGATGCTCCGCATTACGACAGGTCTCCACGCTGCCGCACCGCGAGTCACGCGGACTGATACAACCTCCTTCTGAATGTACGCCGCCCATAGTGTGGAGTGGACAGACGCCATGAGAATAGAATATTCTGCCAGATATACTATCTGACATTTTCCAGTGTAACGGAAAACACGCCGAAATAGTATAGTTATATGTCACGAAAATATGCAAAAATGTTGGAATTTCTCAAAAAAGAAATATAATAATTTTGTCCGCCCACCTGTCGGCGGAGTGTTCCTTTAGCTATTTAAAGCGCAGAATCGGCTTATTTACTGGATTTTCGTGCATAATTCGCCTGCGGAATTATGCTGACTTTACCCTGCCAATTGGGTTGGTTGGTCATTTTCACCAATCATTTCCACGGGGAAATAGTACAAAGGAGATCCATAATGTGAGCACTTTCTGTGAAATATGCAGACAAATCGTCCCGTCAAAACCACGAAAATAGAAAGAAAACAGGAAGAATCAGCCAACAATCCAACATAATTCTATGTTATCTTATCATTTTGCTATAGTAAAATGTTGACTGGAGGAGTAGAATAAATGTGTAAACGCATATGAGGTTGTGACCTTTGTGCAAAATTACAACAATTTTATTTTAGGAGGAAAAACGAATGAAAAGAATTGTAGCACTTGTTCTGGCGCTCCTCATGGTAGCGACGGTATTGGCGGCGTGCGGCGGCAACTCTGACAGCGGCAGCTCCGACAGCGGCAAGACCACCGATTCGATCACCGTGAACATCTGGGATTCCAACCAGCAGGCGGGCATCCAGGAGATCGCCGATGACTGGTCTGCCACATCCGGCATCAAGGTCAGCGTCGAAGTCGTCGACTGGGACAACTACTGGACCCTGCTCGAGGCGGGCGCTTCGGGCGGTACCATGCCCGACGTGTTCTGGATGCATTCCAACACCGCTCAGATGTACATGGAGAACGACATCCTTCTCAAGCTCAACGACTATGTTGACGCCGACGATGCGATTGACCTGAGCAAATACTATGAGGGCGTTCGCGACCTGTACACCCGTGACGACGGCGGCATCTATGCGCTGCCGAAGGATCACGACACCATCGCGCTGCTGTACAACAAGGCGATCTTTGACGAGTACAATGTCGAGTATCCCACCGATGAGTGGACCTGGGACGACATGTATGAGGCCGCCAAGGCGATCACCGAGGGTTCGAACGGCGACGTCTATGGTATGGCGATGAACACCTCCAACAACCAGGACGGCTGGTACAACCTCGTCTATGATTACGGCGCAGAGATTATCAACGAAACCCACGACGGCACCACCATCGGCTCCGACGAGGGCAAGGCGGGCATGGAGATGGTCCGTAAGCTCCTGACCGTCGGCGCTCCCCAGTCGGTTGTTGCCGAGACCGGCACCGACTCGCTGTTCCAGTCCGCCAAGACTGCGATGATCACACAGGGCTCCTGGATGATCAACGCGTTCTACACCGCCGAGAACCACGACGACTATGCATGGGCGCTGCTGCCCTATGCCGACGTCAACGGCAACGGCACCTGCGATGACGGCGAGCGTTACTCCGCATACAACGGCCTTGGTTGGGCTGCTTCTGCGGCGACCGCCGATCCCGCCTCCTGCTACAGTCTGATCTCCTACTTCTGCTCCGAAGAGGGTCAGCTCAAGCAGTCTGAGCTCGGCGTTACCATGGGCGGTATGGAAGGCGTTTCCGATGCGTTCGCGAATGCGTTCCCCGGCATGGATATCACTCCGTTCCTCGAGGCCGAGAACTACAACCTGTTCTTCCGCCCCTACACCCGCAACACCACCGTCTGGGAGGATGCGCTGCAGCAGGCAGGCGCCTTCCTCGATCCGTGGCAGAACCCCGATGATCCCGAGCTGATGGCGACCGCGTGCGAGAACGCGCAGAAGATCATTGAGGACGCGATCGCGGCCGAATAACAAAAGTTACCTTCCGGTAGCATCACACTGATATCGCTTCGCTCGTCTGTGCTTCGGCACAGACGGGCGACAGCCGTAAAAAATCCAGAGTAAGAGGAGGGGACTTATGAAAGAGAAAGCGCCCAGAAAGAAGCGCACCGCTGCCCAAAAGCGCGAAGCGGTATGGGCATGGGCGTTTGTCGCGCCGACGATCATCGGACTGATCGTGTTGAACTATTATCCTGCCGTCAACACCGTTTGGCAGTCGTTCTGCAAGACCGGCGACTTCGGCAGGGGCAACACCTTCATCGGTATGACCAACTATATCAGCGCCTTTTCGAACACCGAGACGTGGCAGTCGCTGTGGAACACCATCAAGTACGCGATCATCGAGGTGCCGTTCGGCGTTGTGATCGCACTGATCCTGGCGGTATTCCTGAACAAGAAGCTGAAGGGCACATCTGCCTTTCGCACCATCTTCTTCCTGCCCATGGTCTGCGCCCCCGCGGCGGTCGCCATGGTATGGAAGTGGCTGTATAATCAGCAGTTCGGTCTGCTGAACAACGTGTTCCACACCAACGTGGCGTGGATCTCCGACCCGAACATCGCGTGGATCTCCATCGGCGTCATCGGCGTATGGTCGATCATCGGTTATAACATGGTCCTCTTTATCTCGGGACTCCAAGAGATCCCGGGCGACTACTATGAGGCCGCCGAGATCGACGGCGCGACCGGCATCCGCCAGTTCTTCCACATCACCGTGCCGCTGCTGTCGCCGACGACTTTCTTTATCGTCCAGACCCGTATCATCGGCGCGCTGACGATCTTCGATTTGATGTTCATGGTCATGGACAAGACGAACGTCGCCCTGCAGAAGACCCAGTCGATCGTCTACCTGTTCTATACCTATGCCTTTACCAACGGCGACAAGGGCTATGGTGCCACGATCGTCGTTATACTCGTTATCTTCATCATGCTGATCACGGTCATCCTCCAGCGTGCAGAGAAGAAAATGGTCTATCACGCATAAGAGAGGGGGAACAGATTTATGCAAAGTGCTCGTGCAAGAAATATTGCCAGCAAAGTTATCATGTACGTGATCCTCGTGATCATGTCGTTCATCATGCTTGTTCCCTTTGTGTGGATGATCCTCACCGCGCTCAAGACCAACCAGGAGGCCATCTCCGTCGATCCGTTCTACATCTTTCCGGCACACGGCTGGCACTGGGAGAACTTCGCCGAGGTATGGAAGAGCTACAACTTTGTTCTGCTCTATAAGAACACCCTTCTGATGATCCTGTTCCGCGTGATCTGTGCATGCCTGACCGCGACGATGGCGGGCTATGCGTTCGGTCGTCTGCGCTTCCCGGGCAAGAACTTCCTGTTCGCGCTCGTGCTGGTCCAGATGATGATCCCCGCCCAGATCTTCATCATCCCCCAGTACCTGATGGTTTCCGGGCTGGGCATCCTGAACACTGTCACGGGACTTGTGTTCCCGGGTATCGTGACCGCGTTCGGCACCTATCTGCTGAAGACGGGCTATGAGGGACTGCCCAAGGATCTGGAGGAGGCAGCCGATATCGACGGCTGCAACATCGGCCAGCGGTTCCTGCGGATTATGATGCCGCTGACGCGCTCGTCGATGGTATCCTTAGGTATCTTCACCGCGCTGTTCGCGTTCAAGGATCTGATGTGGCCGATGATCGTCTGCACCAGAGCCGAGACCACCACCCTGTCGGCAGGTCTTGCCAAGATGCAGGGTCAGTTCAGCAGCGACTATCCCACCATGATGGCGGCAGCCGTACTGGCAGTTGTACCGATGGTTGTGATCTATGTCATCTTCCAGAAGCAATTCGTAGAAGGTATAGCTACCTCGGGCGGCAAGCTGTAAGAAGCGTTTTTGCTTGCATACTGAGAGAATGCCGGAGGTATTACACCGTAATGCCTCCGGCTGTTTTCTTCTCGCCAATGATATGATATAATGATCCCGAGCGCTGCTGCTCATTTCAATTAACCCTTAGCATCTGTTGCGGAAGATTACGCATACCGTTGTTGTCGGGCATGACGGGCGCCGACCTGCCTGCGCCCACTGTCGCGTTCTATGTCGTTTTGTGCTAACATCCTATGATAGCTTTTATTAGAAATCAGTATCAGCAACGCCGAGAGGCGGGGTCATACTGATCGTGAATAAAAGGCAGACGATCATCCTCGATCCTCTGTGTCTGCTTTTTATTTGAGATCAGCACCGCAGTGACGGACGATAGCTCTTGATACAGGAGATGATGATATGCCGCGGGAACCCGGGCTGTATGAGACCAACAAGATACGCTGTATCAGCTTTCATAAGTGGAAGAGCGACGATATCTACCTGACGATGTGCGGGGTAGAGCACTGCCTGCCGGACTATATCTATCATACCGACGGTCGGCCGGCATACCACCTGCACGTGATCCTCGACGGACGCGGCGTGCTGTCGGTCAACGGACGGCAGCAGGAGCTGCACTTCGGGCAGATGTTCATCACCAAGCCCGGCGAGGACACCTGGTACAAGGCGGACTCGAACGATCCGTGGTCGTACTGCTGGATGTCGTTCGACGGGAACCTTGCGCAGAAGTGTGCCGAGGACGCGGGGTTCCTCCCCGGGGTGAACTGGCTCGACTGTCATATCGACCGCCAGATCTTCTTCACGCTGGTGTCGCGGATCCTCGACCGCACCGAGGTGGTGCCGTCGAACCTGTACTTGCGAACGGGACTCTTGCTCGAGTATCTCAGCGCGGCGATCGACTCCTATGACAGGGGTGCCGCCTCGCCCAGGCGCATCCGCGAGTTCCCGATGGATGACTATGTGCGCTATGCCTATGACTTTATCCGGACGAACTATGCGACCGCTAAGATCGCCGACGTCGCCGGCTATATCGGCATCCACCGCAGCTATCTGACCAGTATCTTCAAGGAGAAGATCGGTGTATCGCCCCAGAAGTTTTTGATGCAGTGCCGGCTGGGCCAGGCATGCGAGCTGCTCGAGACGACCGACAACCCGATCCAGGATATCTCGCGTCAGGTGGGCTATGATAATCCCCTGACCTTCTCCAAGACTTTCAAGAACTTTTACGGTATGAGCCCCAAGGCGTACCGTGCCACCCATAACCCCAACGACGCTGACCCCAAAGGAGGAGCATCCCTATGAGCATTCGGTATATCGAGGACACCCGCCAGCTGCTGCTGGAGACCGACTCCACCTGCTACCAGATGAAGATCGACAACCTCGGGTATCTGCAGCACCTTTACTATGGGCTGAAGATCGGCGAGAACGACCTAAACTATCCCTATCGGCTTTATGATCACGGGTTCTCGGGGAACCCGTATGATATGCGCGATAACCGCGCCTACTCGCTCGACGCGCTGCCCCAGGAGTACACCTCCTTCGGGGTGGGCGACTTTCGCGTCAGCAGCATCGCGGCGTCCTGCTCGGACGGAAGCCGATGCGCCGAGTTCCGCTATGAGAGCCATGAGATCCGCTCGGGCAAATATGCCATCCCCGGGCTGCCGTCGGTATATGATAACGGCGATACCGTCGATACGCTGGTCGTCACCCTGATCGACACCGCGGCGAACATCCGTATCCGGCTGTACTACGGGGTGTTCGAGGAGCTGGATATCATCACCCGCTCAGCCGAGATCAGCAACGCCGGACAGGAGACCGTCTGGCTGCGAAAGGCGTCGTCGATGTGCCTCGATCTGCCGTTCGGCGGGTGGGATCTGATCCACTTCCACGGGCGGCACTGTATGGAGCGCCAGTTCGAGCGCACCCCGCTGTTCCACGGGATCCAGACCGTCTCCTCCGGACGCGGGATGTCCAGCCATCAGCACAATCCCTTCGTCATCCTGTGCAGCCACGACGCCACCGAGGACGACGGCTTCTGCTACGGCATGATGCTGATGTACTCGGGCAACTACAAGATCGAGATCGAGCGCGACCAGTTCGACAGCACCCGCGTGGTGATGGGCGTCAGCGACGACCGGTTCCGCTGGGAGCTGTCGCCGGGCACAAGCTTCCATACCCCCGAGATCATCCTGACCTGTGCCGACGGGCTGACCCGCCTGTCCCACCGCTATCACCGCGTGATCCGCAACAACGTCATCCGCGGACAATACAAGCTCGGCTCCCGCCCCGTGCTCATCAACAGCTGGGAGGCGGTCTACTTTGAGCAGCGACAGGATAAGATCCTCTCTCTCGCAAGACAGGCAAAGGATCTCGGCATTGACCTGTTCGTCGTCGACGACGGATGGTTCAAGAACCGCAACGACGACAACGCGGGGCTCGGCGACTGGGTCCCGGATGAGAGGAAGCTCCCCGACGGCCTCGACGGGCTGATCGGAAAGATCAACGAGATGGGGATGCGGTTCGGGCTGTGGGTCGAACCCGAGATGGTGAACGAGGATTCGGAACTCTACCGGATGCATCCCGACTGGGCACTGACCGCGCCGAACCGTGCGCCGATGATGGCGCGCAACCAGCTCGTGCTGGATCTCTCGCGCGATGAGGTGCACGAATATATCTATCACACGATGGCAGAGCTGCTGACCCGCTATCATATCGAGTACATTAAATGGGACTTTAACCGTCCGCTGTCGGACGTGTACTCTCATTCGACGCCCTCCCCGCGTCAGGGCGAGGTCGCCCACCGATACTATCTGTCGCTCTATCGACTGTATGAGCGGCTGACGAGCGAGTTTCCGGATGTGCTGTTCGAAGGATGTGCGGGCGGCGGCGGACGGTTCGACGCCGGGATGCTCCACTACACCCCCCAGATCTGGTGCTCCGACAACACCGATCCCATCGCGCGCCTGTCGATCCAGTACGGCACCTCGTTCGGGTATCCGCTGTCGTCGATCTCGGCGCACGTCTCTGCCTCGCCGAACCACCAGACCGGACGTGTCACGCCGATCTCGACGCGCGCGACGGTGGCGATGACCGGCGCGTTCGGCTATGAGCTCGACCTCGACAAGCTGTCCGAAGAGGATCGCGCCGATATCCGCGCCCAGATCGTGCGCTATAAGGAACTCGAGACACTCCTGCACGAGGGGCTCTACTATCGGCTGAGCGCCCCGACGGGCGACTCCGACTGTGTGGTGTGGCAGATCGTCAGCCCTGAGCGCGACCGCTGTCTGCTGTCGATCGTCGTCACCGACCCGCCGGCGAACTCGGTTCCGATGCACGTGCAGCTCAAGGGGCTCGACCCCGACGCGCTCTATGACGTCGGCGGCGAGTTCACCTGCTACGGCCGCGCGCTGATGCACGCGGGCTATACCTTCCTGCAGCTGACCGGCGACTATCCCGCTATGCAGGTCGATATCAAGAAGCTCGGCACATGAACCTATCCGCGATTCAAGGAGGCAGAAGATGAGGGACAAGAACCTCAACCCCAACAAGCTCGATCTTGCCGAAGAGAAGAAGAAGCTGCGTGAGATGAGCTTCTCTGAGGCGGTGCAATATATCTGGATGTACTTCAAGATACCGATCATCGCGGTTTTCGCCGTGCTCGCTATCGGGATATTCCTTACGGTGCGGATCGCCACCAACATCCCCGACAACTGGCTGATGGTGACCTTCTCCAACACCACCGTCGACGCCGGCACCGGCTCCCCGCTGTGGGAGGCGTTCACCGATGCGGCGGGATATGACCTCACCGAGAAGAAAGTCGAGTTCAACTCCGTCTCCTACTTCGATTATCTGCAGAACCAGGCGCGCGGCAACGCCTACTATAACGCGTTCGTCACCCTCGCCGATGTGGGCGAGCTCGACGCCATCACCATGGAGGTAGATTCGCTCGCCGCCCTCGGTCAGAGCGGCCGGCTGATGGATCTGAACGATCCGCGGTGTGCGGCGATCAAGGAGAAGTACGCCGATCGATTTGTCTACTATACCCCGCCCGAGGACGATGAGGACTTTGACGGGCCTATACCGGTCGGGATCGACATCAGCGACAGCATCCTTGTGACCGAGTATCACCTCTATCAGGATAGCTGCGCGATCGGTATCGGTGCTCACAGTGAGAACCTGGAAGAGGTAGAGTACTTCATCGACTTTGTACTGGGAGATGGTTAACCATGCGTGAGCTGATCGGCTCATTCTTATCCAACGACAGCCCGTTCGGGCGCGCGATGACAAAGGTCGGCATCATTATTGCCGCGAACCTGATGTTCATCCTGTTCAGCATCCCCGTCGTGACCGTCGGCGCGGCGTATGTGGCGATGTACCACGTGATGCTCAAGACGCTGCGCGGCGACGGCGTGATCAACCCTTTCAAGCAATTCTGGATCGGCTTTAAGACCAACTTCAAGCAGGCGACGATCGCGTGGGTGATTTTTGCCGCGCTGATGGCGTTCGGCTACTATGACGTCTCTTTGTGCCGTCAGGCGACGGGGCTGATCTATCAGCTGCAGTACCTCATCTATGTGCTGGGGCTGTTGGTGGTGACGGCGTTCATCTATCTGCTGCCCACGATGGCGGCGTTCGAGAACACCCTGCCGAACCTCGTCCGCAACGGGATGTACTTCGCCCTTCACAAGCCGTGGTTTTTGATCGTCATCCTGTTCTTCCACCTGTTCCCGCTGTATCTGACCTATTCCGATCGCCAGATGCTGCCGCTGTATGCGTTCATCTGGTTCTTCTTCGGGTTCGGCGCGATCGCCATGCTGACGTCGCGCCTGCTCCTCAAGGACTTCTGTAGGTACCTGCCGCTGGTCGATGACTACGGCGACTTTATCCTTGATGAGAACGGCGACAAGATCATGCCCGGCAGCGCCGCCGAGGCGGCGCTCGATGCTGCAGGCGAACACGAGATGACCGAGGACGAGATCCTCGAAGAGATGAAGAAGCTCGATATGTAGACATCGGATACTTACCGTTCGATACCCTATCAAACCCCGCTGAAGTGCCTGCCATGCGGCAGCTTTCGGCATGATGATTTCGGCACTATTGCCACAAGGAGACCCCATGGATATCAGAGACTGGATCAATGTTTTTCACACCGGCAGAGCTGACGCGACCCTTGCCCGCCTGTACGGAGCGGACGACGAGGTGCTGGATACCCAGCGGCGCCGCTATATCGCGGCGGCAGAGCGGTTCGGCGAGCTGTTCGGGGAGCGATCTGACGTGCGCGCCTACTCTGCGCCCGGGCGGACCGAGATCGGCGGCAACCATACCGACCACCAGCGCGGCTGTGCGCTGGCAGCGGCGGTGAACCTCGATGTGATCTCGTTCGTATCGTTCCATGACGAGGGCGTGATCCGGCTCTACTCCGAGGGGTACGGCATGACGACGATCGACCTTGCGGACCTCTCGGTGCACGAGGGAGAGAAGGGCTCGACCGCCGGTATCATCCGCGGTGTTGCCGCCCGCTTTGAACAGATGGGCGTCAAGGTCGGCGGGTTTGACGCCTATGCCGCGTCCGATGTGCTCGGCGGCAGCGGGCTGTCGTCGTCGGCGGCGTTCGAGACGCTCGTCGGCACGATGATTGACCTGTACTATAACAACGGCGACGAGGGCGCCGTCAGCATCGCCAAGATCGGCCAGTATGCCGAGAACGCGTACTTCGGCAAGGGCAGCGGGCTGCTCGATCAGACGGTGTGCTCGGTCGGCGGGTTCGTGTTCATCGACTTTGCCGATGCCGAGAACCCCGTCGTCGAACAGCACAGCTTTGACTTCGAGTCGGCGGGCTATCGGCTGTGCATCACCGATACCAAGGGCAGCCACAGCGATCTGACCGACGACTATGTCGCGGTGCCCGCCGAGATGAGGTCGGTCGCCGCGTGCTTTCATAAGGACGTCCTCCACGAGGTGGATGAGCAGGCGTTCTATGATGCGATCCCGTCGCTGCGCTCGCGGTGCTCCGACCGTGCGCTGCTGCGCGCGATCCACTTCTTCGGTGAGAACCGCCGCGCCCGCGAGGAGGCCGCCGCGCTCGATCGGGGCGACCTCGACGAGTTCTTCCGGCTGTTCTGCGCGTCGGCACACTCGTCGGCGAATCTGTTGCAGAACCTCTACTCGACCGGCAAGCCGACCGAGCAGGGCATCACCCTTGCCATCGCCGTCAGTAAGCTCGTGCTCGGGCAGGGCGCGCCGGTGCGCGTACACGGCGGCGGGTTCGCCGGTACCGTCCAGGCGTTCGTATCGTTCGAGAAGACCGAGGAATACCGCCGGAAGATGGACGCCCTCTTCGGCGAGGGGAGCTGCTATGTGCTGCGTATCCGCCCCGTCGGCGGGTGCGAGATCCTCCCCGACTGACCCTATCTGTAAAGGAAAGAGTGTACGAAATGAGGTGTTCGTATGATTTGCAGTGATATTCAGGACCTGATCGACTATGCGCTGGACGCCCGGCTGATCGCCCCCGAGGACACGATCGTCGTGCGCAACCTGTTGATGGATCTGCTGCGCGTTGCCGACTGGACGCCGGAGGACGGCGCCGTCTATGCGGGACAGAGCGTTGATGATCTGCTCGCGCCGCTGATCGACTATGCCGTGTCGCACGGTATCATCGAGGATACCGCCGTCAATCGCGATCTGTTCGATACCCGGCTGATGGGGCTGCTGACCCCGATGCCGCGCGACGTTATCCGTGCGTTCCGCGACCGCTATGACCGCTCGCCGCAGGAGGCGACCGCGTGGTACTATGACCACAGCAAGAAGACCAACTATGTCCGCTCGGGTCGGATCGCAAAGGATCTGAAGTGGCAGTACGAGAGCGACTTCGGCACCCTCGATATCACCATCAACCGCTCCAAGCCCGAGAAGGACCCGCGCGATATCGCGGCGGCGCGCACGAGCGCATCGACCGCCTATCCCATGTGCCAGCTATGCGCCGAGAACATGGGGTTCTGCGGTACCCGCACCCATCCCGCGCGGCAGAACCTGCGCCCCGTCCCGCTGAACATCCACGGGCAGACGTGGTATCTGCAGTACTCCCCCTATGGCTACTATCACGAGCACTGTATCGTCTTCAACGAACGGCATATCCCGATGGTAATCGACGCCGAGGTGTTCGGCAAGCTGTTCGACTTTGTCGAGGCGTTCCCCCACTACTTCATCGGCTCGAACGCCGACCTTCCGATCGTGGGGGGGTCGATCCTCTCGCACGAGCATTTTCAGGGCGGGAACTACACCTTCGCAATGGCCAAGGCGCCGGTCGAGCTCACCTTCCGGATGCCCGAGTTCCCACAGGTGGAGGCGGGCATCGTCAACTGGGCGATGTCGGTGATCCGGCTGCGGGGAGCCGACCGCGAGCAGCTTGAGCGCGCCTGCGCCCATGTGCTGATGAACTGGCGCGGCTACTCGGATGAGGCGGCGGGGATCCTCGCGTTCACCCGCGACACCCCGCACAACACCGTCACCCCGATCGCACGTATGAGGGACGGGGTGCTCGAGTGCGACCTTGTGCTGCGCAACAACATCACCTCGCCCGACCGTCCGCTGGGGGTGTATCACCCGCGCCCCTCGCTCCATCATATCAAGAAGGAGAATATCGGGCTGATCGAGGTGATGGGGCTGGCGGTGCTGCCCGCGCGTCTGGCGGCAGAGCTCGATGCTGTGAAGGAGGCGCTGCTGCAAGGCGCCGATATGACCGCCGATCCGCTCACAGCGTCCCATGCTATATGGGCAGAGGACATCAAGCGCCGTCATGCCGAGCTGTGTGAGCACAACGCGACAGAGATTATCCGCAGCGAGGTCGGCGCGGTGTTCAGCGAGGTGCTGTGCGACGCCGGCGTCTTTAAGCGTGACGCCCTCGGCACAGCCGCGTTCCGGCGGTTCATCCGCACCCTGTGACCGAGATACGATAACCATTCTATAAGGAGGATGCTATGATTGATATTACCGCCGTGGGCGAAACGTTGATCGACCTGTCCCAGACCGATATTTCCGACGCGGGGATCCCCGTGTATACCGCGTTCCCGGGCGGCGCTCCCGCGAACGTCGCCGTCGCCGCCTCGAAGCTCGGCACATCGACCGCCTTCATCGGCAAGGTCGGTGCCGACGCGTTCGGCGCGCTGCTGATCGATACCGTCAGGCGCAACGGCGTTGACGCTGACGGGATGATCGTCTGTGATACCGCCAACACCACCCTCGCCGTCGTCTCGCTGCATGAGAACGGCGAGCGCAGCTTCTCGTTCTATCGGCGCGGGTTCGCCGATACGCTGCTGACGTCGGACGAGATCCCCGACGACCGGCTGCGCGATACCCGCATCCTGCATTTCGGCTCGGTGAGCTTGACCGATGAGCCGTCGCGCTCGGCGACCCTCTCGGCGGTGCGGCGGGCAAAGGCGTTCGGCGCGGTGATCTCCTATGATCCCAACTACCGTCCCACCCTATGGGACAACCTCGACGAAGCCGTCGCGATGATGCGCGCGCCGCTTGACGATGTGGATATCCTGAAGATATCTGACGAGGAGCTGCCGCTGATCGCCGGCACCGACGATCCCGACGCGGGCACCCGCATCCTGTACGAGCAGTACGGCGTCAAGCTTGTGCTGCTGACGATGGGGGCGAAGGGCGCGTTCTACCGGCTGGGGGAGCATACCGGATTCTGCGAAGGGTTCGCGGTGAAGGTCGCCGATACCAACGGCGCGGGCGATACCTTCCTCGGCGCGTTCCTCAGCGGGATGATCCGACGCGGGATCTATACCCCCGATAAGCTCTCAGACGATACCGTGCGCGCGCTGACGGTGTTTGCCAACCGCGCGGCGTCGATCACCACCTCGCGCAGCGGGGCGATCCCGGCGATGCCGACGCTGGATGAGGTGAGCATATGATCACCTCCATGTACTGGGAAGATGAATTCACAGCCCGTTTCAAGAGGCGTTTCGACGAGTTGAAATGGCTCTACTGCGAGACATACGGAAACGATATGCGCGCGTTCTACTGGCTGTGCAACGCGATGCACGACTGCTATACCGCCCGCAGCGCTGCTCTAAAGCAGCTCGACCGCGAGCGCGAGCGCACCCCGTTCTGGTACAGCACCAACCGCCTTGTCGGGATGATGCTGTATGTCGAGAACTTCTCCGACACCCTCGACGGGCTCTCAAGGCGCATCCGCTATATCAAGGAGAGCGGGGTCAACTACCTGCACCTGATGCCGCTGCTTAATAGCCCCAAGGGCAGGAGCGACGGCGGGTATGCGGTAGCGGATTTTCGCGCGGTACAGCCCGCGCTCGGCACGATGGAGGATCTGGACGCGCTGACCGATATCTGTCATCAAAGCGGGATCAGCGTCTGTCTTGACTTTGTGATGAACCACACCAGCGAGGACCACGCGTGGGCGCGCGCCGCGCGCGCGGGCGATGAACAGGCGCGATGTAGGTACTTCTTCTTTGACAGCTGGGATGTGCCGTTCGAGTTTGAGCGCACGGTGCCGCAGGTGTTCCCGACCACCGCGCCGGGCAACTTCACCTATCTGCCCGACTGTGACAAGATCGTGATGACGACCTTCTATCCCTACCAGTGGGATCTGAACTACGGCAACTGTGTGGTGTTCAACGACATGGTCTGCAATATGCTGTATCTGGCGAACCGCGGTATCGACATCATCCGTCTCGACGCGGTGCCGTATATCTGGAAGGAGCTGGGCACGAGCTGCCGCAACCTGCCGCGCGTGCATACGCTGGTGCGGATGATGCGGATGATCGCCGAGATCGTCTGCCCATCGGTGCTGCTGCTCGGCGAGGTCGTGATGGAGCCCAAGAAGGTCGCGCCGTACTTCGGCACCCCCGAACACCCCGAGTGCCATATGCTCTACAACGTCACCACCATGGCGAGCACCTGGCATACCGTCGCCACCCGCGACGTGCGCCTGCTGCACCGCCAGATGGAGGAGCTTGCCGCCCTGCCGAAGGACTATGTTTTCCTCAACTACCTTCGCTGTCACGACGACATCGGCTGGGGGCTCGACTATGACTATCTTCGCTCGTTCGGGATGGAGGAGGTCGCGCACAAGCGATTCCTCAACGACTACTTCACCGGAAGGTTTGAGGGCAGCGCGGCGCGCGGCGAGCTGTACAACGATGATGAACAGCTCGGCGACGCACGGCTGTGCGGGACGACCGCCAGCTTGTGCGGGATCGAGAGCGCGCTGTATGAACACAACGACGAGCGGCTCGCTGTTTCGATCGCCTGTGATATCATGCTGCACGCCTATATGTTTACGCTCAGCGGCATCCCTGTCATCTACAGCGGAGACGAGGTGGGCCAGCTGAACGACTACAGCTATCACGACGACCCCGAGAAGAACGCCGACAGCCGCTATCTGCACCGCGGACGGTTCGACTGGGAGAACGCCGCCCGCAGGACGAAACCCTTGTCCGTATCGGGACAGCTCTATCATGCGCTGCGCCGGCTGGAGGAACTCCGCTCAGCGCACGAGGTGTTCATAGCATCGGCGGATTTCAGGGCGATCCCGACCGGCTCTGTCGCGGTGCTCGGGATGGAGCGGCGGTATGGGGGACAGCGGCTCACCGCCCTGTTCAACTTCGGCGAGACGGAGCAGACCGTGCTGTTCGATACCGCAGTGTCGGGGCGCGACCTGTACACCGATACAGCGATACACGATATGGCGATCCCGCTCGAGCCCTATGGGTTTCGGTGGATTCTGCATGAGGGGAAGTAGCGGATGAGCCGGCTGGCAAAGCGGATCTTGATGAGCGTCTTGGGCGTTGCGGTATGCGGCGTCAGCGTCGGCATGTTCAAGTTTGCCGCCCTCGGCGTCGATCCGTTCCAGTCGTTCATGAGCGGGCTGGACGCGCTCGTGCCGATCCGGTTCGGCACGCTCTATGTCATCGCGAACGCCCTGCTGCTCCTGTTTGCGTTGATCGTCGACCGGCACAAGATCGGTATCGCCACCTTCATCAACCTCTTTCTGCTGGGGTATATCGCCGAGTTCTCCTTGCAGCTGTGCGAGCGGCTGATCGGGCAGGTGGGGCTCGTTGTTCGTATCGGGATCCTGCTTGTCGCCATCGTGATGATGTGCCTTGCGTCGTCACTGTACTTTACCGCCGATCTCGGCGTGTCCACCTATGACGCCGTCGCGCTCGTCTGGGCCGGCCGACAGCAGAAGCTCAAGTTCGCCTACTGCCGCGTGATCTGCGACTTTGTCTGTGTGGCGCTGGGGATCGTGCTGAGTCTTCTGGCGGGGCTGACATGGGTGGAGATCCTTGCCTCGGTCGGCGTCGGCACCGTCATCACGGCGTTCTTCATGGGGCCGCTGATCGCGTTCTTTAACCGGCATATCGCCGAACCGATGCTGAAAGGAAGAGAGAGATGACTCAACTCGATCGGATGAAGGCGGGGTTGCTGTATGACCCCGTGGACGAAGAGATCATGCGTATGCAGCGGCCGTATCTCGACGCGCTCGCCGCGTTCAACCGCCTCGACCCGTCCGACACGGCGCAGAAATCCGCGTATATGGAGCGCACCTTTGCCGACTGCGGCGAGGGGTGCTATATCGAGCTGCCCTTCCATGCGAACTGGGGCGGACGGCATGTCCACTTCGGGTCCTTCATCTATGCGAACTCGAACCTGACGCTGGTGGACGACGGGCATATCTATGTCGGCGACCGCGTGATGTTCGGGCCGAACGTGACCGTCGCGACCGCGAACCATCCGCTCGAACCCTCGCTGCGCGCGCGCGGGCTGCAGTATAACCGCGACGTATCTATCGGCGCGAACGCGTGGATCTGTGCCGGCGTGGTGATCGTTCCGGGCGTGCATATCGGCGCGAACACCGTCATCGGCGCGGGCAGCGTCGTCACCAAGGATATCCCCTGTGACGTTCTTGCCGCCGGCAACCCTTGTCGCGTTATCCGCGCTCTCGGCGAGCGCGACCGCGAATTCTACTACAAGACCGACCGCATCGACTGGGAGAATCTCTAAAGAAGCGGAACCTTAGCTGTGCCTATGGCGCAGCTTTTCTTTTTTGTGCGGCTGTCTTGAAGAAAGGGGCGGAGCACAGCATCGGTAAAACAGATAATAGTAAAATCAGCTTTGTGAAGATCGACACTTGCAAAAAATCCGATTTATGCTATAATCGGATAGTCAGCAATAAGATTCGCTTTGCGAACACGGATCGCCTCTTTTAAGAGGATCATGAAGGAGTGTTGACGGATGAAAACTAAGCTTGACAACAACATACTGACGCTGTACCTTGAGGGAAAGATCGATTCTACTAACGCCCCCTTGGTCGAGGACGAGATCATGTCCGCGGTCGATTCGGCTGATAGCGCCGGTGTGAAGATCGACGCCGAGGGGCTTCTCTATATCTCGAGCGCAGGGCTGAGGGTGCTGATGAAGCTGCAGAAGAGGGTTGACACCCCCATCGAGATCATCCATGTGTCGAGAGAGGTGTATGAGATCTTCGACGTGACCGGCTTTACGCAGATCATGAACGTCAAAAAGGCGCTGAGAAAGGTCAGCATAGACGGGTTGGAGCTCATCGGCAAGGGGATGACCGGCTCTGTCTATCGTATGGATGAGGAGACGGTCATCAAGGTGTTCAACCAGAACATCAACTTTGATATGATCATCAAGCAGGAGAACAACAAGGCGCGCAACGCGTTCATCTCGGGGATCCCGACCGCGATCCCCTATGATATCGTTCGCGTCGGCAACTGCTACGGAACGGTCTATGAATTGCTCGACGCAAAGGATCTGGTCACCGTTATCAGCGAGGACAAGGAGCATATGGACGACTATATCCGTGCCTTTGCTCAGACCGTCAGAGAAATGCATGAGACAAAGGTGGACGCCGAGAAGTTTGAACCGACAAAGGAGAAGTCGATACAGGCGGTCGCTTATCTGGCGTCCGTCTTATCACCTGAAGAGATGGATAAGGTGCGCGAGATATATGCGAACGTTCCGGACCGCGACACCTTCATCCACGGCGACTGCCACATCGGCAACGCGATGATGCAGGACGGCAGGATGATGTTCATTGACCTTGCCACCGCCGGCATGGGACATCCGATCTACGATATGGGCAGTATGTACTCGCTCTTCTGCGAGAGGGCGAACGACCCCAAGGCGATCGCCGAAAGCCCTGTCCTGTGCCATTTCACACAGGAGGAGATCAGGCGGATATGGAACGTGTATATCCGATCGTATCTCGGTACCGACGACGAGACGCTGATCACAAAGGCAGAGAAGCAGATCGCCGGTCTGTCGATGACCAGAAGATTGTTTATGGTGATCGCGATGCCGGGCGTGCTCTCACCCGAGGCGTTCGGCGCACTCAAGCAGGCGGTCATGGATTTCCACGACAACGAGCTGGAACCGATCTGTTTTTGACAGGTCATTATCCCGCATACGGATAAAATATATTGAAGGAGAAATCAAAATGGAATTACAGAAAAGAACCATTGCTATTCTGCTCGCCGGGGTACTGATGTTGTCAGCGATCACCATGATGTCAGGTTGTTCGCAGCAGAATGACACGACCGCCGACTCGTCGGCATTAACCGCGCTGTTCACAACGCCCAGAGAGCGCCTCTCGCTTGACGCCCCTGACTCTGCCGAGTGGGTGACGAAGCTCGACGCCGCCAAGGGCGCAAAACAGCTCTTTGTGGTCGCCGGCTATGAGCGTTCCACCGCGTGGATCTCCATGCACGAGAAGGAGGACAGCGGCTCCTGGAAGATGATCATGTCGACCCCCGGCTTCATCGGTAAAGAGGGTCTGGGCAAAACAAAGGAAGGCGACGGCATGACGCCTGTGGGCACGTTCTCTTTTAACAAGGCGTTCGGTATCGCAGACAATCCCGGCTGTGCGATCCCATACACCAAGGTCGATGATGATACCTACTGGTCCGGCGACAACGACATAGAGTACAATCGGATGGTCAGCATCAAGGATTATCCCGACCTCAAGGTGGACGACAGCGAGCACATCGTCGATTATCAGTACGAGTACCGCTACTGTCTGAATATCAGCTATAACGAAGAGGGCGTTGCGGGTGCCGGTTCGGCGATCTTCCTGCATTGCTTCGGCGACAGAAAGCCCCGCACCGGCGGCTGTGTCGCGATTCCCGAGGAACAGATGTACTTCGTTATGCAGCATGTCGATCCCGACTGCGTTGTTGTGATCGATTCGATGGAGAACCTCGGCGCTGAGTTCTAATTTCACCCCGGCTCCGAGCTGCTCTCTTTCAACAAATCTTAGCATCCGATCAACCTGTCGCATAAGCCGCAACAGAGCTGATCGTGTGAAGAATAAGCATAGAAATAAAGCAGGCCGTACTCTCAACGAGGGCACGCCTGCTTTTATCTTTATAAGAAACTGCTCGTTTCTTATAAAGTAAAAAGATTGATATGCCCACCGATTTTGCAAAAGCAATAATCGGTGATGGCTATACGAAATGCGCGCGCTTCCTGGAGCTTATTCGGCTTTCATGGATCTACCTGTTGATCCTGTAGAGCAGAGCATCCGCTCTACTCACTCCACGGATAGCGAACGTTGGGCAACTCTGTTTTCATGACATCCTGCAGGTCATATTTGATGCCGTTATCCTCGAGCTCTTCCAGGAACGCGTTGACATATAGGGGAGAGGAAAACGGCTGCAAGAAGTCGATCGTGAATCTGCCGCCCACAGCGGATATCTCGATCAGCAGGGTCTTTCCGGCGCCGCTCGTCCACAGGCGGAAGTCGCGGATATACTCCTCTGACTCCAAAAATCCCGCTTTGCCGACATAACTGATGGTAGCGGTGATGACACGGTCTGTCACACCGCCGATCGCGTTCACGATGGCAAGGCGCTCCTGATCGGTCGCCTTTGACAGCAGCATTTGATTGATGCCTTTCATAGAGGCGACGCCCGTAAGTACGGTTTTCTGTATCGTCTGTGCGAACACCATGCCGCGGTAGGCGGTTGCCTGGCGCTCGATCGGCCAATCCTTGAGCGCGTCCTTATATTCCAGGAACACGCCGCCGACAAGACTTTGATGGGCCAAGGGTGTGCCCAGCCCGACGCGCTGATTCAACGCGAGCGTGACGCGGATCACGTCCTCTCTGTCGGGATAGAGCGATGCGAGGGCACGGCTGAACAGCAGCGCGATCATCGTGGCGGGGCTGCCGTCGTTCTCGATATTGAACCGCATGAACTCCTTTTCATCGATGGCGACACTGTACACCGTTCGCTCGGTGTCCTCTTCCAGATGAGCGGCGGTGACGGGGTTGATCGAGGCGGGGTAATCGACGCGCGGCGGGGTCGGCAGATCGGTCGCTTTCTCCATCGGATCGTCCCATTCCTCAGCGACTATCGTTTCACCCGCAAGGCGCACCCCGTCCTGTGAGATCGTCACATGATAACGCTCTGAGCAGTAGTAGTACAGGAACGTCCGAACGACCTCATACGCGCCGGTGCCGTCGGTCATCGCGTGTGACACATCCATGATGATCCAGTTATCCTGCCACGAAAACGAGATCAGATGGTAGTTGGATTCTTGCGAATTCAGCTCAACGCCGCTGAGCGAATTGGTGATGACAACGGGTCTGCTGTTGTCGGTATACTCCCATTTGTTTTCCTCGCCTATTTTCAGTTCAACGCAAAAATACGGATAGCGCGTCATGGTCGTGTCGACCGCGTGCCGCATACAATCGGGATCGACCAGATCACGCATACGGATCCGAATCCGGATGACGGTCGGATGCTCTTTGTTGGACGAATACATCGATCTGTATTCTGAGAATAACGCTCGATTCATCTTGTCACCTCATCACTATGATTATCGTTTGTCGCCATGTTCTGCCATATGGATCTTCAATTTGAGCATGGTTATACCATCGCAGGTTACGCATGGTTACCTCTTATATGATTCAACGATGAAAACCGATCCGATTACAAGATACAGCTTTCATATCGGTGAATATCATACTCGCGATCTCAGGATAGCGAGTAACTGTATATGTCAGTATTGCACCGTGAGCGCGACAGTTCATCTTGATTATACCAGACTATCCGAGGGGTTGCAATAATATATTTAGTAATATCAGTATGTTTGGATGTGTCGGTGACGGGCTGCCGCGCCTGCAGAGCGTTCTGCGTGTGCCATATGTTCATCTGATATGCGATCATTATACAGTTTTTCAGTCTTCAGTTTTCAGTATTCATTTAGAAAACCCTGTCGCTGCACTTAAGATTGAAGACTGAATACTTAAGAATGAATCATACAAAGCAAAAACCCCGCCACGTTGTGACAGGGTTTTCGCTTTGGTGGGCCATCAGGGACTCGAACCCCGGACCGACCGGTTATGAGCCGGTGGCTCTAACCAACTGAGCTAATGGCCCGCATCGCCCGAATCGGCGTTCCTATTATAGCAACATCGGCGTGGTTTGTCAACGAGAAATTACGCCCTGCCGTCGCGCTGACGGCGCTTTCGGCGCAGCTTCTCGAACAGCGCGTGCGCCTCGTTGTCGGGGCTGCCGGGATGACCCTTTGGGAGCACGGTGATCTCCACCGTGTCGCCCTCCTGTGCGCCCTCGAACAGCGCGCGCGGGGCGTGGAGGAACTCTCCGTCGAGCTCCACGATCGCGATATTCTGTTCGAACCTGTCGATTATCACTTTCATCATCATCACCACCTCTACTCTACATCACGCCAAAATCTTTGTCAACAAATTTCTTATTTTGCTTGCTTAACCGATGCCTCTATTGTATAATAATAGCGTCAAAGGAGGCGATCGGATGATAGACTTCATCACGAATGTAGATTTCTCGATACTCGATTTTATCAGAGAGCACCTAAGCTGCGGTGCGCTCGATTTTCTGACGCCGGTCCTATCGAAGCTCGGTGAGTGGGGCGCGATGTGGATCGTGATCGCGGTGGTGCTGCTGTTCTTCCGCCGTACCCGCCGGTGCGGGGTGCTGATGCTCATTACGCTGGCGGCGGGATTCTTGCTCGGCGATCTGCTGATCAAGCCCCTGGTAGCCCGCGTCCGTCCGTGTAACGTGCGGCCGTATATCGAGATGATCGTCGACAGGCCCACCTCCTACAGCTTTCCGTCCGGTCACGCGACCGCGGCGTTCGGGGCTGCGACCGCTATCTTCCTGAATCACAAAAGATGGGGGATCGCCGCGCTGGTGTTCGCGCTGATCGTCGGGTTCTCGCGGCTGTATCTCTATGTCCACTATCCCACCGACGTGCTCTGCGGGATGCTCTTGGGCATCGGGGTGGCGATCGCCGTCTACTTCATCGCCAAAGCGGTCAGGCCGCCGAAGGATTTGAGAGAGGGCAAGCATTATGCGTGAGCTGAGAGTACAGAACCTGCTCGATCTCGACCATACTATCGCCCGCTCGCTGTTCGAGGGGATCGAGAATGTCTATGAGGCGCTCCCGCTGATACGGGACTACATCCTCGCGCTGGGGCCCACCCTCGATCCCGAGGTGTTCGAGCAGCGCGGCGACGCTGTCTGGATCGCCCGCTCGGCGACTGTCGCGCCCACCGCGTCCCTGACCGGCCCTGTGATCATCGACGAGGGCGCCGAGGTGCGCCACTGTGCGTTCATCCGCGGCAGCGTGATCGTCGGCAAGAACGCCGTCGTCGGCAACTCGACCGAGCTCAAGAACGCCGTGCTGTTCGATAACGTCCAGGCGCCGCACTATAACTATGTCGGCGACAGCATCTATGGCTATCGTTCCCATACCGGCGCGGGGGTCATCGCCTCGAACCTCAAGAGCGACAAGTCGCTGGTCACCGTGAACGTCATGGGCACGATCGTACAGACCGGCATCAAGAAGTTCGGCGCGATCATCGGCGACTATGTCGAGGTGGGGTGCAACTCGGTGATGAACCCCGGCACCGTCATCGGACGGCATACGAGCGTCTATCCGCTGTCGTTCGTGCGCGGCTATGTCGCCGGGGGCAGCATCTACAAGCGGCTGGGCGAGATCGCCGAGAAGCAGTAAGCCATGCTGTACAGAATCCACAAACATAGTTCTCTATTCTCATGATAACTTTTGTTGACATTTCTCGTGCCGATGTGGTAAAATATCCGTAGAATCTTTAAGGCGATACAGCGATATCGGCAAGATGCTGCGAATACACCCGTATAACCGAAGCCCTGCCGTGCTGCAGGGCTTTTTCTGTATAAAGAGAGGAGTGTTACCGTTGACAGAGTTGAAGATCCTCGCGCCCATGGGGCGATCCGATATGCTTCCTGTTGTGGACAGGTCACTTCTGCCTGCCGTGCTGTCGGGTGAATTGACGGTATTTCCCGGTTTTTGCGATGTGCATGTGCACTTTCGCGAGCCGGGTTTTTCTTATAAAGAGACCATCCGTACCGGGACGCTTGCCGCTTCACGCGGCGGCTACACCGCCGTATGCACCATGCCGAACCTCGACCCCGTGCCCGATTCGATCGCGCACCTCGCTGTACAGCAGGAGATCATCGACCGCGATGCGGTGATCGACGTGCTGCCCTATGGGGCGATCACCGTCGGCGAGCGCGGAGAGCAGCTCGCGGATATCGAGGGGATGGCGGACAGGGTGGTCGCGTTCTCGGACGACGGCCGCGGCGTACAGGACGAGTCGCTGATGCGCCGCGCGATGCTGCGCGCCAAAGCTGCAGGCAAGCGCATCGTCGCCCACTGTGAGGACAACGCGCTGCTCTTCGGCGGCTACATCCACGACGGCGACTATGCCCGCATAAACGGCCATAACGGCATCTGTTCAAAGAGCGAGTGGGGTCCCATCGCGCGCGACGTCAAGCTCGCCGAAGAGACCGGCTGCGGCTATCACGTCTGCCACATCTCGACCAAGGAGAGCGTCGATATCATCCGCCGCGCAAAGCACAGGGGCGTCGACGTCACCTGTGAGACCGCACCGCACTACCTGCTGCTCGACGACAGCATGCTGCAGGAGGACGGCCGGTATAAGATGAACCCGCCCCTGCGCTCGAAAGAGGATCGGGCGGCGCTGATCGAGGGGCTGCTCGACGGCACCATCGACATGATCGCGACCGACCACGCCCCCCACGCGGCAGAGGAGAAGGCGCGCGGGCTGCGGGATTCTGCGTTCGGGATCGTCGGGCTCGAGACCGCGTTCCCGCTGCTGTACACCAAGCTCGTCAAAGAGGGCGTCCTGTCGCTCGAGCGGCTGCTGCAGCTGATGGTATCGAACCCCCGCGAGCGGTTCGGCATCCCGTATCGGCGCGATGACTATACCGTGTGGGACCTCTCTGAGAGCTATGCTGTCGACCCCGACGGGTTTCTGTCGATGGGGCGCGCGACACCCTTTGAGGGGCAGAGGGTGTGGGGCAGGTGTGTGCTCACCGTCCGACACGGCGCGGTCGTCTATCAAAGCGAATCCTGACAAAGGAGTATATGGAGTATATATGAAAGAACGATTTGACAGAAAGCTGATTCTCAGCAGCGGCTCCGAGTACCGCTGCCGCGGGTTCGGCTGCAGGGACGAACGGGTGCTGGAGATCGTCTTCAACACCTCGGTGGTCGGCTATCAGGAGATTCTCTCCGACCCCAGCTATACCGACCAGGGGGTCGTGATGACCTATCCGCTGATCGGCAACTACGGCATGGCGGACGACGACTATGAGACCGCCGTGCCTACCATCGGCGCGCTGATCGTGCGCGAGTACTGTGACGAGCCGTCGAACTTCCGCTCGACAGAGACGCTCGGTCAGGTGATGGAGCGCTACGGGATCGTCGGGATCGAGGGGCTCGATACCCGCCGGCTCAACCGCGAGATCCGCGACCGCGGGTCGATGCTCGGGGTGATCACCTCGAGCGATACCACGGTCGATCGGGGGCTTGAGATGATCGCCGATTATGCCGTGCCGAATGACGCCGTGTCGCGCGTCAGCAGAGGGGCGGTGCAGGAGTACCGCGAGCCCGGCGCGTCGCTGCACGTGGTCGCTGTCGACTGCGGGATGAAGCAGAACATCATCCGCTCGCTGCTATGTCGTGGGTGCAGCGTCACGGTCGTGCCGTTCGACACCCCCGCTCGCACCATTATCAATATGAACCCCGACGGCGTGTTCCTCTCGAACGGCCCTGGCGATCCCACCGACGTGACGCCGGTGATCGAGACCGTCCGGCAGCTTAGAGGGCGGTACCCGCTGTTCGGCATCTGTCTTGGGCACCAGATCCTGTCGCTCGCCTACGGCGCGCGCACCTATAAGCTCAAGTTCGGTCATCGCGGCGGCAACCATCCGGTGAAGAACCTGCAAACCGGCCGCGTCGAGATGACCTCCCAGAACCACTCCTATGCCGTGGACGAAGCGAGTATCAGCGGAACCTCGCTGTGCGTCACACACAGGAACCTGCTCGACAACACCGTCGAGGGCGTCGCGTGCGAGAAGGATCGCGCCTTCTCGGTACAGTATCATCCCGAGTCGGCCCCCGGGCCGCAGGACAGCGCGTATCTCTTCGATCGGTTTGTTGCGATGATGAAGGAGGGACAGCCCCATGCCTAAGAGAACGGATCTTCGCCGGATCATGGTGATCGGCTCGGGCCCCATCGTCATCGGTCAGGCCGCCGAGTTCGACTATGCGGGCACCCAGGCGTGTCTTGCGCTCAAGGAGGAGGGGTATGAGGTCATCCTGTGCAACTCCAACCCCGCGACCATCATGACCGACCCCGCCATCGCCGACAAGGTATATATGGAGCCGCTGACGCTCGAGTATATCGCCAAGATTATTCGCTATGAGCGCCCCGACGCCATCCTGCCCGGGATCGGCGGCCAGACGGGGCTGAACCTTGCGATGGCGCTCGAGGAGAAGGGCGTGCTCAGCGAGTGCTCGGTCGAGCTGCTCGGCACCTCGTCCGACAGCATCCGCCGCGCCGAGGATCGCGAGCTCTTCAAGGAGCTGTGCGAGAGCATCGGCGAGCCGGTCATCCCCTCACAGATCACCTACTCGATCTCAGAGGCGGTCGCCGCCGCCGAAACGATCGGCTATCCGGTGGTGCTGCGTCCGGCGTTCACGCTGGGCGGTACCGGCGGGGGATTTGCCGAGGATGAGACGGGGCTGCGCGCGATCGCGAAGAACGCGTTCAGTCTCTCGCCGACGCACCAGGCGCTCGTCGAGAAATCCGTCAAGGGCTACAAGGAGATCGAGTACGAGGTTATCCGCGACTCTGCCGACACGGCGATCACCGTCTGCAACATGGAGAACCTCGATCCCGTCGGCATCCATACCGGCGACTCGATCGTGCTCTGTCCGTCCCAGACGCTCACCAATAAAGAATACCAGATGCTGCGCGACGCTGCGCTGAAGATCATCCGTGCGCTCGACATCGAGGGCGGATGCAACGTCCAGTTTGCGCTGGACCCGCAGTCGATGCGCTACTATATCATCGAGGTGAACCCCCGCGTCTCGCGCTCGTCCGCGCTGGCGTCCAAGGCGTCGGGCTATCCCATCGCCCGCGTCTCGGCGAAGATCAGCGTCGGGCTGCGCCTCGAGGAGATCCCCCTCGCCAACACCCCCGCGTCGTTCGAGCCCGCGCTCGACTATGTGGTGACCAAGTTCCCGCGGTTCCCGTTCGACAAGTTCTCCGAGATCCCGAACGCCCTGTCCACCCAGATGAAGGCGACCGGCGAGGTGATGAGCGTCGGCAGAACGATGGAGGAGAGCTTGCTCAAGGCGGTGCGCTCGCTCGAGATCGGGCTGAGCCACCTGCATCACACGCGGTTCGATGCGATGTCCGACGAGAAGCTGCGCGACTATGTCCGCATCGGCACCGACGATCGGGTGTTCGCGCTGTGCGAGCTGTACCGGCGCGGCACCGATACCGCCGTGCTGCATAAGCTGACCGGCATCGACCCGCTGTTCCTGTGCAAGATCCGCAACATCGCCGACATGGAGCGCGCGCTCACAGGGCACATCGGCGACAGCGACGCGCTGCGCTGTGCCAAGCGCATGGGATTCTCCGATGCGGCGGTCGCGTCGCTGTGGGGGATGGGCGAGGATGAGGTCTATCAGATGCGCCGCGCACACGGCATCATGCCGGTCTACAAGATGATCGACACCTGTGCGTCCGAGTTCAAGAGCTATGTGCCCTACTTCTACTCGACCTATGAGGAGGAGAACGAGTCGATCTGCTCCGACAAGAAGAAGATCGTCGTCCTCGGCGCGGGGCCCATCCGCATCGGTCAGGGCGTCGAGTTCGACTACAGCACCGTCCACGCGGTACAGACCATCCGCCGCTCGGGGTATGAGGCGATCATCATCAACAACAACCCCGAGACCGTCTCGACCGACTATACCACCTCCGACAAGCTCTACTTCGAGCCGCTCACCCCCGAGGACGTGATGAACGTCATCGACTATGAGCACCCCGAAGGGGTGATCGCCTCGCTCGGCGGCCAGACGGCGGTGAACCTGGCGGCTCCGCTGATGCAGCGCGGGGTCAGGATCATCGGCACCGACTGTGCCGCGATCGAGCGCGCCGAGAACCGCGACAGCTTCAACGCGATCCTCCGAGAGCTCTCGATCCCCCAGCCCCCCGGGCGCGCCGTCACCTCTATCGACGAGGGCGTCGCCGCAGCCGAGGAGATCGGCTATCCGGTGCTGGTGCGTCCGTCGTTCGTGCTGGGCGGCCGCGCGATGCAGATCGTCTCGAAAGAGGCGGATCTGCGCCACTATCTGCGCACGGCGGTCGAGATCGACGCCGACAAGCCCGTGCTCGTCGACAAGTACATCGTCGGGCGCGAGGTCGAGGTCGACGCGGTATGCGACGGTCGCGACGTGTTCGTCCCCGGGATCATGGAGCTCGTCGAGCGCACCGGCGTTCACTCGGGCGATTCGATCAGCGTGTACCCCGCGTTCTCGATCTCGAACCGCGTCAAGGGCACCATCCTGCAGTACACCAAGAAGCTCGGGCTGTCGATCGGCATTGTCGGGCTGTACAATATCCAGTTCATCGTCGACCGCGACGACAACGTCTATATCATCGAGGTGAACCCCCGCTCCTCGCGCACCGTGCCGTTCCTGTCCAAGGCGACCGGCTACTCGCTTGCCGATATCGCCACCCAGGTGATCCTGGGCAAGAGCTTGAAGGAGCAGGGCTACTTTGACCTCTATCCCGACGAGCGCGAGCGCTACTATGTGAAGGTGCCGGTGTTCTCGTTCAGCAAGATCATCGGGCTCGACGCATATCTCAGCCCCGAGATGAAGTCCACCGGTGAGGCGATCGGCTATGACAGAAAGCTCAACCGCGCACTCTACAAGGCGCTGCAGGCGTCGGGCACCAAGCTGAAGAACTACGGCACCGTGATCGTCACCCTTGCCGACGAGGACAAGGAGGAGGCGATCCCGCTGATACAGCGGTTCTATGACCTGGGGTTCAACATCGAGGCGACCGACCTGACCGCCAAGGTGATGCGCGAACACGGCATCAAGACCCGGCGGCTGGGCAAGATATCCGAGGGCTCGACCGAGATCCTCGACGCGATCCGCGCGGGCTATGTCAGCTATGTCATCAACACCCGCGCCATCCTCTCGGGCGTCCACTATGAGGACGGCGCCGCCATCCGCACCACCGCGGTCGAGAACGGCGTGACGATGTTCACCTCGCTCGATACCGTGCGCGTGCTGCTCGATGTGCTCGAAGAGACCACCCTCACCATCTCGACCATTGACGCCTGATACGGTTGGGACAGAAAGGTTGCTGTGATGAAGAACACGATTTTTACGATCATCGAGAACCGTCCGCTGGTGCCGTCGATCTTTCGGATGAAGCTCTACGGCGACACCTCGGCGATCCATAACCCCGGCGAGTTCGTCAATATCCGGTTGCACGGGTTCTATCTGCGCCGCCCGATCTCGGTATGCTGTGTGGATGACGGCGTGCTGACGCTGATCTACAAGGTCGTCGGCGCGGGTACCGAGGCGATGAGCGAGCTGTCGATCGGCGATCCGCTCGAGCTGCTCACGGGGCTTGGCAACGGGTATGACCTGTCCGCTTCGGGCGCGCGGCCGCTGTTGATCGGCGGCGGGGTGGGCGTCCCCCCGCTGTATGAGCTTGCGCGGCGGCTGACAGCATCCGACAGAAGGGTTTCTGCCGTCCTCGGCTTCAACCGCGCGGACGAGGTGTTCTATGAGCACCACTTCAGCGCGCTTGGGTGCGACGTCACCGTCACCACCGTCGACGGCAGCTATGGGGTGCGCGGCTATGTCACCGACGCGCTGCCCGATGACTATACCTACTTCTATGCCTGCGGCCCGCTGCCGATGCTAAAGGCGGCGGCGCGCTCGACGGTGACAGCGGGCGAGTTGAGCTTTGAAGAGCGGATGGGATGCGGGTTCGGCGCGTGCATGGGCTGCACCATCCGTACCAAGAACGGCAGCAAGCGCGTCTGCAAGGACGGGCCGGTACTGCACAAGGAGGAGATACTATGGGACGACTGAGCACCACCCTGTGCGGGATCGCGCTCGACAATCCGGTGATCCCCGCCTCGGGCACCTTCGGCTACGGCACCGAGTTCGCCGCGTTCTATGATATCAATATCCTCGGCAGCTTCTCCTTCAAGGGGACGACGCGCCGCGCGCGCTTCGGCAACCCCACGCCCCGCATCGCCGAGTGCACCGAGGGGATGCTCAACTCTGTCGGGCTGCAGAACCCCGGGGTCGAGCGGGTCATCGCCGACGAGCTGCCGCGGCTCAAACAGATTTTTCACAAGCCGGTGATGGCGAACGTCAGCGGCTTCTCGATAGAAGAGTACGCCGAGACCTGTGCCATGCTGGATGCAGAGGAGCAGGTCGGCTGGCTCGAGGTCAACGTCAGCTGTCCCAACGTCCACGGCGGGGGGATGAGCTTCGGCACCGACCCCGATGCGGCGGCGGCGGTCACCCGCGCCGTCAAGGCGGTCACCCACAAACCCGTGATCGTCAAGCTCAGCCCCAACGTCACCGACATCGTTATGATCGCCAAAGCGGTCGAAGATGCGGGCGCGGACGGCGTGAGCTTGATCAATACCCTGCTCGGGATGCGCATCGACCTTCGGTCCCGCCGTCCGGTGCTTGCGAACACCGTGGGCGGGTTCTCGGGGCCGGCGGTGTTTCCGGTCGCGGTACGCATGGTGTATGAGGTCGCCGGCGCCGTCAGCATCCCCGTGGTGGGCATGGGCGGCGTTCGCACCGCCGAGGATGTGATCGAGATGATGCTCGCCGGTGCGTGTGCCGTCGAGGTCGGGTCCCAGAACCTTGTCGAGCCGACCGCCTGTCAGCGGATCATCGAGACGCTGCCCGAGGTGATGGATCGGCTCGGGATAGAGAATTTATCGGATATTATAGGAGGTGTTCGCCATGGGTAAGGACGTGATCGTCGCGTGTGACTTCAAGAGCGCAGAGGAGACCTTCGCGTTTCTCGACCGGTTTTGTGATCGCAAGCCGTTTGTGAAGATCGGCATGGAGCTCTTCTATGCCGAGGGACCCGCCATCGTGCGCGCGATCAAGGCGCGCGGGCACAAGGTGTTCCTCGATCTCAAGCTCCACGACATCCCGCATACCGTCAAGCAGGCGATGGCGGTGCTGTCGCGGCTCGACGTCGATATCGTGAACCTGCACGCCGCCGGCACCGGTGCGATGATGCGCGCGGCGATAGAGGGGCTGACCCGCGACGACGGCACGCGGCCGCTGCTGATCGCCGTGACCCAGCTGACCTCTACCGATCAGCGCGCGATGGAGGACGACCTGATGATCCATGCGCCGATCGACGAGGTGGTGATGCACTATGCGCTGACCGCGAAGAACGCCGGTCTCGACGGCGTGGTCTGTTCGCCGAGAGAGGCGGGCGCGGTGCACGCGTGCTGCGGCGAACGGTTCCTGACCGTGACCCCTGGGGTGCGGTTCTCAAACGGCGACGTCGGCGACCAGCGGCGCGTCATGACCCCGATGGAGGCAAGACGGATCGGCTCTGACTATATCGTTGTCGGCCGTCCGATCACCGCAGCGCCCGACCCCGTTGCCGCCTATGAGCGGTGCGTGCGGGAGTTCGTGTCCTGAGGATACAGATAATGATAAGGAAATGGATATCGCTCGCGCTTGCCGTGCTCCTTCTGTTAAGCGCGGCGACCCTGCCGGCAGCGGCGTCAAACGGCGATGCTATAGCAAAACCTTCCGCTCCGCCCACCGCGGCAGAGGTAGGGGAGAGCACGATAACAGCAGTTGCCGCGACTGCCGCTTCTGCCGCCGACGATGCGGCGTGGCCCGCGATCACCTCCGTCACCCCGACGACCAAGGGCTTTGTCGTGAAGTGGAGCGCCTATACGGATGCTGCCGCATACCGGCTGTTCGTGAAGAACGGCGCGCGGTGGAAGCGCGTCGGCGATACGACCGCCCTGACCTATACCCATACGGGACTGACGGACAACACCGGCTATACCTATACCGTGCGCGCGCTGGACGAGGCGGGCGACTTTGTGAGCGGCTATGACCCCGACGGGTGGACAAAGGTCTACCACACAGCGCCGGTCATCACCGGCGTCGCCCCGTCGGGCAACGCGCTGAAGATATCGTGGAAAGAGCTGCCCGGGGTCGACTGCTACCGCGTCTATCGCCGCAACGACGGCGTATGGACGAGCTTGGGGTTCTCTTCCTCCGGGTCGTTCACCGACAGCGACGTTGTCTCGGGCGAGAAGTACACCTACACGGTGCGCGCCTACAGCGCCGATCATAAGGAGGTGCTCAGCGCCTATGATTCCTCGGGCGTGCGCGCGCTGTTCGTGTCCGTCCCCAAGATCAGCCGGACCGAGAGCACCGCAAACGGCGCCGTCAAGCTGACATGGACGAAGGCGAAGGGCGCGACACAGTACCGCGTCTTTGTCAAGACGGCGTCCTCGTGGAGGACGATCGGCACGACCGCGTCGCTGAGCTTTAGCTACACCGCC
Organism: uncultured Ruminococcus sp.; assembly: GCA_905233755.1. Taxonomy (GTDB): domain Bacteria; phylum Bacillota; class Clostridia; order Oscillospirales; family Acutalibacteraceae; genus Ruminococcoides. The sequence goes on from CAJODM010000010.1 coordinate 56,312, forward strand.
GCGACCGGCCGCAGCTATACCTTCACCGTCAGGGCGGTCGATGCTAAGGGCGCGTTTGTCAGCGACTATGATCGCACCGGTACGACACACCGGCACCTGCCTGCGCCCACCGTTGTATCGGTCGAGAACGTCTACGGCGGCCAGAGGGTGACGTGGAAGCAGGTCTCGGGCGCTATGAAGTACCGTATCTACTGCAAGACCGCCTCCTCCTCGTACAAGGCGATCGGCGATACCGCGTCGCTGAGCTATACCTATACGGGTGCTCAAAGCGGCACCGCCTATACCTACACCGTCAGATGCCTGTCACAGGACGGCTCAACGCTGCAGAGCTACTTTCTAAGCGGGGTCTCGGCGCGGTACTATGCCGCCCCCGAGATCACCTCGTGCCAGAACCTGCGCTCGGGCGCGCTGATCACATGGGGCGCGGTCGACGGGGTGTCCCGCTACCGCGTGTTTGTCAAGAGCTCCTCGTGGAAGAAGCTCGGCGACATCGACACGACGAGCTTCCTGCATACCGGCGTATCCGATACCGCATCCTATGTCTATACGGTGCGCGCTATCGACCAAGAGGGGCGTTTCATCAGCGGGTATAACGCCTCGGGCTATCAGAACACCTATTTTGCCGCCCCTGCGTTTACCTCGGTCACGACTGCGGCGGATCGCACCGATCTGTCGTGGGACGCGCATACGGGGGCTGCCGCCTATCGGATATACCGCCGCACCTTCTCGGGAAAGTGGACGGCGATCGCCAAGGTGACCGGTACCGCCTATACCGATACCGACGTGCCCGCCGACGTGCCCTATCAGTACACGCTGCGGTGTGTGGATGCTGCAAATAGCGTTGTGAGCGCGTATCTCGACGATAACCCCTACTACTATAACGGCGCAGTCGCCAACGGCAAGATCACCGTCGGCAGCAGCACCTACGCGTTCCAAAACGGCGTGCCGGTCGGCGGCTATGTCACGGCACAGGATATCATCCGCATCGCCGAAGAAGAGGTCGGCACACAGGCGAACTACTATAAGAAATGCAAGTATAACACCTGGTACTACGGCACAGAGGTATCGGGCGAGATGTACGACTGGTGCGCGGTGTTCGTCAGCTGGGTGTTCAACGAGGCGGACGCGCTCGAGCTGATCTACGGCAAGGTGGCGAACTGCGGCGTCTTCGGCGCGAACTTCTACAGCCGCGGACGGCTGGTGACCTCGGGCTATCGGGCGGGGGATATCATCTTCACCCACTGGGATGATTCGATGTCCTCCTTTGTGCCGGGGGTCAAGTCGCTCGACCATGCGGCGATCATCAAGTCCGTCAACAGCGACGGCACCTATACCACCATCGAGGGCAACGCCGGCACCGGCATCAACGGCGAGGTGATGATCCTCACCCGCACCGAAAGCCAGATCAGCTGTGCCGCCCGACCGGCATACGGATTCATCGGCACCGCGTCGACCGCGGCGCTGCCCGACCTGACCGACGGGCTGCAGAGCGCGGCTGCCGGTAGCGAGCGGGCTGCCGATTAAGCCGGAACATCGACAGGAAAAGGAGATTTCATATGGAGCTAAACGAACGGATCGCAAAGGACCTTCTGGCGATACAGGCGGTGTTCTTCCGCCCCGAGGAGCCCTTTACCTGGGCGAGCGGGATCAAGAGCCCCGTCTACTGTGACAACCGTCTGACGTTGTCGGATGTCTCGGTACGCACCGATGTGGAGGAGGGGCTCGCGTCGCTCATCCGCACCCATTATCCCGACGCCGAGATGCTGATGGGTACCTCGACCGCCGGCATCGCCCACGCCGCCATCACCGCCCACCTGCTGGGGCTGCCGATGGGATATGTGCGCTCAAGCAGCAAGGACCACGGGCGGCAGAACCGGATCGAAGGCCGGTGTGACGAGGGCACGCGGGTCGTCGTGGTCGAGGACCTGATCTCGACCGGCGGCTCGGTGATCGAGGTGGTCGACGCGCTGCGCGACGCGGGGGCTGTGGTGCTCGGCGTGGTGTCGATCTTCACCTACGGGATGGCAAAGGGGCTTGCCCGACTTTCCGACGCCGGGGTGCAGAACATCTCGCTGACCGACTTTGACACCGTCGCGTCGGTCGCCGCTGCCGAGGGCTATATCGAGAGGGAGGATGTCGCGCGGCTGATCAGGTTCCGCGATCATCCCGCTGACGAGAGCTGGATAGGAGGGCAATCATGAGAAGTATCATCGACATCGTCGATCTGTCCGAGGAGGAGCTGAGAATGCTGATGGCGGTCGCCCTCGACATCATCGACCGCCCTAACGCCTATGAGGAGAGCTGTCGGCACCGAAAGCTTGCGACCATGTTCTTCGAGCCGTCGACCCGTACACGGCTGAGCTTCGAGGCGGCGATGTATGAGCTCGGCGGCAACGTCATCTCGGTCAGCTCGTCCGATTCTTCGTCCGCCGCCAAAGGCGAGAGCGTCGCCGATACGGTGCGCACCGTGTCGTGCTATGCCGATATCATCGCCATGCGCCACCCCAAGGAGGGCGCCGCGCTGGTCGCCGCGAATTCAGCGACCGTGCCGGTCATCAACGCCGGCGACGGCGGGCATAACCACCCGACCCAGACCCTCGCCGACCTGTTCACCATCTTCCGCGAGAAGGGACGGATGGAGAACCTCACCATCGGGCTGTGCGGCGATCTGAAGTTCGGCCGCACCGTCCACTCGCTGATCAACGCCATGTCCCGCTACAAGGGCGTGAAGTTCGTGCTGATCTCGCCCGAGGAGCTCAAGGTCCCGTCCTATGTCAAGAAGGACGTGATCCAGAAGAACACCATCCCCTATGTCCAGACCACTGACCTGCTCAGCTATATGTCCGAGCTCGACGTCCTGTATATGACCCGCGTCCAGCGCGAGCGGTTCTTCAACGAGGAGGACTACCTGCGGCTCAAGGACAGCTATATCCTCACCCCCCAGAAGCTGCGGGGCGCCAAGCCGACGCTGTCGATCCTGCATCCGCTGCCGCGTGTCAACGAGATCAGCGTCGCGGTCGACGCGGATCCCCGCGCCTGCTACTTCAAGCAGGTAGAGAACGGCAAGTATATGCGCATGGCGCTGATCCTCAAACTGCTCAAGGAGGCGGGTACTATATGAACATTGATGCGATCCGTGACGGTATCGTCATCGACCATATCACAGCCGGACGCGGGATGCGCGTCTATGAGCTGCTGCATCTCGACGAGCTCGACTGCTCGGTCGCGATCATCAAGAACGTCAGCTCCCGCAAGATGGGACGCAAGGATATCATCAAGGTCGACGCGGATATCCCGCTGGATCTGAACGTCATCGGGTTCGTCGATCCGGGCGCGACCGTGAACGTCATCCGTCACGGCGAGCGCGCCGAGAAGCTGACGATGGATATGCCCGAACAGCTGTGCAACGTGATCTTCTGCAAGAACCCGCGCTGCATCACCACCACCGAACAGGAGCTCGACCATGTGTTCCGCCTGACCGACCGCGAGCACAAGGTCTACCGCTGTCTCTACTGTGAGACCAAGGCGGAGCTGTCATAATACTGAAGATGTGAAGGAGACTGTCATGGCCAGATTTATCAACGAACCCGCCCATACCTTTAACGAATACCTCTTGATCCCCGGCTACTCGTCGTCCGAGTGTGTGCCGGCGAACGTGTCGCTCAAGACCCCGCTTGTCAAGTACCGCCGGGGTGAGCAGCCCGCCATCACCATGAACATCCCGCTCGTGTCCGCGATCATGCAGAGCGTATCGGGCGATCGTCTGGCGGTCGCGCTGGCAACAGCCGGCGGCGTCAGCTTCATCTACGGCTCCCAGTCCGTCGAGGACGAGGCGGCGATGGTGCGCCGCGCCAAGACCTATAAGGCGGGGTTTGTGCGCTCCGACTCGAACCTCAGCCCCGACGCGACCCTATCGGATGTTATCGACATGACCCGCCGCACCGGTCACTCGACCATCGCCGTCACCTCGGACGGCACCGCCGACGGACGGCTGATGGGCGTGGTCACCTCGCGCGACTATCGCGTCAGCCGCATGGAACCGTCGCTGCGGGTCGATACCTTCATGACCCCGTTCGACAAGCTCGTCACCGCCCCCGAGGGCACCACCCTGTCTGAAGCGAACGATATCATCTGGGAGCACAAGCTCAACTCGCTGCCGATCGTGTCGGACGACGGACGGCTGTGCTACTTTGTGTTCCGCAAGGACTATGACAGCCACAAGCAGAACCCCGACGAGCTGCTCGACGCCAACAAGCGGTATGTCGTCGGCGCGGGCATCAACACCCGCGACTATGCCGAGCGCGTTCCCGCGCTGATCGACGCGGGCGCGGATGTGCTGTGCATCGACTCGTCCGAGGGCTTCTCCGAGTGGCAGCAGCGCACCATCGCGTGGATCCGCGAGCACTACGGCGAGACGGTCAAGGTCGGCGCGGGCAACGTGGTCGACGCCGAAGGGTTCCGGTTCCTTGCCGACTGCGGCGCCGATTTTGTCAAGGTCGGCATCGGCGGCGGCTCGATCTGCATCACCCGCGAGACCAAGGGCATCGGCCGCGGCCAGGCGACCGCGCTGATCGAGGTCTGTGCCGAGCGCGACCGGTACTTTGAGGAGACCGGCGTGTATGTCCCCGTGTGCTCCGACGGCGGTATCGTCTATGACCACCATATGACGCTGGCGCTGGCGATGGGCGCGGACTTCATCATGCTGGGGCGGTACTTCGCCCGCTTTGACGAGAGCCCGTCCAACAAGGTCAGCTTGAACGGCACCTACTACAAGGAGTACTGGGGCGAGGGCTCGGCGCGCGCGCGCAACTGGCAGCGCTACGACCTCGGCGGCGACAAGAAGCTCAGCTTCGAGGAGGGCGTCGATTCGTATGTTCCCTATGCCGGCTCGCTCAAGGACAACGTCGCGCTGTCGCTGTCCAAGATCAAGTCCACCATGTGCAACTGCGGCGCGCTGAACATCCGCGAGCTGCAGCACAAGGCAAAGCTCACCCTCGTGTCCGCCACCTCGATCGTCGAGGGCGGCGCCCACGACGTCATCCAAAAGGACAAGAGCCCTGTCAAGTAACCGCCAACCACAATATCTGGTGGTATCCGGCATATCATCCACTATTCGCCTCGATTCTTTGTGCAATATTACCAAAAAGCCCCCGAATAGAGCAGAAAATTTCTACAGAGGAAAATCCTCCTCATCTGCTTGCAATTTCGGGGGTATTATTGTATAATGTCATTTGCGTGACTGCACACTGATATGCGATGAAGCGGGAGGTTGCAACGCGAGAGCGTTGGTTTTTCCGTGGAGTATGTCCGATTTCAAACCGGGCGAAAGAATAGTTGGAGTTCACACGGCCGGCGGGTTTCCGCCACCGGGTTGCTATGGCCGTACTGCGCTCCGTCCGCTTCCGGTTGCCGCTCAGCGGCCATCGGGTTTTTTAATGGACAGGGTGGGAACACCCGACGCGGTGGATGAAAATTCAACTAGTACTAGCGCGCGACTAACATTATTTAGGAGGCGAAGATATGGCAGTCAAGGAAAAAATCAGAATCAGGATCAAGGGCTACGATCACCAGCTGGTCGACCAGTCTGCGGAGCGCATCGTCGCTACCGCCAAGCGCACCGGCGCGAGGGTTTCGGGTCCCGTCCCGCTCCCGACCGAGAAGCAGATCGTGACGATCCTGCGCGCTGTCCACAAGTACAAGGACAGCCGCGAACAGTTCGAGATGCGCACCCACAAGCGCCTCATCGACATCCTAAGACCGTCCAACAAGACAGTCGAAGCTCTCACGAGCTTAGAGCTCCCTGCCGGCGTTGAGATCGAGATCAAGCTGTAATCGGTACTATACCTATTATATACTCGTCCCAACCTACCACGCAGACAGGGTCACGTCGGCACTGCCGACCAATAACCTACAAGGAGGATATTAAAGAATGCAGAAAGCATTGATCGGTAAGAAGATCGGTATGACACAGATCTTCGACGAGAAGGGGAAGGTTGTCCCCGTCACCGTCATCGAGGCGGGTCCGTGCGTCGTATCGCAGAAGAAGACCCCCGAGACCGACGGATATGAGGCCGTCCAGTTCGGCTTCGGCGACATTAAGCCCAAGCACGTGACCAAGCCCCTGGCGGGTCACTTCAAGAAGGCGGACGTCGCCCCCAAGCGCATCCTGAAGGAATTCAGATTTGATGACTGCTCTGCCTATGAGCTGGGCGCCATCGTGAAAGCAGACATTTTCGAGAACGGCAACAAGGTTGACGTTACCGGCAAGAGCAAGGGTAAGGGCTACGCCGGCGTGATCAAGCGCTGGAACTTCGGTCGCCTGAAGGAATCCCACGGTTCGGGTCCGGTCGCGCGTCACGGCGGCTCCATGGGCGCCTGCTCCTCTCCCTCCCGCGTATGGAAGGGCAAGAAGATGGCGGGTCACCTCGGCGCCGAGCGTGTTACCGTCCAGAATCTCACCGTTGTGAAGGTCGACGCCGAGAACAACCTCCTTGCGATCAAGGGTGCTGTTCCGGGCCCCAACGGCGGCTACGTTGTCGTCAAAGACAGCGTGAAGGCGTAAGGAAGGAGGAACGAATATGCCTAATGTACAGGTAGTTGATATGAAGGGCGCCAAGGTCGGCTCGGTCGATCTGTCGGATGCCGTCTTCGGCATCGAGCCCAACGCGGCTGTCATGCACCAGATGGTCGTTTCTTACCTTGCCAGCCAGCGCCAGGGTACCCAGTCCGCGCTGACCCGCTCCGAGGTCTCCGGCGGCGGCAGAAAGCCCTGGAGACAGAAGGGCACCGGCCGTGCCCGTCAGGGCTCGACCCGCGCGCCCCAGTGGTATCACGGCGGCGTCGTGTTCGCCCCCAAGCCCCGCGACTATCGCTTCTCGGTGAACAAGAAGGTTCGCCGCCTGGCGATGAAGAGCGCGTTCTCCGCGAAGGCAGCCGATAACGAGATCATCGTCATCGACGCGATCTCGCTCGATCAGATCAAGACCGCGAAGATGGTCGAGATGCTCGCCGCTGTCGGCAGCGAGAAGAAGGCGCTGATCGTCCTTCCCACCGTTGACGAGAAGGTCATCAAGTCCGCCCGCAACATCCCCGGCGTCAAGACCGCCCAGGTCAACGAGCTCAACGTCTATGACATCCTGAACTGCGGCTCGCTGATCATCGCCAAGGACGCCCTGTCGAAGATCGAGGAGGTGTACGCATGATCGCCCAGGACATCATTATCCGCCCCATCATCACCGAGAAGGGGATGCAGGACATCGTATCGAAGAAGTACGTCTTCGAGGTAGCCAAGTCCGCCACCAAGATCGACGTCAAGCGCGCGATCGAGGCGCTCTTCAAGGTCAAGGTGCAGAAGGTCACCACCGTGCATGTGCGCGGCCAGCTGCGCCGTCAGGGCCGCAACGAGGGCTACACCCGCTCGTGGAAGAAAGCGTACGTTCAGCTCACCGCTGATTCGAAGCCGATAGAATTTTTTGAAGGCATGATGTAAGGCCTGTGCCCGCCCGCGCTGTGGGCGAGGACCGCTGACATCTACTGCACAGGCAGGAATGTATGGGATGTGCCATCATCCCGCAAAGCCATCATGAGGAGAGTGAAGTAAAATGGCTATCAAAGTTTACAAGCCGACAACCAATGCTCGTCGCAACATGTCGGTCACGGACTACTCCGGACTCTCAAAGGTCGCTCCCGAGAAGAGCTTGCTCACCCCGCTGAAGAAGAACTCGGGCCGTAACAGTTACGGCCGCATCACGGTTCGTCATCGCGGCGGCGGCAACCGGAGAAAGTACCGTATCATTGATTTCAAGAGACAGAAGTTCGATGTTGAGGGCACCGTCCTCACACTCGAGTACGATCCCAACCGCTCGGCGTTCATCGCGCTTGTCGAGTACACCGACGGCGAGAAGGCGTACATCATCGCCCCCCAGGGGCTGAAGGTCGGCGACAAGATCATCGCCGGCGACGCTGCCGATATCAAGCCCGGCAACGCCCTGCCGCTGAGGTCCATCCCCACCGGTACCTTCGTGCACAACGTCGAGCTGTACCCCGGCCGCGGCGCCCAGCTGGCGCGTGCCGCCGGCAACATGGCGCAGCTGATGGCGAAGGAGAACGGGCTGGCGCTGCTGCGGCTGCCGTCCGGCGAGCTGCGCAACGTCCCCGACGCCTGTATGGCGACGATCGGCCAGGTCGGCAACATCGACCACGAGAACGTCAAGATCGGTAAGGCCGGCCGCAAGCGCAACATGGGCATCCGCCCGACCGTCCGCGGCTCTGTCATGAACCCGAACGACCACCCCCACGGCGGCGGTGAGGGTAAGTCCCCTGTCGGCCGTCCCGGGCCTGTGACCCCTTGGGGCAAGCCCGCGCTCGGTTACAAGACCCGCAAGCATCACAAGGCGTCCGATAAGATGATCGTCCGCCGCAGGAACAGCAAGTAAGGCAGAAAGAGAGGAACTTGACTTATGAGTAGAAGTACGAAAAAAGGGCCTTTTGTTCAGCCGGCGCTGCTCAAGAGGGTCCAGGAGATGAACGCCTCCGGTGAGAAGAGGATTCTGAAGACCTGGTCACGGTCATCGACCATCTTCCCCGAATTTGTAGGGCATACGTTTGCCGTTCACGACGGCAGAAAGCATGTTCCGGTATATGTCACCGAGGATATGGTCGGTCACAAGCTCGGCGAGTTTGCCCCGACCCGCACCTTCCGCGGTCACGCCGGCTCTAAGACTAGTAAGTAAGGCAAAGGAGAGTTCTAAAGATGGAAAGCAAGGCATATTTGAACTATGTCCGCATCTCGCCCAGAAAGGTGTCCGTTGTCCTGGATCTCATCCGCGGCAAGGACGTCAAGCTGGCGCGTGCGATTCTTGAGCAGACTCCCAAGGCCGCTTGCGAGCCGCTGTTAAAGCTGCTCAAGTCCGCCGTTGCGAACGCCGAGAACAACCACGATATGGATGTGGCCAGCTTGTACGTTGCGTCCTGCAGCGTCGGCCAGGGTCCCACACTCAAGCGTATCCGCCCGAGAGCACAGGGCAGGGCCTTCCGCATCGACAAGAAGACCTCGCACATCACCCTGGTGCTGAAGGAAAGAGAATAAGGAGGTAGAGCTATGGGACAGAAAGTTAATCCGCACGGCCTGCGTGTCGGCATCATCAAAGACTGGGATTCCCGCTGGTATGCTGAGAAGAAGGACTTCGGCGACACCCTCGTCGAGGACTATCACCTCAGAAAAGACCTCAAAAAGCAGCTCTACGCTGCCGGTATCCCCAAGATCGAGATCGAGAGAAGCAACGACAAGGTCCGCCTGCACATCCACTGTGCAAAGCCCGGTATGATCATCGGCAAGGGCGGCGCCGAGATCGAGAAGCTCCGCCAGCAGTGCGAGAAGCGCCTCAACAAACCCGTTGCCATCAATATCATCGAAGTCCGCAACCCTGACCTGAACGCCCAGCTCGTCGCCGAGTCCATCGCCTCGCAGCTCGAGAGAAGAATCTCGTTCCGCCGCGCGATGAAGCAGTCGATCGGCAGAGCGATGCGTTTCGGCGCCAAGGGTATCAAGATCCAGTGCTCCGGCCGTCTCGCCGGCGCCGAGATCGCCCGCTCCGAGCAGTACCACGAGGGCACTATCCCGCTGCAGACGCTGCGCGCCGACATCGACTACGGCTTTGCCGAGGCGACCACCACCTACGGCAAGATCGGCGTCAAGGTATGGCTGTACCGCGGCGAGGTGCTGCATGAGAGCAACGGTGCCTCTCGCAGAGAGCGCCGCGATCGCTCAGATCGCCGCGACCGCCGCGACCGTCGTGACCGCCGTGAAGGCGGCGACCGTCGTCCCGATCGCAGACCCCGCAGGGAAGGAGGCAGAAAATAATGCTGATGCCCAAACGTGTGAAGTACAGAAGAGTCCACAGAGGCAGAATGACCGGTCGTGCGCTGCGCGGCAACACGGTCACGTACGGCGACTACGGACTTCAGGCATTAGAACCCGCCTGGATCACCTCTAACCAGATCGAAGCAGCCCGTGTCGCCATGACCCGTTACTGCAAGCGTTTCGGTAAGGTCTGGATCAAGATCTTTCCCGATAAGCCCGTCACCGCCAAGCCCGCCGAGACCCGCATGGGCTCCGGTAAGGGCTCGCCCGAGTACTGGGTAGCTGTCGTCAAGCCCGACCGCGTGATGTTCGAGATCGCCGGTGTCCCCGAGGAGACCGCGCGCGAAGCCATGCGTCTTGCCGCCGCGAAGCTGCCGATCAAGTGCAAGTTCGTCAAGAAGGAAGAGGAGGTTTGAGCGCTATGACTGCCAAAGAACTCAGAGAACTGTCAGAGAACGAGCTAGAGCTCAAGCTTCGCGACCTTAAGGAAGAGCTCTTTAATCTTCGCTTCCAGCTTGCTATCAACCAGCTCGACAACCCCATGCGGATTTCCGCAGTGAAGAGAGACATCGCGCGCGTCTCGACCGTGATGCGCGAGATGCAGGACGAAGCATAAGGAGGTAGCACATGAGCGAGAGAAATATGAGAAAGACCCTGATCGGCCGCGTGGCCTCCGACAAGATGGACAAGACCGTCGTCGTCGCCATCGAGGACAGCGTCAAGCATAAGCTGTACAACAAGGTCATCAAGCGCACCATCCGCGTCAAGGCACACGATGAGAACAACGAGTGCCGCACGGGCGACCGCGTCCGCATCATGGAGACGCGCCCGCTCTCGAAGGACAAGAGATGGCGCCTCGTCGAGATCATCGAGAAGGCAAAGTAAGTTCAAAGGAGATTAGATTATGATTCAACAGCAGACTTTTCTCAAGGTTGCCGACAACACCGGCGCAAAGGAACTTATGTGCATTCGTGTTCTCGGCGGTACCAGGAGAAGATACGCCAACATCGGCGATGTCATCGTTGCCTCCGTCAAGAAGGCAGCTCCGGGCGGCGTCGTCAAGAAGGGTGAGGTTGTCCGCGCGGTCGTCGTTCGCTCTGCCAAGGGCGTTCGCCGCGACGACGGCACCTATATCCGCTTTGACGAGAACGCCGCAGTTATCATCAAGGAAGATAAGAACCCCCGCGGGACTCGTATCTTCGGACCCGTTGCCAGAGAGCTTCGTGACAAGGATTACATGAAGATCCTCTCCCTGGCTCCGGAAGTACTCTGATGGAGGTGTGCTAGTTATGATGAAGAAAGTTCACGTCAAGACCGGCGACACCGTCGTCATCCTGTCCGGCAAGGACAAGGGCAAGAAGGGCACCGTTCTCGCGGTCTCGCCCAAGGAGGGCAAGGTCATCGTCGAGAAGGTCAACATGGTCCACAAGCACGTCAAGCCCCGCCGCATGGGCGAGCCCGGCGGCATCATCGAGGCCGAGAGCGCGCTGTATGCGTCCAAGGTTCAGATCGTCTGCCCCCGCTGCAAGCAGCCGACCCGCATAGGTCACAAGATCTATGAGGACGGCACCAAGGGCCGCGTCTGCAAGAAGTGCGGCGAAGCGCTGTAAGGAGGAGAGTTAGAAATGGCAAGACTGAAGAAGTATTATGCTCAAGAGGTTGCACCGGCTCTGATGAAGAAGTTCTCCTACAAGAGCGTGATGCAGATCCCCAAGCTCGACAAGATCGTCGTCAACGTCGGCGCCGGCGAGGTGAAGGATAACCCCAAGGCGATGGAGGCGATCCTCAAGGATCTCGCAGCCATCACCGGCCAGAAGCCCCTCATCTGCAAGGCGCGCAAGTCGGTTGCGAACTTCAAGCTGCGCGAGGGCATGAACATCGGCGCGAAGGTCACCCTGCGCGGCGAGCGTATGTACGAGTTCCTCGACCGGCTGTTCAACATCGCGCTGCCGCGCGTGCGCGACTTCCGCGGGATCAACCCCAACTCGTTCGACGGCAGAGGCAACTACGCGCTCGGTCTGCGCGAGCAGCTGATCTTCCCCGAGATCGACTATGACAAGATCGACAAGGTGCGCGGGATGGACGTTGTGTTCGTCACCACCGCCAAGACCGATGAAGAAGCGCGCGAGCTGCTCACCCTGATGGGCGCTCCGTTCGCGAAGTAAGGAGGGATTGTTGTGGCTAAGACTGCTATGAAGAACAAGCAGAAGAGAAAGCAGAAGTTCTCTACGCGCGAGTACACGCGCTGCAAGATTTGCGGTAGACCACACGCCTACCTTCGCAAGTTCGGCGTCTGCCGTATTTGCTTCCGCGAGCTCGCCTACAAGGGCGAGATCCCGGGCGTGAAGAAAGCCAGCTGGTAAGCTAAGGAGGAGTTAAGTTATGCAGATTACTGATACGATAGCTGATTTACTGACACGAATCCGTAACGCTAATTCAGCTAAGCACGACACCGTTTTGATCCCGGCGTCCAACATGAAGAAGGCGATCTGCCAGATCCTTGTGGACGAGGGATATATCAAGTCCTTCTCCGTGGAGGAGGACGGCAAGCAGGGCATCATCACCGTCACCCTCAAGTATCTCGAGGGCAAGCAGCCGGTCATCCAGGGGCTGCGCCGCGTGTCGAAGCCCGGGCTGCGTATCTACTCTAACGTTGAGGATATGCCCAAGGTCATGAAGGGACTGGGCATCGCCATCATCTCGACCTCCAAGGGCGTGATGACCGACCGCGAAGCCAGAAAGCAGAACGTCGGCGGCGAGGTTCTCGCGTTCATTTGGTAAGGAGGTGCGACTATGTCTCGAATTGGAAGAAAACCGATAAATATTCCCGCCGGCGTCGAGGTCAAGACCGAGCCCGGTGTAGTGACCGTCAAGGGTCCCAAGGGTGAGCTGACCCAGAAGATCAGCCCCGCCATGACGGTCGAGATCAACGGGACCGAAGTCCTCGTCAAGCGTCCCAACGACGACAAGGAGAACCGCTCGCTCCACGGCCTGACCCGTTCGCTGATCAACAACATGGTCATCGGCGTCACCCAGGGCTACAAGAAGGAGCTCGAGGTCAACGGCGTCGGCTATCGTGTTCAGAAGCAGGGCAAGCAGCTCGTCATGAACATCGGCTACAGCCACCAGGTCGTCATGGAGGACACCGAGGATATCACCATCGAGGTTCCCAACCCCAACAGCATCGTCATCCACGGCATTGATAAGCAAAAGGTAGGTCAGTTTGCTGCCGAGGTCCGCGAGAAGCGCCCGCCGGAGCCCTACAAGGGTAAGGGTATCAAGTACGCCGGCGAGTATATCCGCCGCAAGGAAGGCAAGGCCGGCAAGGCCTAGTAAAGGAGTGAACAACATATGGTAACAAGACCTGATTCTAAGGCCGCGCGCGCGATCCGTCACAAGAGAGTCCGCGGCAAAGTTAGCGGCACAGCCGAGTGTCCCCGCCTGTGTGTTTTCCGCTCCTCTAACAACATCTATGCCCAGATCATCGACGACGTAGCGGGCGTTACCCTCGCTGCTGCGTCCTCGCTCGGCATGGACAACGGCGGCAACAAGGAGGGCGCGCGCGCTGTCGGCAAGCTCATCGCCGAGCGCGCCAAGAGCAAGAACATCACCGACGTCGTATTCGACAGAGGCGGTAACATCTACCACGGCCGTGTCAAAGAATTGGCCGAAGGCGCCCGCGAGGGCGGCCTCAACTTCTAAGGATTGGAGGAACTGACTTTGGCTAATATTATAGACGCAAGCAAGCTGGAACTCACCGAGCACGTTGTCGCAATCAACCGCGTCAGCAAGACCGTCAAGGGCGGCCGCGTGATGAAGTTCGCCGCGCTGGTCGTCGTGGGCGACGGCAACGGGATCGTCGGGTTCGGCATCGGCAAGGCAGGCGAGGTTCCCGACGCTATCCGCAAGGGCATCGAGGACGCCAAGAAGCACCTCATGACCGTCTCTCTCAAGGGGACCACCATCCCGCACGAGATCATCGGCGAGTACGGCGCGGGCCGCGTTCTCATGAAGCCCGCCGCCCCCGGTACCGGCGTCATCGCCGGCGGCCCGGTGCGTGCCGTTGTCGAAGCGGTCGGTATCCAGGATATCCGTACCAAGGCGCTGCGCTCCAACAACCCGTGCAACGTCGTTCGCGCTACTCTGCAGGGACTCGGTGCGCTGCGCACCGCCGACGAGGTCGCGCGTGTCCGCGGCAAATCCGTCAAAGAGATTCTGTAAGGAGGTTCACGATGAAGATTACACTGGTAAAAAGCCTCATCGGCTCCAAGCAGGATCAGATCGCTACCGCCCATGCGCTGGGACTTCGCAAGATCGGCGACACCACCGAGCAGCCCGATAACCCCGCCACCCGCGGCAAGGTCAACAAGATTATCCACCTCATCGTGGTTGAAGAGAACTAAGGAGGTGCGCGTATGAAATTGCATGAGTTATCCCCCGCAGAGGGTTCCAAGCGCGACGTCAAGCGTATCGGCCGCGGCCACGGCTCCGGCTGGGGCAAGACCGCCGGCAAGGGTCACAAGGGTCAGAAGGCCCGCTCCGGAAGCGGCATGAGACCCGGCTTTGAGGGCGGCCAGATGCCGTTGCAGCGCCGTCTGCCCAAGCGCGGCTTCAACAACATCTTCCGCAAGAACACCGTCACCGTCAACCTCGGCACCCTCAACCGGTTCGAGGACGGCGCCACCGTCGACATCGCGGCTCTGTGCGATAAGGGCATCGTCAAGAATTCCTTTGATGCCGTCAAGATTCTTTCGAACGGTACCCTCCAGAAGAAGCTCACCGTCTGCGCCAACGCGTTCAGCGCCGGCGCTAAGGAGAAGATCGAGGCAGCCGGCGGGAAGGCAGAGGTGGTCTAATTGTTCAAAACCATCAGAAACGCTTGGTCCATCCCGGACCTGCGCCGAAAGATCCTGTTCACCCTGATGATCGTCGTCATCTTCCGTATCGGTTCGGTCATCCCCGTCCCGTTTCTGAACATGGAGGCGCTGCACACCGTCCTCTCGCCCGACGGGCTGGAGGATACGCTGGTCGGCTATCTGAACACCCTCTCGGGCGGCGCGTTCTCGAACGCGACCATCTTTGCGATGGGTATCACCCCGTATATCAACAGCTCCATCATCATGCAGCTGCTGTGCGTGGCGATCCCTCCGCTCGAGCGCCTCTCTAAGGAGGGCGAAGAGGGCCGCCGCAAGATCGCTGCCATCACCCGCTATGTCACCGTCGTGCTGGGTCTGATCCAGGGTACCGCGTACTTCTTCTATCTGAAGAACCAGACCGACGACAACGGCAACACCATCGCGATGTACACCTCCGGGTTCTCGATGTGGTTTGCGGCGATCGCCATCATCCTGTGCTTCACCGCCGGTACGGCGCTCATCATGTGGCTGGGTGAGCAGATCAACAAGAACGGCATCGGCAACGGCATCTCGATCCTGCTGTTCGCAGGTATCGTCGCCCGTCTGCCCTATACCGTCAACATCCTCTCCCGCTACTGGCAGACCGCTGTCGAGGGCAACACCCGTTACTTTGTGTTTGTCCCGCTGTGGGTGCTGCTGTTCCTCGGCGTCATCTGGGTCATCACCTTCATGCAGGACGCGGAACGCCGCATCCCGATCCAGTACGCCAAGCGTGTTGTCGGTCGCAAGATGTACGGCGGCCAGTCCACCTATCTGCCGATCAAGGTCGCGCTGGGTGGCGTTATGCCGATCATCTTTGCCTCTTCTATCCTTTCTATTCCGTCTACGATCCAGCTGTTTGTCAACCCCCCCGAGGGCGGCTTCTGGGATAAGTTCTTCGATGCGTTCTCGACGTCGGGCTGGCTGTACGCCGTGCTGTACTTTGTGCTGATACTGGCGTTCGCCTACTTCTACACCACGATCCAGTACAACCCCATCGAGATGGCGAACAACCTAAAGCAGAACAACGGCACCGTCCCCGGCATCCGTCCGGGACGTCCCACAGCTGACTTTATCGCGAAGATCCTGTCGCGCATCACCCTGATCGGCGCCCTCTTTCTGGCGGTCATCGCGCTGTTCCCGATCCTGTATTCGGACATCACGGCGATGGGCGGTCTGTCGATGGGCGGTACCTCCGTCATCATTATCGTCGGCGTTGCCCTCGATACTGCCAAGCAGCTCGAGAGCCAGATGATGATGCGTCACTACAAGGGCTTCCTTGATTAAGGAGTAGAACATGAAACTTATCCTGTTAGGCGCTCCCGGTGCGGGCAAGGGTACCCAAGCCGCCGTCATCAGCGAACGCCTGAATATCCCCCAGATCAGCACGGGTAACATCATCCGTGCCGCGCTGAAGAGCGGTACTGAGATGGGACTGAAGGCAAAGTCCTTCATCGACGCGGGCAAGCTCGTTCCCGACGATGTCGTCATCGGCATCATCAAGGAGCGGCTGTCTGAGGATGACTGTGAGAACGGCTTCATCCTTGACGGCTTTCCGCGGACCATCCCCCAGGCCGAGGCGCTGGACGAGATGGGTATCGCGATCGACAAGGTCATCGACATCGAGGTCGACGACAGCGTGATCGTGAACCGCCTGTCCGGCCGCCGCGTGTGTGAGAAGTGCGGCAGACCCTATCATACCGAGAGCTTGCGCCCCAAGGTAGACGGGATCTGCGACGACTGCACAGGCGCCCTTATTCAGCGCAAGGACGACCATCCTGACACCGTCAAGGCGCGTCTCGAGATCTATCATACCGAGACCGAGCCGTTAAAGGGCTACTATGAGAAGCAGGGCAAGCTGACCGTCGTCGAGGGTCAGAGCACCGTCGACGACACCACCGTGCTTGTCATGAAGGCACTGGAAGCGTAGCATGATCGTTGTCAAGACCACACGCGAAATCAACATGATGCAGGACGCGTGTACGCTGTCCGCGCGAGCGCTCAAGCTCGCCGGAGAGATGGTCGAACCGGGCGTCTCTACCTATGAGATCGACGCCGCCGTGAAGAACTATATCGAGGGCGAGGGCGGGGTGCCCTCCACCCTCGGTTACGGCGGCTACCCGGCGAGCACCTGTATCTCCGTGAACAGCGTGGTAGTCCATGGCATACCCAGCAAGAAGACCATCCTTCGTTCGGGCGATATCGTCTCGATCGACATCTGTGCGTACCTCAACGGGTACCACGGCGATAACGCCTGCACCTATGCCTGCGGAGCGATCAGCGAACAGGCACAGCGGCTGCTCTCTGCGACGAAGGAATGCCTCTATCAGGGGATCGCTGCAGCGCAGGCGGGACATCGCGTCGGCGATATCAGCAGCGCTGTACAACGGTATGCCGAAGCTCGCAGCTACTCGGTGGTACGGGATTTTACCGGCCACGGCGTAGGTGCGAAACTGCACGAAGAACCCAGTA
Organism: uncultured Ruminococcus sp.; assembly: GCA_905233755.1. Taxonomy (GTDB): domain Bacteria; phylum Bacillota; class Clostridia; order Oscillospirales; family Acutalibacteraceae; genus Ruminococcoides. The sequence continues at coordinate 73,541 of CAJODM010000010.1, forward strand.
TACCGAATTTCGGTACTCCCGGACGGGGCCCGCGCCTCATCCCGGGCATGACTCTCGCGATCGAACCGATGATCACCGCGGGGGACTATCACACCCGAACGCTCTCGGACGGCTGGACAGCCGTCACGGTGGACGGCTCGCTGGCCGCTCACTTCGAGCATACGGTGTGCATCACCCCCGACGGCGCCCGCATCATGACCATCCCGTAAGAGGTGCGTTATGCTGAAGAAGGGCACTGTCGTCATCGCCAAGGCGGGCAAGGACAAGGGCGGCGTGTTTGCCGTGATCGAGATTCTCGATGAGCGCTATGTGCTCATCGCCGACGGCCGTCACCGCACGCTCAATAGCCCCAAGAAGAAGAACATCTCCCACCTCAGGCGCACGAACGTCATCATCGACCCGGTCACGACCGACCGACAGCTCAGGACTATGCTAAGAGATTTTCATCAGGAGGTTAAGTGATGTCCAAGCAGGATGTTATCGAAATCGAAGGTATCGTCACCGAAGCTCTGCCGAACGCCCAGTTCAACGTCGAGCTTCAAAACGGCCACAAGATCCTCGCCGTCATCTCCGGCAAGCTGAGGATGAACTTCATCCGCATCCTTCCGGGCGACAAGGTCACGGTGGAGATGTCCCCGTATGACCTCACCCGCGGCCGGATCACGTGGAGAACCAAGTAATCACGTTATCACGAGTATCGCCTTATGGCGAAAAACCCCAAGGAAAGGAATGATATTTTATGAAAGTCAGACCTTCAGTGAAGAAAATGTGTGAGAAGTGCAAGATCATCAAGCGCAAGGGCAAGATCATGGTCATCTGTGAGAACCCCAAGCATAAGCAGCGCCAGGGCTGATCGGCAACTATTCTAGCACAAAGTATTATTATTTGAAATTTATGATGGAGGTGCACTAAATGGCTCGTATAGCAGGTGTTGACTTACCCAGAGATAAGAGAGTCGAGATCGGACTCACCTATATCTACGGTATCGGTCGTAAAACTGCAACAGACATTATTGCTGCAACAGGGGTCAATCCCGACACCCGTGTCCGCGATCTGACCGAAGAAGACGTATCCAAACTCAGAGAGTATATCGACCATAACTGCCGCGTGGAGGGTGATCTGCGCCGTGACGTCGCTTTTGATATCAAGCGGCTCATCGAGATCGGCTCCTACCGCGGTGTCCGCCACAGAAAAGGACTGCCCGTCAGAGGCCAGCGCAGCAAGACCAACGCCAGAACCCGCAAAGGCCCCCGCAAGACGATGGCTAACAAGAAGAAGTAAGGGAGGACATAGTATATGGCAGTGAAAACCGGTAAGAGACCTGCGATCCGCCGCCGCAGAGAGAGAAAGAATATCGAGAAGGGCGCGGCGCATATCCAGTCTACCTTTAACAACACGATCGTCACGATATCCGACCTGAACGGGAACGCCGTATCATGGGCATCGGCAGGCGAGCTGGGCTTTCGCGGATCGCGCAAGTCGACCCCCTTTGCCGCCCAGTCTGCTGCTGAGACAGCCGCCCGCGCTGCGATGGAGCACGGCATGAAGACCGTCGAGGTCTATGTCAAGGGACCCGGTCAGGGACGCGAGGCGGCTATCCGCGCGCTCCAGACCGCCGGGCTTGAGGTCACTATGATCAAGGACGTGACCCCCATCCCGCACAACGGTTGCCGTCCTCCCAAGAGAAGACGCGTATAACAGAACAAGGAGGATATCAGTATGGCTAAGAACACCCAGCCCATTGCGAAGCGGTGCCGCGCGCTCGGCATCTCTCCGGCTGTGATGGGCTATTCGAAGAAGACCTCTAACCGCAACCCCGGCGGCAAGATGAGAAGAAAGCAGTCCGAGTACGGCCGTCAGCTCACCGAGAAGCAGAAGGTGAAGTTCGTCTACGGCGTGCTCGAGAAGCAGTTCCGTATGTACTATGAGAAGGCGGAGAAGATGGAGGGCAAGACCGGTGAGAACCTGCTGTCCCTGGTCGAGCGTCGGCTTGACAACGTCGTGTTCCGTCTGGGGCTTGCGCGCACCCGCCGTGAGGCGCGCCAGCTCGTCAACCATGCCCACTATACCGTCAACGGCAAGAAGGTCAACATCCCGTCGTATCTGGTCAAGGTCGGCGATGTGATCGCTGTGTCCGACGGCTCTAAGAGCTCTGCATATTTCAAGGCATTGGCCGAGGGCGAAGGTGCCGCTCCTGTCATTCCGAAATGGCTCGAGACCACCGACAGCTTCTCCGGTAAGGTTATCGCTGCGCCCGCGCGCGACGATATCGACTTCCCTGTCGAGGAACACCTCATCGTCGAGCTGTACTCCAAGTAATTGTCAGACAGGTCCCGCGAAGGACGCATCTGCATGGGTCGGGCGGCATGACGCTGTCCGGCGGCTCTGCTGATGCAGAGCAGAAATAGAATAAGGAGGATTCGCCAATGATTGAGATAGAAAAACCCAGGATTGATACAGAAGAGTTATCCCCCGACGGCAAGTACGGCAGGTTTGTCGTAGAACCGCTTGAGCGCGGATTCGGCAACACGCTGGGCAACTCGCTGCGCCGCGTTCTGCTCTCCTCCCTCGAGGGCGTGGCCGTCACCTCCATCAAGGTGGACGGCGTGCTCCACGAGTTCTCCACGATCGAAGGTGTCAAGGAAGACATGACCGAGATCGTGCTGAACATGAAGTCCCTCGTCGCCAAGCTCCACTCCAACGGCCCCAAGATGGTCGAGATCTCGGCCGAGGGTCCGTGCGAGGTGACCGCCGAGAGCATCAAGTGTGACAGCGAGGTCGAGATCCTCAACCCCGAGCTGCATATCGCCTCGCTCGCCGACGGCGCCAAGCTCTCGATGGAGATCACCCTCGACAAGGGTCGCGGCTATATCCCCGCCGAGCGCAACAAGCTCATCGCGGGCAACGAGATCATCGGTGTGCTGCCGGTCGACTCGATCTACACGCCGGTGCTCAAGGTGAACTACACCGTTGACAACACCCGCGTCGGCCAGATCACCGACTATGACAAGCTCACCCTCTCGGTCTGGACGAACGGCGTCATCAACGCTCAGGAGGCGGTCTCGCTGGCTGCCAAGGTGCTCACCGAGCATCTGAACCTGTTCGTGAACCTCTCTGACCACGGCTACAACACCGAGATCATGGTCGAGAAGGACGACAAGGGCAAGGAGAAGGTGCTCGAGATGACGATCGAAGAGCTCGACCTGTCCGTGCGCTCGTTCAACTGCCTCAAGCGCGCCGGTATCAACACCGTCGAAGACCTCATCAGCAAGTCCGAGGAGGATATGATGAAGGTCCGCAACCTCGGCCGCAAATCGCTCGAAGAGGTTGTCTACAAGCTGGATACACTTGGCTTCAGTCTCCGCAAGGAAGACGAATAATTTATACGAAAAGGAGTGATATAGATGCCGGGTACTAGAAAACTGGGCAGAGCGACCGACGCGCGTCTGGCGATGCTGCGCGCTCTCGTCACGTTCTTGTTCGAGAACGGCAAGATCGAAACTACCCTCTCACGTGCGAAGGAGGTCGCCTCCCTCTCTGAGAAGATGATCACGATCGCGAAGAAGGATACCCTCGCGAGCAAGCGTCAGCTCATGGCGTTCATCACCAAGGAGGACGTCGCGACCAAGCTCATCAAGGAGATCGCGCCGAAGTACGCCGACCGCAACGGCGGCTACACCCGCATCACGAAGATCGGTCCCCGCCGCGGCGACGCCGCCGAAATGGCGATTATCGAACTGATCTGAGAATCTGAGAATATGCCCATCCGTCCGCGGGTGGGCTATTTTTTTAGTGAATAGTGAATGGTGAAGAGTGAAGAGTTGCGGGAAACCCCTTCGGGGCTTTGGATTTCTAGAATAGGAATACCTATGTCCGGGTCATCCTGAATGGAGCGTAGCGACATGAAGGATCTGAGCGCACAGGTGTTGCTATCCACTGTACCGCCGCAGGGATAACGCCGTCGGTGTACTAAGAATCTTCACTTCACTCTGTTTTCGATTTGCGGTCGTCCTGCTGTGAGGATGCTTTTTGCAAGCTTGACGAACGCGGCGGTCTCGTCCGGTGTACAGTATCGCGGGCTGCCGCGCTTCTGATGCTCGTCTGTTCCGCTCGGGTCATCCCATACCCCCGATGGCTCCTCTTGATCCATCCACAGCTCATCGACCGATACATGCGTCTGTGTCGGGGAGGAATATTCTTTAGGTTCTTCTCCTTTTGAAGAAGCTAAAGAATATTCCGATATGATATCTTCATATTCTTTATCTTCTTCTTCTTCTTTTTCTTTTTCTTTTTCTTGGTTGTTGGGGGTTGTTTTGGATTCAAGGGGGGTTGTTTTGGATTCAAGGGGGGTTGTTTTGGATTCAAGGGGGGTTGTTTTGGATTCAAGGGGGGTTGTTTTAGATTCAACGGGGGTTGTTTTTCGGTTGTTTTTGGAGGATGTTTTGGCGTTCTGATTCCCTTTGGACGCGCCGCCCTTTTTCCCGTTCTCAACGGATGTGAAGTAGCGCAGATAGTCGCGGTCGATCTGAGCCGACAGCAGGTCGAACATCACAGTGACGATCGTGTCGCTGTCATCGAGGACGACCCCGTCGGTCACATAGGCGAACAGCGCCTTGTACAGCTGCCCTGCCTGCGCGTCTGTCAGCCGGCTGATCGCGCGGTGGGAATCAAGATAGCAGATGAAGTAGGGCGGTCGCTTGTCGGATGTGAGGTGGTTCATAGTTAATTCTCCTTTCACCTATGGCGCAAAAAGAGAAAAAGTTGCATACTATTATGCAACTTTCGGAAAAATGTTTGAAGTTTCTAATCTTCATTCTTCTCTCGTCACTATACTTTCACCATTCAAAACCCAATCGGGTGCGGGTGTCCCGCCCACAACCTCTTCATTCTTCAATCTTCACTCTTCACTGCGGACGTTTCCTCGGCACCGTAGGGACGGTGACCACACCGTCCGCCCACACGGACGTTTCCTCGGCACTGTAGGGACGGTGACCACACCGTCCGCCCACACGGACGTTTCCTCGGCACTGTAGGGACGGTGACCACACCGTCCGAATATCAATCCAAAAATCCGCAGGATTTTCCCACAACTCTTCACTCTTCACCATTCACTATTCACTAAAAAGAAGGAGCTGCCGCGACAGCGACAGCTCCGGGATAGTGAATTGTCAGACCGATCGGTTATCTCTTGACGTTGAAGGCGGAGAAGCCCGCATATACTGCGGCGTCGCCGAGCTCTTCTTCGATGCGGAGCAGACGGTTGTACTTCGCGACGCGCTCGCTTCTGCTGGGAGCACCGGTCTTGATCTGGCCGGCGTTCAGCGCGACAGCGAGGTCGGCGATGGTGGTGTCCTCGGTCTCGCCCGAGCGGTGAGACACGATGGCAGTGAAGCGCGCCTTGTGGGCCATCTTGATGGCGTCGAGGGTCTCGGAGACCGAGCCGATCTGGTTGAGCTTGATGAGGATCGAGTTCGCGGATGCAAGCTCAATGCCCTTCTTCAGACGCTTGGTGTTGGTGACGAACAGGTCGTCGCCGACGAGCTGGAGATGGTCGCCGAGCTTCTCGGTCATGTACTGCCAGCCCTCCCAGTCCTCTTCGTCGAGGCCGTCCTCGATCGAGATGATCGGGTACTTGTCGAGCAGCGCCGCCCAGTGGTCGACCAGCTCCTTGGAGGTGAACACCTTGCCGGACTTGGGCTGCTTGTACTCGCCGATCTTGCTGCCCTTCCACTCGGAGGACGCGGCGTCCATCGCCAGCACAAAGTCCTTGCCGGGCTCATAGCCGGCCTTCTCGATCGCCTTGATGATATAGCCGATGGTCTCGTCATCGTCCTTGAGGTTGGGCGCAAATCCGCCCTCGTCGCCGACAGAGGTCGCAAGCCCGTCGGCCTTGAGCAGCGACTGCAGCGCGTGGAAGACCTCGGTGCACCAGCGCAGCCCTTCCTTGAAGGACGGAGCGCCGGCGGGCATGATCATGAACTCCTGGGTATCGACGGTGTTGGTCGCGTGGGCGCCGCCGTTGAGGATGTTCATCATCGGGACGGGCAGGGTGCAGCCGTTCTGGCCGCCGAGATAGCGGTACAGCGGGATATCGAGGTCGTTCGCCGCTGCCTTGCAGCACGCGATCGAGACCGCGAGGATGGCGTTCGCGCCAAGCTTGGACTTGTCGTCGGTGCCGTCCGCCTCGATCATCGCCTTGTCGATGGCATAGATGTCATACGCATCCATGCCGGTGAGGACGTCGTTGATGACGGTGTTGACGTTCTCGACCGCCTTGGAGACGCCCTTGCCGCCGAAGCGGGACTTGTCGCCGTCACGCAGCTCGAGCGCCTCGAACTCGCCGGTGGACGCGCCCGAAGGAGCAGCGCCGGTGCCGATCGCGCCGGAGTCCAGATAGACGTCCGCCTCTACGGTCGGGTTGCCGCGGGAGTCGATGATTTCACGAGCGATGACTTTCTCGATTTTGGATACATACATAGTGCAAAATCTCCTTTACAAAAAATTCCGGATTTCCGTTGCCATCAGTATAGCATACGAAATCCGGCTTTTCAATAGCATGAGGGAAAAATAGCTGAAAAATCACACGAGTTTCATCCCACTCTACTGCATAATCACGAAAGTTCCGCATATAGTATGCAGTGGGTGATTATTTATGTATAAGAAGAATTGGAAGACCTTTGTGCTGTGGATCCTGCTGACCGAGGCGGTCGGCGGGCTGTCGGCGCTGCTCACGCGCGACGGGATGGAGCGGTATGCCGCCGAGACGATTCAGCCGCCGCTGTCGCCGCCGTCGGTGGTGTTCCCGATCGTGTGGACGGTGCTGTACCTGCTGATGGGGATCGGCGCGGCGATGGTCGCCCTCAACGGCAGGGGCGAGGACCGGAAGATCGCGCTGTGGCTCTATGGCGGCCAGCTGCTGTTCAACTTTCTGTGGAGCATCATCTTCTTCAACATGCGGGCGTATCTGGTCGCGCTGATCTGGATCATCGTGCTGTGGGTGCTGATCCTGTTGATGATGATCTACTTCTACCGCGTCAGCCGCACCGCCGCCCGGCTGCAGATACCGTATATCCTGTGGGTCGCCTTTGCCACCTATCTGACCGCCGCGGTGTTCGCCCTCAACGGCTAGGCATCCGGTACAATATCCGTACTCGCTGAAAAATGGCAATATTTCGGCAATTCTCGGCTTATCAATCTTGGCAGGCGCCAGCCTGCCTGCACTTTCTGCACCGATACTTGCTCGAAATCTTGCTCATTTTCAGTTCTTCTAAGTTTTGCCGGAGCAGATTTCCGTCCGATCGCGGCAAAGCCACAGGGAACCCTGACGGGTTCACGAGGATTTTAACAAAGAGCGGGCGGAAATATGCCCGTCAAAACCGGGTTCGGATATTGCATCGAATGCCTAGGTGGTTGCAAAACCCCGCCCGATGTGGTATATTCTTCATAGGATAAGAGAAAGAGGAATGTACCGCGATGGCAAAACTGTATTTCAAATACGGCGCGATGGGCTCGTCCAAGTCCGCCAACGCCCTGATCACCAAGTTCAACTATGAGGAGCGCGGGATGACCGTCTGGCTGATCAAGCCCTCGACCGACGACCGCGACGGCGCGGATCATATCCGCTCGCGCATCGGGCTCGACGCCGTTGCCGACGTGATCCGTCCGGACGACGACGTCCGACAGCGGCTGAGGAGCCATTGTGACATCGACGTCATCATCGCCGACGAGAGCCAGTTCTTCACCGCCTTGCAGATCGACCAGCTGCGCGAGATCGTGGATCGGCAGGATATACCGGTGCTGTGCTTTGGGCTGAGGACGGACTTTCGGACCCGGCTGTTCCCGGGATCTCAGCGGCTGTTCGAGGTCGCCGACTCTATCACCGAGATCAAGACCGTCTGCGCCTGCGGGTCAAAGGCGATCGTCAACGCGCGCATCGACGACTGCGGCAACATCGTTACCACGGGCGAGCAGGTGCTGCTCGGCGGCAACGACCGGTACGTCGCGATGTGCCACCGCTGCTGGTCGAAGGCGATCGGACAGCAATAGAATCCAAAAATCCGAAGCGTTTCCCGCAACTCTTCACTTTTTCATCTTCACTATCGAAAACCGGGCTGTCGTGCTGACAGCCCGGTTCTTATTCTTCTTCTGCCTCGATCGAGAGGAACCGCTGGTGCGTGACGTCGAACAGCCCGCGGTCGGTGAGCTTGAGCTCGGGGATCACCGGCAGCGACATGAAGCACAGCGTGACGATCGGGTCGAGCGCCTCGCGCACGCCCAGCTGCTCGATTGCACACCGCTCGACGCGGTGCAGCCGGTCGCGCACCTGTTCGGCGGGGCAGTCGCTCATCAGCCCGGCTATCGGCAGCGGCAGGCACTCGAGCACCGTATGATCGAGCGTGACGACGATCCCGCCGCGCTGGTCGATCAGTTGCTCGACGGCGAACGCCATCTCGTCCTCGCTGACGCCGACGACGAGGATATTGTGCGAGTCGTGCCCCACGGTCAGCGCGATCGCGCCGCGCCGGATGCCGTACCCGCGGATCAGCGCGTTCGCGACCTTGCCGGTATGATGGTGGCGCTCGATGACCGATATCCGCGCCACATCGTCGAGCGCGTGATACAGGAGCGTCCCGTTCTCATCGCGGTCGATCCGGGCGATCCCGCAGCCGGTCACCACGGTATCGGGACGCACGTCGATGACGTGAACCCTGTCGGAAGTGAGCCGCAGCCGCAGCCGCTCGGGTGAGAAATCCGCGACGTGCATGCTGTTGGCGACCGGGCCCGGGTCCTCGCGGGTGAGGGGGAGCAGGTAGCGCCCGTCCTCGGCGACAAGCTCGCCCCCGATCCATACCGCCGTGATATGAAAGTCCGACAGATCGTCGGCGAGCACGATATCTGCCCGCCTGTGGGGGGCGATCGCCCCGCGATCCGTCAGCCCGTAACACTCGGCGGCGTTGAGCGTTGCCATCTGCACCGCTGTGATGGGATCGACGCCGCAGCAGACGCACACCCTGAGCAGATCGTCGATATCCCCGTGTGTCAGCAGATCGACCGACTGGCGGTCGTCAGAGCACAGCAGACACCGCCGCGCGGCATACTCGTCGAGCCCCTCGAGCAGCATCGGCAGCTCGCGGCACGCAGAGCCGTAGCGCAGCTGGACATACATCCCGCCGTCGAGCCGCTCGCGCATCTGATGGATGGAGCCGCACTCGTGGTCGGTGCGGATCCCCGCCGCCAGATATCCCATAAGGGAGCTGCCGTCGAGCGACGGCGCGTGGCCGTCCACGGGGATCCTCTCCTCGCTCGCCATGATAAGCTTGTCGAGCACCACATCGTCACCGCTGAGCACCCCGACGCTGTCCATCATCTCGCCGATGCCGCCCACCCCGGGATGACGGGCATAGGCGCGCATCTGCTCGGCGCGCACGACCGCACCGCTGTCCTCCCACTCGGTACACGGCACACACGAAGGGATCATATAGCGCACGTCGAGCGCGGTACGCTCGGCGGCGCGCAGCATATAGTCGAGCCCCATCGTCCCGCAGACGTTCACGATCTCGTGCGGGTCGGCGATGACGGTGGTGGTGCCGTGGGGGACGGCAACCCTGCCGAACTGTTCGGGGGTGAGGAACGATGATTCGATATGGATATGGCTGTCGATCAGCCCCGGCAGCGCATAGCGACCGCCGGCGTCATAGACGCGCTGTCCGTCGGGATAGCGACCGATCCCCGCGATGACCCCGTCGCATATCGCGATATCCCCCTCCTTAACGCGGTGGGTGAACACGTTCACAATGCGGCAGTTGCGGATCAAAAGATCGGCGGGCTCCGCAGCGGACGCGACGCGGATGAGGCGTTTGAGCGCGTGTTTCTCCATCGGCAAACTCCCCTCTCAACGCTATTTTTCCAATTCTATCACAGATGAGCGGGATGTGCAAGCACTTTTTTGATGGGAGGGACGTCGGCTTTCCGGGCAGAGGAGCGAACGCGCAAGAATCATCACGGGTTTTTAATTCTATATAGCAATATTCACAATATTTTTTCGTTATAATGAATAAAACTGTACAAATAGATTTTACACATCGCACGAAATTGATTATTTCTGACCGGTTTTGCTTGAAATTGCCCGTGAGCGTGGTATAATTATCAGAAAGGGGGGATGGCGTATGCTCACGCAGGAGCGCTACCAGACGATCCTACAGCTGCTCGGCGAGCGCGAGGCGGTGACGGTCGCGGAGCTCTCGGCGCAGCTTTGCATCTCGGAGTCTACGATCCGGCGCGACCTCAACTATCTCGACGACATCGGCAAGCTCAGGAAGGTGTTCGGCGGGGCGACGGCGGTGCATCCGAGCGTCGGCGCGACCGAGACCGCGTTCGAGACCCGCGAGGGCGAGATGAGCGAGGAGAAGACCGCGATCGCCCGCTATGCGGCAACGCTATTGTATGATGACGACTTTGTCTTCATCGATGCCGGCACCACCACCTATCGGTTCATCGACTTTCTGACGAACCGCAAGGCGAACTACATCACCAACGGCGTCGCCCACTCGCGCAAGCTCTCGCGCATGGGGTTCAACACCTATATCATCTCCGGACGCGTCAAGCCCGTCACCGAGGCGGTCGTCGGCGCGAGCGGCATCGACACCCTCTCGCGGTTCCAGTTCACCAAGGCGTTCATGGGCACCAACGGGATTGACATCGACGCCGGTTATACGACCACCGAGGTGGATGAGGGCGCGATCAAACAGGCCGCCGTGCGCAACAGCTACATGACCTTTGTGCTCGCCGATCACTCAAAGTTCCGCCGGGTGTTCCCGGTCATCTTCTCGGATATCAAGAAGGGATGTATTATCACAGACGCCGTTCCGGACGCCCGATATCTCGCAGCCACCGTTATCAAGGAGGTTAACAAATGATTTATACCGTTACGCTCAACCCGTCCATCGACTATGTTGTCCGCCTGTCGGACCTTGTGCTCGGGATCACCAACCGCACCGTCAGCGAGGAGTACTACTTCGGCGGCAAGGGGATCAACGTATCGCTGATCCTGTCGGAGCTCGAGCTCGAGAGCACCGCGTTCGGGTTTGTCGCGGGGTTCACCGGCGACGCTATCGAGAACGGCATCCGATCCGAGCGGGTGAGGACCGACTTCATCCGCCTGCCCACGGGTCTGTCGCGCATCAACGTCAAGATCAAGGCGGCAGAGGAGACCGAGATCAACGGCCAGGGCCCCGATATCAACGACGACGCGATCGATAAGCTGTTCGAGCGGATGGACCGCATCGAGGACGGCGATGTGCTGGTGCTCGCCGGCAGCATCCCCAAGTCCATGCCCGACGATCTGTACGAGCGGATCCTTCAGCGCCTGAAGGACAAGAAGATCCTCATCGCGGTCGACGCGACCAAGAAGCTGCTCGTCAATTCTCTGAAGTACCACCCCTTCCTCATCAAGCCCAACCGCCAGGAGCTCTCCGAGATCTTTGACGTCACGATCAGCACCGAACAGGACATCGAGAAGTACTCTCACCGCTTGATCGAGATGGGCGCGCGGAACGTGCTGGTCTCGCTCGGGGGCGAGGGCGCGATGCTCATCGACGAGTTCGGTCACAAGCACAAGGCGGGCGTGCTGCACGAGAAGGTCATCAACACCGTCGGCTCGGGTGATTCGATGGTTGCGGGATTCATCGCCGGCTATCTGCTCGAGCATGACTACAGCTATGCGCTCAAGCTCGGCTCTGTGTGCGGCAACGCCACCGCGTTCCTGCCGGGGCTTGCCACCCGCGAGAAGATCGACGAGCTTCTCAAAAAATTCTGATGTTGCTGCGGGAGGGTGTGACCCCCCCGCAGATAGGAGATCAATCTGAAAGATGAAAGGAGAATACCTATGCGTATCACTGATTTGTTGAAGGCAGATGCGGTCGCCCTCGGTGTGAAGGTCGCCGACAAGAGCGCTGCCATCGACAAGCTCGTGTCCCTTCACGAGAAGTGCGGCAACCTCACCGATGTCGCCGCCTATAAGGAGGGGATCCTCGCCCGCGAGGAGATGGGTACCACTGCTATCGGGATGGAGGTTGCGATCCCGCACGCCAAGAGCGAGGCGGTCAAGGCACCCGCCCTGTCGGCGATCACCGTACCCGACGGCGTGGACTACGGTTCGCCCGACGGCGCCCCCTGCAAGCTGCTGTTCATGATAGCGGCGACGCTCGACGGCGACGTCCACCTGGAGGTGCTCGCGCGCTTGATGCAGATGCTCATGCACGAGGACTTCACCGCTAAGCTCAAGGCGGCGTCATCCCAAAGGGAGTTCCTGTCGATCATCGACGCGCAGGAGACCGCCCAGTTCCCCGATGAGCCCAAGGCAGAGGCCGCCTCGGCGTCCGGCTACCGTGTGCTCGCCGTGACCGCGTGCCCCACCGGCATCGCCCACACCTACATGGCGGCCGAAGCGCTCCAGAAGGCCGGCGACGAGATGGGCGTGTCCATCAAGGTCGAGACCAACGGCTCCGGCGGTGCGAAGAACGTCCTCACGGATGAGGAGATCGCCGCGTGCGAAGGCGTCATCATCGCCGCCGACAAGAACGTCGAGACCGCGCGTTTCGACGGCAAGCCCGTCTACTCCACCAAGGTGGCGGACGGCATACACAAGCCCAAGGAGCTCATCGACAAGATCATCAACAAGGAGGTAGCCGTGTTCCATTCGGATAAGAAGGCCGAATCCTCCTCTGCGGGCGGCGACGGCGCCGGCAGAACGATCTATAAGCACCTGATGAACGGCGTATCGCATATGCTGCCGTTCGTTGTCGCGGGCGGTATCTTCACCGCGATCGCGTTCCTCATCGACACCTTCGCCGGCAACGCCGGATCGGGCGACTTCGGCTCCGTCAACGCGGTAGCCGCATGGTTCAAGACGATCGGCGGCGTGGCGTTCAACCTCATGGTACCGATCCTCGCCGGATATATCGCGATGTCTATCGCTGACCGTCCCGGACTGCTGGTCGGTCTTGTCGGCGGATTCCTGGCGACCTCGGGCGCGACCTTCCTGCTGCCCGGCGGCGATGTTCCGTCCGGCTTCCTCGGCGGCCTGCTCGCCGGTTTTGTGGGCGGCTACCTGATGCTCGGCATCGAGAAGATGTGCTCGAAGTTCCCGCGCTCGCTCGAAGGTATCAAGCCCGTGCTGGTCTATCCGCTGCTGGGGCTTGCCGGTATCGGCGTGGTGATGTGCGCCATCAACCCGATCATGGGACTGATCAACACCGCTATGAACAACGCGCTGATCGCGATGTCCGAGACAGAAGGTCTGATGATCCCACTGTGCGCGCTGCTCGCCGGCATGATGGCGATCGACATGGGCGGCCCGTTCAACAAGGCGGCATATGTCTTTGCGACCGGTATGCTCTCGTTCCAGACTGACGCTGCGTACATGATCATGGCGGCCGTCATGATCGGCGGTATGGTTCCGCCGCTGGCGATCGCTCTGTCCAACACCATCTTCAAGAACCGCTGGACCGAAGAAGAGCGCCGCAACGCTCCGGTCAACTATATCATGGGCCTGTCGTTCATCACCGAGGGCGCGATCCCCTATGCCGCGGCATCTCCCGGCAGCGTCATCCCCTCGTGTATCGTCGGCTCGGCTGTCGCCGGTGCGCTGTCCGCGCTGTTCGGCTGCAAGCTGATGGCGCCCCACGGCGGCGTGTTCGTGTTCGCTACCATGCAGGGTACCTGGTACTGGTATGTTCTGGCGCTGCTGATCGGCTCGGTCGTCGGTATGCTGATGCTCGCGCTCTTGAAGAAGCCCATCAAGGAGTAATACTAATATTCATTAAAACACTTTAACATTTATTGCGTCATATTCCGCATAGTTGTGTTGGACTCCTTGACAGGCGCCAACCTGCCTGCGTCGTCCGCCTTGCTCTGCGAAATATTCCGTTAATATATTTGTTAAAGCTTTTAATGGAATATTAGTATAAACCGTTCTTTCTGCACTATCACATAAAGGAGTTTTAGACTATGGTATCAAAACAGGTTACGATCGTTAACGCCCAGGGATTCCATATGCGCCCCGCCCAGCTGTTCACCGCTGCGATGGGCAAGTATGCGTGCGACGTCACCATCAAGTTCAACAGCAACGACGTGAACGGCAAGTCGCTGTTGAACATCATCCCCGCTTGTATCAAGTGCGGCAGCAACATCGAGCTCGTCTGCAACGGCGCGGATGAGAACGAGGCGCTCGCCGAGGCGGTCGCGATGATCGAAAACGGGTTTGGCGAATAACCCGCGATCCCACTATAACCGACTGGACGCTGCGGGGGGGTCACAGACCCCTGCAGCCTCCTTTCTATACGAGGTGAAAGCTATGTTAAAAGGAATAGGCGCCTCTGAGGGCTACGGCATCGGCAAGGTGCTGATCATCGAGGAGCATACGCTCGAGTACACCCCGCACACCGTGTCCGACGTGGACGCCGAGCAGCAGCGCTATCGCGACGCCGTCGCCGCGTTTATCGAACAGACCCGGGAGCAGGCAGCCGCGCTGAGGGTCTCTGCCGGAGCGAAAGAGGCAGAGATCATGGAGGGACATATCGGGATCATCAACGACCCCGCTATGGGCACCGAGATCGAGAAGCTGATCGCCGGCGGCACCTGTGCCGAGGCGGCGACCGAGCAGATGTTCGATATGTTCATCAGCATCTTCTCGATGACCGATGACGATATGACCCGCCAGCGTGCCGCCGACCTGAAGGATATCAAGACCGCGCTGCTGTCCATTCTGCTGGGGATCAGCGAGGTGAAGATCTCGGACGCGCCCGCCGGTACCGTGCTGGTCGCCAAGGAGGTCACCCCCTCGATGACCGCCGGCATCAACAAGGAGAACATCGTCGGCATCATCACCGAGACCGGCTCCCAGACCTCTCACTCTGCCATTCTTGCGCGGGCGATGGAGATCCCCGCCGTGCTGTCGGTGCCGAACGCGCTCTCGAAGCTGTCGTCCGGCGAGCAGGTCATCGTGGACGGCAAGCTCGGCGAGGTCATCACCGCGCCGTCTGCCGAGGTGATCGCGGACTATACCGCGCGCCGCGACGCGTTCCTGCGCGAGAAGCGCGAGCTGGAGCTCTATCGCGGCAAGCCGACCGCATCCGCCTCGGGCGAGCAGTATGAGCTGTGCTGCAACATCGGCTCGCCCAAGGACGCCGGCAAGGCGATCGCCGCCGACGGCGAGGGTGTCGGGCTGTTCCGCACCGAGTTCCTCTTTATGGACCGCACCTCGCTGCCCAGCGAGGACGAGCAGTTCGAGGCGTACAAGGCGGCCGCCCAGATCCTCAAGGGCAAGCCCCTCATCATCCGCACGCTCGATATCGGCGGTGATAAGGAGATCCCCTATCTCGGGCTCGAGAAGGAGGAGAACCCCTTCATGGGCTTCCGCGCGATCCGCTACTGTCTGAAGAACCGCGAGATGTTCCTCTCCCAGATCAAGGCGATCCTGCGCGCGTCGGCGTTCGGCGATGTGCGGATCATGTTCCCGCTGATCACCGCGGTCGAGGAGCTGCGCGAGGGCTGTGCGCTCGTCGAGGAGGCCAAGGGCTATCTGCGTGCGTCCTCCATCGCGTTCAACGAGGATATCCCCGTCGGCGTGATGACCGAGACCGCCGCGTCCGGCGTGATCGCCGATCTGCTGGCGAAGGAGGCGGACTTCTTCTCCATCGGCACCAACGACCTGACCGGCTATACGATGGCGTGTGACCGCGGCAATTCCGACGTGGGTTACCTCTACTCGCCGTTCCAGCCCAGCGTGCTAAGGATGATCCGCCGGATCATCGCCTGCGGCACAGCCGAGGGCATCCCCGTCGGGATGTGTGGCGAAGCCGCCGCGAACCCGATGATGATCCCGCTGCTGATGAGCTTTGGGTTGACCGAGTTCTCGGTCTCGGCGGTATCGGTGCTCAAGGTCCGCAAGAACATCAACAAGTGGACGAAGGCCGAGGCGGACGCCGTCGCCGAGAAGGTGATGGCGATGACCACCGAGAAAGAGGTCGTCGACTATCTGCAGAGCATCGTCTGATCGATCGAAGAAGCGACAGATCGGGCTGCCGTGCGGATCATCGCACGGCAGCCCGTTAGTGTTATAGGATGATTTCAGCGATGGCGTGACGAACCTTTGCACAGCCGCCTTCAAATCTCTTCGAGCGGACGGCAAATGATAGTTAGGCGGCGGCACCTAATAGATGCCGCCGCCTTATGGTCCGCCCGAAGAGCGTCGGTTCTATAGATGTGTCGCCTCTCGCATGGTGCCGTGCTGTTATCAGAAATGCCTCTTCTGCGCTCTCCTTAAAATCTCTTCGAGCGGACGGCAGAAGATAGTTAGACGGCGGCACCTAATAGATGCCGCCGCCTTATGGTCCGCCCGAAGAGCGTCGGTTCTATAGATGTGTCGCCTCTCGCATGGTGCTGTGCTGATAGCAGAAACCCCTCTTCTGCGCTCTCCTTAAAATCGTGCCGCCGGCACGATTTTACCTTCGGTTCTTCGCGCAGCTCGAACCTCGGCACAGTCGCCTTCAAATCTCTTCGAGCGGAC
>CAJODM010000011.1 GCA_905233755.1 uncultured Ruminococcus sp.
GGATGAGAACCTGCCGACCATGACCGCGCTCATCACCGTCGAGAGAGAGGATGGTGAACCCGACGCGCCCGCCGAGGACACCACCGCCCCCGCCGAGGATACCACCGCAGCCCCCGCCGAGGACACTACTGTCCCCGCTGAGGATACCACCATCGCTCCCGCCGAGGACACCACCGCGGACGATGGGGACGCGGATATCATCGACGACGATACCGATGATACCGACGAGACCACTGCTCCGGCAGAGGGCTCGACCTCCTCGACCGAAGAGGACGCCAAGATCCTGAACACCAACATCAACGCGCCGAAGACCGGCTCGACCGGTGTGGTCGTTCTGTGGGCGGTGCTGCTCGCTGTGGCAGCAGTCATTATCGAGGCGATCTATCTGAAGCGTCGCCCGAAGGCAAAGCACATGAGATAATTATCTAAACGAGAAGGCACCGACTGAGTAATCAGTCGGTGCCTTATGCTTATCACAGGATCGCTTTATATCGGTTTCAAAAAAAGATATAATATGATGTTAGCGGAAAACTGCGCAGAACGCGACGGGGCGCAGGCGGAATGCCACCCTAGCGATACGCTTACCGAGTACGACGAGCGACGACGCTGCGCAACAGATGGGAAAGGGATTATTTGAAATCAGGATGATGTCATGTCATATACTTCGGGACAGATTTCGTTAATTTTCTCTCTAAGAATAATAAAATCCCTGAGCGCACCCTCCATCTGGTTTTGGTTTCGCAGCACAGCGGCGGGGTGCAGCATCGGCATCATCCATACGTTGCGCCGCTCGAACCATGTACCGTGCTCGCGCGTGATCTTCAGGTCCGGCTTGATGAGCTTCGTCCCCGCGATTCGCCCGAGCGTGACGATGATCTTCGGGCGGATGAGCCGCGTCTGCTCGCGCAGATATCCGATGCACGCGTCCTGTTCCGCCTGTTCGGGGTCGCGGTTATGCGGCGGGCGGCACTTGACGATGTTCGTGATGTAGACGTTCGTTCGTCGATCGAGGTCGACGGCATACAGCAGCTTATCGAGGAGCTGACCCGCGCGGCCGACGAACGGCTCGCCCTGAAGGTCCTCCTGCTCGCCCGGTCCCTCGCCGATGAACATCACCTTGGCGTGCGGGTTGCCGACGCCGAACACCACATGATGCCGCTCCTGACACAGCCCGCAGCGCGTACATTCCATACCGGCGTTGATGAGCTCGTTCCATGTCGTCATTTTGTTCACCTTATTTCTTAAAAAATGTTGAAATCCATCTCTGTTTGATGTAGAATAATGTAAAGTATTAAAGATTGGTGGTAATGATATGAAGACAACGATTATGGTAGAAACCTCTGCGCATCATCTGCACGTGACCGCTGAGACCTTTGCGATTCTATATGGCGAGGGCAAGACCCTCACCAACAAGAAGGACCTCTCCCAGCCCGGCCAGTTCGCCTGTGCCGAGAAGGTGACGGTCGTCGGCCCCCGCGGCGAGATGACGATGTCCATCCTCGGACCGTTCCGCCCCGAGGATCAGGTCGAGGTGTCCCTCACCGATACCCGCAAGCTCGGCGTCACCGCGCCGATCCGCGAGTCGGGCGACCTTGCCGGTACGCCGGGATGTATTCTGCGCGGCCCTGTAGGAGAGGTCGAGATCGACCACGGCGTTATTGTCGCCAAGCGTCACGTCCATCTGACCCCCGAGACCGCTGTCGAGTATGGCGTCGAGGATAAGCAGATCGTCAAGGTCGCTGTCGGCGGCGAGGGCAGGAAGCTGGTCTTCGACGATGTGATCGTCCGCGTCTCGCCGAACTATGCGCCCGCCGTGCATCTCGATACCGACGAGGCGAACGCTGCCGGTCTTGCCGGCACCACCGATGGTGAGATCATTCTGTAAGCACCGATAGGGGAGGGCATGAGCCCTCCTCTTTTTTGTTTTTTGGAGATAGGACTGCCTTATGGGGAACGGCTATGCCTACCCTTTATTTCAGCTCTACGATGGCGAGATCGGGTGCAGCGTCATGCTGCCTGCTTTAGAGGATATTGCTTCGTTATATTCCCCGCCGTTGTGTCGGCAGCGCGGTTATCACTAAGGGTTCAAAAGGCGGGACGGGGTGCAGCATCATGCTGCCTGAGGATGGTGATGTTCTTCTCGCTGATATCGGGCGAGATCCCGTCATCCGCATATAGCTCATACGCCCGGCCCGTGCCGAGGAGCACGATGCTGTCGAGATCAATCTCGGCGGTCGTCATTGCCGCATCGGCAAGGGGCATCAGCGCGCCGCTTCGGATGAAGAACACTACGTCGCCGAGCGGCACGGGGATATAGTGATCGCCTGAGCTTAATTCTTCTGTAGAAATATAGTCCTCGTGCATCCGCACCATCGTCATCGGCTCGGGCAGATAGACCATCCGTCCGTCGGCGTTCTGGACATATACCGGCGCGATCATCAGCGAGCTGCCGAGCATGAGCTGATCCTCGATCTCCACAGCGCGGCTGTCGTCGGGATAGTCGAATACGAGCGGCCGGAACAGCATCTCGTCCCGCAGTGTCGCCTTCATATACTCGCTGTAGAGATACGGGATGAGCCGATAGCGCAGCTCGATGATATGGCGGAACGCCTCGGTATCGCCGAACGCGACCGCCTCCTGGGATCGGGTGCCGGCGGCAGCGTGGTTGCGCATCAGCGGGGTGAACACCCCAAGCGACATCCATCGAAGCTGCAGATCGCGGGTACAGTTGCCGTTGAATCCCCCGAGATCGCACCCTGTGTACAGGAACCCGCACATATTCATCGACGGGAGCTGTCGGAGCAATAGGAGGATATGGCTCCACCAGCTATGATTGTCGCCCGTCCAGATCCCCGCGTAGCGGTGCATCCCGATGTAGGACGCACGCGAGAACAGCAGCGATCGCTGCCCCGGGCGGCACTCCTTCAGCGCGTCGGCGGCGGACTTGGTCATCCGGTAGCCGTACAGGTTATGTACCTCGCTGTGGCGGATCGACCCCGCCGGTGTACGGTGATAGAAGCTCTGATAGTCGTCGTCAGAGTTTGCGAGCCGGTTGAGCGTTTCTCTCGCGCGAAAGCAGGTGAACGCGTTCAGCTCGGTATCCTCATACGTATGAAGCGCTGCGAACGCCTCCTTCAGCCCCTGCTCAGAGTAGAACAGCGCCGGCTCGTTCATATCGTTCCAGAACCCCTCGATCCCCATCTCGGTGAGGGTGCGGTACTGGCTGCCGAACCACGCGGCGGCGTCATCGTTGAGAAAGTCGGGCAGCACGCTCATCCCGGGCCATACGCCGACGATATAATCCTCGCCGTCGCGCCCCTTGCAGAAGTATCCGCGCGCATGCCCCTCGTCATACACGCGATACCCCTCCTCGCGCTTGACGGCGGCGTCGATGATGGGGATGAGGCGCAGCCCCCGCTCCTTCATCTCTGACACAAACGACGGGAACCGGTCGAACCGTTCGGGGCTGACCGTAAAGTCCTTGAAGTTGTCGAGATAGTCGATATCGAGATAGATCATGTCCATCGGGATATGCGCGTCGCGATAGCTGTCGGCGACCGATCTGATATCGTCGCGGTCGGCATATCCCCACCGGCTCTGACCGTAGCCAAACGCCCACAGCGGCGGGATATAGCTGCGGCCGATCAGCGATCGAAACCGCCGCACGATCTCAGTCGGGGTGTCGCCCTCGATGATATAGAGCTCGAGCTCCATCGTCTCGGGGGTGACCGTCAGCATAGCGGGGTCGGTATAGCCGATATCAAAGGTGATCCGCGTCGGATAGTCGAAGAACGCGCCGAACCGAACCGCGCCGTCGTCGATGAGGATGAAGTTATGCGCGCCGTAGAGCGAGCTCTTGTCCTCGGTGTGAAACGGCTCGTCGGTGCAGTAGGAGCGGTAGATCCACCCGCGCTTGTTGATGCCGCGCACCTGCTCGCCCAGCCCATAGACCCGCGTGCGGTCGTTCATAGGATAGCGAAAGCTGCCGTCTTCAATTGTGAAATAGGGGAGAGAGGCGGTCGGCTCGATCTGCTGCACCACCGCGCCGGTATCAATCTTCGGATTATAGGACACTCTTTTTATCATATCATCACCCTCGGTATTGATTTTTCTGACTTTTTGTGTATAATTAGAGTATATCATCTGGGGATAGTATATGCAAGAGTGAGGTTTTCAAAATGAGCCATCAAGTACATATCACCGCCGACATCACCTGCGACCTGAACTGGGAGCTGGAGCAGCGCTACGGCGTTACCTGTATGCCGCTGCATATCGTCATCGGCGGCAAGAGCTATGAGGACTGGGTCAACATCACCCCCGAGGAGCTCTATGATATCTTCTACAAGACCAAGGAGCTGCCCCATACCACCGCGGGCAGCGTCGGCGAGTATGTCGATTTCTTCACACCGATACTGGATGAGGGGTGTGATATCGTACATATCAACCTCGGCTCGAAGCTCTCCGTCACCCACCGCAGCGCGGCGCTGGCGGCCGAGGAGCTGGACGGTCGGGTGCAGGTCGTGGATTCTCAGAACCTGTCTACCGGTACCGGACTGCTGGTGATCAAGGCGTGCGAGCTGCGCGATCAGGGGCTCTCTGCGGTCGAGATCGCCGAGCGGCTCAAGGCGATGGTACCGCTGTCCCACGCGTCCTTTGTGCTCGATCGGCTCGACTTCATGCATGCCGGCGGCCGCTGCTCGACGGTAGCGATGCTGGGGGCGAATATGCTCAGCTTGAAGCCCTCGATCGAGGTGCTGAATAACGACGGCGGCGCGATGACCGTCGGCAAGAAGTACCGCGGCAAGTACGGCAAGGTGCTGATCCAGTATATGGAGGACACCCTCGCCCGCTATGACAACATCGACACCGACCGCGCGTTCGTTACCCATGCCGGCGCGGATGACGCCTATGTGCAGGGCGTCTATGACGCGCTGCAGGCGAAGGGGATCTTCAAGGAGATCCATATCACCCGCGCCTCCTGCACCATCTCGTCCCACTGCGGTCCCAACACGCTGGGCGTCCTCTTCATGACAAAGTAACCGCTAAGATAACATCAGGGCTGCCGCTTCTGTGAACGGCAGCCCTTCTCTGTATCATTCTACATTATCCTGTTGTTCTATCTGTCCTTTGTCGTTGATTGGGGAGCGCTCGGCTCTATTCCTCAATAGCCCCGATCAACGCCTGATAGGCGGTATCGGCTGCCATGGGCGAGATGTCACAGACAAGCTTGAACATCGGCGTGCGCTCGATCAGCTCGGACAGCATATCCAGCAGCGCAGACAGATCGCGCTTGTCGGCGGGGATGACCGTCTGGCGCAGCAGCAGCGTCAGCGCCGTCACCGCATCCACGCGCTCACACCGGTTCTCGTCCCCCTGCTGCAGAAAGTACACCGCGCGTATCGGCGCGCTGATGTTGTTCGACAGCCCGTGCTTGCCGTTCCACGGGGTACCGTAGATGATAAAGTCGCCACCCATGCGGCGTACCAACGGCTTATCGTCGTTGATCATCGTGACCCTGTCCTTGAAGCGTTCGCGCCACATCCGCGCGTGGGTGCTCTTGCCCGTGCCCGACGGCGCGGTGAACACCACCGCCATACCGTCAATCATCAGGCACGAACAGTGCAGGAAGAACCCGTCATATCGCTCGAGCACCCTGTCACAGATGACGCGCAGGATCGCGATCGCCTCGACCGCCCATTCGGGCGACGGCTGCTCGGCGTGGTCGCGCTCATAGGCGAGCATTTCATCCGTCACCGTGACCGCAAAGTCACTCTCTGCATCGCTGTCGATGCGATAGTCGGCGAGGTATTCGGCTGTCCTGTCATAGCGGGGCGTGATCTCAATATCAAGCTCCGCGATATGGTAGATTGCCATGGCGCGCCCTCCCTTCTCCTCTATCATAGCACAAAGCGAGGCATTTGTACAGCGCGAAAAAATCTCCTATTTCCTATTGGAGAATTTACGGCGCGGCGGTGTATGCTATCATAGAAGTCCCCACCCGATAGTTCCTGTCGGGCAGATTACGAAACTGTCACCGAAATTTCACAGAATTTTTGTTGACGCCACTACATATAGTTGTTATACTGGGATTAGTCAACAAGATATTGTGTGTTGAATGACTGAATAGAATAACAGAAACAGAGGGAATGTGTGATGAAAATTATCAAGAGAAACGGCTCCGAAGAGTCCTTTGATCCGCAGAAGATCGTCAACGCCGTCAGAAAGGCGGACATGGCGAACCCGAACGGCCGCCACCTGACCGACGATCAGATCGACAGCATCGCGCTGACGATCCGCGACACCGGCGAGTGTGTCAGCCGCGCGCTGTCGGTCGAGGAGATCCAGGAGCTTGTCGAGACCGAGATCATGAAGCTCGGCGCGTATGAGACCGCCAAGCTCTATATCCGCTATCGCTACACCCGCTCACTGGCGCGTACCGCCAACACCACCGATAACCAGATCCTGACCCTCATCGAGTGCAACAACGAGGAGGTCAAGCAGGAGAACTCCAACAAGAACCCCACCGTCAACGCTGTCCAGCGCGACTATATGGCGGGCGAGGTCAGCAAGGATCTGACCCGCCGCATCCTGTTGCCCGAGGACATCGTCCAAGCGCACGACGACGGGCTGATCCACTTCCATGATGCCGACTACTTTGCTCAGCATATGCACAACTGTGACCTGGTCAACCTCGAGGATATGCTGCAGAACGGTACCGTCATCTCGGGCACCATGATCGAGAAGCCCCATTCGTTCTCGACCGCGTGCAACATCGCCACCCAGATCATCGCCCAGGTCGCGTCGAACCAGTACGGCGGCCAGTCGATCTCGCTGGCGCACCTCGCTCCGTTCGTGCAGGTATCGCGCAAGAAGATCACCAAGACCGTGCTCGAGGAGTTCGACGTGCTCGGCGTCACCCCCACCAAGGAGAAGGTCGAGAAGATCGTCGAGGCGCGTCTGCGCGAGGAGGTCAACCGCGGCGTCCAGACGATCCAGTATCAGGTCGTCACCCTCCTGACCACCAACGGGCAGGCGCCGTTCATCACCGTGTTCATGTATCTGGGCGAGGCAAAGACCGAGCAGGAGAAGAAGGACCTCGCGCTCATCATTGAGGAGACGCTCGAGCAGCGCTATCGCGGCGTCAAGAACGAGAAGGGTGTGTATATCACCCCCGCGTTCCCAAAGCTCATCTATGTCCTTGAGGAGCAGAACATCCATGAGGATAGCCCCTACTACTACCTCACCGAGCTTGCCGCCAAGGTCACCGCAAAGCGCATGGTGCCCGACTATATCAGCGAGAAGAAGATGCTCGAGCTGAAGGTCGACAAGAACGGCGACGGGCACTGCTATACCTGCATGGGATGCCGGTCGTTCTTGACCCCGTATCTCGACGAGAACGGCGAGCCGAAGTACTACGGCCGCTTCAACCAGGGCGTCGTCACCATCAACCTCGTCGATGTCGCACTGTCCAGCGGCGGCGATATGGATCGGTTCTGGGAGATCTTTGACGAGCGGCTCGATCTGTGCTATCGCGCGCTGCTGTGCCGCCATAACCGGCTCAAGGGCACGCTGTCGGACGCGGCGCCGATCCTGTGGCAGTACGGCGCGCTGGCGCGTCTTAAGAAGGGCGAGACCATCGACAAGCTGCTCTACGGCGGCTACTCGACCCTCTCGCTGGGCTATGCGGGGCTGTGCGAGTGTGTTCGCTGCATGACCGGCAAGAGCCATACCGACCCCGACGCGACGCCGTTCGCGTTGTCTGTGATGCAGCATATGAACGACGCCTGCAAGCGCTGGAAGGAGAAGCACCGCATCGACTTCTCGCTCTACGGCACCCCGCTCGAGAGCACCACCTACAAGTTCGCCAAATGCCTGCAAAAGCGGTTCGGCGTGATCGAGGGCATCACCGACAAGGGCTATATCACCAACTCCTACCATGTCCATGTCACCGAGGAGATCGACGCGTTCTCAAAGCTGAAGTTCGAGGCCCAGTTCCAGGCGCTCTCGCCCGGCGGCGCGATCTCTTATGTCGAGGTGCCCGATATGCAGCACAACTTGAGGGCGGTGCTGCAGGTCATCCGGTTCATCTATGACAACATCATGTACGCCGAGCTGAACACCAAGTCCGACTACTGTCAGGTGTGCGGCTATGACGGTGAGATCGACATCGTCGACGAGGACGGCAAGCTTGTCTGGGAGTGCCCCAACTGCGGCAACCACGACCAGGACAAGATGAACGTCGCGCGGCGCACCTGCGGCTATATCGGCACCCAGTACTGGAACCAGGGCCGCACCCAGGAGATTAAGGAGCGCGTGCTGCACCTGTAACTCGCTATGAACTACTGTAACATCAAATTCTATGATATCGCCGACGGCGAGGGCGTACGCACCACGCTGTTCGTGTCCGGCTGTACCAACCGCTGCAAGGGCTGTTTCCAGCCCGAAACATGGGATTTTAAATATGGAGAGCCGTTTGACGCATCGGCAGAGCAGCAGATCCTCGACTCGCTCGCGCCCGACTATATCGACGGGCTGACGCTGCTCGGCGGCGAGCCGTTCGAGCCGCCCAACCAGGCGGCGCTCGTGCCGTTTCTCAGGCGGGTGCGCGAGCGCCATCCCGACAAGACCGTGTGGGCGTACACCGGATTCCTGCTGGAGGACCTGCTATCCGGCAGCGCCAAGCGCACCCTCTTCACCGATGAGATGCTCTCGCTGATCGACGTCCTTGTGGACGGGCCGTATATCGAGGAGCGGCGCAATCTCATGCTCCAGTTCCGCGGCAGCGAGAACCAGCGCGTCATCGACCTGCCCGCGACGCTGCAAAAGCGGCGTATCGTCATCTGGGACAAGCTTATCCGATAAATGGCGAACAGGGCTGTCGCAACAACGCGACAGCCCTGTTCGGATCTCTATCGTATTTTACCACACATGGAACACCGCGGCGGCGATGACCGCGATCAGGATGACCGCACCGTCGACGATGGCACATGTCCTGTCGCGCATGCGACAGATGAGGGCGTACAGCTTTCTTAGCGGCCACGAGAAGCACGGGATCGCCAGCACCAGCGCACACACCACCGACAGAGTCAGCACCGTCAGCTTCCACAGCGGATCGCCCAGCCCGTCGATCATCCCGAACACCCCCGCCGCCGTCAGCGCCAGCAGCAGCGGCGTATGCCAGAAGTACACCCCGATGGCGTTCTGACCCGCCTTTGTCCACAGCGGCAGCCGCCGGTTGGGAAAGAGCGCCACCGCCGCTATCACCATCACGCTCGAGATACCGTAGCACAGCAGCCGGTGATAGACGGTGCACCCCTCGATCGGCACCGCCGCATAGGGGTTGCGGCCGGTGAACAGCATCCGCATCGGGTACAGCAGCTCGCGCAGCCGAAAGCACATCACAAAGTAGATGACCGTGAACACAAGTCCGGCGATCTTCACATGGTTCTTGTGAGAGAACCGGCGCACCTCCATCGGCGTAAGGTAGTACCCCGCAAAGTAGAACGGCATGAACACGAAGTACCGCGACAGGTACAGCTCGTCGCGCAGCGGCGTCAGCCCCACGAGCAGCCCCAGCGTCAGCGCCGCTGTGATGACCGCATAGCGGTTGAACCGTCCGACGGCGAGCGCGGTGAGCATATACATCGCCAGCACGAACAGGTACCATTCGATGGTCGCGCCGCCGAACAGCGTCAGCCCCACCTGTTCGCCGGATGCGCGGCGCATCCCGAACACCAGCAGCTTGAGGGCGAACCCCGCGATCAGGTAGAACGAGAACCGGTGAAGGTCAAACCGATCGCCCGCCTTATACTGCTTTTGCAGCAGCCCCGAGAGGAAGATGAGCAGCGGTGCGACGAACGAGGACGCAAAGAGGAACCAGCTTCGAAACATATCGGAGCTGTCGGTATATCCGTCCGCAAAGCTGCTGATGACGACCAGCAGGATCGCGAACATCCGCACGTTATCGAATTTGTAGATACGCGGTTTCTGTATGCTGCCCATAGCGACCTCTTGTACCGTAATATGCCGATATTATACTACTTTCGACAAAAAAAGTCAATTTTTCGCCGTTGACACCGCGGCACCGGTATGCTACAATATATGTGACCCTGACCGAAAGGATGACGCACCCGTCACCCTGACTGAAAGGCGATGCCATACGTGCTCGGACAGCGCTGTGCTGTCATGTGACGCCGCACCGTCGGGGTGCGGTTTTTTTACTTTTTTAGGAGGGAAGAGATGGAGAACACCCGTGTCGCGGTGCTGTCTGTGATCGTCGAGGACGACAACGCCACCGCCGAGCTGAACACCCTGCTGTCCGACTTCTCGCGCTATGTGATCGGTCGCATGGGTGTGCCCTATCGCGAGCGCGGCGTGCGCATCATCAGCGTCGCCGTCGATGCGCCCCAGGATCGGATCGCCGCTCTGTCCGGCAGGATCGGCTCGCTGTCGGGCGTCAGCGTCAAGACCGCCTATGCGAATGTTTAGGTGTCACCGCACCATACGCTTGCACGCCTTGCCTGAAGCTTATCCCGTCAACCAACCCGGAAATCGGCATCCATATTGAGTGTAAAGGAGAATCCCTATGCCTGTCTATAACCCGTCATCCCTGATCGCGGACGAATTTATCAACGACGCCGAGATCCGCGAGACGCTCGAGTACGCCGAGCGCAACAAGAACAACCTCTCCCTGATCAACGAGATCCTCGAGAAGGCGCGGCCCATCCCCACCGCCACCGGCTGCCGGTGTCAGGGGCTGACCCACCGCGAGGCGTCGGTGCTGCTCGCGTGTGACGACCCGGCGGTCGAGCAGCGGATATACGAGATCGCCGAGGAGATCAAGCTTGCGTTCTACGGCAACCGCATCGTGATCTTCGCCCCGCTGTACCTGTCGAACTACTGCGTCAACGGGTGCGTCTACTGCCCCTATCATCTCAAGAACAAGACCATCCCGCGCAAGAAGCTGACTCAGGACGAGGTGCGCGCCGAGGTTATCGCCCTGCAGGACATGGGTCACAAGCGCCTCGCCATCGAGGCCGGCGAGCACCCGCAGATGAACCCCATCGAGTATATCCTCGAGTGCATCGACACCATCTACTCGATCAAGCACAAGAACGGCGCGATCCGCCGCGTCAACGTCAACATCGCCGCCACCACGGTCGAGGAGTATCGGATGCTGCGCGACGCGGGCATCGGCACCTACATCCTCTTCCAGGAGACCTACCATAAGGACAGCTACCTGCAGCTGCATCCCACCGGGCCCAAGCACGACTACAACTATCATACCGAGGCGATGGACCGCGCGATGCAGGGCGGGATCGACGACGTCGGGCTGGGGGTGCTGTTCGGGCTCGAGATGTACAAGTACGAGTTCGCGGGGCTCATCATGCACGCTGAGCACCTCGAGGCGGTACACGGCGTCGGGCCTCATACCATCTCGGTCCCGCGCGTCAAGCGCGCCGACGATATCGACCCCGATGAGTTCGACGGCGGCATCTCGGACGAGACGTTTGAGAAGATCACCGCCTGTATCCGGCTGGCGGTGCCCTATACCGGCATCATTATCTCTACCCGCGAGTCCGAGGCGGTCCGCAGCAAGCTGCTGCGGCTGGGCGTGTCCCAGGTCTCGGGCGGCTCGCGCACCTCGGTCGGCGGCTATGCCGAGGAGGATCGCCCCCACGATACCGAGCAGTTCGACGTATCCGACCAGCGCACCCTGGACGAGGTGGTGGCGTGGCTGATGGAGAACGGCCATATCCCGTCGTTCTGTACTGCCTGCTACCGCGAGGGACGCACCGGCGACCGGTTCATGTCGCTGTGCAAGAGCGGCCAGATCCTGAACTGCTGTCATCCCAACGCGCTGATGACCCTGACCGAGTACCTCGTCGATTATGCCAGCCCCCGCACCAAGGAGATCGGCTATCGCATGATCGAGGAGGAGCTGCAGCGCATCCCCAAGGACAAGGTGCGCGCGATCGCGGCACAGAACATCGAGGATATCAAGCACTCGAACCGCCGCGACTTCAGGTTCTAGAAAGGGTAGAGAGCTATGTCACTACACGCTGCCGTATCCGCCGAACGGCCGCATATCGCGTTCTTCGGACGGCGTAACGCCGGCAAGTCCAGCGTCGTGAACGCCGTCACCAACCAGCAGATGTCGCTCGTGTCCGACACGCTGGGCACCACCACCGATCCGGTGCGAAAGGCGATGGAGCTGCTGCCGCTGGGCCCTGTGATGATCATTGATACCCCCGGGTTCGACGACGAGGGCGCGCTCGGCGCGCTGCGCGTGGAGCGCACCCGCGAGATCCTGCGCCGCACCGATATCGCGGTGCTGGTGGTCGACGCGACGCGGGGGATAGGCGAGACCGAGCGCGAGCTGATCGACGAGTTCCGCTCCCGCGGGCTGCGCTATGTTCTCGCGTTCAACAAGAGCGATCTGCTGTCGACTGTCCCTGTGACGGGCGACAACGAGGTCTATGTCAGCGCGCTGACCGGCGACGGGATCGACGTGCTCAAATCGCGGATCGCGTCGTTCGTGGACACGCGATCTGATCGGCGCATCCTCGAGGGGCTCGTGAGTGCGGGCGATACCGTGGTGCTGGTGATCCCCATCGACGCCGCTGCGCCGAAGGGTCGGCTGATCCTGCCGCAGCAGATGACGCTGCGCGAGCTGCTCGATACCCGCTGTACGGCGGTATGCTGTCAGCCCGGGGAGCTGCGCGATACGCTGCAGAACCTGCATCAGCCACCGGCACTGGTCGTCACCGACTCTCAGGCGTTCGCGTCGGTGTCCGCCGGTACCCCCGATGAGCTCCCGCTGACCTCGTTCTCGATCCTATTCGCCCGCTACAAGGGCGAGCTGCCCGCGCTGATGATGGGCGTCGACGCGCTACGCGCGCTCAGCGATGGCGATCGGGTGCTGATAGCCGAGGGCTGTACCCACCATCGCCAGTGCGGCGACATCGGCACCGAGAAGCTCCCGCGATGGATTCGCGATTATACCGGCGTAAAGCCGGATTTCAGCTTCTCTTCCGGCAACAGCTTTCCCTCAGACCTTGGCGGCTATCGCATGGTGGTACACTGCGGCGGCTGTATGCTCAACGAGCGCGAGATGCAGTCCCGCGCTGCGATGTGTGCGGCGGCAGGGGTGCCGATGCTCAACTACGGCGTCGCTATCGCCGAGATGCACGGCGTGCTCGACCGCGCGCTGCGCGGTGTGCGCGTGCGATGAGAGGATAGAAAAAATAAGTGCTTTTGCTATTCGACAGAATAACAGAAGCACTTTTCTTTATGATATGGGTTAACTGTTACAGCACCTTTTTCAGGAAATCCTGTGTGCGCTCGTTCTTCGGCGAGCCGAACAGCTCCTCGGGGGTGCCCTCTTCCATGATGATGCCGTCCGCCATGAACAGCACCCGATCCGCGACCTCGCGGGCGAATCCCATCTCGTGGGTCACGACGACCATCGTCATGCCCTCGCGCGCGAGCTCCTTCATGACCTCCAGCACCTCGCCGACCATCTCGGGGTCGAGCGCCGAGGTTGGCTCGTCGAACAGCATGATATCGGGGTTCATCGCCAGCGCACGCGCGATCGCGACGCGCTGCTGCTGTCCGCCGGACAGCTCCCCGGGATATGCCTCGGACTTCTCGCTGAGCCCGACGCGCTTGAGCAGCTCCAGCGCCTTCTTCTCGGCGTCCGCTTCGGACAGCTTCTTGAGCGTGACGGGCGCCATCATGATGTTCTTCTTGACGGTCATGTTGGGGAACAGGTTGAACTGCTGGAACACCATGCCGATGTTCTCGCGCACCTTGTTGATGTTGACCTTCTTGTCGGTGATATCATAGCCGTCGATGACGATCTTGCCCGAGGTGACCTCTTCGAGCCGGTTGAGGCACCGCAGAAAGGTGCTCTTGCCCGAGCCGGAGGGGCCGATCACGCACACGACCTCGCCCTCATAGACGGTGTGGCTGATACCGGTAAGCACCTCGTTCTTGTCGAAGTACTTGTGCAGGTCGGTGACGACGACCTTCTCGTTTCTCCTCATTGTATCGTTACTTGCCATGGTGATGTCCCTTCTTCTCCTCATACTGCAGCTTCTTCTCGATACGGCTCGAGACGATCATCAGCACCGAGATGATGATGAGATAGAACAGCGCGACGAAGATATACGTCGCAAAGAACTCGTAGCTCTTGCCGACATAGGTTTTTGCCTTGTTGACGAGCTCCGCCAGCCCGATAACCGAGAGGATAGAGGTATCCTTGATAGAGATGATGAACTGGTTCACCAGCGCGGGGATCGAGATCTTCAGCGCCTGGGGCAGCACGACCTTGCGCATCGTCTGGCCCTTGGTCAGCCCGAGCGACCGCGCCGCCTCCGACTGACCCTTCGGGATCGCCATGATCCCTCCGCGGAAGATCTCAGCCAGATACGCGCCCGCGTTCAGCGACAGCGTGATAACGCCCGCCGTGAACGCATCGAGCCGGAACGACGGCGACATCAGCTGGATGAGCTGCGGGAACCCGAAGAACACGATGAACGCCTGTACCAGCATAGGGGTACCGCGGATCACCCAGATATAGACCTCGGCGATCGCCTTGAGCACGACGTTGCGCGACATCTTCATCAGACACATCACAAGCCCCACCACGATACCGATAGCGATAGCGAGCAGCGACACGCCGATGGTGAGCTTCAGCCCCTCCAACAGCAGCGGGGTCGCCTCGCTGAGCACTCTTCCAAAATTCATAAATTCCTCATCTGCCTTTAACAAAGTTCAGCACGATAATCGCTTACCGTGCTGAATCCGAAGTTTTATCCGTTCTGTCCCGCGTCAGGGGACGGTGTCGGTGCTATCAGTAGCCGTACTTCGCGAGGATCTTGTCGTACTCGCCGGATGCCTTGATGTTGCTCAGACCGGTGTCAAATTTCTCGAGCAGCTCGGCGTTCTCGCCCTTCTTGACAGCAAAGCCGTAGCCCTTGACATTGGTGGGCTCGGTGATGACGGAGAGCTCGACGCCCTCGCTCTCGATCGCCCAGCCGATGACCGAGAAGTCCTCGATGCACGCATCGGCAGAACCGGTGACGACCGCCTGATACATGGTATCGGAGCCCTCAAAGTAGCTGATCTCAAAGTCGTACTCATCCTTGATGCTCTCGCCGTACTCGCCGCCGACGGTAGAGGTCTTGCAGGCAACGGTCTTGCCCTTGAGATCCTCGAGCGAGGTGATATCGGAGCCGGGCTTGACCACGATGACAACCCCGTCCTCAAAGTACGCCTCGGAGAAGTCGAAGGTCTCTCTTCTCTCGTCGGTGATGGTCATACCGGCGATCATCGCGTCGGCCTGACCGGACTGGACAGCGCCCATCGACGCATCAAATCCCTCGTTGTGCATCTCATAGGAAATACCCTGATCCGCGGCGACAGCAGCCATGATGTCCATGTCCACGCCGACATACGCACCGGACTCCTCGTCGAGATACTCGAACGGAGCGAACGCGTTATCAGAGTAGATGATGTAGGTGGTACCGCTGGCGTCAGCCGCATCGGCAGCATCGTCGGCCGCTTCATCGGTCGTGACGCTGACAGAGCAGGCCGCCAGGGACGCCATCGCTGCGATCATGACGACCGCGAGGATCAGTGCTAATACTTTCTTCATGTTAACATTCTCCTTACAGTAAATTTTGTCACACAACACACACGCATATTATACTGCACAGGACAGGGTTTGTCAATTCTTTTCCGTCATCGGGAGGAATTCGGGTATTGTCATACGGATTTCTGATACAAAGGTCCATCAGAATCGGTAGCAAGATAGAAAAACGGCTGCACCGCAGCGGGTGCAGCCGTATGATCTGTCGGGATGACTTGTCCGATTACAGCTCGGCGAAGTACTTGATGGTTCGGACCATCTGAGAGGTGTAGGAGTTCTCGTTGTCATACCACGAGACGACCTGGACCTCATACAGCCCGTCGGCGATCTTCGCAACCATGGTCTGGGTCGCGTCGAACAGCGAGCCGTAGCGCATACCGATGACGTCGGACGATACGATGGCGTCCTCGTTATAGCCAAAGCTATCCGAGGCGGCGGCCTTCATCGCGGCGTTGATGCCGTCGACGGTGACGTTGTCGCCCTTGACAACAGCGGTGAGGATGGTGGTGGAACCGGTGACGACCGGAACACGCTGAGCCGAGCCGATGAGCTTGCCGTTGAGCTCGGGGATGACCAGCCCGATCGCCTTGGCAGCGCCCGTCGAGTTGGGAACGATGTTGGCAGCGCCGGCGCGCGCACGGCGCAGATCGCCCTTTCTGTGCGGACCGTCGAGGATCATCTGATCGCCGGTATAGGCGTGAACGGTGCACATGATACCGGACTGGATCTCAGCATACTTGTTGAGGGTGTCCGCCATCGGCGCAAGACAGTTGGTGGTGCAGGATGCAGCCGAGATGATGGTGTCCTCGGCGGTGAGGGTGTCCTCGTTGACCGAGAAGACGACCGTCTTCAGGTCAGAGCCGGCAGGAGCCGAGATGACGACCTTCTTGGCACCGGCGTCGATGTGGGCCTGGCTCTTCGCCTTCGAGCAGTAGAAGCCGGTGCACTCGAGCACGACGTCAACGCCCAGCTCGCCCCACGGCAGCTCGGCAGCGTTGGGCTTGGCATAGATGGTGATCTCCTTGCCGTCGACGATGATGGAGTTCTCGCCCGCCTCTACGGTATGCAGACCCTCGCCGATAGCGCCGCAGTAGCCCTTCTGCGCGGTGTCATACTTGAGGAGGTTCGCGAGCATCTTGGGGTCGGTAAGATCGTTGATCGCCACGACCTCATACCCCTCTGCGCCGAACATCTGGCGGAACGCCAGACGGCCGATACGACCGAATCCGTTGATTGCAACTTTTACTGACATAGAATTTCCTCCTAAAAAAGAATTTAATGTAAACGGTTATACATCATTCATATTCTACAACATTTCCCTGTCTAAATCAAGGAAAATTTGAAAATACTGACAAATAATTTCCCTTATAATTCCTCCAGAGAAATATGGTTAGCCCTTTATTTATTGTACAGCTTCTTGCTCTCGTATTTCGGCTCGGTGGTGAGCAGCACCCCGAGCTTCTTGAGCGTCTCGGTGTCGGTGCCAGAGAGGATGACGGTGGCGTGCGCCTCGCATCCCGACAGCTGACCGAGCTGCTGCATCGCAAGCCGCGCGGTGGGGTTGGTGACCGCCGAGATGGACAGCGCGATCAGCACCTCGTCTGTATGCAGCCGCGGGTTCATACTGCCGAAGCTCTCGACCTTGAGCTTCTGGATCGGCTCGATGACCGCCGGATCGATCAGGTCGACCTTCTGCGGGATTTCGCACAGCGCCTTGAGCGCGTTGAGCAGCATCGCGGCACACGCGCCCAGCAGGTCCGAGGTCTTGCCGGTGATGATGCGCCCGTCAGGAAGCTCGATCGCCGCAGCCGGCGCGCCGGTCTCCTCCTCGCGCGCCATCGCGGGGGCGATGACCGCGCGGTCGTCGGCGGATATCCGGCTCTGCTTCATCAGCAGCCCGATCTTGTACGCCTCGTCAGCAGAGGCGTTGCCCTTGGTGGTGTTGCACAGCGCGGTATAGTAGCGGCGGATGATCTCCTGGTTCGCGGCGGCGCAGGTCGCCTCGTCGTCGATGATACAGTATCCCGCCATGTTGACGCCCATATCGGTGGGCGACTTGTAGGGCGAGGTGCCGAGGATGGTCTCGAACATGGTGTTCAGCACCGGGAAGATCTCGATATCGCGGTTATAGTTGACGGTCGTCTCGCCGTATGCCTCGAGGTGGAACGGGTCGATCATGTTCACATCGTTGAGGTCGGCGGTCGCCGCCTCATACGCGACGTTGACCGGATGCTTGAGCGGCAGGTTCCATATCGGAAAGGTCTCGAACTTCGCATAGCCCGCCTCGATCCCGCGCTTGTGCTCGTGATAGAGCTGGGACAGGCACACCGCCATCTTGCCCGAGCCGGGGCCCGGCGCGGTGATGACGATCAGCTTACGCTCGGTCTCGACATACTCGTTGCGGCCGTAGCCGTCGTCGCTGACGATGAGGTCAACGTCGGCGGGATAGTTGGGGATGGAGTAGTGGCGATAGACCCGGATCCCGGCGTCCTCGAGCTTCTG
The DNA here is from genome assembly GCA_905233755.1 of uncultured Ruminococcus sp. GTDB lineage: Bacteria > Bacillota > Clostridia > Oscillospirales > Acutalibacteraceae > Ruminococcoides. Next base: position 18,158 of record CAJODM010000011.1, read on the forward strand.
ACGGAACTTCATCGCCGCCGGCTGACCGGCAAACCGCGTCAGCACCACCGACCCGACATACAGCCCGCGCGAGCGGAACACGTCGATGAGCCGCAGCACATCCAGATCATAGGTGATGCCCAGGTCGCCGCGCACCTTGTTCTTCTCGATGTCGTCAGCGTTGATGACGACGACGATCTCTGCCTCGTCCTTGAGCTGCATGAGCATCTGGAGCTTCGAGTCCGGTCTGAACCCCGGCAGCACGCGCGACGCGTGATAGTCGTCATACAGCTTGCCGCCGAACTCAAGGTACAGCTTGCCGCCGAACTGGGCGATCCGGTCGCGGATATGCTGGCTCTGGGTGGTCAGGTATTTTTCATTGTCAAAACCGATTTTCATGTCCTTTCCCTCTCTGGTTCCCTTTGTTTCTACTATAAGATATACCACAAATCGGCGGCGCTATATCACTGTAAAAGAAATAACCCCAAAAAACCGCCAAAAAAACCGGCCGTCCGATGACGGACGGCCATAGAGTACGGTTATAGCGGATGGTATCAAAGAGTGATAGAGGTCGTGCGATACCCTCGGCTTCTATCGCGCGGATGCTCTCGGTTATTTCCACCGAAAATTCTCCTTGCCGGCGAGCAGCTCGAAGTGGCACTTCACGATCCCCAGATCGATCGGCAGACAGGTGCCGATCCTCGGTGTGCTTGCCGCTACGGTGTCGCCGTCGCGGTGAAAACGGAACTTCTGCTGGTTGACGGCGGTGGGGGCGAGCAGCGCGCCCTCGATCCCGCGCCGATACCATTCGGGCGCGGCGTCGTCGATGTCGCTGACGTCACCGGCGCGCTTGCTGCGGCGTTCATGTCCGCTGTGCTGTCCATAGCCCAGCGAGATGAGGATGACCTCCTTCTCGCCCTTGTCGACGACCGCGCGGCTCTTGCCGTGGGTGAGCGCGACCCAGCAGGTGTTCAGACCGAGCTGCTGCGCCTTGAGCACCAGCAGCTCGCCGAAGTACCCGCACCGCTCGTCGAGGGTGGGCGACTTGCTGCCGACCATGGCGATATAGTTATCGGCATTCTCAAACTTGCCGTACTTTGCCATGCGGGACGAGAAGCACTCCGGCTCGTCATAGAGGATCTGGATGTGCAGCCCGCCTGTGCGATTGAGCTCGTCGGTATAGGCGTCGAGCTGACACCTGATCTCCTGCGGGATCGGTTTCTTCTGATAGCGGCGCACGCTGTGGCGGCTTTTCATCAACGATAGTGTATCCATATCGGTTCTCTCCTTTACTGCTGCAATAGGGGTCGAAGGTACATCCCTGTGAACGATCGCTCGTTCTCGGCGACCGCCTCGGGCGTACCCTCCGCGACCACGGTACCGCCCATGTCGCCGCCTTCGGGGCCGAGGTCGATGATATGGTCGGCGGTCTTGATGAGCTCGAGGTTGTGCTCGATGACGATGACGGTGTTGCCGCCGTCGACGAGCTTCTGCAGCACCTCTACCAGCCGATGTACGTCCGCGATATGCAGCCCGGTGGTCGGCTCGTCGAGGATGTACACGGTCTTGCCGGTCGGGCGCTTGGACAGCTCGGTCGACAGCTTGACGCGCTGTGCTTCGCCCCCGGACAGCGTGGTGGCGGGCTGGCCGATCTTGATATATCCCAGCCCCACGTCATAGAGCGTCGATAGCTTTCGCTCGATCTTGGGCACGTTGCGGAAGAACTCCATCCCCTCCTCGACGGTCATCTCCAGCACGTCGTGGATGTTCTTGCCCTTGTAGCGCACCTCGAGCGTCTCGCGGTTGTACCGCTGACCCTTGCATACCTCGCACGGGACATAGATATCGGGCAGAAAGTGCATCTCGATGCGGATGATGCCGTCGCCCTGGCACGCCTCGCACCGGCCGCCCTTGACGTTGAACGAGTAGCGTCCGGCGTTGTAGCCGCGCATCTTGCTGTCCGCGGTCGTTGCAAAGAGGTTGCGGATATCGGTGAACACGCCGGTATAGGTAGCCGGGTTCGAGCGCGGGGTGCGCCCGATGGGGCTCTGGTCGATGTTGATGACCTTGTCGAGATGGGACAGCCCTGTGATGCTCTTGAACTTGCCGGGGGTACACTTGGCGCGGTTGAGCTCGCGGGCAAGGTACTTGTACAGCACCTCGTTGATGAGCGACGACTTGCCCGAGCCGGACACGCCGGTGACGCACACGAACTTGCCCAGCGGGATGGTGACGTCGATGTCCTTGAGGTTGTTCTGAGAAGCGCCCTTGATGACGAGCTTCTTGCCGTTGCCGCGGCGCCGCTTGTCGGGCAGGGGGATGCGCCGCACCCCCGACAGGTATTGGCCGGTGACGGATGCGGGACAGGCGATGATATCCTCTGCCGTGCCGCAGGCGACGATCTCGCCGCCGTGCACGCCCGCCCCGGGGCCGATGTCGATGATGTGGTCGGCGGCGCGCATGGTGTCCTCGTCGTGTTCCACCACGATGACGGTGTTGCCGATATCGCGCAGCCGCTTGAGGGTTTCGAGCAGCTTGTTGTTGTCGCGCTGGTGCAGCCCGATCGACGGCTCGTCCAGGATGTACAGCACGCCCATCAGCGACGACCCGATCTGGGTTGCCAGCCGGATGCGCTGGCTCTCGCCGCCGGATAGCGTTGCCGAGGAGCGCGACAGCGTCAGATACCCCAGCCCCACCGATTGCAGAAAGCTCAGCCGCGAGCGGATCTCGCGCAGCACCTCTGAGGCAATCACCCGATCACGCTGTGACAGCTCCATCGAGTCGAGGAACTCGAGGATCTTGATGACCGACAGATCGCACAGCCGCGCGATGTTCATCCCGCCGACCGTCACGCCCAGCGACACCGGCGACAGCCGGTCGCCGCCGCACGCGTCGCACGGGATCTCGGACATATAGCTGCCGATCTCCTCTTTGACCCATGCCGAGGTGGTATCGCGGAACCGCCGCTCAAGGTTCGGGATGATCCCCTCGAACTCTTTCTCATAGGTGCTCTGGCTAAACGGGGTCTTGCGCACCAGCCGGAGCTTCTCCTCTCCTGTGCCGTAGAGGATCTTGTCGACCACGCCATCGGGCAGGTCCTTGATGGGGGTGACGAAGTCGAAGTGATACTTCTCGGCGAGCGCCTCCATGTACATCTGGGCGATCGTGTTGCCCTCCATCGCCCATCCCGAGCCCTTGAGCCCGCCCTGAGCGATCGACTTGGACGGATCGGGGATGATGAGCTTGGGGTCGACCTTCAGGAACACCCCGAGCCCGGTACACTTCGGACAGGCGCCGAACGGGTTGTTGAAGCTGAACAGCCGCGGGTTCATGTCGGTGATGCTGACCCCGTGATCGGGACAGGCATAGTTCTGAGAGTAGAGGGTGTCTGCGCCGTCGATCTCGCTGACGAGCACCAGCCCGTCCGCCTGCTTCATGGCGGTCTCCAGCGAGTCGGACAGCCGCGAGCGCACCGTCTCCTTGATGACCAGCCGGTCGACGACGATCTCGACCGAGTGCTTCTTGTTCTTCTCGAGCTTGATCTCCTCGCTCAGGTCATAGAGGATGCCGTCGACGCGCACGCGGGCGAATCCCGACTTTCGCGCCGATTCGAACACCCCGCGATGCTCGCCCTTGCGCCCGCGCACCACCGGCGCGAGCACCTGGATCTTGGTGCCCTCAGTAAGGGACAGCACCGCGTCAACGATCTGATCGACGGTCTGCTGGGCGATCTCGCGGCCGCACTGCGGACAGTGGGGCACGCCGATGCGCGCGTACAGCAGCCGCAGATAGTCATAGATCTCGGTGACCGTTCCGACCGTCGAGCGCGGGTTTTTGGAGGTCGTCTTCTGGTCGATCGAGATCGCGGGGGACAGCCCGTCGATCGAGTCGACCTCGGGTTTCTTCATCTGACCGAGGAACATCCGCGCATAGGACGACAAGCTCTCGACATACCGCCGCTGGCCCTCGGCATAGATGGTGTCGAAGGCAAGCGAGCTCTTTCCCGAGCCGGACAGCCCCGTCAGCACGACCAGACGATCGCGCGGGATCGTCAGGTCGATGTTCTTCAGGTTATGCTTTCTGGCTCCTTTGATGACAATTTTATCTTGCATGGCTCTCTTCTATCGTTCGTTACAGTGCTCTCAGAAAAGGCGGGAGTGATCCCCCGCCTCGTCTATTATTCTTCTACAGGATCATCTTCGGCGTCATCCGCCACGGCTTTCGGCTCGACATAGGTGCCCGCCATGATCTCTGCGAACACATCGCCGTTCATCTTCTCGTACTTGATAAGATAGGCGGCGACCTCGTGCAGCTTGCTCATATGCGCGGTGAGGATGCTCTCGGTCTTCTTGTAGGCGTCGGTGATGATACGGTGGATCTCCTCGTCGATCGCGTGGGCGGTCTCGTCAGAGTAGTTCTTCACCTGACCCATATCGCGGCCGATGAACACCTCGTTGCTGCCGGAGCTGTAGTTGACGGTGCCCAGCCGCTCCGACATACCGTACTTGACGACCATGTTGGTAGCGGTCTTGGTCGCCTTTTCGATATCGTTGGATGCGCCGGTCGAGATATCGCCCAACACCAGCGCCTCGGCGACACGCCCGCCCAGATCCACGACGATCTCCTCGAGCATCTCGCGCTTGGAGCGATAGCTCTTGTCCTCGGTGGGCAGCGGCATCGTATAGCCGCCCGCCATGCCGCGCGGGATGATCGAGATCTGGTGCACCGGATCCTGGGTCTCGCACGCATAGAACGCGATCGCGTGCCCTGCCTCGTGATAGGCGGTCAGCTTCTTCTCCTTGTCGCTCATGACCTTGCTCTTCTTCTCGGTGCCGACGACCACCTTGATGGCGGCCTCGTCGATCTCGGTCTGGGTGATGGCTTTCTTATCCTTGCGGGCGGCGAGCAGCGCCGCCTCGTTGAGCAGGTTCTCGAGGTCCGCGCCGGTGAACCCGGCGGTCTCTTTGGCGACGGTCTTCAGCCGCACATCGGGGGAGAGGGGCTTCTCGCGCGCGTGCACCTTCAGGATCGCCTCGCGCCCGTTGATATCGGGATAGCCGACCATCACCTGGCGGTCAAACCGCCCGGGCCGCAGCAGCGCCGGGTCGAGGACGTCGGGACGGTTGGTCGCGGCGATCATGATGACGCCTTCGTTTGCGCCGAACCCGTCCATCTCGACCAGCAGCTGGTTGAGCGTCTGCTCGCGCTCGTCGTGACCGCCGCCCAGTCCGGTGCCGCGCTGTCGTCCGACGGCGTCGATCTCATCGATGAAGACGATACACGGCGCGTTCTTCTTGGCGGTTTCGAACAGATCGCGTACGCGCGACGCGCCCACACCCACGAACATCTCCACAAAGTCCGATCCGGATATCGAGAAGAACGGCACGCCCGCCTCGCCGGATATCGCCTTGGCGAGCAGCGTCTTGCCGGTACCGGGAGGGCCGATCAGCAGCACGCCCTTGGGGATACGCGCGCCGAGCTGGTTGTACTTCTCGGGGGATTTCAGGAACTGGACGATCTCCTCGAGCTCCTCCTTCTCCTCATCCGCACCAGCGACATCGTCGAAGGTGGTCTTCTTCTTCTCGTCGTTCTGGTTCTTGAACTTTGCCTTGCCGAAGTTCATCTCTCGGCCGCCGAGCGCCGAGCCGCCCATGCGGCGCATGATGAAGAACCAGAACGCCATCAGCCCGACCACGAGCAGCAGCGTCGGGATCAGCTCGATCCAGAAGCTGTTGTCGGACACGGGCTTGAGGTCATACTGCATCGGCGACTTGGGGTTCTTCTCGTTATAGGCGGCGATATCGTCCTTGACATCCTCCCAGAACGTGTCCCAGTCCATCAGCTTCTGGGTGATGGTGGTGCCGTCCTTGAGCGTCAGGTCGATGCGCGCCGACGAGCTCGACTTCTCTACAACAAAGGTCTCGACCTCCATGTCGTCAAAGTAGGACACGATCTCAGAGTAGGTATGGGTGTCCGCGGTGTTCTGTGACAGCACCAGCGACATGATGAGGATGATGACGATGGGGATACCGAGGTACAGCAGCAGCGAACGAACTCTGCCGGTGTTCGGGTTTTTGTTATCCAATACTATTCACTCCTTACATTAGTATTGTAGCTTTCTGTTCAAAAATGTATCGACATACCGTTTTCCAGCACAAATCTGAAGGCCGATCACCCGGCGTACACCTCGGGTTTGAGCACCCCGATATACGGCAGGTTGCGGTAGTATTCGTCATAGTCCAGCCCGTAGCCGACGACGAACTCGTCGGGGATCTCGAACCCGATGTAGTCCACGTCGATCTCGACCTCGCGGCGCGACGGCTTGTTGAGCAGGGTGCAGATCCGAACCGATTTGGCGTTCTTCGCGGCAAAGTACTTGGTGATGAAGTGCAGGGTGTTGCCGCTGTCGATGATATCCTCGACGATGATGACGTTCATATCGTCGATCGGCTGGGAGAGATCCTTGAGGATGTTGACGCGGCCGCTGCTGACGGTGCCCCCGTGATAGCTCGATACGCACATGAAGTCGATCTTGCACTTGCTCTTGATGTTCTTGAGCAGGTCCGCCATGAACGGCAGGCTGCCCTTGAGCAGCCCCACGAGCAGCAGCTCCTCGCCGGCATAGTCGGCGTCGATACGCTCGGCAAGCGCTTTGGCGGTGGACTGGATCTCTTCCTCGGTGATCATCACTTGCTTAATTTCATTTTTCATCAGTAGTACCTCCGTTCGGGTTGATGCAGGGTCATAGCAGGGTCAGCCGCACAGCGTCGCCGCCGTCGGGCATCCCCTGTGCGGATGCGCCGATGCGCTCGCACCACAGCACGGTGCTGCCGTCGGCGACCAGCACGAGCCGGTCGCGCTGCTCGGCGGGGATATGCAGCTCGTTCATCAGCCGCCGCAGGGGCTTGGTGATCCCGCGATGCGATAGCGTGAACCGGTCGCCCTCGCGCCGATAGCGCACAACGGTAGTCGCGGTGATTGCATCGCTGCGGATGCAGTCGGCGAGCACGGCGCTGTCCATACGTTTTAATTCTTCTTTAGAAATATACTCGACGCCGGCATAGTCGGCGAAAGGGATCTCGAATGAGGAGGCGGGACGGTCGGCGTCTCCATACAGGAATCGCAGCGTCCCCTGTGCGCATACCGCGCGACAGCCCCCCGGCAGGTCTACGCTCCCACCGGTGCGCATCGCGTCACAGAGCAGTAGATAGTGGCGGAACTCTGCCGAAGCTCCCGCATCCGAGAGCAGATGCCGCAGCGCGTAGCGGCGGATCGGCTCTCTTAGCGAGAGGACGCGGTCGCACGCATAGCCGTCGGGCGTCCTGCAGTTATTTAATTCTTTTACAGAAATATCTTCCAGATACCGGTCAACGTCCGTCATCGTCTGTGACAGCCGCATGATGCTCTCGTCGAGCGCGGGGTTGAGCGATTTCAGCGTCGGCATGACCTGCAGCCGCAGGCGGTTGCGCGCATAGTCGGGCGAGAGGTTGGTGCTGTCGGTGACATAGGCGAGCCCCTGCTCGCGGCAGTAGGTCTCGATCTCGTCGCGCGTACACTGCAGCAGCGGGCGGATGATCCGTCCCCGCTGTGCGCGGATGCCGCACAGCCCCGCCGTGCCCGTTCCGCGCACCAGGTGCAGCAGCACCGTCTCGGCGTTGTCAGACAGGGTATGGGCGGTCGCGATCTTCGCGTCGGATTGTTCGGCGAGCTCATCGAGCAGCCGGTACCGCACCTCTCGCGCACACAGCTCGATGCTCTGATGCGCCTTATGAGCGAGCGCGGGGATATCCTCGCGCCTCACACACAGCTCGATTTCGAGCGAGCGGCACAGCGTTCGGACGAACTGCTCGTCGCGGTCCGCCTCGGCCCCGCGGATCATGTGATTCAGGTGAAAGGCGGTGAGGGAGAGGTTGTATTTTTCTCTCAGAGAATATAGAATATGCAGCAAGCAGACCGAGTCCGCGCCTCCCGATACGGCGACGATCACCGTGTCGTTCTCGGCGAGAAGCCCGCTGTGCTCGACTGCCGCTACCGCTCGCGGCTTAGCCATCGCGGCGCGATTCGACGCCCGTAAAGCGCATGAACCCGCCCTGCCAGTGGAGCTTGACGGTGTTCATCTCGCCGTGGCGGTTCTTGGCGACGATACACTCGCCGCTGTTGTTATCGACGACGGCGTCGGGCGACTCGTCGCGGTTATAGTAGCCCTCGCGGTAGAGGAACAGCACCACGTCGGCGTCCTGCTCGATCGAGCCCGAGTCGCGCAGGTCGGACAGTTGGGGACGGTGATCCTGGCGCTGCTCGGACGCACGCGAGAGCTGGGACAGCGTCAGCACCGGAACATCCAGCTCCTTTGCCATCATCTTCAGCGTTCGGGTGATCTCAGAGATCTCCTGCACGCGGTTCTCGCTGCGCCGTCCGCTCGTCATGAGCTGGAGGTAGTCGATGACGACCAGGTCGATCTTCTTGAGGCGGCGGAGCTTGGCTTTCATCTCGGGCACGGTGATGCCCGGGGTATCGTCGAGGTAGAGGTCCGCCTTGCTAAGCACATCGCCCGCCTGGATCAGCCGCTGCCATTCCTCCTCGTTGATCTTGCCCTGGCGGAGCTTGGTGCCCTCGACCAGTGCCTCTGACGACAGCAGGCGGGACGCGAGCTGCTCCTTGCTCATTTCGAGCGAGAAGAACGCGACGCTCTTCTTGCCGGTCGAGGCAACGTGCTTGGCGATATTGAGCGCAAAGCTCGTCTTGCCCATACCGGGGCGCGCCGCCAGCAGAATGAGGTCGGAGCGGTTGAGACCGGTGATCACGCGGTCAAGGTCGGCGATGCCGGTGGACACGGGGGTGACGCTCTCGTCCTTGCGACCCAGCAGATCAAGCCGGTCAAACGTCTCGATGAGCACCTCGTTGATCCGCTGCAGCCCGCGGATGTTCTTGCCGCGGCGGATGTCATAGATCTTCTGCTCGGCGGCGTCGATGAGCAGCGACGGCTCGTCCGCGCCGTCGGTGGTGTCCTCGATGATCTCGCGTGCCGCCGACAGCAGCGCGCGCAGGTCTGCGCTGTCGCGCACCATCCCGGCATAGGTCGCGATGTTCGAGATCGACGGACAGGTCTCGGCGAGCTGCATGAGATAGGTCTTGCCGGTCGCGCTGTCAAACCCCCGCTCGTTCTTGAGCGCGGTGAGCACCGTGACGATATCCACGGGCTTGCCCTCGGTGAACATCGACAGCATCACCGCATAGATCGCGCGGTGCGACGCGACATAGAAGTATCCCGAGTCGGGCAGGATCTCGGCGACCGTCGGCAGCGCGTCGGGCTCCATCAGGATGGCGCCCAGCACCGCCTGCTCCGCCTCGGGGTTATAGGGCTGTCTGAGCCCGTCATAGGTGGTTTCGTTAGGCATAGTAGTATGGGACCTTTCGGGGTGGCGGGGCTACGCCTTGACCACCCGGATGTTGATATCGGCGGTCACGCCGGTGTACAGCTTGATCTCGGCGGTATAGTCGCCGACGCGCTTGATATCCTCGCTGACGATGATCTTGCGCTTGTCGATGTCGAGGTGCTTCTGCTTCTTGATCTCGGCGGACAGCTCCTTTGCGGTGATCTTGCCGAAGAGCTTGCCGCTCTCGCCCGCCTTGGCGGGCATGACAAAGGTCGCCCCCTCGAGCACCGCCTTCGCGCTTTCGGCGGCGGCACGCTCTGTCTCGATCTTGTATTTCTTAGACTGCTCGGCGTTGCGCAGCTCGTTCATCGCCTGGGCGTTCGCTTCCTTCGCCAGGGTCTTCGGGAAGAGGAAGTTGCGCGCATACCCGTCCGAGACGTTCACCAGCTCGCCCTTCTTGCCGAGCGACTTGATATCCTGCAGCAGTACGACTTTCATATACAGTACCTCCTGTTATAATCGGCACACGGATGAGGCGGCTGCCCCATCGTGTCATAGGGTGGGGCGTGGACGATCATACCTCCATGAGGATCGGCAGGATCATCGGCGAACGCCCTGTCTCGCGGACGATGAGCTTGGCGATATCATCCTTGACGCGGTTCTTGATGACGCCCCATTCGTGGATGTTCCGGTGCGAGCACTCCTCGAGGATCTCGAGCGAGCGGTCGCGGATCTCGTCCATCAGCCCGCCCGACTCGCGCACATAGACAAACCCGCGCGATACGATATCGGGGCCGCTGACGACATGTCCGTCATAGACATCGAGCGAGGCGACGATGATGATGAGCCCGTCGGTGCCCAGGTGCTTGCGGTCACGCAGCACGATCGAGCCGACGTCGCCCACGCCCAGCCCGTCGACAAACACCTTGCCGGCGGTGACGGAGCCGACCTCTTTCATACCGTTGTCGGACAGCTCGACGACCTTGCCGATATCGCCGACATAGATATCCTTCTGCTTCATGCCCAGCGACAGCGCGAGGTTGACGTGCTTTTGCAGGTGCTTCTGCTCGCCGTGGACGGGGATGAAGTACCGCGGCCGCACCAAGCTGTGGATGAGCTTGAGCTCCTCGCGGCAGGCGTGACCCGAGACGTGCACCTCATACATGCTCTCATATACCACCTCACACCCGCGCTTGAGCAGCTCGTCGACGACGTTGCCGACGGTGCGCTCGTTGCCGGGGATGGGGTTCGCAGAGATGATGATGAAGTCGCCCGCGCCGACCTCGACCTTGCGGTGATCCGAGTACGCCATGCGCGACAGCGCGGACATTGGCTCGCCCTGTGAGCCGGTGGTCGCCAGCACGATCTTCTCGGGGGGATAGTCCTTGAGCCGGTCGATATCGATGATAAGGTTCTCGGGGACTTCGATATACCCGAGCTCGGTCGCCACGTTCATATAGTTGATCATCGAGCGTCCCGAGAACGCGAGCTTTCTGCCGTACTTCTCGGCACAGTTGATGATCTGCTGGATGCGGCTGATGTTGGACGCAAAGGTCGCGATGATGATGCGGTTGCGGCGCGCGCGGCGGAACAGGGTGTCAAAGCTGTCCGACACCGTCTGTTCGGTGGGGGTATAGCCGGGACGCTCGGCGTTGGTCGAGTCGGCAAGCAGCGCGAGCACGCCCTCGTCGCCCAGCTGGGCAAACCGCGACAGATCGATCATGCCGCCGGATATCGGGGTGTAGTCGATCTTGAAGTCGCCGGTGTGCACAATGGTGCCCGCGGGCGAGTGGATCGCAACGCCGACCGAGTCGGGGATCGAGTGGTTGACATGGATGAGCTCGACGTCAAAGCACCCAAGCCGGATATGATCGCCGGCGTGGCGGTCGAGGAGCTTGACCTCGTGACCGAGACTGTGCTCCTTGAGCTTGTTGCCGATAAGCCCGATGGTCAGCGGGGTGGCATAGACCGGAACGTTGACCTTTGCCAACAGATACGGCAGCCCGCCGATGTGATCCTCGTGGCCGTGGGTGATGACAACGCCCTTGATACGGTCGCTGTTCTCCTCCAGATAGCTGAAATCCGGGATCACCATATCGACGCCCAGCATATCCCCGTCGGGGAACGCCATGCCGCAGTCGACGATGATCATGTCGCCCTGACACTCGAACACGGTCAGGTTCTTGCCGATCTCGTTGAGCCCGCCGAGAAACGCGATGCGGATGGGCGGGCGGTCGTCCTGCTTGCGCTGGTTCTTGCCCTTGGGCTGAGATTTGCGCACGGTCAGCTTCTGCTGGCGCGGCTTCTTCTCCGGCTTTTTCTCTACCTTTTTCTCGGGCTTCTTCTCGGGCGCCTTCGATGCGGATGCGCGCTTTTGAGCATTTTTCGGTTCACTCTTCGATGCGCGCTTTGGGGCGACGAGCTTCTCGCCCGTCAGCGACTGATCCGCCGCCTTCGACAGCTTCTCATACTTGCGGCTGTTCGATACGTAATTCGGCTTTGAGCTGATAGGGGTCTTCTTCTTGCTGTTGCTCAATGAACTATTCCTCCTAAAATTTAGAATCGTCAGCATCCGTGCGGCAGCTCTGTGAGCGGCGCCGGCTGACGGTATGGGTTCTGCCCGCTCGAACGCACAGGAGCGGACGGATTAACATTCTGTTCCAGCATAAAGCTATACATATTTATTGTACAGGAAATATGCAGTTCGGTCAAGAGTCACTGCACCAAAGATTTCCTGTTATTTCACTGTTTTTTGGTAAAAATACCATTATCGGGAGCATGCCCGCCGTACCGAAATGATAATCAACAAAAGGGGTTGCAAATATATAAATTTGTGATATAATGAACGATGACAGCGTTTTCCTACTTTAATGATAGGTTAGTCGCTGCTAATATCGCACTTAACGCCGTATGAAGGAGGTGCCCCAACATGAAGCAGGTAACGATCTATACCGACGGCGCATGTTCGGGCAACCCCGGCCCCGGCGGATGGGGCGCGGTGCTGCGCTATAAGGACACCGAGCGGGAGCTCAGCGGCGGCGAGCCGATGACCACCAACAACCGCATGGAGCTGATGGGCGTGATCGCGGCGCTCGAGCTGCTGCGCGAGCCGTGCGAGGTGACGCTGTACTCGGACAGCCAGTATGTCTGCAACGCGCTCAAGCTCGGCTGGGCGCGCAAGTGGCAGCAGAACGGCTGGATGCGCAACAAGCGCGAGCCCGCGCTGAACCCCGAGCTGTGGGAGCGGCTGCTCTCGCTGTGCGATATCCACGACGTCACCCCCGTATGGGTCAAGGGTCACGCCGGCCATCCCGAGAACGAGCGGTGCGACCGCCTCGCTGTCGCCCAGTCGCAGCGGTTCAAGTCATAAGTATTCCTACAGAACCATGTCACAGGAGGGTTATATGAGAAAGATATACGCCGATAACGCGGCGACCACCGCGCTCGATCCCCGTGTGCTCGAGCAGATGATGCCGTATCTGACGACCGTGTACGGCAACCCGTCGTCGCTCTACCGTATCGGAGCGCAGGCAAAGGACGCCGTCGAGACCGCCCGCGAGAAGATCGCCTCGCTCATCGGGGCGAAGAGCGCGTCCGAGATCTACTTCACCTCGGGCGGGTCCGAATCCGACAACTGGGCGATCAAGGGCGTTGCCCGCGCCATGAAGAAGCGCGGCAAGACCCATATCATCACATCCAAGTTCGAGCACCACGCGGTGCTGCATACCGTCCACGCCCTGAAGAAAGAGGGCTTCACCGTCACGATGCTCGATGTATATGAGAACGGGCTGGTGCGTCCCGAGGATGTCGCAGAAGCGATCCGCGAGGACACCGCCATCGTGTCCGTGATGTATGCCAACAACGAGATCGGCACCATCCAGCCGATCGCCGAGATCGGCGCGATCTGCCGGCAGAGGGGCGTGATCTTCCACACCGACGCGGTACAGGCGATGGGGAACACCCCCATCGACGTCGAGCAGCAGCAGATCGACCTGCTCTCGATGACCGCCCATAAGCTCCACGGCCCCAAGGGGGTCGGCGCGCTGTATATCCGCAAGGGCATCCGCCCCTCGATCCTGATCGACGGCGGCGCCCAGGAGCGCGGGATGCGTGCCGGTACCGAGAACGTCGCCGGTATCGTCGGGTTTGCGGCGGCGCTGGAGCTTGCGATCGACGGGATGCAGCAGAGGATCGACCATGTCGTCCCGCTGCGGAACCGTCTGATCGACGGGCTGCTGCAGATCGAGCGGTCGCGGCTCAACGGCGACCGCGACGCACGTCTGCCCGGCAACGTGAATATGTGCTTCGAGGGGATCGAGGGCGAGAGCTTGCTGCTGCGGCTGGATATGAACGGCGTATCGGCGTCGTCGGGCTCGGCGTGTACCTCCGGCTCGCTCGACCCGAGCCATGTGCTGCTCGCGATCGGGCTCCCGCACGAGGTCGCGCACGGCAGCATGCGGCTGAGCTTCTCGGACGATATCAGCGACGAGGACATCGACTATCTGCTCGAGCTCGTCCCGAACATCGTCACCTATCTGCGCAACATGTCCCCTTTGTGGGAGACCATCAAGAAGAACGAAAGGAACGGTTAAGTATGGCATATTCTGAGAAGGTCATGGATCACTTTGCCAACCCGCGCAACGTCGGCGAGATCGAGGATGCCGACGGTATCGGCGAGGTGGGCAACTCTCGCTGCGGCGATATCATGAAGATGTACATCAAGGTCGACGGCGATACCATCACCGACTGCAAGTTCAAGACCTTTGGCTGCGGCGCGGCGATCGCGACCTCATCCATGGCGACCGAGATGGTCAAGGGCAAGTCGATCGACAACGCCCTGCAGCTCACCAACAAGGCGGTCATGGAGGCGCTCGACGGGCTCCCGCCCGTGAAGGTGCACTGCTCGGTGCTCGCCGAAGAGGCGATCAAGGCGGCGCTGTCCGATTATTATGAGCGCAAGGGCATCGACCCCAAGCTGATCATCGGCGCACCGTCCACCTCGGACGACGAGCGCGAGGATCCGACCTGTAACTGAATCGAGTGAAATCTACACGGGGCTGCCGCGTCATGCGACAGCCCCGTGCTGTATATCCCGAGCGGGACAATTCGTGTTGCTTACTATCGTATGATAGATAGGCGACGGATGTTAGCCCGACAGAAAGAGAAAAACCGCCCGGCATGGGCGGTTTTCGTATTATACTCGATCACTTCTCGGACAGGAGCTTGTTCAGCTCATCCATGAAGGTGTTGATATCCTTGAACTGGCGGTACACGGACGCGAACCGCACATAGGCGACCTCGTCCACGTTCTTGAGCTGCTCCATCGACAGCTCGCCGATGGTCAGCGAGGTGACCTCGCGGTCGAGCGAGCTCTGCAGCTTGGTCTCGATGGCGTCCACCATCTTCTCGATCTGCTCGATCGAGACGGGGCGCTTCTCACACGCGCGCAGCAGCCCGGCCGTCAGCTTGTTGCGGTCGAACACCTCGCGGGATTTGTCGCGCTTGACGACGATGATCGGCACGGTCTCGATGACCTCGTGCGTCGTGAAACGCTTGGAACACTTCAGACACTCTCTGCGGCGACGGATCCGCTCGCCCTCATCCGCAGGCCGAGAGTCGATAACCTTGCTTTCTTCATATCCACAGTACGGACACTTCATTCGGTACACCCCATTTATCTAAATCATAATTCCTATAATGAAATTATAAATACCCCGTATCGAATAAGCAAGTTATAATTTTGTAATATAAAGTTACAGTTTTTGTAAGACTTTGACCAAAGCCGTATGACCGGCGGGAGAGATTGATTTTCTGTGAATTTTGCGCGGGTGTTGCAGGATCATATGCAATTTTCGGCGAATTCGCGCCATAGGTGAAGGGGGGAGATGCGCCCCGCTGCTATTCCCCCGACGCTGCCCCGTCCGCTGCATCCCGCACGCTGCCTGTAAATAACAACCGGAACAACCCAAAACACCCCCCCTTGTATCAAAAACAACCCCCCTTGAATCAAAAACAACCCCCCTTGAATCAAAAACAACCCCCCTTGAATCAAAAACAACCCCCAACAACCAATAAAAAGAAAAAGAAGAAGAAAAAGAATAGGAAGAAGAAAACGTACTATTCTTTTTCTTCTATAGAAAAGCTGTAGAAAAGATGTTTGTTCAAAATCCGCGTTTATGCGGACGCGGATTTTGAACATTTTGTGAATATTGAAATTAGACCTTGACTTTCTTTGACTTTTGATGTACACTGTAGTCAAAGGTCAGGAAAAGTCAGAACCGCTGATGCGGAGTTTGGCTCCCGCCTTTCGGATTCTGTCACAGGGAGATGGTTTGATGCGTATCAGCGATTTGGTCGCTCAGTATATCACACAGCTGCTCGACGAGCAGGACGGCGCTGCCGAGATCAAGCGCAACGAGGTCGCCCAGCGGCTGGGGTGTGTCCCCAGCCAGATCAACTATGTGATCACCTCGCGGTTCACGCCCGAGCAGGGGTACATCGTCGAGTCACGGCGCGGCGGCGGGGGATATATCCGCATCACCCGCATCGACGCCACCCGCCAGACGATGCTGATGCACATCATCAACAGCATCGGCAAGTCGCTCGACTGCTCGACCGCCGAGGTGATGACCGCCAACATGCTCGCCCGCGGGATCATCGGTCAGAACGACGCGCGGCTGATGCTGGCAGCACTGGGCGAGCGGGCATATGCCGACGTGCCCCAGCAGTACCGCGATCGGCTGCGTGCCGCCGTCATGAAGCAGATGCTCCTGACGGTTCTCCACAGATAACTACAGAATAATGCCATCGGTATATGATACACTTAGATCAGGAGGTAACGGTTATGTTATGTCAACACTGTCATGAGAGAGAGGCCACCACACATCTGAGACGGACGATCAACGGCGCTACAGAGGAGTATATGCTGTGCTCTGACTGTGCCAAGGAGATGGGGGTCGGGAGCATCTTCTCCGACTTCTCGACGGACTTCAACACCCTGCTCGGGTCGTTCTTCTCCAACGCGCTGCCCGCCCGCACGGGTGCGGTACGCTGTTCGTCCTGCGGCAGCACGCTCAACGATATCGCCCGAACGGGGATGGTCGGATGCGCCGACTGTTATGAGACGTTCTACAGCGAGCTGCAGCCGACGATACGCAACGTCCACGGCAACACCGAGCACTGCGGCAAACACCCCCATCGCAGCATTGAGGAGCCGCCCGCCCCGCAGCCGGACAACTCGCTCGACGCGCTGAAAGCTGAGCTGCAGCAGGCGATCGAGAAGCAGGACTTTGAGCGAGCGGCTAAGCTGCGCGACGAGATCAAGGATAAGGAGGCACAAGCATGAGCGAAGTAGTCGTATCGACGCGCGTCCGGCTGGCGCGCAACCTCAGAGAGTTCCCCTTTCCGGGGAGGTTGTCGGATCAGGCGGCACAGCAGGTCGCTCAGCGCGTAACCGCAGCGCTCAACACCGCCGACGTGACATTCCACACCGTCCGGCTGTCCGAGATGACCGCTATCGAGCGTTCGGCGCTCGTCGAGCGGCACCTCATCAGCCCCGAGTTCACCGAGCCGCGTCCCGGACGCGTGCTGCTGCTCTCCGACGACAACACCGTCAGCGTCATGCTCAACGAGGAGGATCATATCCGGCTGCAGGTCATCCTGCCGTCGCTGGAGCTCGACAGAGCGTACGAGATCGCGAACGCCCTTGACGACGTGCTCAGCCGCGAGCTGGAGCTGGCGTTTGATGAGCGGCTGGGGTATCTGACCCGCTGTCCCACGAACCTGGGCACCGCGATGCGCGCCTCGGTGATGCTGCATCTGCCCGCACTCGAGCAAAGCGGTGCGGTCGCCCGCATCGGCGCGAACCTTGGCAAGCTGGGGCTGACGATGCGCGGGCTGTACGGCGAGTCGTCGAAGCCCGCCGGATCGTTCTACCAGCTATCGAACCAGGTGACGCTCGGCATCAGCGAGCGCGCGGCTGTCGAGAACCTGCACAACATCACCACCCAGCTCATCACCCAGGAGATCAAGGCGCGGGATACCGTGCTGTCCGATATCACGGTCGTCGACCGCATCCACCGGGGGCTCGGGGTGCTCAGAACCGCGCGGCTGATGGATCACAGCGAGGCGATGCGGCTGTTGTCGCTGCTGCGGCTGGGCGTATCGTCCAAGCTGTTCGATACCCTGTCCACCGACAGCATCGACCGCCTGATCGTCGAGGTCCAGCCCGCCAACATCCTGACCCGCTTCGGCGATACCTGTGACGAGCGCGAGCGGGATATCCGGCGCGCTGCGCTCATCCGCGAGCGGCTGCAGTAAGTATGGGCAACCAAACAGATAACTGAACAGACAACTGAATATGGTAGGAGGAGAAGGTTATGAAATACAATTTTAACGGATTTACCGAGAAGGCGAATACAGCGCTGAACCTTGCCGTATCGTCGGCGCAGGAGCTTGGGCACGACTACATCGGCACCGAGCATATCCTGCTGGGACTTGTGAAAGAGGGCAGCGGCGTTGCTGCCGCCGCGCTGCGCGATAACGGCATCACCGCCGAGAAGACCGAGGAGCTGATCCGTTCTGCGATCGGTCAGGGCGAGCGGACGATGCTCTCCCCGTCCGACTTCACCCCGCGCGTCAAGCGCATCATGCAGAACGCCGTTGCGCTGTCGGCGCGGGCGGGTTCGGGCTATGTCGGCACCGAGCACCTGCTGGCGGCGCTGCTCATCGAGCGCGACAGCTATGCGGTGCGGTTCATCACCGAGATGAACGCCGACCCGTCGGCGATCGCCGGCGCGATGAAGGAGGCGTTGAGCGGAACGTTCGCGGGCGTCGAGGAGGAGAGCTATCCGTCTGCATCGGCCGGCGGCGCGACCAAGACCCTCGATACGTTCTCGCGCGATCTGACCAAGGCGGCGCGAGAGGGCGAGATCGACCCCGTCATCGGCCGCGAGGAGGAGATCAGCCGTATCATCCAGATCTTGTCCCGCCGAACCAAGAACAACCCCTGTCTCATCGGCGAGCCGGGCGTCGGCAAGACCGCCGTCGCCGAGGGGCTCGCGCTCTCGATCGCCGAGGGCGAGGTGCCCGAGCATCTGCGCGACAAGCGGATCCTTGCGCTCGATCTGACCGGCATGGTCGCGGGCGCCAAGTACCGGGGTGACTTTGAGGATCGTATCAAGAACGCCATCGACGAGGTCAAGCGCTCGAAGAACGTCATCCTCTTCATCGACGAGCTGCATACCATCATCGGCGCGGGCTCGGCAGAGGGCTCTGCCGATGCCGCCAATATCCTCAAGCCCTCGCTGGCGCGCGGCGACTTTCAGGTGATCGGCGCGACCACGCTCGAGGAGTACCGCAAGTATATCGAGAAGGACGCCGCCCTCGAGCGCCGGTTCCAGCCGGTGAGCGTCGGCGAGCCGAGCGAGGAGGACGCTATCGCGATCCTGCGCGGGCTGCGCGACCGATACGAGGCACATCATAAGGTCAAGATATCGGACGAGGCGATCGAGAGCGCGGTGCGGCTGTCGTCGCGCTATATTGCCGACCGGTACCTGCCCGATAAGGCGATCGACCTGATCGACGAGGCAGCGTCCAAGGTGCACCTCGGCGTGCTGACCTATCCCGAGGAGATCAAAGAACTCGAGGCGGCTGTCGCCCGCGCCGAGCAGGAGAAGACCGCCGCCGTGAACGCCCAGGACTTTGAGCGTGCCGCCGAGCTCAGAGATGAGCAGAAGGCGCTATCTGAAAAGCTCGAAAAGGCAAAGTCATCCTGGCAGGAGAAGAGCAGCAGCGTATCCGGCGAGGTGACGAGCGAGGATATCGCGTCCATCGTATCGTCCTGGACCAAGATACCGGTCGTAGAGCTCACCCGTGAGGAGAGCGACCGGCTGCTGCATATGGAGGATATCCTGCACGACCGCGTGGTCGGTCAGCATGAGGCGGTATCGGCGGTATCGCGCGCCATCCGCCGCGGCAGGGTCGGCATCAAGGACCCGAAGCGGCCCATCGGCTCGTTCATCTTTCTCGGACCCACCGGTGTGGGCAAGACCGAGCTGTGCAAGGCGCTCGCTGCGGCGATGTTCGGCGACGAGAACGCGATGCTGCGGCTGGATATGAGCGAATATATGGAGAAGCATACCGTGTCGCGTCTGGTCGGCTCGCCTCCCGGGTATGTCGGTTATGACGAGGGCGGCCAGCTCACCGAGGCGATCCGCCGCAAGCCCTACTCGGTGGTGCTGTTCGACGAGATCGAGAAGGCGCACCCCGATGTGTTCAATATGCTGCTCCAGATCCTCGAGGACGGACGGCTGACGGACGCCCAGGGACGCACCGTCGACTTCAAGAACACCGTCATCATCATGACCTCGAACATCGGCGCGCGCCGCATCAGCGAGAAGCAGACCGCGCTCGGGTTCGGCGGTGCGAGCATCACCGGTGCGGACGATATCCGCGCGCTCGTGATGGATGAGCTCAAATCGGTGTTCCGACCCGAGTTTCTCAACCGCGTGGACGACGTGATCGTGTTCAGCAAGCTCTCACATGACGAGATCAAAGAGATCGCCGGCAAGATGCTCTCCACCCTGTCTGACCGGCTGCGCTCGCTCGACGTCGAGCTAAAGTTCTCGGACGCGGCGGTGGCAAAGATCGCCGACGAGGGATTTGACGAGACCTACGGCGCACGTCCGCTGCGCCGCGCCATCACCATGAGCATCGAGGACAAGCTCAGCGAGCGGATGCTCGAGCCCGACTTTGACAAGAGCGTGCCGATCCTGTGCGACTATGACGGCGAGACGTTCACCTTCTTGCCCGATACAGCGTCCTGATAAACACAACAAACCGGACTGTCAATACGGCAGTCCGGCGTTTTTTTAGTGAATAGTGAAGGGTGAAGAATGAAGAGTGAATAGTGAAGAGTGAATAGTGGTGGGAAACGCTATCGCGTTTTGGATTCCTAAAAATGTCCGAGCAAAGCGAGTGACCACAACTCTTCATTCTTCACTCTTCATTCTTCACTGCTGATAACCATTTATTTTTCGTTATTCATAGTTGCAAAGTCTTTCTTCGTCATGCGGTGGTAGGAGGCGTGACCGAGCTCAAGCTCGAACAGATAGACAAAGCTGTCGGGCACATTATCGCCAAAGCAGATGACATAGTTATACTCCTCATCCTCGGCGCGCTCGCACACTACATCGTCGCCGTAGCGGCGGAACACCGAGAGCACATCGTCGAGCCCGATCGTCCTTTGCTCTCGCAGCAGCGCCACAAGCTCAGTCAAAAACCCGCTGTCGCTGACGTTCTCGTGCACATAGCGCACGCCGTCTTTCGGTACTGTCAGGCAGAACTGGCCGTCATACCGCGACAGGGCGATCCGCCCGAGCGGGTCCTCGGCATAGCGTGCAAAGTCGTGCAGTACGATCATCATCGCGTCGTCATCCAGCTCCTCTTCGAGCAGGTTGTTCAGCGAGTAGAGCGGATAGTTCACCGAGCAGGCGTTGTCGGTATAGCCGATCTTGATCTGGGATTCGAGCAGGACATAGATGAGGTTATCCTTCAGGGCTTTGTAGTTCATGGGCACTCCTCTTATCTGTCAGTTTGTCGGCGATGGTCTTCATGATGCGAACCGACATCGCGTCGGTGTACCACCCCAGCGGGATCTCGTCGTCGCCGAGCAGCAGGTACACCTGTACCGTGCCGCAGTCGATGAGTGCGCTGCCCGAGGCATGCGCGGGGAACGTATCCCGAAAGCGGATCGTCTCGAGCGCGGGACAGTCGACGATGGCGTGTGATTCGATCGTGTCGATGCTCGACGGTACGGTGAGCGTTTGCATCGTGCTACAGTCGGTGAACGCACCGGCGGCGACCGCCGTCACCTCGCCTTCGCGGTCGGGGATCGTGACGTCAGCATCCGTGCCGATATATTCGATGACGGTGCTGCCCGATGGGTCATAGCCGAACGCCGAGCGGAACGTCGCGACAAATGTCACCGGCCCGTCATAGGACAGCCGTCCGACGCTCTCGCCGCCATAGAAGTAGTAGTCGTCCTGCAGCTCGCTGAGCGACAGCCACTCGGGGGTCTTGGAGCCGCGCCGATAGCCGTACGACTTGCCGTCGCACGCCCGCTCGAGATAGTACCCGACAAACACGAACCCCGGCTTGACAAAGGTGTTCTCGGGGACGGTGAAGCTCTCGTCATATTGCACCGAGAACGGCGCGATCTCGCCCTCGGCGTTGTCGGAAGCAAAGCGGACGTCATAGCGCTCGTTGACCCACGTCGCGGTCATGGTGACGGAGCCGTACTTGACGGTTCGTGCGACCGACGCCTTATCGCGAAAGAGCTTGTAGCTGTCAAGCTCGCTTTCGGTGAGCCACTCGGGGGTCGAGGAGCCGCGGCGGTACCCAAGTATGCGCTTGTCCATCGAGCGCGTGGCGTACCATCCAGAGAAGAAGTAGCCGTCGCGAGTGAAGGTGTTCGCCCTCAGCGGCGTCATCTCGCCGTAGTGGACGCGGGTGTTCTGCATCGTGCCCGTGCCCTTTCCGGCGTCATACTTGACGGTATAGGAGATGCGGGTGCTCTGTGAGAACCCGATGCGGTGGATATAGTTGCCGTAGTAGTGCAGGGTGGTGTAGAAGTTGTTCCCCGCGTGGAAGATGTTCTCCACCTCATAGCTGCTCTTTAGCGAGAAGCTCCCGACAAGGCCGCCGTTGTGGTCATAGACGACGACAAGGTTGCTGCCGCCGCTCTGGGCAAAGTAGACATACTTGTCGTCACAGTCGCACCCCTGGCGCGTATAGCCCGAGGTAGAACCGGCGAATTTCTTTCTAACATTGAAGTCCGGCCCCAGCCGCGCAAAGCTGTACCCGCCCGAGATCCCGACATAGTAGCAGTCCTCGCTCTCGCAGTAGGCGATCGAGTAGATCTTGAGCGTCAGCTTGACGGTGCCGACGACCTTGAGCGTATCGGGGTCGAGCAGCGTTACGGTGTCATAGTCGGGGGCATTGTTCGATACGACGATGAGGTTGCGGCGCGAGTTGAACGTCATGTCGTTGGCATGGCCCAAGGGGAGCGAGCCGCGCTTCTTGACAAGCCGGAACGAGCTAAGGCGGTACTTCAGCACGGTGGCAGAGCCGTTGGGCATGGCGACATAGGCGTAGGTGCCGTCGCTGCACGCGCCCTGAGCTGAGACATAGGAGCTCAGCCCCGCGTCCTTCTCGATATTCGATTTGATCTTCAGCATCTCTGCCGACGTATCGAGCGCGGATGCCGACGCGGCGGGGATGAGCTGACAGATGACGCATAGCAGGATGAGCCATACCGTCGCTGTTCTGGTGAATCTTTTCATGCAGTTCCTTAATGGGGATGGTTTAGTTTATGAGGCGGTACCGATGCCATAGCTGTCGGCATAGTGTGCAAGGTACCGCTGGATAGCGGTGACGTCGCTGATGTTCAGCGCGCTGCCGTCGGTAACGTGGGAGCGGGCGGCAATAGAGCCGTCGGCGTCGGCGACGATATGCGCCAGCACGCGCTGGACGGTCGTCGCATCGAGAATGTCCACCGTACCGTCGCCGTTCGCGTCGCCGATGGTGTAGGACGCGGATGTACTCGCTGCGGTCGATGCGGATGTACTCGCTGCGGTCGATGCGGCAGTTGCCTCAGTCGATGCGGCAGGTGCTGCGGTCGATGCGGCGGTCGCCGTTGTGTAGGACAGCGTCAGCGTGCCGTTGCTGTTCTCCCTTAGGGTGAAGGTGAGGGCGGTGTTCCCGGGGACAAAGAGCTTGTCGGCGTTTGAGAGGGTATCGGTGTTATACAGCGTCACCGAGGTGACCTGACCCTGCCAGCCGCTGGTCATGTACCAGCCGGCGTTGTTCGCGGACTTGACCGCGACATAGGAGTCGGCAGTGAAGGTCGCGCTGAGCGTTCCGTCGGAGCCGAACCGGTAGCTGCCCATGTTCGCATAGTCCTCTTCACAGGCATAGTTGCTGCCGTTGATATAGCCGAACAGGTAGTAGTCGGTCGACAGGGCTGCACCGGCGGTGGACTCGGTCGTCGAGGAGGACTCGGGGTTATAGACGACCGCGACGCCGGTGCTGCCGACGGTGCCGGTGATCTTGCCGGACGACACGGTGAAGGTGTTGCCGGTGATCTGGTCGGTATAGGTGCCGCTTGCCATCTTGTTCGCGGTGAGCGATACGCTGCCCGCGCCGTCGAGGTTGACGATCACCACACCCGAGGTGCCGCGCTCGTTATAGGCGACGTTGCCGGATGAGGAGAGATACTCGCTCTGACCGTAGAAGTAGTTCTTGAACTTGTTGACCTCGGCGACAGCGGTCGACTTCCAGGTGGTGTCGGATGAGGCGGCGCCCATGGTGGCGTTCGGTCTGGCAAAGAACAGCGAGGTCGACTTGCTGCGCGAGCCGACGATCGCCCATGCGCGGATGATGTCGCTGTCTGAGACCGACGCGGTGTTCTGGAGCGTCGAGGTGCCCGAGTTGCCAAAGTAGGTGTCGTGGCTCTCGGCCCACAGCACCGCCTTGCTGACGAGCTTGTTGTCGTCGATATCGTTGTTGTAGTCCGGGTCTGCCAGCCCCTCGGCGTCGCCGCTGTACGCGGACGCCAGCGCATGATCGCCCGGGTACATATCGGTGACGTGCATATAGGTGGTATAGTTGGTGATGTTGATGCCGGGATATCCCTCGACCTCGCCGTAGATGAACAGCTCGTCCTCGGCGGCGTCCTCGGCAGCGCCGATGACGTTCGGCCAGAAGTTGCTCCGATAAGATGTATCGTCCGTGGGCACCTCGATATGCCCCGCCGCATCGAACCGGAACCCGTCGACGCCCAGCTCGACACACTCGGTCACAAGATCCTCATACAGCCCCTGGACATAGCTGCTGCCGGTGTTCAGGTCGGGCATGTTGATATGACCGAGCACCTTGGACTCGCGGTCATCGTCGAACCCGCTGAGGGTGTTGACGTGCCAGTAGCTGCTGCTGCCCCTCAAGGTAGAGTTGATCCCCGTGTTCAGATAGGTCATCGCGGGGCCGTTGGTGCCGTTGTTCGCCATGTGGTTAGCGACGATGTCGACGATGACCTTGATGCCGTAGTTGTCGGCAGCGTCACACAGCGACCTAAGTTCTGACTTGGTGCCAAGCCAGCTGTTGCCGTCGGCGATCGCGATATCGAGGGGCTGGTACAGCTTCCACCACTGACCGGATGTGTCCGTCCAGTAAGCGTTGTAGTCCTTGGGCGGCTGAATGGGCGAGGTCTGTACCGCAGTGTAGCCGGCGGCATAGATATCGGCCAGGTTCGCCTTGATGGTGTTGTATGACCAGTCCAGACAGTGCAGGATCGCGCCGCCCTCGACCGAGTCCTTGGCATACCGGCTGTCGGTCGACGCGGTAGTGCCGACGACAGCAGCCGCTATACAGCCGATGAGGATCAGTGTCGAGAGGATGATGCTGACCAGCTTTTTCATAGGGGCACCTCCGAGAAAAAGGTTAAAGAATTGTTACCTTTTAATGATACCGCAAAATCGCCCGCGATACAAGGGGTTCGGGTGTACAATAACCGACGCGATTTTTGGCTATTTTGATGAATCCGCCACGATTATTTACAGATTTCAGTTGACAACACGGGGGAGTTTTGCTATAATAATGCTTGCGAAAAGACGATATGTCCCGCCTCGGCTCTCTCCGCCGTGTAGAAATAGGAGAGCAACAGAACTGCAGGTATGGCGGAATAGGCAGACGCGCATGGTTCAGGTCCATGTGAGCATTACGCTCATGCAGGTTCAACTCCTGTTACCTGCACCAACAACGGCAGATACACACACCCGTGTATCTGCCGTTGTTATTTTTGCTTTATAAGAAACTGCTCGTTTCTTATAAAGTAAAAAGATTGATATGCCCACCGATTTTGCAAAAGCAATAATCGGTGATGGCTATACGAAATGCGCGCTCTAAGATTCGGGATAAGCCGACCGCATCGGCTTTACCTTCAGTCCCCGCTGACGGTCAAAGTAGTTCTCGGTGATCCGCGCGACAGATCCGCTGAGCGCGACGAGGGCGATCAGGTTCGGCACCGCCATCAGCCCGTTGCAGGTGTCGTCGATCGCCCAGACAAGGTCGCTTTTGACACAGGTCGAAGCAGCGATCACCAGCACATAGCATAGCCGGAAGAGGGTGACGGGAAGGGGACGCCATATTTCTTTTAGAGAACGAAAGCAGAACCCGACCGCCTTCTCGCCATAGTACGCCCACGCGAGCACCGAGGTGAACGCGAACAGCGGCAGCATCACCGAGAACGCCGCTGTGCCAAACCCGCCGAAGTTGTTCGAGAACATCGCCATCGCCATCGCGCTGTCCTCCATATCGGCACACAGCGCGCCTGTGTCAAAGGTCAGCAGGAACATCAGCGCCGTCAGCGTACAGATGACGAACGTGTCAAAGAACACCTCGAACACGCCCCACATCCCCTGGACGACCGGTTCATCCGTGTCGGACGCCGAGTGGGCGATGACCGACGACCCCAGCCCCGCCTCGTTCGAGAACACCCCGCGCGCCATGCCCTTTCTCACCGTTTGGGCGAACGTGTAGCCGAGGATCCCGCCGCCCGCCGAGCGAACGCTGAACGCGCTCGAGAAGATCATCGAGAACACCCCCGGCACCCCCTTCAGATGCATGAGCACCGTCGCCGTCGACAACAGGATGAACACCACCGACAGCGCGGGCACCGTCATCGCGGCGACCCTGCCGATGCGCCGGATCCCGCCGAGGATGACAAGGGCGGTGACGGCGGCAACGCCGACCCCGACGATCAGGCGTGTCCGGTCGACGCTTGACAGCGGCAGGATGTCCGACACCGCGCCCGCGACGGTGACGGCGATCTTGTTGGTTTGCACGCCGCTCATCCCGAACGACGCGAGGATGCAGAACACCGCCGCAGCGAACGCCGCGCCCTGCCGCCCCACCCCGTACGCGATGTAGTAGAACGCCCCGCCTGAGTACCCGCCCGAGGGCTCTCGCCTGCGATAGTAGATGCCCAGGACGTTCTCGGCATAGTTGGTCGCCATCCCGAAGAACGCCGATACCCACATCCAGAACACCGCGCCGGGGCCCGCCGTGAGGATCGCGGACACCACGCCGATGATGTTGCCGGTGCCGACCGTGCCGGCGATCGCGGTCGCAAACGCCTCAAACGGCGATACGGCGCCGCTGCGGCGGGGCTGTCGTCGGGTGATCCCCTTGAGCGTCGGGATGACGGTGAGCCGCAGCACCTGTGCCGCCCGCGTCAGTTGTATCGCCCGTGTGCGAACGGTCATCAGCACGCCGGTGCCAAGGATCAGCAGGATCATCGGCATCCCCCAGACGATGCTGCTTACATAGCTGTTCGCGCGCTCGATCAGCGACAGAATCGGTTCTTTCATACCGTTCCCCCTTCTATACTATTCTATGAGAGAGCCGACCGAGAAAGAAGCGGCGCTGACGCGAACTTTTCTCTATCAAAAGGGAATTATCCCTTTACTTTCGCTCAACCCTTCGCTATAATGAAGAAAAGCAGAAGAGAGGAGAATGATGATGACGCCGAACAGGTTCTTTGAGGAGATACAGGGGCGGTTCGCCTTCGGCTGTATGCGGCTGCCCGAGAGGGACGGCAAGATCGACTATGAAGAGTTCACCCGCATGGCGGATGCGTTCATAGATGCGGGGCTGAACTACTTTGACACCGCCCACGGCTATCACAACGGCCATAGCGAGACCGCGATCCGCGACTGTGTGACGCGCCGATACGACAGGAGCCGCTATGTCCTGACCGACAAGCTGACGGACGTCTACTTCAAAGAAGAGGGCGATATCCGTCCGTTCTTCGACCGACAGCTCGAGTGGTGCGGCGTCGACTACTTTGACTTCTATCTCATGCACGCCCAGGACGCGCGCAACTACCCGCAGTTTCGGCGGTGCCGCGCGTATGAGACCGCGTTCGAGCTCAAAGCCGAGGGCAGGATCCGCCACGTCGGTATCTCATTCCACGACAAGGCGGACGTGCTCGACCGGATCCTCACCGACTATCCCGACATCGAGGTGGTGCAGATCCAGCTCAACTATGCCGACTATGAGGACGAGAGCGTCGAGAGCCGCAAGGTCTATGAGATATGTGAGAAGCATAATAAGCCCGTGCTCGTGATGGAGCCCGTCAAGGGCGGGTCGTTGGTGCGCCTGCCCGAACAGGCACAGGCGGTGTTCGACCGTCTTGACGGCGGCAGCTATGCGAGCTACGCGCTGCGGTTTGCGGCGGATTTTGAGAACGTGTGTGCGGTGCTGTCGGGCATGAGCACGATGGAGCAGATGCAGGATAACCTCAGCGTCATGACCGATATCCGGCCGCTGAGCGCTGCTGAGCGCGAGGCGATCGAGCAGGTGTGCGGCATCCTCAAGGGACAGAACACCATCCCCTGTACCGCGTGCCGCTACTGTGTCGAGGGATGCCCCAAGGGGATCTCGATCCCCGACCTGTTCTCGTGCTACAACGCGAAGGAGCACTTTCACGATTGGAACCAGGACTATTACTATGACATCATCACCGCCAAGGGCGGCAGGGCGTCCGACTGCATCCGATGCGGACGGTGCGAGCGGGCGTGTC
This sequence comes from uncultured Ruminococcus sp., assembly GCA_905233755.1. GTDB lineage: Bacteria > Bacillota > Clostridia > Oscillospirales > Acutalibacteraceae > Ruminococcoides. Next base: position 46,154 of record CAJODM010000011.1, read on the forward strand.
CCCAGCACCTGTCGATCCGCGACCTGCTCGCGGCGGTGGCAACGAGCTTTGAGAGGAGATAAACGATGAACGCTACATCTGTCAGAACAAACCTATCCATCGGGGCGCGTGCCCTTTACACCATCGGGGCGATCGCCGCGGCGGTCGCGCTGCCGCAGCTGTTCCATGTGATCGGGCGTGTGTCCTTGTCGGGCACGGCGCTAGGCGAAGCGTTCCTGCCGATGCACCTGCCGATCATCCTGGTCGGGATGCTGGCGGGGCCCGTTGTCGGGTTGATCGCGGGGGTGCTGTCGCCGCTTTTCAGCTTTCTGATGACGGGGATGCCGATAGCGGGGATGCTGCCGTTTATGATGATCGAGCTGTGCGTGTACGGGTTGACGGCGGGGCTGCTCAGAGGAACCCGGCTGCCGGTTCTGCTGCAGGTGGTGATCGTCCAGCTCGCCGGACGCGCGGTGCGCGCGGCGGCGATCCTGCTCTCGGTATATGCGTTCGGCTATACGGCGGTCGATCCCGCGGTGATCTATACGAGTATCACAGCGGGGCTGTTTGGCATCCTGCTGCAGTGGGCGCTGATCCCGCTTGTCATGTACCGCGTGGAGCATCCCCGTGGATGAGCTCGCCCGGGTCAAGGGGATGCTGCATCAGGGGGGATATACCCTGGTGCTCCTCTGCGGCGAGCAGGTCTATACGAGCGATGAGCGCGGGATCCGGCCGCTGTTGGAGCGCGTTCTTTCGGGAACGGACGACAGCGGTGGGTATGCCGCCGACCGGATCGTCGGCAGGGCGGCTGCGATGCTGTATATCCTCTTGCGGGTGCGGGCGGTCTATGCCGATGTGATGAGCAAGGATGCCGCGTTGCTGCTTAAGGACGCGGGGATCACCGCATCGTATGGTACGCTCACCGATACGATCATGAACCGCGATGGCACCGGCTCGTGTCCGATGGAGGCGGCGACAGCGGCGCTCACCGACCCCGCCGACGCGCCGCGCGCGCTGATAGCGGCGCTGAAGCGTCTGCGCAACACGGGAGGATAATATAACATCAGGGCTGTCGAGCGACAGCCCTGTTTCTCTATAGATGATGATGGATGATGCGGAATCTGCGGGATCATCGACGGATATCCTCGGGTCTCCAGCGGCTCTCGCCGAGCATCATATATCCGTCCATATCTCTGAACCCCATGCTCCGGTACAGCCGCTCGGCATCGAACGAGGTCTCGAGATAGATCTTGCTGATCCCCTGTGCCTGTGCCTGCTCGATCATATGGCGGATCAGCGCGGTGGCGACGCCGTGTCCGCGGTAGCGCGCCTTGGTATAGATGTTCATCAGATAGGCGCATCCGCCGCCGAGGTTGTCGGGGGAGGGGAGCTCGCGGTGAACGCATACCCCGCCGCATCCGACGATCATACCGTCGAGAAGCGCCAGATACGCGATATGCTCGCCGCTTTGCATCGTCTGTCGGTAGTAGGCGCGGGTGTTCTCCTCGATAGCGGCCCATTCGGCGTCGTCGATCAGGTGATCGACCGGAGCGAACACCTCGCGCAGCGTCTCCATCCGCCAGATGAGCACGGTCTCGAGCTCGTCGGGTGCTGCCTGTCTGATGTTGATATCCATGGGGATCCCTCGCTTTCCTTGTATAGTTCAGTATAGCACGTACGGATGAGAATGTCCAATCTTTTTGACAGCGCGGGCAGCGCGGTGTATAATAGGAGAAACGAAAGGAGAATGTCCTATGCAGTACAGAAGATTTGGTGAGCAATACTATGTCCGTCTCGATCCGGGGGATGAGATCATCCGCACCCTGAGTGATGTGTGCGCGCGCGAAGGGTTGACGACCGCGTCGATCCACGGGATCGGCGGATGCGACACCGCCACGGTCGGCGTCTTTGATAGAAAGACAAAGTCGTATCATCCGACGACGGTGACCGCCCTTTTGGAGATGGTGTCGCTCGACGGGAACCTGACGCGCTATGAGGGCGCGCCGTATCTGCATCTGCACGCGCTGTTCGCCTATCGCTCCAGTGACGAGAACGCGGTGCTGACGGGGCATCTGCTCGAGGCGGTGATCGGGCTGACCGGCGAGATCGTGATCACCCCGGCAGATGGTGTGATCGGCAGGCGGTATATCGACGAGCTGGGGATCCGCGTGTGGGATTTTGAGCCGTCGGAATAGCGGGCACAGCGGTTTTGGCGGATGAAGAATCGGTGACAGATTCGGTAACAGCATAAGGATAGCCGCCACAACATCTGGTGCTCTGAGCCCCGATGAACACCGGATTTGGTGACAGATGTGTCACACTCGGTTTCAACTTCGTCACACTCTGCGAAAATATCACAGAAAAGTCGAAAAAAGTATCATTTTCTTCATTATTATTCTGATATGCAATTATAAAGCAAATGTGATGTTGTATAGTGATATTGCTTGTAATTGTGGCATTTTGTGCCATATACAGTTTTTAGTTTAGGAAATTCAAAAAAGGAGAAATCAAAATGAAGAAGAGAGTTTTGCCTATCGTTCTGGCGATAGCCATTGTCGCTGCCTTCACCTCCGTTCTCGCTATCGGTGTCTATGCGTGCGAGACCGGCAAGGCGTTCGCAGAGCCCCAGAAGATCACCGCCGACTCCGGCAAGACGAATCCCGAGGTCAAGCCCGCTCAGCCCGAGTGCAAGCCCGAGGTCAAGCCCGCTCAGCCCGAGTGCAAGCCCGAGGTCAAGCCCACTCAGCCCGAGTGCAAGCCGGTCAAGCCCGTCAAGCCCACCTGCACGCCCGTCAAGCCCACCTGCCCCGTGATCGAGCCGACCGACGAGCCGACCGAGGAGCCGACCGAGGAGCCGACCGAGGAGCCGACCGAGGAGCCGATTGAGGAATCGACCGAGGAGCCGACCATCGAGCCGACCATCGAGCCGACCGATGAATCGATCGAAGAGCCGACCGACGAGCCGGCCGAGGATCCCACCGACCCCGAGGAAACCGATCCCGAGGAAGAGGACGTTGCGACCCCCGATGAGGCGCCCGCTACCTCGAACCCCAAGACCGGCGATTCGGTGATGCTGTATGTGTTCCTGCTGGTCATCGCTTCGATGTCGATCGCCGCTACCGCAGTCTACGGCAAGAAGACCGCTTTCGCTCCCAAGCACACGAAGTAATCGCGTAGTATAACATGGATGAAGACCGGCAGTAACCCTGTCGGTCTTCTTTGACTTTTTTCTTACAGGACGGTCGGCCGGTCGAAAGACGGGCGACGGACGGATGGTGACATATGGATCGGTACAATGCGAAGCACGGCGGCAAGCAACGCCGCGGCGGACAGAACAGGATATTCATCGCGGTGGTGATCCCGCTCTTGGTGGCGGTGGTCGCCTTTGCGGGATACAAGCTCTATACATGGCTTTGCGAGAACGCTGCGTCGCGCTCTGTCATCGACGAGGTACAGTCGGCGATCACCGTCGCCGATACGCCCGACACAGCGGATGCCGATGCGGACAGCCGGTATGAGGTCGACTTTGAGCGGTTGCTCGCGCTGAACCCCGACACCGTCGGATACCTGAGGGTAGAGGGCACCGCGGTCTCTTATCCGGTGGTGCAGAGCGGCGACAACGACTTCTACCTTACGCATAGCTTCGACGGCGCCGAGAACTCGGCGGGGTGGGTGTTCCTTGACTTTCGCGATCATATCGGGCAGAGCCGCAACCTTGTGATCTACGGCCACAACCGCCGCGACGGCTCGATGTTCGGCTCGCTGTCGGCGGTGCTTGACGACAGCTGGTGTGACAACCGGGAGAACCGTATCCTCACCTTCGTCACGCCCGACGACTATGCGCGCTATGAGGTGTTCTCGGTCTATACCGTGAAGGCCGAGGACTACTATATCACCACCGATTTTGCCGATGACGAGAGCTATGCAGCGTTTTTGACGACGATCCGCGGCCGGTCGGTGTATGACTTTGGCGTCGAGGTGGGGGCGAGTGACACGATCCTGACGCTGTCGACCTGTTCGAACGTCGACAGCTACCGCACCGTCCTCCATGCCCGACGGCTGACGGCGACCGCCGCCGACGGCGAGAACACGCTCAGGTGATCGTATGACACATGAAGAACAGCGTATTTGGCTGATCAAAGAACTGCAAAAAGAGCCATCTCAGCTCAGCCGCTACAGGATCCCTGCGGACGAGCAGGGGCAGAAGGATCTGCTCCGCGCACTGATGAATCTCTGGATGCCCAAGCCCCTGAGCGACGAATATCTGAGGATCGAGGGCGAGTACCTGAGAGCCGAAGCACAGGCGAAGGGGATCACCGAACTCTCCGACCTCGAGCCGATCGACGGCGATCTGTATCTGTGGCAGGGGGATATCACTACGCTCAGTGTAGACGCGGTGGTGAACGCCGCGAACGCCCAGCTGTTAGGGTGTTTCAGGGTCTTGCATTCCTGCATCGACAACTGCATCCACAGCGCGGCGGGGCTATCTCTGAGATACCGGTGCTTTGAGATCATGCGGCAGCAGGGGCACGAGGAGCCGACAGGTCAGGCGAAGATCACGCCCGGCTATAACCTGCCGAGCAGCTATGTGCTGCACACGGTCGGCCCAATCGTCAGCGGAAAGCTGACAGATGAACACTGTGAAGGGCTCAGTAGCTGCTACCTCTCCTGCCTGAAGCTCGCCGAGGAGAACGGGGTCAACAGCATCGCGTTCTGCTGTATCTCAACGGGCGTGTTCGGGTTCCCGCAGAGAAAGGCGGCTCAGATCGCTGTATCTACCGTAAAAGAGTACAAAATAACAACAGGTAGCGATATCAAGGTCATCTTCAACGTGTTCAAGGATGACGACCTATCTATCTATCGCGACGTGCTGAGTTGCTGATCTTGGAGTCGGGGAACCGGCTCCTTTTTGTATCAACAAGCGCGTACAGGCGCTTTTTGTCATCGCTCTGGCAGGATTCGGGACTATATTAGCGCAGTAAACCGGGTGTATTATCTGTCATAACAAAGACCTCCTATAGCAGCTTCTCTATGCTGCCACAGGAGGTCTCATTTCTATTATTGTCCGTATCAGAGGAGCGGTTCACCCTGCGACAGCTCCGTGTTGATCGGTTGATCACAGCTTGCCGCCGAACACGGGGAAGTACCCCGCATCGCCATAGTCGAGCGGCTCTACATGCTCAAGGTACGCCATATCCTCGTCAGAGATACAGAAGTCGAGCTCGGCGTTCGCCTTCATATGGGCGAGGTTCGCGGTTTTGGGCAGGACGACCGTATCGAGCTGCAGGTCATATCGGATGCAGAGCTGCGGGATGGTGACGCCGTACTTTGCGGCCATGTCAGCGATCGCGGGGTTCTGCATCGCCGCGCCGTGGGCGACGGGCGAGTATGCCTCGACCACGATGTCGTGCTGCCTGCAGTACTCGATGAGCGAGAGCGGGGTGTTCGCGATATGGACGAGGATCTGGTTGACCATGGGGCGGATGCGGCACCCGTCGAGCAGGTTCTTTAGATCCTGCTCTTCAAAGTTCGATACGCCGATAGCGCGGAGCTTTCCGGCATGGTACGCATCTTCGAGCGCCCGCCACACCTCTTTGTTCTCGCTATAGTACCGGTCGTCGGATTGGTTGACCTCGACCCACGGCTGGGGCGAGTGAATGATCATCATGTCAAGGTACTCGAGCCCCATCACCGCCAGGGTGCGGTCGATGCTCTCTGCCGCGCTGTCATAGCTCTTGCACTCGGCGGCGACCTTGGAGGTGACGAAGATATCCTCTCTGGGAACGCCGCAGGTGCGCACGCCCTCGCCGACGCCGCGCTCGTTGCCGTATGCCTGGGCGGTGTCGATATGGCGATAGCCGATGCACACCGCCTGACGAACCGCCTCGGCCGCCTTGTCGTCGTCGATGAACCAGGTGCCCAGACCGAGCTTTGGGATCGCTACCCCGTTATGAAGGGTGAAAGTCTCGTTGAAAATCATAGCTTCTCCTCCGTGATATTCTCAGAATTTGTCGGCAAACGCCCTGAGCTCTGCCTGAGTCGGGCTGCCGTTGAGGATCGCGCCCTCGACGATAACGGCGTTCGGCGCGCTCGGCTGCAATCCGGCGACCGTCTTGCCGAATCCCGACCCGCCCGAGGTCGCAAACAGCACGATCTTCTTGCCGCTAAAGTCATACGCCTCCAGAAAGCTGTTGATGATCGTCGGCGCGACGTACCACCAGATCGGGAACCCGACGAACACGGTGTCAAATCCTGCGACGGGCGCGCTCGTATCCGAAAGCGCCGGGCGAGAGCTCTTGTCGCGCATTTCGACAGAGCTCCTCGACTGCTTGTCCATCCAGTTGAGGTCGGATTTGGTGTAGGGGACAGCGGGGGTGATCTCATACAGATCGGCGTCGATCGCTCTCGACAGGTTCTCGGCGACGCGCGCGGTCACGCCGCTTGCCGAGAAGTAGGTGACGAGTATCTTGCTCATCGTAAGTCCTCCTTGTTGATACGTTGATGACGTCGGGCGGACGCTATACCATCAGCCCGAACACGAGGTCGGCGATCTGTGAGGGGTTGTCGATCGACAGCCCGCTGACGAGCCGCGCCTGGGCATAGAGGATCTTGGTATAGTCCGACAGCTTCGATTTGTCATGTGCAAACAGCTCGAACAGCCGCTCCTTGATGGCGTGGTCGGTGTTGATCTCGAGCACCGTCTCCGCCTTGATGTGCTCGTTCTCGGTGCCGGGCATCTTGTTGAGGATCTGCTCCATGCCGACCGACAGCGTCCCCTCGCTCGACAGCGCGACGGCGTGCGATCCGAGCGCGCCGGTGAACCGAACCTTGGCGACTGCGCCCTCGAGCGCGTCTTTCATATACCCGAGCAGATCGGCGGCGTTATCGTTGAGCTCGCGCACCTTCTCTTTGGCGTCGTCATCCGAGAGGTCGAGGTTCTCGGTACAGACGTTGAGGAATGATTTGCCGTCATAGGCGGACAGGATCTGGATCGCAAACTCGTCGATATCCTCAGTCAGGTACAGCACCTCGAACTCCTTGCCGATCACCGCCTCGACCTGCGGCAGCAGCGAGATCTTGCCGATGCTCTCGCCGACGGCATAGTAGATCTTGTCCTGATCGGGCTTCATCCGCTCGACATACTCCTTGAGCGTGACATACTTCTGCTCGGCAGAGGACTTGAACAGGATGAGTTCCTGCAGCGTGTCCTTGTGCGCGCCGAACGACGAGTAGATGCCCCACTTGAGCGCGGCGCCGAACGATGAGAAGAACTGCTCGTACTTCTCGCGATCCGTCCGCAGCATCTTGGACAGCTCGGAGGTGATCTTCTTCTCGATCGCTTTTGCGATGATCTTGAGCCCACGGTCGTGCTGCAGCATCTCGCGCGAGATGTTCAGCGACAGATCGGCGCTGTCCACCAGCCCCTTGACAAAGCTGTAGTGATCCGGCAGCAGCTCCTTGCACTTCTCCATGATGAGCACGCCGCTGGAGTATAGCTGCAGCCCCTTCTCGTACTCGCGGCTGTAGTAGTCGTACGGCGCGTGGGACGGGATGAACAGCAGCGCGGTATAGTCCGCCGTACCCTCGGTCTTCTGGCGGATGACCTTGAGCGGCGCGTCATAATCCATGAACTTGTCCTTATAGTAGTTGGCATAGTCCTCGTCGCTGACGTCTGACGGGGATTTCCTCCAGATGGGGATCATGCTGTTGAGTGTCTCGTCCTCGTGCACGGTCTCGTATTCGTCGCTGTCGTCTTTCTTGTGCCTTTGCTCGGTGAGCATCCGGATGGGGTAGCGGATATAGTCGCTGTACTTCTTCACCAGCTCGCGCAGCCGATAGGTCTCGAGGAACGGGGTGTACGGCTCGTCGTCGGTGTCCGGCTTGATGTGCAGGGTGATGACGGTGCCCGCCGTGTCCTTGTCGCACGGCTTGACGGTATAGCCGTCGGCGCCCGCGCTCTCCCATACATACGCTTCGTCAGCGCCGTAGGCGCGGCTCTCGACGCGGATGTTGTCGGCGACCATGAACGCCGAGTAGAACCCGACGCCGAACTGGCCGATGATGTCGATCTGATCGCCGCTCTCCTCGGAGCGCTTGAAGTCGAGCGAGCCGCTCTTGGCGATCGTGCCGAGGTTGTTTTCGAGCTCGTTCTGCGTCATGCCGCAGCCGTTGTCCTCGATCGTCAGCGTGCGCGCGTCCTTGTCGGCGGTGATGCGAATCTCATAGTCATCGCGCGAGAGCGTGACCGAATCATCCGTCAGCGACCGAAAGTACAGCTTGTCGATCGCGTCGCTTGCGTTGGAGATGAGCTCGCGAAGAAAAATCTCCTTGTGGGTGTAGATGGAGTTGACCATCATGTCGAGCAGCTTCTTGCTCTCGGTTTTGAACTGTTTTTTTGCCATAATAAACCCTTCTTTATCTTGAAACTTATGATAGAAAAATTGAAAACGGAAAGTGGAAAATCCCGGTCACTCAATTGCTCGGAAAAAGGGATTCGTTACGGATGATGAGATTCCCCTCACAGGGGAATCTCACCGTCCGTTATCAATGCAAAGCGGTCATAGACCTTCCGGATGATGTGGTCATCATCCCTACGATTCTATGCAGCGTTTTCGTGACACCGTAGGGACGGTGACCACACCGTCCGCAACTCTTCACTCTTCACTATCCAAGAACACCTGCGGCAGGTGCTCGATGATATCGCTCGGGAGCATCGCGGTTCGGCTCAAGTGCTGAGCGGCGATATCGCCCGCGAGCGCGTGGATATGCACGCCCATCACAGCGGCGTCGAACGCGTCGGCGCCCTGTGCCATGAGCGAAGCGATGATCCCCGACAGCACGTCGCCCGAGCCGCCCTTCGCCATCCCGGGGTTGCCGGCGGTGTTGAGGAGCATCCCATCGCACGACGCGACGATGGTGCGATCCCCTTTGAGCACCAGCACGGTGTTCGGATAGGCGTCGATGAACCGCTCTGCGGCGTCCGCTCGCTTGCTGTCGGTCGTGCCGACCGATATCCCCGTCATCCGCTCGAACTCCTTTGGGTGCGGGGTGAGCACCGCCCCGGCGGTGCGCGCACACAGCGCGTCCATATCCGCACACAGCGCGTTCAGCCCGTCGGCATCGAGCAGCAGGGGAGAGGTACACTCCCTGACGACTTGGGCGATCAGCGGGCGGGTCGAGTCGGTGTTGCCGATGCCGCACCCTATCACAGCCGCGTTGCAGGCGTTCATCCGCCTGAGGATCATATCGGCGTGTGCTGCCGAGAGCACTCCGTCGAGCGGCAGGCACACCGCCTCGGGAGCATAGGCGGTGAAGGCGGGATAGATGCTCTGCGGCAGCATCTGGTACAGCAGCCCGACGCCCGAGCGCAGCGCGGCGCGTGCACACAGCATCGCCGCGCCCGCATAGCCGTAGCTGCCGGTGACAGCGCACAGCGACCCCATCGTGCCCTTGTGGGCGTTATCGGGGCGGGGCGGCAGATGCTCCCGGATATCGTCGCGTGTGATCGTTCTCATAGGAGCTTGTCGTGATAGACAGCGAGCGCGACCTCGCGGTTGAAGTACGGCTTCATCGCTGTGAGGATCTTCTCCTTCGGGCAGAAGACGATCGCGTTCTTCCGACCGTTCTCAGCGGGGAAGGTGGCGACCAGGTTCTGCTCGTCATAGCTGCGCGCGGCGACATCATATACCTTATTGAGCTTGAGCGCGGACATTTTCTCATCGCTGTAGAAGAAGATCCCGTCAATCTCCTTGATGTCGAGCTTGAGCACCTTCTTGCGCCGACGCTGGGCGATGACCTTATCGACGCGGAACGTCGAGCCGAGGACGGCATATTCGTACTCGAACTTCAGCGAGGTGATGAAGTACCACGCGAGATAGACCGCAAACAGCAGCAAAAACAGCCCGATCACCACCAGATAGTACCGTTCGATGAGCTTGCCCAGCACCATGAAGAACGCGGGCACGGCCGCCGCTATGAGGATGATCAGCACCACGTTCAGCGTATAGCGCGGGGTGCGGTCGCGCCGCACCACCTGTTCGACCAGAGTATCCATATCATTCACTTCCTTTATACGGTACTATAACATATTTCAATCCCTTTTTCAATAAAAAAGCTTGCAAAACCCGCTCCTTGGTGCTAAAATATACCCGATAACGTGATGACGGAGAGAGTAGTCCCCGATCCGTTCGCCAAGAGAGCGCGTGCCATGGGCTGAGAGCGCGCGCCGAACGCCGAGGATGAAGTTCACTCCCGAGCGGCCCGACTGAACCCTTAGCAGTAGGTCGGGACGACTGACCTGCGTTATAGGGTCGATGAGCGCCCGCCGTCACGGCGGGAATATGGGTGGTACCGCGGATCCTCCGTCCCTGTCGGGATGGGGGACTATTTTTTTATCTAGGAGGAACGATATGAAAGAGAAGCTCGAACAGCTACGAGAACAGCTCGCCGCCGAGCTGTCGGAGGCCGTCGATATGCAGTCGATCGAGAACCTGCGCGTCAAGTACCTCGGCAAGAAGGGCTCCGTCACCGACCTGCTCAAGGGGATGAAGGATCTGTCGAATGAGGAGAAGAAGCATTTCGGCATGCTCGTCAACCAGCTCAAGTCCCAGACCGCCGAGAGCATCGCCCGCCGCTCAAGCGAGCTCAAGGAGCTCGAGATCAAACGCGAGATCGAGCTGATGCCCGCGTTCGATCTGACGATCCCGTCGTCCGCCGAGCGTGGCTCCTATCATCCCATCACGCTGGTACAGCGCGAGTGTGAGCGCATCTTCACCACCATGGGATTCAACGTCGAGGACTATCCCGAGGTGGTGACCGACTATGAGTGCTTCGAGGCGGTCAACGTCCCCAAGGATCACCCCGCCCGCGATATGCAGGACACCTACTATCTCGAGAACGGCGAGCTCTTGAAGTCCCAGACATCCGCCGCCCAGAACGCGATCCTGCGCAAGTACGGCTCACGGCTGATCGAGGACGGGATGCCGATCCGCGCGATCTTCCCGGGGAGGTGCTTTCGCAACGAGGCGACCGACGCCACCCATGAGAACACGTTCTTCCAGATGGAGGGCGTGATGGTGGATCGGAACATCTCGATCTCCAACCTCATCTACTTTATGAAGACGATGCTCTCCGAGGTGTTCCAGAAGGACATCAAGGTGCGGCTGCGGCCCGGGTTCTTTCCCTTTGTCGAGCCGGGGTTCGAGCTGGATATCAGCTGTCTGATCTGCGGCGGCGACGAGGGATGCCCCTCGTGCAACCACTCGGGCTGGCTCGAGCTGTGCCCCTGCGGGATGATCCATCCCGCGGTGCTGCGCGAGGGCGGGATCGACCCCGAGGAGTACACCGGATTTGCGTTCGGGCTGGGGCTGACGCGGCTGGCGATGATGAAGTACGGGATCAAGGATATCCGTGATCTGAACGCGGGCTCCCTGAGGGTGCTCGACCAGTTCTGTGAGGACAAGTAAGGGAGGCAGTCGGATGTTTTTATCAATGAATTGGATCAAGGACTTCGTTGATCTGTCGGGGCTCGACGAGCTCGAGCTGATCAACCGGTTCTCGCTGTCGACCGCCGAGGTCGAGAACGATATACAGCACAAGGGCAGCGATATCAGCGGCGTCGTCGTCGCCGAGATCCTGTCGGTCGAGCCACACCCCGAGTCGAAGAAGCTGCACCTGCTTAAGGTGGACGCCGGCGGCGATACGCCCACCGACGTCGTGTGCGGCGCGCCGAACGTGCGCGTCGGGATGAAGACCGCGTTCGCACCGGTGGGGGCGCGCCTGGGCGAGATCGAGATCGCGCCGCGTCCGCTCGCGGGATATATGAGCCACGGGATGTGCTGCTCTGAGCGCGAGCTCGGCATCAGCGACGATCACGCGGGGATCATGGAGATCACCGATGACGTCGTCAACGGCACCGATATCAAGGAGCTGTACGCGATCGACGACATCATCTTTGAGGTGGACAACAAGTCGCTGACCAACCGCCCCGATCTGTGGAGCCACTACGGGATCGCGCGCGAGTTCTCGGCGATCGCCCGCCGACCGCTACGCGCGCTGCCGACAGAGGATCTGACGGCGTATGATGCGCTGCCGCAGGTGGACATGAAGATCGAGGATCCGCTGTGCCAGCGCTATAGCTGCCTGCAGTTCGAGAACATCTCGCGGTTGATCTCGCCGGTGAATATGCGTATCCGGCTGTACTACTGCGGGATGCGCGCGATCAACTTCCTCGCCGATATGACCAACTACCTGATGCTCGAGATGGGCCAGCCGATGCACGCGTTCGACTCCCGCAAGGTAGGGAGCATCCGCATCAAGCGGTTCGACCATGAGTTTGACTTTACGACCCTCGACGGCGTACAGCGGCATATCGACACCGATACGCTGATGATCTGCAACGGTGATACGCCGGTCGCCATCGCCGGTATCATGGGCGGGCTCGACTCTCAGATCGTCGAGGATACCCATACCCTGACGCTCGAGTCGGCGACCTTTGACGCGGTGTCTATCCGCAAGTCTACCGTGCGCCTGTCCCACCGCACCGACGCCTCGATGCGATATGAGAAGTCGCTCGATCCCGCGTTGACGACTGCGGCGATAGCGCGGTTCGTCTATCTGCTGCGGCAGTATGACAGCGGGGTGCAGGTGAAGTCGTCGCTGACCGACGACTATGCCTATCATTATCCCGAGATCACCCTGAGCTTTGACAAGGCGTACGTCGACCGCTATACCGGTATCGCGATCGACAACGACACCATCGTCGATACGCTATCGCGGCTGGGGTTCGCGGTGACGCTGTCGGGCGACGACTTCACCGTTACGGTGCCCTCGTGGCGCGCCACCAAGGACGTCACCATCAAGGCGGATATCATCGAGGAGATCACCCGTATCTTCGGGTATGATAACTTTGAGGTGCATACCGCGGCGGCGCCGCTGTTCCCGACGCGCCCCGAATATGTGAAGAAGGACGAGGACAACATCAAGGATATCCTTGTCAAGAAGTATAACCTGCACGAGGTACACTCGTATATCTGGAACTATGTGGACGAGCTCTCCGATATCGGGATCGACAACGTCGGCCGGATCAAGCTGCAGAACGCCTCGAACCCCAACATCGAGACCATCCGCAGCTCGATGATCCCGACACAGCTCTGTCAGGTGAGGTCGAACCTCGGCTACGCGCCGTCGTTCGGGATATTCGAGATCGGCAGGGTCGTCACCGGCATGAAGGACGGCCTGTGCATTGAGGAGAAGCACCTCGCCGTCACCCTGTATCAGAAGGGCGCCGACGTGCGCTCGCTTTACTATCGGCTCAAGGAGATGATCGAGGAGCTTGCGCTGGAGCTCAAGCACCTGCCGGTCGCGTTCGCGCCGGTATCGCCCGAGCGAGAGTATGAGCACCCGACGAACCTGTACGAGATCATCGTCGACGGCACATCCATCGGTCGGATCGGCATCCTGCACCCATCGGTGCAGAAGAAGCTTGACCGCCGCGCCGTGGTGGTGTTCGCCGAGCTGGATGTGGATCGGTTCGCAGCGATAGATAGCGCCGATATCGTGTATGACGAGCCGTCCAAGTACCCGAGCATTGAGATCGACCTGAGCTTCCTGACGTCCCGTTTCGAGCCGATCAAGAAGGCGATCGACGCTGCATCCTGTGCTTTGATCCGAAAGGTGGAGGTCATCGATATCTATGAGGCGGAGGACGCGTCGTCCATTGCGGTGCGCCTGACGTTCTCGGACAACACCCGCACGCTGACGCGCGACGAGGTCACCGCTGTCAGCGACAGCATCGTCGATACCCTCGAGCAGTCCGGTATCCGGCTGAAGGGATAATTCTGTAGAAGAAAATACACGCAGTCGTGTCCGGCGGGCACGGCTGTGCTTTTTCACTTTATAAGAAACTGCTCGTTTCTTATAAAGAAAAAAGATTTATATGCCCACCGATTTTGCTGAAGCAATAATCGGTGATGGCTATACGAAATGCGCGCAAAGCGCGCTTTCTTGAGTGAATAATGAAGACTGAAGAATGAAGAATTGCGGGAAACCCCTACGGGTTTTTGGATTTATATTCGGACGGTGTGGTCACCGTCCCTACGGTGCCGAGGAAACGCCCGCATGGGCGGACGGTGCATTTTGCGGACGGTGTGGTCACCGTCCCTACGGCATCAAGGAAATGTCCGTTAAAAATGTAGGGATGATGACTCCTCCAGCGAGGACGGCTCACCCTTTTGTCCGCGATGCGGACATTTCCCCTCACAGGGGAATCTCATCATCCGTAACGAATCCCTTTTTCCGAGCAATTGAGTGACCGCAATTTTCCGCTTTCCATTTTCCACTTTCCATTGAACAGGGGGTGGAAAAAGTTATGACTTGCATTATTTGTCAATATGGTGTATACTATATGCGTAATGGTATATGACGGAGGTGTTTCTATGTTAGATAAGACGATGATTTTCTCCTTAGGCGGCAACAAGGACGATGAGCTCAAGGCGGCGCTCACGACTGTCTATGACGCGCTCAAGAAGAAGGGCTACAACCCGGTCAATCAGATCGTCGGGTACATCCTGAGCGAGGATCCCACCTATATCACTACATACGGTAACGCCAGAAACATTATCAGCAAGATCGACCGCGACGACCTTCTCGAGGCGATGCTGAAGTCGTACCTGAATATCTAATCACTATAGAAGGGACTGATCCTTTTGGCTGAGAAGGAGTTTTCGACCTATAAGGGCAAGCCGTTGGTTCGGTGCGGCGATGAGCTGTACTATGGCAGCATGGACCAGCGGTTTGTCATCCGCATGCAGATCAAATCCAAGAAGCAGGTGGGCGATCTCGAGGTCGCCGATAAGGTAGCGATCCAGCTGCTGTGCACCGACCCCGACCTGAGCCCCCGCAAGCAGCTCGTCAAGTCCAGCGAGAAGAACGGGCTGTATCTTGCGCTCGATATCGCCGATGTATGGCTCGAGCGCGCGCTGAAGAACCAGTAAACGCTCCGGCATGGTGAAAGCATAGCGAAGAGTGAAGATCGAATAGCTGGGAGAAACCCTGCGGAGTTTTGGATCTCTACAGGGATTTTGCTTTCATCTCTTAGATGCTGTTGGCTATGGGGCGCGAGATCGCTCATAACAGATCGAAATAACAACGGGGTCGGGCGGTGTGTCCGACCCCGTTTTTGGCTATATCGAATGCGGCTTTGCCGCGATCATGATCGCGATCATGATGATGAAGAGGTGATTCGGATGCAAGACAACTATGATTCTCTGCCGAACGGGTATCAGGAGACGATCCGAAAGGGGCTTGCCGCGCTGCGCGGATTCAGCCATATCAGCAACGGCATCGGCACCAAGGAGGAACAGATACAACGGCTGAGTGTAGAGCTGAACACCGCCGACGCGATCCTGATCGGTGCGGGGGCGGGACTGTCCACCTCTGCGGGGCTGACCTACAGCGGCGAACGGTTTGAGCGCTGGTTCTTCGATTTTGAACGCCGGTTCGGGATCAAGGATATGTATGCGGGTGGATTCTATCCGTTTCCCGATGCTCAAACGCGCTGGGCGTGGTGGGCAAGGCACATCTACTTCAATCGTTATATAGAAGCTCAAAAGCCCGTGTACCCCGAGCTGCTGGAGCTTGTGAAAGACAAAGATTACTTTGTCATCACGACAAACGTCGATCATCAGTTCCAGAAGGCGGGATTTGACAAGAGCCGCCTGTTCTATACGCAGGGCGACTACGGTCTGTTCCAATCCGTGAACCCAAAACTGCAGAAAACCTATGACAACGAACCATGGGTGATGCAGGCGATGGAGGCACAGGGATTCGTCAAAGATGAGAGCGGTGTGTTCTGCCTGCCTCATGACAGCAAGATAAAAATGCAGATACCGACATCTCTGATCCCCAAGTGCCCCGATGACGACAGCGATGTGGTGATGAACCTGCGCGCGGACGACAGCTTTGTCGAGGATGAGGGCTGGCACAGGGCATCGGCAGCGTACGCCGACTTTCTCAGAAAGCACGAGCACGACCATGTCCTCTATCTGGAGCTCGGTGTCGGGGCCAACACCCCCGTCATCGTGAAGTACCCGTTCTGGCAGATGACGCTGGCAAACGAGAACTCCGTCTATGCCTGTATCAACTACACAGAAGCTATCTGTCCAAAGGAGATAGAGGACAGAAGTATTTGTATAGACAATGATATCGGGGCGGTGATACAGAGGATCAAGAGGGGAGACTGCTGACCCGACCACGGCACACAAGGAGGGAACTTCTGTATTTGACGAAATCAAACCTTTCGGCTATAATAATATGCGAATCCTGTCGAAAGAAGTCCCCCTATGAAACTAAGCTATCTGTACTACAAGATGATCCGCGGGAT
Organism: uncultured Ruminococcus sp.; assembly: GCA_905233755.1. Lineage (GTDB taxonomy): Bacteria > Bacillota > Clostridia > Oscillospirales > Acutalibacteraceae > Ruminococcoides. The sequence goes on from CAJODM010000011.1 coordinate 62,514, forward strand.
ACTGCGGCTATGCTTTCCGCACTCTTCTACCATCTATGAAGAACAGCCCGACAGCGAGCCGGCGGTGTTTGTCTGTAACCATGCCGCTATCCGCGGGCCCGTGATGATGACCCTCGACTTTCGGCGCAAGCATCAGACCTGGACGGTGAGCTGTGCGCTGGACAGCCATGCTGCTGTCAACTATGCCTTTCACGATATTTTCTGCGGCAACAGCCGGCGCTGCAAATGGTTCTGGCGCATGCTGTCACATATTGTAGCAAAGGGGCTGCCGCCGCTGCTGCTCTACTCCGAAACGATTCCCGTCTATCACAACAAATCGATCGTCAAAACCTTCAAGCAAAGCATAACGGCGCTGACACACGGCGATGATCTGGTTATCTTTGCCGAATCGCCCAAGCGGTACTCTAACTATATCAATGAGCTGCAGCCGGGATTTGTTGATATCGCACGTCTGTATTATCGCAGAACACACAGGGCGATCCGGTTCTATCCCGTCTATGTCGAGAAGAAGAACGCCGTCATCCTCGTCGGCGATCCGATCGCATATGACCCGGATGAGCCGCTTGACGAACAGCGCGGAACGATCGCTGCCTATCTGCGCGACAGCATCGACCGACTTGCCGCAACGCTCCCAAAGCACAAGCCGATCCCCTTCCTGTCCGATCGCTGGTATCGCGCCTATGGCAGTTATGAGGACGATGCTCCGGGGTATTGGAAGATGATAGAAGAGAACCGATGAGTCATCGGATGAAAAGGAGTGTATCGTATGAAGAAAGACAGATTTGTCGCGTTTTTTGATGCGATCATGGCGATCATTATGACGATAGCCGTGCTCGAATTTGCCGTGCCGAATGGCGCGCGGTGGAGCGACCTGAACGAGCTTGCGTTCCAGGTCGTCGTATATGCGCTGTCGTTCTTCTGGCTCGGGATGATGTGGGTCAACATCCACAACCTGTGGAATTATGCCGACTATATCTCCCGTCCCGTGATCGTCGTCAATATCGTGATGCTGTTTTTCTCTTCGATGATCCCGTTTCTTGTCATCTATGTCGGACGGTTTTCTGACGAGCTCGTACCGCAGATGCTGTACGGAATCGACGTGATCTGTATCTCCATATGCAATCATATCAGCAGCGAGCTGCTGATAAAAGAGAACCCTCAGCTTAAGGGAGCGGTGAAAGCGCTCCGCCTGATCGATGCGACCGATATGGGCATCAAGCTGTTGGGATTTGTCATCGGTATGACGGTCTATCCGCCCGCGGTGATGTTCTCTGTCTTTATCGCAGCGGTCATTCTGCTGCTCAGTTTCTTTATGATGAAGAAGAGAATCCGGTGATCCATTATGCTTCAGGGCTGTCGCATAAACAAAATATCATCCTGAACGGACACCGTATCCGCACAGGATGACAAAACTTCGGGGCTATCGCGACCGCGCTGATGCCGCCGCTGTGTACCTGCGGCTATTCTATCGCCAACGGCAACCGGAAGATGCTCGGGGGTGCTTCGTATCTGTTCATCGTCAACGCCTACTTTATCTTCCTCTCGTCGGCGGTGATCCTCGTTGTGCTCAAGATGCCGAAGGTGCGCTCGCCGCCGCCGAGAATATGCGC
>CAJODM010000012.1 GCA_905233755.1 uncultured Ruminococcus sp.
TGTTCTTAGCTTCATCTGAAGCGTAAGAGATTTCTCTTTAGATAAATAGTTCGGCGGCGCGGGTGGCAAACACACGCCCGCGCCGCGCAAGACCTTCTCCGCGAGGGGATCGCTCGTTGAGAATTGTTTATCCCCGGTTGTTCTGACTGTTTCATAATGTTATCCTGAGCTCGTCATCATGTCATCCTGAGCTCCGCGAAGGATCCTACAGTGCCAACGCTATATATTCAAGATTCTTCACTTCGTTCAGAATGACATTTGAAAGCGTTCAGCGTGACACGTGAAAATGTTCAGCGTGACACGAGACCCTCAGAACGACAAACTATTTTGCCTCCTACGGTTCGACAAGGAGGCGGGGCATCGCCCTAATGTAGTCGAGCCATCTTTCGCCTCTCGCTCTAGCGTAGAGGTCAAAACGTTTTGAACTATGCGAAAATGGAGTGTAGGGGCGGAACTACGGTTTCGCCCGTACCACGCCTCTACTTTTCCGTTTGTTGCTTGCCATTCACCGTCCGGGATCACCCGTAGGGACGGTGACCACACCGTCCGGGATCATCCGTAGGGACGGTGACCACACCGTCCGAGATCACCCGTAGGGACGGTGACCACACCGTCCGGGATCACCCGTAGGGACGGTGACCACACCGTCCGGGATCATCCGTAGGGACGGTGACCACACCGTCCGGGATCGCCCGTAGGGACGGTGACCACACCGTCCGAAATACAAATCCAAAAACCCGCAGGGTTTTCCCACAACTCTTCACTCTTCACTCTTCACTATTTACAGCCCTGGCCTGTGCATATATGCGTATATGCAGATGCCAATGCTATAGATTTGGAGTACATGGGTATATGAAAGTATTTAAGAAAATTCTGAACACCATTATCAACATCCTGATCGTCCTCGTGCTGTTGACGTCGATTCTGATCGCCGTGATGGCGCTCTCGTCAAAGTCATCGGGTATCTCGACCATCTTCGGATATACAATCCAGACGATCCAGTCCGATTCGATGGTCGGCGGCTCGCCCGACGGATACGAGGGCGGCGACTTTGCCTCCGGCGATATTATTATCGCCAAGGCGACCGGCTTTACCAACGACGGCGTATATGAGATCGGCGATATCGTCACCTATACGGCCGAGACGACCGACGGCGGCACCGCGCTGATCGTCCATAGGATCGTGGATGCTGTCGATCGCGACGGCATTGATGTCTACCAGACATGGGGCGATAACCGCGCCGTCTCCGAGGTCCCCGATCAGGACAGCGTCGAAGAGTATCTGACCCCCTCTCAGATCGGATCGGTGTTCTACTCTGCCGACTATCACGGCAAGATCATCAGGGGGCTTGGCGGTGCGCTCGACTTTATCAAGAGCCAGACCGGGTTCTTCCTCGTCGTGCTGCTGCCGATGATCATCTTCTTCCTCTATGAGATGATCCGTGTTGTGCTCAACGCGTCCAACTATCGCAAAGCCAGGACCGATGAAGAGAAGCAGGCCGCCGTGGACGAGGCGCTCGCCGCCGCCGGTGCTTCTGCTGCCTCTCCCGGGATGTCCGCCGAGGAGCTCGAGCAGTTCCGTCAGTTCCAGGCGTTCCGGAAGATGCAACAACAGCAGCAGGCGAAGTCCGACGCGCAGTCTGAGACGCCGTCTGAGCCGCAGCCCGCCGAACCCGCAGAATCCCGCCCCGTCTCCCGCTATGAGCAGTATAAGGCACAGCAGGAGGCAGCCGAATCCCAGCCCGCTCCCGAGCCCGCTGAGCCCGCTGACGAATTCCCTGCTGCTCCCGCCGCGGATAATTCTGTAGAAGAATAATCCTTTGCGATATTTAAATCTCTCGCGTATATTTGATGCCATCCTGAGGTTTCCTTTACTGTCATCCTGAGCCGACACATGTGTCGTGCGAAGGATCTTACAGCACAGGCGATTGAGTTCCCCTGTAACCGCACAGGAGCGATCGACCGCTGCATACTAAGATTCTTCACTTTGCGCTGCTGACGCACCGCTCCGTTCAGAATGACAGACACTACCGACGTTAACTATCATTTTTCTACGAAAGCGAGCTGGTATATTTGGCTAAAAAGAATATCGAAAACGAGGTCTTCACCCCCGAACAGCTCGAAAAACTAGAGAACCAAGGCGACAGGGCGGTTCAGGCAGAACGTGTAAAAGAATCGATCTTTGATCGCTATAACGCGAAGCGTGACGCCAAGGATATCGCAAAGCAGGTCAAGTGGAAGCGGATTGCCGGCGTTGCGCTGATCGTTGCTGTGCTGGTGCTGCTGCTGTTGTGGATCATCTCGTGGCTTTTGACGACGATCGGCGACCTTGTTATCTCGGTCGAGAACGGCGCCGCCCAGAAGGGCATCATTATCTCCGAGAGCGCCGACGGCTCCGACCCTACGCTCAAGCTCACCGCCGAGAACGTCGAGGAGGTCACCAACATCACCTATGACTGGCTCCCCGAGGGGCTGGATGACGAGGGCGACGGCTCCCACAACGGTCAGAACTACCTCGCCTATACCTTCTATCTGACGAACAACGGCACCGAGACGCTCGACTATGACTCGACTCTGACGGTGACCGGCGTTGCCAAGTCTGCGGACGAGGCAACCCGTATCATGGTATATCGCAACGGCGAGCCGCTGATCTATGCAAAGCACAACATGGATGACTCTCCCTTGGAGGAGATCGTCAACTTCGAGTTTGTCGACGACGTGACCGTCTTCAACACCTCTGTCGAGGGGATCGCTCCCGGCGACGTCGACAAGTACACCATCGTCACCTGGATCGAGGGCGAGGATCCCGAGTGTATCGACGATATCATGGGCGGCTATATCAAGCTGCAGTGGTTCTTCAACATCGACGGCGAAGAGCTCTAGTATATATTCACTTTCAGTTGTGTCATCCTGAGCTCCGCGAAGGATCCTACAGCGCTATTTTGGGAAATGAATACCTTTTACGTTTATATCCTAACGAATTGGAATAATCAAGTTATGTATGTCGGAATGACAAACAATCTCTCTCGTCGAATATATGAGCATAGAAACCATTTGAATGATGGCTTTACCAAAAAATATCATGTTGATAAACTGGTTTACTACGAGGTTTTTCGCGAGCCTAAACAAGCCATTTATCGTGAAAAAGTGATAAAAGGCTGGCGTAGAGATCGAAAGAATGAATTGGTTGCCTCGATAAACCCTTCATGGTGCGATCTTTCAGAAGTTTTTGCGCGTTAGGATTCTTCACTTCGTTCAGAATGACACGAATATAAGTTTCAATTGTCAACTTTAGGATTTTCCTTATATAGACTAAATCAAGGAGTAGAACACTATGGATACTGTTTTTAAATTCTTATTTGACTTTCTGGGACAGTTCTTTGGCTCGATCTGGGGAGCGATCGCCGGTATCTTTCAGGGTATTGTCGGTATGTTCAACCTTCCCAAGTATATCGAGATCATCCGGAACTATACCACCACCCTGGGCGGGCTTGCGTGGGTGATCGCGATCATCGCGATGCTCCTGCTCGTCGGTGTTCTGTTCCTTATCGTATTCTTCATCATCAAGGCGGTCAAGAAGTTCACCAAGTTCAAGAAGAAGGTCAAGGATACCAACGACCTTGTCAACGAGGTCAACGCGCTCAACAAAGAGGTCGCGCGCATGAACCTCGAGAAGGATAAGATACTCTCCATGAAGGTATCCCAGATCGGCTTGAACCCGAACGAGATCGCCGAGCTCACCGGCGAGGAGCTCGAGGCGCTCAACAAAGAGGATGAGGAAGAGGAGGCCACCGGCCGCTTCAACAAGCTCATCACCATCGACGAGGAGTGGGCGGACTATGAGCCCGAGCCCTATGACTGGGATGTCACCCTGCCCGACTTTGTCACCAACTTCCGCAACTTTGCGTGCTCCCGCATGCACTACTGGTATGAGATCAAGCTGCTGCGCTGCTTTGTCGCCGGGTTTGCCTCCGGTCGGCTGACGATCCTGCAGGGTATCTCCGGTACCGGTAAAACCTCGCTGCCCTACGCGTTCGGCAAGTATGTCTGCAACCCCGCGGTCATCGCGTCGGTCCAGCCGTCGTGGCGTGACCGTACCGAGCTGTTCGGCTACTACAACGAGTTCACCAAGCGCTATAACGAGACCGAGCTGCTTCGTGCGCTGTACGAGGCATCCTATAACGAGAACGTCTATGTCGTCATCCTCGATGAGATGAACATCGCGCGTGTGGAGTACTACTTCGCCGAGATGCTGTCCATCCTCGAGATGCCGGCGCACGACGAGTGGATCGTCGAGATCGTCGCCGCTCCGTGGCCCGACGACCCGAAGCACCTCGACCACGGCAAGCTCACCATCCCCGATAACATCTGGTACGTCGGCACCGCGAACAACGATGACTCGACCTTTGCGATCACCGATAAGGTGTATGACCGTGCGATGCCCATCGACATCAACACCAAGGGCAAGCCCTTTGATGCGCCCGATACCCCGCCGTGCCATATCAATTATCGCCACTTCACCAAGCTGCTCGCCGACGCGGTTGAGGCGAACCCCATCTCCGAAGAGAACCTCAAGAAGATCGAGATCCTCGACGACTATGTGATCGAGCACTTTAGGGTTGCTTTCGGTAACCGTGTCATGAAGCAGATCAACTCCTTCGTGCCTGCGTTCGTGGGCTGCGGCGGCACCGAGGTCGACGGCATCGACTATGCTCTGTGCAAGAAGGTCTTCCGCAAGTTCGAGGCGCTGAACATCTCCTACATCCGCGATGAGATCGACGGTCTTGTCCAGCAGCTCGACCAGCTCTTCGGCCGCGAGAACATGAACGAATGTAAAGAGTATGTCCGCATGCTCCAGAAGATGACCTGATACCATCCTCTGATGCTATAGGGGAGGGGGTACCTCCCGCACGGATGATCCATCCGTATTCTGACCGAAAGGAGTGAGTCCCATGATTGATTACAGTCGCTACTATCGTGCCTATGCCGAGATGAAGCAGACCCTTGATGGTGACTATGCTCATGAGTATCTGACGACCGTCATGGCGGATGCCGATCAGGGCACCGACGAGCTCTCGGGTAACGCCTACAACCGTGTTATCGACATGGAATGGGTCGAGATGATCGAGGGAAAGCTGCCCTATATCGAGAAGGCGATCGACGAACAGCGCAAGTTCATCGAAGAGCATAAGGAAGTCGACCGCATCGACAAGGTCAAGCAGGTCGGCAAGGACGCTGTCCAGCACCTGACCCAGCACGCCAACCTCATCATGGCGCTCGAACCCGACGGCAGCGTGATTCCCGAGCGGCTGCTCAACACCCACCGCGAGGATAGCTTCGCGACCTATGAGAACCGCTTCTTACATACCCTGATCTTCCGCACGATCGCCTTTGTTGAGGCGCGTTTCCGCGCGCTGCAAGAGGCGCCCAACGACTCGTCCAACTCCCTGGAGATGAAGCGCGAGCTGCACATGAACAACCAGAAGTTCGCCTTCGATATCACCTACAGCTCCGAGTCCCATGAGCGCAACAAGGTCGACCGTGATGAGGATATCTCGGGTCTGACCGACTATGAGCGTATCGAGCGCATCCGTATGAAGCTCGACGACTTTGTCGGCACAGACCTTATCAAAGCGCTTAAGGGCTGTATCGCCGTCAAGTCCCCGATCAACAAGACCAACTGTATCAAGCAGGACCCCGCCTTCAAGCAGTGCTATGACCTGTGGGTCTTTGTCGAAGGGTACCGCAAGTCCGGCTATGTTCTGGAGAAGAACGAGTTCTCCGGCAAGATGCCCGAAGAGGTTCAGAAGGACATGTACGACGTCATGGCGTTCCAGCACTTCGTCGCTACCATCAACACCAACCAAGCTCTCCGCGAGAAGCTCGACGCCGAGTATATCGCCGAGAACGAGCGCCGCGCTCGCGAGGCCGAGAGACCCGAGGATGAGATGGCGCGCTATATCGAAGACAAGATCTATGAGGCGCGCCGCGAGGAGATGGCGCTCCGCCTCAAGGAGGTTCGCGAGCGTGAGATCGTGATCGCACAGCTCACCTCCGAGCTCGAACAGGCCAAGGAGCAGATCCGCATCCGCGACGTCAAGATCAAGGAGCTCGAATCTCTGCTTGCCGCCACGAAGAAGGAGCTCGAAGAGTGCCGCGAGGAACTGCGCAAGGCGCAGCTGCGCGTGATGGAGCTCGAGAAAGAGAACGAGGAGCTCAAGGCGCGGATTGCCGAGCTCGAGGCGAAGGTCACCGAGCTCGAGGCCGCGATCGCTGCCCAGCTTGCGACGATCGCTGCGCTGGAGGCGCGGGCTGTCGAGCTGCAGCAGGCGGTCGATACTCTGACTGCCACCGTCGAGGAGCAGAAGGCAACCATCACAGCCCAAGAGGAGACGATCGCTCAGCAGTCCGGCTCTATCGAGGAGCTGAACGCACAGGTCGCCGCGTTGACCTCTACCGTCGGCGGGCTGACCGCCGAGAACTCGACGCTCAAGAACACGATCTCCGACAACGAGCATACCATCGCCGAGCAGGCAGCCGATATCGTCAACAAGGCAGAGCTCATCTCCCGGCAGTCCGCCGATAACGAGAAGCTCACCGGCAAGCTGTCGAGTCTTCAGGACGAATTTGACGCTACCGTCGCCCGCTACTCCAACTTCCAGGAGGAGCTCGATCGGCTCAACGGCACCATCGCCGAGAACAACGCCGAGCGCGACGAGCTGAACCATCAGATCCGCGTCCATCTGAATATGCTCTCTGCCAAGGATGCTATCATCAGCACCCTGAACGCTGAGAAGGACGCCATGACCGACCGCATCGAGAGCGTCGACCGGATCGAGGCGAACGCCAAGGCGGAGGTCGCCGCTGCGCGCGAGCAGGTTGCCAAGATCGAGACCAAGTGTGTCGGGCTGAACAACACCGTCGCCGCCTATGTGGCGTCGTTCCAGCAGCGCGATGACCAGATCGCCTCGCTCAAGGAGCAGGTCTACTCCCTCGGCGTCGAGAAGGACGCCGGTATCCAGGCGGTTCGCGAAGAGTACGAGGCCAAGATCGCCGAGATTTCTGCCGGCTATGAGGAGAAGATCGCACAGCTCGAGGCGACCACCGTCGCCGCCTGCAACTTCTCCGATGAGCAGAAGTACACCGTCCGCCTCAACGCCGAGAAGAAGCAGATGCAGCAGAACTATGACAAGAAGCTCGCCGAGGCCACCAAGAAGGCGAAGAGCTTTGTCCGCCGTGCCCGTGTGCTTGTGGATGACCGTCCTGCCGATCTGCTCAAGCTCGACGAGGCGAAGGATTACAGATAATTCGGGATATCTTATCCCATCACAATAGACAGAAAGGAGCGATATGATGAAACAGAACCGTCACACCCTGATGGCGAAAGGTATCATGGTATTGCTCTCTTTGCTTATTCTGGTATTTATCTTGACATTTGCATGGTTTGCGATTCCTCAGCCGGATGCAGATGCGAGCGGGCTGTCTATTGCCACCTCGAAGGTCGGCGACTTTGAGTATGCGATCGGGTTCTCGACCTCTCAGACGGGCTATAGCTATGTTCGTACCGATTTCATCAGCGCGGCAGATACCCAGCTGAACCTTACTGAGCTGACGCCTGCTTCCGGATATGCTACGGTGTATAAGCAGGACAGCGACGGGAACTATCTGGACGCCTCTGATCATATCACCACCGATCCTTCCGAGTATGTCGTTGTACCGTACAACCTGCTGTTCGACTATACCCCTGTGGATGTCACCGGCGACGGCGCTACCCTGATCCGTCCGGCGATGAACTACGGTAACTGGAGCGTGAACCAATCCTCCTCCAACTACTCTATCGCAGAGGCGAATGTCCAGTATATCTCCTTTGACCTGATATTCCGTGCCGCATCGCGGTGTACCGTGTTTCTGGATGCGGATTCCTACGCCAAGGGCGCGTGTGAGACGACCCCCGGTGACGGCGGTCTGCTCAACAACGTCACGTCCAGCAATACGTCTACCTACGGCTCCTTTTCCAGGGATGCGATCGTCGGTGCTGCGCGCATGGCGTTTATCGATTTTGCCGACCTCTCCGGCACACAGGATGCCGACTATATCCTGAACACGAACCGTACCGATCTGCTGTCGACTCCGGCGCTGCTGTGGATTCCGCGCCCCGATATCTATCTGAACAATAATAACGGTCAGGATACCACCACTACCGGCTGGACGTTATCGACGGGTGTCGCCGATAATACTACCTTCAACCTCGTCAGCGAGGGCTATACGAACAGCAGCTACAGCACCTATAAGCACTATTACTACGATATCTTCAACAACACGAACAAGAACGTCGTCGAGTATACGGATGCGATCGCGTCCTCTATCGTCAGCGGCTCCGGTGTTATCTTTAACGATCAGGCGAACCTGACGACCCTCTCCTACTATAACGACGCGAACGACGACAACCTGCCTGATCCCTTATCCGGGGAGAGCGACGGCTACTACTACGGCAAGGTGCGCGTGCGTATCTGGCTCGAGGGCTACGACGCCGAGGCGCGCCGTGCGCTGGCGGGCGGTAACTTCTCGTTCAAGCTGAGCTTATCCAGCAACTGATGCTTGTATAATTGTTCACATAACCACTTTGGAGCAGATATTATGAGTAGAAATTCATCAAAGAAGAAAAACTCTACAAGTAAATATCGCGAATTTAAGATCTCGCCTCTGATCCCTGTTGTTGCGATTATTGAGGTTGTGATTCTTGTTGTTATCTCCAGCTATGCGTGGTATGCCTACACCGCGAACAAGACGCTGGACACCGGTACCATCTCGGTCGATGCCGACTCCGGACTTGATATCGACTTCCAGTATTCCAACGTCGATGATTATATCAATATCTGGAACTATATCGACACCGATTTTGAGTTCGAGCCGGCGACCTCGCTCGACGGACGCAACATCTATTTCCCCACCTCCAACACCTTTGGCAACACCGATACCGGCGAGATGGTTTTTCGTGACGGCACCATCAACGATATCAACTCCAAGTACCTGAATATCGATTTCGAGCTGACCAACACCTCCGACTATGACATGGACGTGTATCTGAACAACAGCTCGTACTTCCGTGTTCGGGACGATGCCGATAACCTGGAGGAGAGCCGCGCCCTGCGTCTCGCGTTCTATACCAACGACGGCAACTCCGGCAACGTCGGCTCCTCGCTTCTGAGCACGACTTCTAACCAGTCCAGCGACGGCTCGTCCGATACCGGGGTCGATGCTAACGACTACTATACCTTCTATTTCGATACGGTTGCGAACACTAGATGGACCCGCGTGTATGCCTATTTTTATGACAGCGACTACAACAGCACTTCCGATAGCTGGACCGAGTATCATACTGCGTGGCCCGGTGTCGAGATGTCATACTTCAACGGGAAGGTATATTCTCTTTCGCTCCCTCAGTCGGAGCTCGAGCATTATGACAAGGTGATCTTCACCAACGGCTACAGCGGTACCGATAACCAGACTTCTTCCCGCAATGTCTCTGACGCTCAGGGCAAGAAGGCGAAGATGTATTCCGATTCATATGAAACGATTACTACCAAGACCGTCTATTTTGTTAAGCCGTACTCATGGTCTACCGTCCGCTGCAAGACGTACACCTCGACCACTTCCCTCGATAGTTACAGCGATGACGAGATGACCTATGTCGGCTCCGGTATCTATGCCTACACCTTCTATTATCAGTATAACGACGGCAGCAACCATACCAACATCCAGCGGCTCCATTTCTACAACGGCAGTTGGCAAGGTACGAACCAGACAGAGATGGTTAGCTCATCGTTTACTGACGGTGCGATCTACTATGCCTCTTCCACGAACTCCAGCGGGAATTACACGCTCTATAACTACAGTTCCTCGGGAGGCCAGTACTACAGCAATCTTCAGTATAATACCATCTATTTCTTCAACACCTATAGCTGGGAGAAGCCCTATGCCACTGTCACCATCGGCTCCGGCACCCAGACCAACACCTATAACATCCCCATGGTATCGTTGTCCGGCAACGTGTACTACTGCACCGTCCCGGCGTTCTATACCTATGTCTACTTCCGTGACAAGAACCAGAGCGGTAACGATACTGCTTCCCTTCGCTCCTCGCAGGTATCCATCACCGGCGGTACCGTCTATCGCCCGATCGACACAGTCGATACCAGCGGCTATCATGAGCTGTCACGGTTTGAATACGATGCGTTTACTCAGTCCTCCGGCTATCCGGTTATCTCTCCGGGTGTCTCGGTCGGATTCCAGCGTCCTTACTCGCCGGTCGTCACGATCGACACCGCGACCGGTCTTGCGACCGAGGTGGTTCCGGCGTTCTCGAACTCGATCGATACCTACATCCTCGGCTCCGGCAACCCGATCTTCACCCTCGAGTCCGGGCATATGGTCTCGCTCTCGATGGTCGTATGGCTTGAGGGTACGGACGAGGCGACCTATGGAGACACCTACCCGGGGAACAACATCGAGCTGCGGCTCGAGTTCTCTACCATGTTCATTGATAGCGAATCTTCTGAGCATATCGTCAACCCCGGCAAGGATCCCGGTACCTATACCTATAACTTCTATGATAAGACCCGCGAGGTCTGGACCGCTGACCGCCAGTCGACCGAGTCCGGCGTGACGGTCGCGCCCGTGATGCAGCTGTATGACAACACCACCAAGCGCGGCTACCTCATGTCCCCCTCGGCATACACCACCTATGACGGCTCGTCCAAGGTGAGCTGCTGGTCGGTGACTGCGCCGCAGTCGATCGCGGTGCTCGGTCATGATATCATCTTCCGCCGCGTTAACCCGTATGATGAGGATGAGGTGTGGAACTACTGGCACGCCGGTCGCGTTGCCGGCGGCAGCAGCGATCCGGTCTACGATGATTATGAGAAGGCCGGCACCACCCGCTATACACCGTATGATATCGCCTTCTCCGGCGGAAATACCATCTCCTTCACCGCGTTCGCGGACGGTTCACCCACCGAAGATAACCTTACGGCCGCGCTCAAGAAGACTAACCCCTCCATTACCGCTGCCGATATCGCTGCAGCGCTGACGAGCGCCGATGTCCCCGCTGTTTCCTGCGGCGGGCTGTGGGGGAACCACAGCGTCCGCACCGTCACGATGTACGACGGTCTGTCGGGTCAGCCGCTGAAGGATAACAACGGCATCATCACCGTGAACTACTCGTATAATTACACGGTGAACGGGTCCACCGCCCGCACCGCCAAGATCGAGTATAAGGCGTCCGGCCCGAACTATAACTCGATCTACTATATCATCATGCCCAACTCGGCATATACGAACGGGGTCTCATGCACCTTCAAGAACTATACCGGCTTCGACAGCACCTACGCCATCAACTCTGACCTCAACGATGAGATCACCTATCACGCCAAGTATGGCGAGAACTCGGTGCCCCGGGGCGACTACTTCGAGCTGTGCCGCGCGACCGATGACTCCGACTTCAGCTACTGGGGATCCGATATCCTGTATATCCAGACCTCCTATTACACCAAGGATGATTTTATAACCAGCAGCAGCAAGAACAAGCTGCTACAGGTGCATTTCTACGCCGGCAGCTCTACCGACAACTCGAACGACTTCTACTCCTACCTCTACTATAACGCTCAGTTCAACGTCAACGGCGCATCCGACGCTTCCGGCGGTACGGGCTTTGCGGCTGTTATCCCGAACGATAAGGCATATGTCAATTACCGTGTCGAGAGCTGCAGCTATAACGGCGCATCTAAGTACAACATCACCCCGAAGCAGAGTATTGCCTCCGCCTCGACATCGGTTGTCGACCCTGTCACCACCGACTCCATCGGCAACTACTCGATGACGATCAACCATGTGAACGAGAAGAACATTTGCAAGCTGGATAATATCTATGTTTGGATGTACGTTCAGATGTCTACGAACTACTGCGGCTACAACTGGAATCCTGACGTCTATACTTTCTATGGCAATGCCATCAAGAATTCCACTTTCCCCGGTGATGAGATGACATATGTTGAGGATGTATCCGGCACCTTGAAGAAGTATAAGTTTTATGTCGACTTGTCTCGGTATGGAAATGTTATTATCTCGAATCAACACAACAACACATACTGGCAGACCGATACACTAGGTCTCAGGGGCGCCAGCACTACGAAGAACGGCATGATTATTGAGATAACCAGTGCCAGCAGCAATACTCATTTTAATCATTCCATTCTTAACGTGACCCAGTCCGGCGAAACTACAAACGAGACGATTCAGGCCGATACCTACGCATGCCTTACATGGCCGCACTATCTGACCGGTTCCTCATCATAAGCTCACCCACTGCGCACCGATCGGGTGCGGGTGTCCCGCCCGCAACTCTTCACTCTTCACTCTTCACTAAAATATTTATTCACTATCCATAACGGATAGCGGTGTTATCGATCCTATTGCCTTGCGGCACTTCTCCGTATGGATCATCTATCATCATACAGAAAGGTGGTGTCACAATTGAACAGAGCATCGAAGCGTCTGACAAGACAGCAAGCCCGTCAGCGATCCCGCAAGCTGCTCGGCTCGGCGCATATCCTGATCGCAGTTGTGGCGCTGCTCGAGTGTGCGCTGCTGATGATCTTCTCGACCTATAGCTGGATCGAGTCATCCTCGTCCCTGATCATCATGAACGGGCCGCGTTCCACCGTCGAGACCCAAGTCTATAACATCGACATCGCCGACGACATGAACTATATGCTCGACCTCGATGAGGACGGCGACCTCGCCAGCTTGAACTCCTTCTTCCGCTCGGTGAAGTACTACGAGTTCGCGAAGGGCACCTCGCCCGACGGCGTGAATATGTTCTTCCCGCTCAGGAACAACACCTATACCTCCTCCTCTGCCTTTCGCAAGGGGGACACCACCGACTACAACACCTCCTACTACTATATCGACTTTATCATCAACAACTCTGTCGGCAGCAAGGATATCTACTTTGATGAGGACTACAGCGATATCTTCTCTGTGTCGAGCGATGAGCTCACCGCGGCAGAGTGCGCTGCCCTGCGTTCGGCGATGCGTCTGTCTATCACGACCCAGGTCGGCTCCGGCACCGCGGATACCCATATCTACTCGAGCGAAGCGCATACTTCTTCGAGCAGCCCTTATGTATCCATCAACCCGTCTGCATCGGCATATACCGATGCTGCGCTGAGCTATGCTGTGACGACCCGCGACTATGACGACTATATCTATGCCATAGGGGAGGGGACTGTCCCCACCTCGTCCAAGCTCTTCACCGCCCGCAAGAACAAGGCGACCAAGGTCTCTATCCGTATCTGGTTCGAGATCATGGATCCCACCTTCCAGTCGGCCTTTGACTTTAGTCAGGATACCCACAGCTTCACGTCCGAATCTTTTGCCAAGATCCCCGGGGCGACGATCGGGATCAACTTTGCTTTGAAGTGTACCGATAACGACTATCAGGCGCTCTACTTCGACGACTATACCTTCTCGAACAGCTCCGGCGCGACCCATCTGACGGATGAGCAGAGCGGCTATTCTATGTGGTTCTATGCGTACCAGCCCGCCACCACGAATCCTCCTCGCTCCGCGGGTTATGTCTGGCTGCAGCTCGCCGAGGATACCACCTCCGCCACCCGTAACCGCTGGTACACCGGCGATGCGACCACCTCGATGATGGAGTATATCCAGGGGATCTATGACTCGGGCAATGGCTCGCAGACCGGTACTTATACGGGTGCTTACTTTGCCTATGCCGACAGTAATCATACCAATGTCGCTTATAGATGGGATCTGAATTCGGCTCCTGATGAGGATTCGGGCGATTTCGTCTATGATGCCTACAGCTATACGCGAACTGCGGCGAGCACCGGCTACGGAGCGGGTATCTGGGACGACTCCGAGAACTATACCATGACGCTGCTGCGGTTCCGCGATATGACGACCGCCGTCACCGGTAACGACTATAACGCGGCGAGCACTTCGATCACGAACACTAGGTTCATGAGCTCTGCCGCATCGACTGCGTCGTCCGACTATAAGATATATGTCAGTAATACAACGGCTGCACCTTCTGCTGCTACCGCGCCCTATACCGCAGGGATGCACTATGATGCGACCGAAGAGGTCTTCGAATCCTATGTACCCACCGCGTGGCTCGTCGGCGATACCGCTACCTCTGTTACCGCCGGCTGCTACTTCCGCTATTGTCCAACCCCATACTTCGCCTCCGCCAACGTGAAGGAGACGTTCTATGGCACATCGCCGGCGCAGAACGGCGGCTCGTATATCTATACCGCCGTGGGCTATATCGGTACGAACACCGCCGAGGGCGGCACCTATGACGGCGTCGGTACCTGGGGCGGCGTCGAGCAGATATCCTTCTCGACCGAGCTGATTGACAGCGCCCATCGCGCAGCATACCGCTACTATGTCGGTGTGACCGGCTATTCGTCCTCGTCGCTGTCATCCAACGTGAACTACTATGCGATGATCCCCGACGCGACCAACACCGTCTTCAGCGCGTATATCCCCACTGCTGTCAGCACCGATACCGCCGGTGCGGTTCAGTTCAAGGCGTGCGACGCTATCAACAGCTCGACCGCCGTCGGTCAGTGGTCCTCGAACGCGCGCAACGCCCATACCACCTTCTATCCCGTGACGATGACCGCGAGCAACGCTGTCGGCTACTGGAACATCTCGGTGCTGGTCGACGGCTCCTATGAGCATCTGATCTATGACACCCTGACCGATGACCTGCCCACTACCCAGTACGGTACCCTCGAGTACTCGTACGACGGCTCGACATGGATCCCCATCGCGAACGATGCCTATGATACGATCAGCAACGACCTTGACCAGTATCGCTTCTATGCGTCTGCTGAGGGCTATGATACCGTCTACTGGCGCTGGACGCCGTATGACGGCACCGTCTTCACCTATACCCACGATACTACCTCCGGTATCTATCTGCTCGTTACCGAGGCGGCGAACGCGGTAGATACCACCGCGATGGCTCCCGCCTCATAACCGCCCCGTAGGGACGTTGACCACAACGTCCGCCCCGTAGGGACGTTGACCACAACGTCCGCCCCGTAGGGACGTTGACCACAACGTCCGCCCCGTAGGGACGTTGACCACAATGTCCACCCCGTAGGGACGTTGACCACAACGTCCGCCCCGTAGGGACGTTGACCACAACGTCCGCCCTGTAGGGACGTTGACCACAACGTCCGCCCCGTAGGGACGTTGACCACATCGTCCGCCCCGTAGGGACGTTGACCACATCGTCCGCCCCGTAGGGACGTTGACCACAACGTCCGCCCTGTAGGGACGTTGACCACATCGTCCGCCCCCCGCCTCATAACCCACAACCCTTCACCATTTGCATATTCTTTCAGAAAGGAGAGTCGAAATGAGCAGAAAAGGCAGCAACAATCATTACCATTATGCCGAGAAGTTCGAGTCGCGCGCCTATCAGCGCCGCGTTCGTGCTGCGCGCATTCTGCACACCCCGCGCAAGTCGATGTTATTTGCGCTGGCGATCCTGTGCGTGTTCGGGTTTATTTCGACTACCTTCGCCTACTATGTCTCGGATGTCGAGACGACCACCGGCTCCGACGGCTCGGTCATCGTCTCTGTTCGCACCGCTCTGGCGCAGAAGGATGAGTCCGCCGGCGCGCTCGCCGAAGAGCGCAACCTCGCCACCGCCACGGACAGCGCTGCGTCCGACGCCGAACCGGAGATCGCCGCTGTTGTAGAGCCGACCGAAGAGCCCGAACCCATAGCCGTCTTCAAAGAGCATTCCGACCTCGCCCTCACCGGAGCCGAGGCAGATTTGGCTGCGACAGGAGCAAACGAGGTCCTAGTTATATTTGGACTTTGTACAAATATGGAGCAGTGGAAAGCCTCTGGTTATCCGCAGTTGAATGTATGGGGCGGTACAAGCGGAGGATGTAAGTCTGCCACTCGGATATCAAATGCTACCCATACTAGCGATGGTAGAACATATACGCTTTATTATGCTAGGGTTTACAATGATAATACGAATGTTCAGGCAAAACTAAGTGATACTTGGTATTCCGGCACCGTGTCATCTGCTGATTTAACTTCGAATAACGCTTACTTCTTCTGTGATTCATCCAGTGGTTGGGATGGTCAATGGGGACAGGGATATCAGTTTGATTCATCTGCCAGCTTATCTGCGACTCTCACCAATATGTATACCAACCAGACCTCGACCCTAACTCCTTCTCTGACGTCGAACACGACCTATAACGAAATTTTGTCAACTACCTACTCTGTCACGACCAACCCCGGTTCTGCCGGTTCGGTCACTTCTGCCGGTGTTTTCTCTGCTACTGCTGCCGGTACGTATACTGTCACTGCAACGGTCACATACAACGCGAAGGGGTTCAGCAATATCACCAAAACCGCTACTGCTACAGCGACGATCACGGTCACACAGGCGCCTGTCTGCGCTGTCACCCCCGCTTCAACATCGGTGACGCTGAATATTGGTGAGACCGCAACAGTGCAGTTGAACACCAACTCCTATCATAGCGGCGGCACGATCACCGCTGCTTCCGGTAACACGTCGGTAGCAACCGTTACGCCGACATCCGGTATAGCCAGCGGCGGTTCGGTCACGATCAAGGCGATGTCACCCGGTACGACAACCATAACCGCTACGTGTTCTGATAGCGGTTCCGCCGCCGGTACGATAAATGTCACCGTCAACACGCCGACGATTTCTTCTATCCGCTTTGGCACCGATGCCTCGACCTCGCTGTATGCCGGTGCGTCCGCGTCAGCGCCCACGGTTACTTTCTCTAACACGAACTCCGGCACCACCGTTACGTCATATAACTTCTCTCTCAGTTCAACTACCTATGGCACGGTGAATGCGTCTACCGGCGTGATTACCGCAAAGACGACCCCTACTACGACAGCGACATACCTGACCTGCAGGCCGACGATATCGTATAACGGCGTTTCCTATACCTTCCCGTCTGCCGCGACCGGTGACGTTCGGTGCAGCTTTACGGTATATGCGTATTATCTGGCGGGGTTTGGCAGCAGCACATGGGGCACGAGCGGTACACAGTTCACCTATAATTCGTCAACATCAACATGGACTGCTCAAAAGACCCTCACCGCCGGTACATATACTAAACAAACCGATAACGGTTTCAAGATTTATTCAACAACGGCATATCATGGTTCCAATTATCTTGGCTATGCTGATCGTACCGTCACCGAGAGTTCAAACAATCCGACCAGCGTCTACTCTAATGCAACTGGCGGTTCAACTTCGAACATCGGCTTTACGGCGACCTATACCGGAACGTATATTTTTGAACTGTATGATTTTGCGGATCATTCCGATTATACTGAGATGAAGGTCAGGGTCTACTATCCGCATCAGGTGACCTTCAACGCGAACGGTCACGGTACTGCGCCTTCTGCCCAGGTCGTCACCTACGGCGGCACGGCATCCAACCCCGGCACCATCAGTGCTGCCGGCTATACCCATGACGGAAGCTGGTATACCACCTCTGCCTGCACCACCGCGTGGAATTTCTCCTCTGCGATCACCGAGGATAAGACTCTCTATGCCAACTGGACGGCGAATACCTATACGGTTACGTTGGACAAAAATGCCTCAACCGCCACAGCGGGTACGGCCAGCGTGACCGCAACCTATGGGTCAGCTATGCCATCGGCGACGATGCCTACTAGAACCGGTTACACCTTTGCCGGATACTATGATGCTTCCTCCGGCGGCACCCAGTATTATACTGCATCGGGCACGAGCGCGCGGACTTGGAACAAGACTGCGAACACAACGCTCTATGCCCATTGGACGGCTAACACCTATTCTGTTACGCTGAATCTCAACGGGGGCACTACCGGTACTACCAGCGTGACGGCTACTTATGATTCCGCTATGCCATCGGCGACGATGCCTACTAGAACCGGTTACACCTTCTTAGGGTATTATGATACATCTGCCACCTCCGGCGGCACCCAGTATTATACCGATGCAGGCGCGAGCGCACGGACTTGGAACAAGACTGCTGACACAACGCTCTATGCGCGATGGTCGCTTAACGATCCCAGCGTATCCTTCGATGATCAGACCTTCACCATGACGTCGACCGGGAGCAATTCGTTCACCTTGGCATATTCTGCCAATCATGACGGCGTGACTCCTGCTGTTAGCTTTTCTGTCACCGCATATCCAGGCGGTGCGTCGTCATCCACCACATCTTTCAGCGGCGACACCTTCACGACATCTGTTCCCGGCACCTATACGGTTCAGATGACGGTCACCGTGACCGGCACGAACTCGACTAACAACACGATTACAGTGACAGATACCGCGACGATCACGGTCTATCCCGCTGTGCCGGAGATCACCCTCTCTATCACCGGCTACTCGGCGACAGCAACCAGCGGTGATGACACCGTCTATATCGTGATGCTGGGCAGCGAATACTACTTTGAGGCATATCTCAGCGGAGCCGATCTGAATACCGTTGTCAACTCGGACTACACCTATACATGGTATGTCGGATCACAGGGAACGGGCAACGAGCTTGCTACGATCTACAGCGGTGACTGTACGGCGAATAGCAACGGCAGCTACGTCAAGTTCGGTACTGCTACCGCGAACGTTGCCGACACCGTGAACCAGACGCTCACCCTTGTCTGTGTCGCTTCGCGCAACAGTGTGACGAACACCAACACCGTCTCGCTCCTTTATATGAAGAAGAACCTGATCGACAGCTTTGAGCTCGATCCGTTCCAGAAGATCTATAACGTATCGAGCAGCGTCTCGATCACGGCGGACTATGACGATACCTTCGAGGGCAGCAGTGCTACGGGCTATACGACGACTGTCTACTTCTCGCCGGATAACAACGCCTATTACTATGCTCCCGCCGCGGTCGTCAGCGATACATTCATGACATCGTTCACGAGCACGCTCAACGCATATGTCTATCCCGCCGGCGTGAAGTATATCTACATGAATATCACGAACGGGACCGTCTCGGCGAGCAGCCCCCCGGTGCATACCACCGTCGGTACCGCCAACACCGCCGCCTCGCGTCCGTTCTACTTCATCAACAACAGCGGCATGAACCTTTCCGGTTACCGCGTGATGGCGTTCTGGACGAACAGCGACGACACCACCGGGTTCCAGACTGCCCAGCCGATCTCGGATGGCGTTCGCTATCGCGTGAACATCCCGACGACCGCGACCGCGATCGCTTTCGGCGCCGCGATAGGGAACAAGTACAGCGGCACCCCGTCAATGTCGAACGATGCGTTCATCTTCTCGACCGACTTCTATGAGGCGTGTACCGCTACCGTGTCGATCGACGCGACCGTTAACACCCTGAGCGCATCCGGCTATGACAGCTCCTCGCCGCCGATCCTGACGACTTCTACCGGTACCTTTGTCCCCGTATCCTGAGCTTGACCTCATATTCCACTAAGAGGAGGTGAACCCATGAGCAGACCCAAGAAAAAGAAGAAACAGAACCGAATCCTTTCGAACCGTCACGGTATCATGCTGATCGCGCTGTTGGCGGTAGTGATCCTGATGGTGAACCTGATGACGTTCAGCTACTCGTGGTTCACCCCGCAGGTTCAGACCGGCAAGGGCATCTACTTCACCCATACCACCAACCTTCGCTCCGAGGATTGTTCGTTCGAGACCTATCAGGGCACGGTGAGCACTTCAACGGATAACGGTCTCTATATCGGCGAGGTCGTCTATAACACCACTCAGGTGACCGGTAACGTGATGATCCCCGCGCACTCTAAGGTATACTTTCGGACGAATATCCAGAACAACAGCACCCAGTATCCCTCGATCGTCTCGCTGTATATTGCGTCGATGCCGGCGAACCTGACGGTGGCGGTGACCTATCCGTCTAACTCGGTGCGCGATATAACTTCGGCACAGTCCGACTACTATATCATCCGCAACGCATATGTCAAGGTGAAGGACCTTAACGATGCCGACGGCCCCGGGCTGCTGGTGGTTGACTGGTATGTGGAGAACACGACCGGCTCTGCTATCACGCTCCATCTCGGCACCCCCGGTTCCGACGTTGGGCTGTATCTGATGTATAACTAAACTCTACGATGACAGGAGGGCGGGCGTTGTGCCCGCTCTCTGATTATGCCGACAGCGGAGGTGTGCTATATGGCGAAGAAGATCCTGAATATCCTATCGACGCTCCTGCTGATCGTGCTGGTGGCGATCGTTGTCTTCGTGTTTATCACGCGGTTGTCGGGCGAGTCGCCGTCGATCTTCGGCTATCATATCTTTCGCGTATCGTCTGGCTCGATGGAGCCGACGCTGATGGTCGGCGATGTGATCGTGGTGCGCGCGTGTGATCCCGACGAGATACAGAAGGGTGATATCATCACCTACAAGTCAGTCGAGGGCGATATGAAGGGCAGCGAGATCACCCATCTGGTGGTCGAGGAGCCCTATGAGGAGGACGGCGTGTGGCACTATCAGACGAAGGGTATCGCCGAGGGGGTCGCGCTCGACCGACCGATCACCTACGATCAGGTCGAGGGCAAGTACATCCGCACCCTGCCGTTCGTCAACAAGCTCTATACCTTCTTCCTCTCGCCGTACGGGCTGATTACCTTCATCTTTATCATCATCGCGCTGTTCGGGTATGAGATGGTCTCGCTGTTCCTGTCCTACCGTTCGATCGACGAGCACGACGACGACTACTATGCCCCCAAGGCGAAGAAGAAGAGCAAGAAACGAAAAAAATGATGTCCGATCCGGCCCCATTGTACCGTGGGGCCGGTTCTTTTGCTGTTATTGGACGCTGTTATCGGGTGATGAGCTGCGGTTTTTTCTGATTCTGTGTTGCAATCCGCTACAAATTGTGCTAAAATATGGATATAATGGCTATATATAGGGTTTTATCGTATTCTCGTTAAAAGTGGGCATCGATTGTCTACCTTTTATTGGAGATTCACATTGTGGCTCGTCATATCGGATATCGACAGGAGAGGGGAGAGGGCTCATGGCTATAAAGGCGGATCACTCGGGTCACCGCGCGCGGATGAAGCGGCGGTTTCTTGAGAACGGCGTCGATAACTTTCATCCCCACGAGGTGCTCGAGATGCTCCTCTACTATGCTGTTCCGATGAAGGACACCAACGACCTTGCCATCCGCCTGATCACGCATTTCGGTTCCTTCTCGGCGGTGCTCGATGCGCCGATCGACCTGCTCATGGAGTTTGGGCTGACCGAGAACCAGGCGACCTATCTGAAGCTGCTGCCCCAGGCGTGCCGGCTCTATCTCGATGATATGAGCAACTCGCCGCAAAAGATCATCACCAAGGAGCACATCGCGCCGTATCTGATTAACAAGTTCGTCGGGCGCACCGAGGAGTGCGTGCTGCTGCTGTTGATGGACAGAAAGTGCAAGGAGCTCTTCTGCGGTGTGATCTCTAGTGGCTCGTTCGATACCTCTGAGCTGTCGGTGCGCAAGATCATCGACCTGTCGCTGCGCTACGGCGCGGTATATGCGATCCTCGCCCATAACCACCCCGACGGCGTCGCGCTGCCGTCAAATGCCGATATCTCTGCCACCCGCAACATTGCTGCCGCGCTTCACCTCATCCGTGTCAAGCTCGTCGACCACTATGTGATCGCCGACAACGACTGTGTGTCGATGCGGGATTCCGACATCCGGTTTCTATCATCATAAGGGGGTGTGGCGCTTATGGACAGCTTTCGGCTCGTATCCGAGTATCAGCCGACCGGCGATCAGCCCGAGGCGATCGAGCAGCTTGTCAGCAGTATCAACAGCGGCAACCGTGAGCAGACCCTGCTCGGCGTGACCGGCTCCGGCAAGACCTTTACCATGGCGAACATTATCGCCCGCGTGAACCGCCCGACCCTTGTTCTCGCGCACAACAAGACACTCGCCGCCCAGCTATGCTCCGAGTTCCGCGAGTTTTTTCCCGATAATGCGGTCGAGTACTTTGTCAGCTACTATGACTACTACCAGCCCGAGGCATATATCCCCCAGTCCGACACCTATATCGAGAAGGACTCGGCGATCAACGACGAGATCGATAAGCTCCGCCACTCGGCGACCCTTGCGCTGTCCGAGCGGCGCGACGTCATTATCGTCGCCTCGGTCTCGTGTATCTACTCGCTGGGCGACCCGATCGACTATCGCAACATGGTGATCTCGCTGCGTCCCGGGATGGAGAAATCCCGCGATGAGCTGATCCGCAAGCTCGTCGAGCTGCAGTATGAGCGCAACGATATCAACTTTGTGCGCGACAAGTTCCGCGTGCGCGGCGATATCGTCGAGATTTTTCCGGCGTCGTCGTCCGACCGTGTGATTCGGGTCGAGTTCTTCGGCGATGAGATCGAACGCATCACCGAGCTGAATCCTTTGACCGGCGAGCTGCTGGCGACGCTGCGCCACGCCGCTATCTATCCTGCGTCCCACTATATCGTGGACGGGCAGAAGATGTCCCGCGCGCTTGCTGAGCTCGAGCGCGAGCTGCAGGAGCGGCTCGCCTACTTTCGCTCGAAGGGCAAGCTCTTGGAGGCACAGCGCATCGAACAGCGCACTCACTATGACATCGAGATGCTTCTTGAGGTTGGGATGTGCCCCGGGATCGAGAACTACTCGCGCGTGCTGTCGGGGCGTGCGCCCGGCTCTGCACCATATACGCTGCTCGACTACTTTCCCGACGATTTTCTGCTCTTTGTCGACGAGAGCCACGTTACCCTGCCGCAGGTGCGGGGGATGTACGGCGGTGACCACGCCCGCAAGAAGTCCCTTATCGACTATGGGTTCCGGCTGCCGTCCGCGTATGATAACCGCCCGCTGAACTTTGACGAATTCTATGAACGGGTCAACCAGGCGGTATTCGTCAGCGCGACCCCCGGCGACCTTGAGCTCGAGCGCAGCGCGGTGGTGGCGGAGCAGATCATCCGCCCGACCGGACTGCTCGACCCCGAGATATCGGTGCGTCCCACCGAGGGTCAGCTCGACGACCTCATCTCCGAGATCAACACCCGCACCGCCCGCGATCAGCGGGTGCTTGTCACCACCCTCACCAAGAAGATGGCAGAGGACCTCACCGAGTACCTCGAGACCATGGGCGTGCGCGTGCGCTATATGCACCACGATATCGACACCGTCCGGCGCATGGAGATCGTGCGCGATCTGCGGCTGGGCGAGTTCGACGTGCTCGTCGGCATCAACCTGCTGCGCGAGGGGCTGGATATCCCCGAGGTATCGCTGGTGGCGATCCTCGACGCCGACAAGGAGGGGTTCCTGCGATCCGAGCGGTCGCTGATCCAGACCGTCGGCCGCGCCGCCCGCAACGCCGAGGGCACCGTTATCATGTATGCCGACGCGGTGACCGACTCGATGCGCAACACCATCGTCGAGACCGAGCGCCGCCGCAGCATCCAGCAGAAGTACAACGACGACCACGGGATCGTCCCGCGCACCATCGTCAAGAAGGTGAACGATATCATCGAAATCTCCACCCATACCGACGAGGAGATGGAGATGGTCGGGCGCCTCCCTCGCGAGAAGCGCCAGGAGATGATCAAGCAGCTCACAAAAGAGATGCACGCCGCGTCCAAGCTGCTCGAGTTCGAGCATGCGGCGTTCCTGCGTGACCAGATCCGAAAGCTCAAGGGCTCCAAGTAGTTGCCCATACCATAACGTTAACAGAAACCAATCAGGAGAACATTCTATGGTTAAGAGAAAGCCCGTCTACAGCGACGATAGCATCACTTCCCTCAAGGGAGCCGACCGCGTCCGAAAGCGCCCCGCCGTCATCTTCGGTTCCGACGGTATCGAGGGCTGTCAGCACTCGGTATTCGAAATCCTGTCCAACTCGATCGACGAGGCCCGCGAGGGCTACGGCAAGGAGATCACCCTAACCGCCTTTGCCGACGGCTCTATCGAGGTGGAGGATCACGGCCGCGGCATCCCCGTGGATTATAACAAGAACGAAGAAGAATATAACTGGCGGCTGCTGTTCTGCGAGATGTATGCCGGCGGCAAGTATAACAACAGCGCCGGCGAGAACTACGAGTTCTCGCTCGGGCTCAACGGTCTGGGACTGTGCGCGACCCAGTGCGCGTCCGAGTATATGAACGCCGAGATCAAGCGCGATCACAAGAAGTACACCCTGCATTTTGAGAAGGGCGAGAACGTCGGCGGGCTTGCTGCTGTCGACTATGCCGGACGCGATACCGGATCGAAGATCCGCTGGAAACCCGACCTCGAGGTGTTCACCGATATCGACATGAAGCCCGAGTTCTATCTCGAGATGATTCGCCGCCAGGCGATCGTCAACCCCGGCATCCGGTTCATCTTCCGCCTGCAGACGGGCCGCAGCTTCGAGACCACCGAGTTCTACTATGAGAACGGGATCGCCGACCATGTGGGCGAGCTGCTCGGCGACGATGCGATGACCGCCGTCCAGGCGTGGGATACCGAGCGCATGGTGCGCGACCGCGACGACAAGGACGAGTACAAGTGCAAGATCAACGTCGCGCTGGGATTCTCCAACCGTGTCACCGCCGCCGAGTACTATCACAACTCGTCCTATCTCGAGCACGGCGGCGCCCCCGACAAGGCGGTGCGCAACGCCTTTGTCTATCAGATCGACAGCTACCTCAAGCAACAGGGAAAGTATAACAAGAACGAGAGCAAGATCAAGTTCGACGATGTTGCCGACTGTCTGTGCATCGTGATCTCCTCCTTTTCGTCTGTCACTTCCTACGAGAACCAGACGAAGAAGGCGATCACCAACAAGGGCATCCAAGACGCGATGACCGACTTTCTGCGAAAGCAGCTTGAGGTCTATTTTATCGAGAACCCGCTCGACGCCGAGAAGATCGGCGCCCAGGTGCTCGTCAACAAGCGCTCGCGCGAGAACGCCGAGCGCACCCGCATCACCATCAAGAAGAACCTGACCGCCAACATTGACATCACCTCCAAGGTCGCAAAGTTCACCGACTGCCGCTCCAAGAACGTCGAGGAGCGCGAGCTGTTCATCGTTGAGGGCGATTCGGCAAAGGGCGCCTGCGTCCAAGCGCGCAACCCCGATTTCCAGGCGATCATGCCTATCCGCGGCAAGATCCTGAACTGCCTGAAGGTCGACTATGACCGCATCTTCAAGAGCGAGATCATCACCGATCTCATCAAGATCCTCGGCTGCGGTGTACAGCTCGACGACAACGTCCGCACCAAGTCGAAGAAGGACATCGCCTCGTTCAATATCGACAACCTTCGGTGGAACAAGGTGATCATCTGTACCGATGCCGATGTTGACGGGTTCCATATCCGCACGATGCTTTTGACGATGATCTATCGCCTGACGCCCGCGCTCATCGACGCCGGCAAGGTGTTCATCGCCGAGTCGCCGCTGTATGAGATCACCACGAAGGACAAGGTCTACTTCGCCTATACCGAGGCGGAGAAGGAGCAGTATATCACCGAGATCGGGTCCTCGCGGTTCACCGTCCAGCGATCCAAGGGACTGGGCGAGAACGAGCCCGATATGATGAGCTTGACCACCATGAACCCCGATACCCGTCGGCTCATCAAGGTGATGCCCGACGACGTCGAGCGCACCGCGCACATCTTTGATATCCTGCTGGGCGACAACCTGCAGGGGCGCAAGGACTTCATCGTCGAGAACGGCGCCGACTATGCCGATAACCTCGACGTCTCCTGAGCCCTTTTGTCATCCGCCCGAATTTATCATACAAAGGAAACCATCATGCCTAAGAAGAAAACAGCCAAACAACCGAACATCAAGCCCATCTCAAACGGCGTGATCGCCGGTGCGGGCGATATCGTTGAACAGCGCATCGCATCGACTATCGAAGAGAACTTCATGCCCTATGCGATGAGCGTCATCATGTCCCGCGCCATCCCCGAGATCGACGGCTTCAAGCCCTCGCACCGCAAGCTCCTCTACACCATGTACAAGATGGGGCTGCTCACCGGAGCGCGCACCAAGTCCGCCAACATCGTCGGCGCGACGATGAAGCTCAACCCTCACGGCGATGCGGCGATTTATGACACCATGGTGCGTCTGTCGCGCGGGTACGAGGCGCTGCTGCACCCCTATGTGGACAGCAAGGGCAACTTCGGCAAGTTCTATTCCCGCGATATGGCGTGGGCGGCGTCCCGCTATACCGAAGCAAAGCTCGATCCCATCTGCAACGAGCTGTTCCGTGATATCGACAAGGACACCGTCGACTTTGTTGACAACTATGACAACACCATGCAGGAGCCGACCCTCCTGCCCGCGTCCTATCCGTCGGTGCTGGTGAACGCCAACACCGGCATCGCCGTCGGCATGGCGTCGAACATCTGCTCGTTCAACCTGCGCGAGATATGCGAGACGACCGCCGCACTCATCCGCGACGGCGACCACGATATCCTGTCGACCCTGCCCGCGCCCGACTTCTCCGGCGGGGCCCAGATCATCTATGACGAGGACGCGATCCGCGAGATCTATGAGACCGGCCGCGGGTCGATACGGGTGCGCTCCACCTATACCTATGACAAGTCAGCGAACTGTATCGATATCCGCGCTATCCCGCCGACCACCACCACCGAGGTCATCATCGAGAAGGTCATCGACCTTGTCAAGACCGGCAAGGTGAAGGAGATCTCCGATATCCGTGACGAGACCGGTATCGACGGGCTGAAGATCACCATCGACCTCAAGCGCGGCACCGATCCCGAGAAGCTGATGCTCAAGCTTTATCGCTTCACGACGCTCGAGGATTCGTTCTCCTGCAACTTCAACGTCCTCATCGGCGGGGTGCCGATGGTGCTCGGCGTGCGCGAACTGCTCAACGAGTGGATCGCGTTTCGCATCGAGTGCATCCGCCGTCGTACCTACTTCGATCTTCGCAAGAAGCAGGAGAAGCTCCATCTGCTGCAGGGGCTGCAGCTCATCCTGCTCGATATCGACAAGGCGATCCGCATCGTCCGCGAGACCGACGAGGAGGCCGAGGTCGTCCCCAACCTGATGATCGGGTTCGGCATCGACAAGATCCAGGCAGAGTACGTCGCCGAGATCAAGCTGCGCCATCTGAACCGCGAGTATATCCTCAAGCGCACCTCCGAGATCGAACAGCTCGAGCAGGATATCGCCGAGCTCGAGGCGATCCTGTCGTCCAAGGCACGCGTCAAGACCATCATCGTCCGCGAGCTGCGCGAGGTCGCCGAGCATTATGGCAGGGAGCGCCGGTGTGCGCTGCTGCACATATCACAGGCGCAGACCAACGTATCACTTGAAGAGGAGATCCCCGACTATCCCGTCAACCTGTTCTTCACCCGCGAGGGATATTTCAAGAAGATCACGCCCCAGTCGCTGCGCATGAGCAGCGACCAGAAGCTCAAGGAGGACGATGCGGTCGTCACATCATTCGAGTCCACCAACAACACCGAGCTTATGTTCTTCACAAACCTGTGCCAGGTCTACAAGGCCAAGGTCTCTGACTTTGCCGATACCAAGGCGAGTGCCTACGGCGACTATATCCCCGCCAAGCTTTCGATGGACGAGGGGGAGAGGGCGGTGTTCATGCTGAACACCCGCGACTATGCCGGCTATCTGTTGTTCGCGTTTGAGAACGGCAAGGTCGCCAAGGTCGACCTCAAGTCCTATGAGACCAAGACCAACCGCAAGAAGCTCGTCGGTGCCTACTCCGACAAATCCCCGCTCGCCGGTATCGCCTACTGTGCCGTTGACAGCGAGTTCGTCCTCACTTCATCCTCGGGGAGGATGCTGCTGCTCCACTCGGGTGCTATTGCGCTCAAGTCCACCAAGGCGACCCAGGGCGTCGCCGTCATGAAACTCAAGAAGGGCCACCGCCTGATGTCGATCGAGCCCTATGCCGAGGGTCGGTTCTCCAAGCCCTCGCGCTATCGCACCCGTACCCTGCCGGCTGTCGGCGCGCTGCCGTCGGCGGACGATGAGGCGACCCAGCTCTCGATCCTGTAGCGGCATGAGCGGCGTCCGCATTTTTTCACAAAAAAGCTTGCATTCTCTGTGAGAATATGCTACAATAACCTTTGCACATGAGATTATGACCCGTCTGCCGAACGTCAGACAGATTCGAAAGGAAGAACGATATTATGTCAGTTATTCAGTATATCCTCGGAGCACTCCTCATCGTCGCGTCTATCGTGATGATCGTCGTCATCATCCTGCAGGAGGGCAACCAGCAGGGTATCGGTGTTGTCTCCGGCGGCGCCGACACCTTCTTCTCGAAGAACAAGGCGCGCTCCTATGATGCGTTCCTCGCCCGCGCGACCAAGTGGTTTGCGATCGGGTTCGTCGTCGTGGTGCTCGCGCTGAACATCATCGCGTTCTTCGTCGGCTGATGCTTCTATTCTGACCCATTTGTTCATATGATAGACTATCGGATATCCGGTAGTCTTTTCTTTTTTGTCGCATCATCACATGGATGGTCATTTGATCGCGGGGGATCGGTATGTGGAAGCTGGTACTGACGCTGTTGGGCGCGTTCTTTCTGTTCTCGTTCATCCTTTTTGCAGCCAAAAACAAAAAGCCCTTCAAGAGGGCTTTTCTGTATCTGCTGTTCGGGGTGCTTTCTTTGACGGTTGTCAACCTGTGCTCGTCGATGACCGGGGTGTATATCCCCGTCACGCGGCTGTCGCTGATCGTCAGCACGGTCGGCGGGCTGCCGGGCGTCGCGCTGCTGGTGATGCTGACGCTGCTGTAGCCCGTATAGGGTAATCCCGCAGGGCATCATCCCCATATACCCCCTGCTAGATGACCGATCCGAACTCGGACAGGATATCGGTGACGGCGCGCTTGTTGCGGGTGAGCATCGCGATCATCACCTCATAGAACAGCTCGGGGTTCTTGTAGAAGTTCTTCCTTAGCAGCCGCGCCTGGGTGATATCCGGCACATAGACCGAGAACCGCAGAAGATCCATCTCGCCGCCCGAGATGGCACAGTTCACCGTATAGCCGTTCTCACCTTTCTCGATCGTGACCTTGTTCTCGCGCTCGATCCGCTCCCGCTCGAGGAGCAGCAGCGCACACTCGGTCGCGCGTTCTCTGACGGTGAGGGCGAGCGTGTCCTCGAGTTGCGTCGCGATCATCTCGCCGTTCTCGGTGTTTCGGTACAGCGTATCGCTGCCCTCGATGGGGGCGATGTTCCCGTTACGGCTCAAATCGTCGAAGCATGTGCTCGCCTCAAAGTAGTTCGCAAGCCCCTTCTCAAGCAGGGCGTTCACCACCGTCTCCTTGCTCATCGGCTGGCCGACCGTCTTGAAGAGGTAGCAGATGAGGGTGCGTATCTCGGTTTTGGAGCGCATCCCGCCGAGGATGATCCCTTCGTCAAAGGTATCAAATGCCATATCGTCACACCGCCTTTCTGATACACAATTATACCATTTTATCCCGTTCGATGTCAACAGAAACCGGAGGGCTTTTTCGGCCCTCCGGTCCCGTTTTTTGCCGAAAGATTCGTTTCAGCTTGCATTCTTCATTTGCAGACGGAGCTTATCGGATATCATCGCGATGAACTCGCTGTTGGTGGGCTTTCCGCGCGATCCCTGGATGGTATAGCCAAAGTACGAGTTCAGCACTTCGACGTCGCCGCGATCCCACGCCACCTCGATCGCGTGGCGGATGGCACGCTCGACGCGCGATGAGGTCGTCTCATACTTCTTGGCGACCGACGGATAGAGCTGCTTGGTGACCGCGTTGATGATCTCGGGCTTCTCGATGCACATGATGATCGAATCGCGCAGGTAGTGGTACCCCTTGATATGCGCCGGTACACCGATCTGGTGCAGGATCTCGGTCACCTTCAGCTCGAGGTTATAGCTCTCATAGGACGAGGGGCGGATGCCGCCCTTCTGGCGGATCTTGCTGCGCTTGTTCATGCGAACGATATTCTCCGCCAGATCAGACAGATTGAACGGCTTGAGCACAAAGTAGCTCGCGCCCGCGCTCATGACCTCGCGCTCCAGCACCGGACTGTCAAACGACGAGTAGATGATGAACAGCGGCAGCTTCTCTGGCTTGGAGCGACGGACAGCGCGCATCACCCCGATGCTGTCGACGTGCGTCATGAACAGGTCCATGACGACTACGTCCGGATGATCCGAGTCGATGCGGGCGATGAGCTCTTCGCCGTCTTTTGAACATACGCCGGTGATGATGTTGTGCTTCTCAAATTCGCTTTTGGTTTCTGTAATATTGTCAGCCGAGTCCTGCGTAATCAAAAGTTTGATTTTTTCAGTCATTTTTACATCTCCTATTTCTTTTTGTAAGGATAGTTTACCATAAATTGGTAAACTTGGCAATAGAAAACATAAAAATTTTTTAGAGAAATATTCGACAAATTCTGTGCGTTTTGCACCGAACCTAGCCCGTTATCCCGCCATAGCTTGCATAATTCCTCCGCATATTTCCGATTGAGATCCCGTATCCCTTCTCGGGCGCGTTGACGAACACATGGGTCACCGCGCCGACGAGCTTTCCGTTCTGGACGATGGGGCTGCCGCTCATCCCCTGGACGATGCCGCCGGTCTTTTGCAGCAGCGTTTCGTCCGTGACGCGGACGACCATGTTCTGGCCGTTCTTATTGTCGGGGGTGACGGTCTCTATCTCGACTTTATACGGAGTGACACCGCTGTCGTCCACGGTTGCATACAGGGTCGCGTCTCCTGTGGTGATCTCTTCATCGCCGGCGCACTGGATGCGCGTATCACTCATCAGGGTGTGATACCGTCCATACACGCCGAACGCGTTGTTCAGCGTGATGGAGCCGATGCTCGTGTCGCTCATATAGCCGTTCAGCCCGCCGGCGACACCGCGCTCTGCGCGCGTGATCGAGGTGATCTGTGCGTCCATGATCTCGCCGTTCTTCAGCGGCATGAGCATACCGGTGTCGCGGTCACATACGCCGTGTCCCAGCGCGCCGAACGACATCGTGCTCTCGTCAAAGTAGGTGACGGTGCCGAGCCCTGCGGTCGAGTCGCGCACCCACAGCCCCGCTTCATATTCGCTGTCGTCATTCATCCCGGGGGTCAGGGTTACGGTTATTGGGGTGTTATCGCGCGATAGCAATAATTCAATATCCTCTCCCTGAGACGTCGTGATGATCTCTTTGAGCTGTTCGTTCGAGGTGATCTCCTCATCGTCTGCTGTCATGATGACGTCATTCTTTTTGATACCGGCCATATCCGCGCTGCTGTAGGTGTCGACGTTAATCACAAGAACGCCGCTGGTGTACAGCTTGAGCCCGAACGGCATCCCGCCGAGGAAAACCGTGTCGTTATCCTTAGCAGCCGCGCGCGGGCATATCGCGCACAGAAGGCACAGCACAAAGGCAACTGTCAAATTTTTCTTCCATCTATTCATTATATCCCTCCTTTACGTTGCCTATGCTATTATTTGCAATATCGCTTTCGTCATGTTGTCAATCGCTGTATGTTGTCGGATTGTCCGACGATACCGCTTTTTGCGAATATATGTCAATTTTTATTTCTGATTTAGAATTAAATATAAGAAAACCATGCTATAATTTGAGAGAGTATAGAGAGAGGGGGGTGACGGGATGCCGACGATCGTTCTGCCCGATGACGCGCGCACGATCATCGACCGGCTGCACGACGCGGGATACGAGTGTTATGCGGTCGGCGGATGTGTGCGCGACTGTCTGCTGGGGATGACGCCCCACGACTGGGATTTTGCCACCTCGGCACTGCCCGATGAGATCGAGCGGGTGTTCTCTGACCTTGTTACCGTGGATGTGGGCAAGCGATACGGTACCATCGCGGTACTCCTGAACGGTCACTCGTATGAGGTGACGACCTATCGCGTGGACGGCGACTATACCGATGCGCGCCACCCCGACGAGGTGCGGTTCTCGCCTTGTCTGAGGGATGATCTGTCGCGCCGCGACTTCACCGTGAACGCGATGGCGTACGATCCGATCGGCGGGCTGTACGACGCCTTTGACGGGGAGCGCGACCTTCGATATCGGGTGATCCGGTGCGTCGGCGACCCGACACATCGGTTCGGTGAGGATGCGCTGCGCGTGCTGCGCGCGCTGCGGTTCTCCTCGGTGCTGGGATTCTCGATCGAGCCCGCGACTGAGCGCGCAATCTTCTCCTGCTGTGACCGCCTGTCCGATATCGCGCCCGAGCGACTGATGCGCGAGCTGCTGCGCCTGCTGTGCGGCGATAACGTCAGCGCTGTGCTGCGGCGGTATCGGTCGGTGATCGCTGTGTTCATCCCCGAGCTGTCCGGTACCTTCGACTTTGCCCAGAACACCCCTCATCATAACCGCGACGTGTATAAGCATATCGTCGCCTCAATCAAGAATATCGAGCCCGATCCGGTGCTGCGGACGACCATGCTGTTCCACGATATCGGCAAGCCGATGTCGCTGGTCGTTGACCGTCGCGGGATATCGCACTTCAAGGGACACCCGATGCTCTCTGCTGCGATGAGCGAGGAGATTCTGCGCCGACTGTGCTGTTCGAACAACTTCATCGATGACGTGTGCACCCTGATACGCTACCATGATGAGCGGCTGACGCCCGATCCGCCGATGCTCAAACGGTACCTGAAGACCCTCGGCGAGCGGCGGATGCGGATGCTGTTATCGGTACAGCGCGCCGATATCCTTGCTCAGTCGATGTACCTGCGTCAGGAGAAGCTGTCGACCCTTAGCCAATGCGAGCAGGAGGTCGAGCGGATCCTCTCGTCCGGCGAGTGCTACCGCCTGTCGATGCTCGCAGTCAACGGGCGGGATATCCTGCATCTCGGTGTCAGCGCGGGCGTCAGGATCGGCGAGCTGCTCGACGAGGTGCTCGACAAGGTGATTGACGGCGAGCTTTTGAACGACCGCGACGCGCTTCTGTCCTATCTCAGACAGCGGATTTGACAAATCTTCCGCGCTATCTTATAATAGAACGGCGAGTAAATCAGGCAGTCGCGGGCGACGGCCGAAAGGCCCCGTCCGAGGAAAGTCCGGGCTTCACAGAGCGAGGATAACGGCTAACGGCCGCCGGGGGCGACCCTAGGGATAGTGCAACAGAAAAGAACCGCGAACCTTATAAAAGGCGCAAGGGTGGAAAGGCGAGGTAAGAGCTCACCAAGGCAGGGGAGACCCTGTCGTTGTGTAAACCCTATCCGAAGCAACACCGTGGAGGGACATACGGCCTGCTCGGCCGTCCCGAGGAGGTGGCATTGAGCCGTAGCGGCAACGCACGGCCAAGATAGATGACTGCCCGATACAGAACCCGGCTTACAGATTTACTCGCTACATCATAACAGAAGGACGCGGCATACGCCGCGTCCTTTGTGACTATATCGACTGCTGTGTACTGTTTCGATCGCTGACGGGGTCAGTTCCGATCACGATGCGGCTCGACCCGTATGACTTCGCGCCATACGCTCACAAGGTTCTTCGAGACCGTCCGATCCTCGTGCAGGCATCCGAAGTACCAGCACCTAAACCGCGTGTTCCTGAGCACCGTATCGAGGAAGAGGTTGAGGTCGTTGACCGCCGCTGACCTGTCCACCACGCGCTTCACCGATGCCGGCGGCTCGTGGGTGACGATGATGTCGACGCGTAGGCGCCGGCTGCGGATGTTCTCGACCGCATAGGCGAGCTCCTCGTCCGTCGGCATCGACAGCGGATGCTCGGACTCGTCATGGGTATGGGGATCGAGCCCGCCGCCGATCGCGAGCACCTGTAGCCCGTCGATGGTATAAATCTCGCCCCGCTTCAGACAATAGATATTGTGGTCGATGCGATACCCTTTGGCACAGTAGAGGTCCACCTCGCGGAACGCCTTGAGCCGCTCGTGGTTCTCGTGCGCGCCGTCGACGAACAGGATATCGAACTTCTTCTTCGAGAGCTTTTTGAGGTTTTTTAGTTCTTTTTCAGAATTATCCCAGATAAAGCCGAAGTCGCCCGTGACGATGAGCTTGTCGCCTTTCTTGAGCCCCTTGAGCCGTCGATCGTTGAGGTCATCGAGGTCGCCGTGGGTATCGCCGGTGATAAAAATCACGTTATCCATCTCTTTTCTATAAAAAAACTTGATATAATTTGCAGAATGGTGTAAAATTATCATGAATATATATGTTGATGAGGAACGTACCATTATCTTATCATAGTCCGAGGGATTTTTCTATGAACAAAAAGGTTACATTTTTACTGTCCCTGCTGCTGATATTTACCATCCTGGTCGGCGCTCTCGCGCTTCCCGCGTCCTCCTATGAGAACAACGTGAATCCGACCTCCTCTGCGATACTGCTTGTGAACCTCGATACCGACACGGTCGTATATGAGCGGAACGCCGATACCACATGGTATGCCGGCAACCTGTCTGAGCTGATGACCTTCATCGTCGCGTATCAGAACAACTCCGACCTCGAGAACAGGAAGGTGAGCGTTACGCGTGACTTTGTCGATCAGCTCGACAGCCCTGACGGGTGTCTTGATCGGTTCGTCGGGCGCGCGATCACGGGCCGC
This sequence comes from uncultured Ruminococcus sp., assembly GCA_905233755.1. GTDB lineage: Bacteria > Bacillota > Clostridia > Oscillospirales > Acutalibacteraceae > Ruminococcoides. Next base: position 34,627 of record CAJODM010000012.1, read on the forward strand.
GATTTGCTGGCGGTGATGCTGCTGACATCGGGCAGCGACGCCGCCTACCTGCTCGCACAGCAGACGACGAACGGCGATATCGATGCCTTTGTCGATCTGATGAACCAGAAGGCAAAGGAGCTCGGCTGCCGTTATACGACCTTCACGTCTCCCGGTGCTGACACATCGCGGTCCCAGATGACGAGCTGCTCCGATATGGCGCTGATCTATCGCAGCGCGATGGGGATCGAACTCTTCGACGACCTGATGGCGTCGGCTGAATATGTGCCCGATGGATTTGACGAGGACAAGTTCACCGTCACGGCCCAGAATTCTATGATGATCGAATCAAGCCCCTACTACTTTCGCTATGTTACCGGCGGCAAGTATGCGTACAGCACGCTCTCCGCATCGAACTTTGTCTGCACGACCGTGTATCGGAACCAGAGCTATCTTTTCGTTGCGCTCAAGGGCAAGCATTCTGCCGAGCAGAACCCCTTTGTCGATGCAAAACGCCTCACCACATGGGCGTATCTGCATCTGACGAACCAGCGCGTCGTTCCGGTCGATACCCTGATGGCGTCCGTGAAGTATAAGATGCCGTGGGGCAAGGGCTCGATCGAGCTGTACGCCGCGAACGCTGCCGTGCGCACCGTTCCGAGCGACTATGATACGGCGGATTTTACGGTGAAGCTCGATGTGCCCAAGACCGTCTCCCTGCCTGTCTTCGAGGGGCAGAACATCGGCAGCGCGGGCATCTACTACGGCAAGGAGAAGATCGACGAGGTCGCGCTGGTCGCCTCGCGGTCGAAGGGCGTCTCGATGATCACCGACGTGCGCGGGTTTCTCAAGGGTGCCTACTCGCGGCTGATGCCGCTCGATCCCGGCGAAGAGGTCGAGCCGACCGCGCAGCCGACCGCATCCGAATCATCCGATGGATCGGCGAGCTCGGCAACCTCTGCAACGACAGCGACCTCAGCGACCTCGGCTACCGCCGCGACGACAGCGTCATCCGCGACTGCTGCGACCTCGGCTTCGTCCGCCGAACCCTCTGAGTAACGATACGGAGAACCCTATGAAGAGTGTTATTCGACTTGTTTCGATCCTGCTGAGCATGCTGATCCTGTCGGCGGCGCTGTTTTCTGTGCCGGCGGGGGCGGTGACCTTTGACTGCGACGTGACGACCTACTCCGACTCGATACTGATGATCAACCTCGACACCGGTATGGAGGTCTACAGCAAGGACGCCGACGCACAGCGCTATCCTGCCAACCTCACCAAGATCATGACCTATATCGTCGCCGCCGAGTACTTCGACGACTTCGACAACACCAAGATCCCCGTCAAGCAGAGCATCGTCGACGGCGTGCTCGACAGCGGGATGACCACCTCGGGGATGGAGTGGCACACCGGCGAGAACCTCAGCGTGACCGATATCCTGTATGAGATGATGATGACCCAGGGGCACGACGCCGCGCTCCTGCTCGCCGACTATATCGGCGAGGGGGACATCTCGGCATTCGTCGAGCTGATGAACGAGAAGGCACAGCAGCTCGGCTGTACCGGCACCCATTTTGCGAACCCGACCGGCGTCCATGACGCCGACCACTATACCACCGCGCGCGACTTGGGCATTATGACGCGCTATGCGATGGGGCTGCCGCTGTTCTCCAAGATCTGCGGCACCGCCACCTACTATATGGAGGGCGACGATTATCCCATCGTCACCACCAACTATATGATCGATCCCGGGCGCGGCGGCGAGTACTTCTATACCTATGCCACCGGCGTGAAGAACGGCACCACCGAACAGGCGGGACGGTGTCTTGTCGCGACGGCGGTTTATGACGGCTATGCCTACCTGTGCATCTGCCTGCACGCGCCGTATGATGAGGAGAAGGAGAAGACCGACCAGTACTGTATGATCGAGGCGGCAGACCTGTTCCGCTGGGCGTTCCTGAACCTGACCTTCGTGACCGCGGTGACCCGCTCTACACCGGTATGCGAGCAGCAGGTCGATCATGCGTGGGATACCGAGTCGATCCTGCTCGTGCCCGAGACGGATCTGAACATCGTCCTGCCCGACGACTATACGGACGGCGATGTCACCATCACCCCCGATTCGACCGACTCGGTCAGCGCGCCGATCACCAAGGGCGATGTGGTCACCACCGCTACCGTCAGCTATCGGGGCGAGCCGTTCACCACCATCAACCTTGTCGCGGGCGATTCGGTCGCTGTCAGCCCGATCCTCTATACCACCGACGCGATCCGTACCGTGCTGACCTCGCCGTGGTTCCTGCTTGCGGTTGGCGTGATCGTCATCCTGTTCATCATCTATGTCTCGGTGTCGTCCTCCTATGCGAAGAAGAGACGGCGCGACAAGCGAAGATAAATTGAGACTTCTGAGCACTTCTGACATTTTTCAGAGGTGCTCTTGTGTTATCATGGGATCGTTCCGCGTTGTTTACAAAACCTTAACTTGACTTTGCTGCTGCCAACCGATACAATATATAGTGAAAAGAAATAGCTTTATAAGGAGGATCTGTCTTGACTTCTAAGCTTTCATGGATCACGTTTATTCCGCTGACGGTAGCGGCGGTGTTCTTTAAGTTTGTGCAGATGATGTATATCGACTCCGGCTCCAGCGTCGTGTTCGGGCTGACGCCGCAGTGGTGCGAGTACATATCGCTGTTCTGCATCGCGGGCGTCTTTCTGTTCTCGGTGCTGTTCTGTGTGATCGACCGCCGCATCTCGCCGTACTATGCCGTGCGGCGGAACTTCGGCGCCGGTGTGTTCGGTATCCTGATCGGGCTGCTGCTCGCCGCCGACGGCGCCAAGTCCGTATTCGACGTCATCGAGACCGGGCTCTTCACTGTGATGGAGATCGTTGAGATCGTCTTTATGATCCTCGCGGCGGTAGCGTTCATCGTGCTGGGGCTCGCCCACTTTGTCAGGCGGAAGAACTCGACCTTCGCGCTGTTCTATCTGATGCCCGCGCTGCTGTGTGCGGTGCGGCTGGTGCGCGTTTTCATGGGGATCACGACGATCTCGGTGATCAACGCCGACATCAGCTTGCTGCTCAGCTATGTTTTTGCGACCCTGTTCTTCTTCAACTTTGCGGTGCTTCTGTCAATGACCAAGGCGAAGAACGCCGTGAAGTGGTGCTTTATCTATGGGTTTCCGGCGGTGGCCGCGCTGCTCGCCTATGCCGTATCGGAGATCTACTTCGGCTTTGACTATGTCGAGCTGTGGAGCAACGCCGAGATGGTCGAGCTTGCGCTGATCGGGCTGTATATCCTGAGCTTCTTGATCGAGCTGACCGTGTTTGCTAAGCGCCGCGAGCACGTCATCGTCGACGGGCTTGACGAGACGGACGAGTATGAACAGCTGCCGGACGAGAACGAGGAGCCCACAGAGGATCCGGTCGTCGTCACCGGCAGCGATATCGAGGACGATCCCAACCCCTCGTCCTACCTCTCGACCGCCGATACCAGCGACTACCTCTACCGCGTGACGACCCCCAGCGATGAGATGAACCGTGACATCAAGGTCCAGGATACCGATGCCGACGTCGCCGATGACTATATCATGAGCAAGTCCCGCGACTATAACGCCGACAGCGAGGCGTCCTCTGACGATGGGTACTCTTCCCGCATGGACGAGATAGACAAGCTGATCCTCGAGATATCCGAGGAGGAGTATCAGTAATCCCCAGCAAGTATTAGAAAAGGACTGATCTTTTGAAACGAACCGTTGCTGTGCTGCTCTCCATACTGCTGCTGTCGTGCTTTCTGCCGACGGTGATAGCGAGCTCTGCGTCCTCTGACTTTACGGTAGAGGGCGGTGTTCTCGTATCCTACAGCGGCGGCGACACATCGGTCAGCATCCCCGACACGGTCTACAGCATCGCGTCCTCTGCGTTTATGGGCAACACCGATATCACGAGCGTGACGATCCCCTCGTCGGTCGTGTCGATTGGTGATCGCGCGTTCTACGGATGCTCGTCGCTCTCATCGGTCAGCGGCGGGACGAACGTCAGCTATATCGGTGCGGCGGTGTTCGAGGGAACGCCCTACCTGACCGATTCTACCACCAAGTATATCACCCTGGGCAACACCGTGGTATGGTACAACGGGACCTCGACCTCGGTGACGCTCGCCGACAAGTATGTGTGCGTCGCGCCCTATGCCTTTGCCTACAGCGCGCTCAAGTCCTTTAGCGGGCCGTCGCTGCGCACGGTGGGCGAGGGGGCGTTCTACGGATGCGATGCGCTGACCTCGGTGACGCTGCCGTCATCGCTCTCGTATGTCGGGGCGTATGCCTTCTTTGGCACGCCGTATCTTGACTCTCTGGGCGATTTTGCGGTTGTCGGCGACGGGATCATGGTCGCCTATCAAGGCGACGATACCACCGTGTCGGTACCTGCCTCGGTGCGTCAGATAGCGCCCCGCGCCTTTGCCGAGAACACGACCGTGACCGCTGTTACCCTTCCGTCCGCGACCTTCTCTGTCGGGAGCCAGGCGTTTTTGAACTGTACCGCGCTGCGCGAGCTGAATCTGTCAAACGGGCTTGTCAGCATCGGGAGAGAGGCGTTTGCCTGCTGTACCGCGCTTTCACAGCTCATCACCCCCGACAGCTTGTCGAACATCGGCGTCGGCGCGTTCCTCTCTTGTACCGGGCTGGGTTCTGTATCGCTCAGCGGCAACTCGCTGACGATCGGCAACGCGGCGTTCTCGGGATGCACCGCGCTCGAGGTGGCGATGTTCTCGAACACCGTGTTCATCATCGGCGCGTCTGCCTTTGACGGGGATGAGAACCTGCGGGCGATCTCGGTATGCCCGTCGGTCGGAATGATCGCGTCCAACGCGTTCTTAGGATGTCAGCCGCTGACCGCCGTGGTGGACGAGGGCTCCTATGCCCAGAGCTCGCTCTACGGTACGGCGACGCTGCGGACTGCGCGCGGCGATGCCGACGAGGACGGTACGGTCTCGATCTTCGACGTTACGCGCATCCAGCGGTATGTTGCCGAGATGTCATCCCTCACCCCGATCCAGCTTGCGCTTGCCGATACCGATATGGACGCGCTGGTCTCGATACTCGACGCGACACGCATCCAGCGACAGCTCGCCCAGCTTGGATAAGTGATTGACACCGCCCGCTTTTCGTGGTATAGTAGACACCGAGATAGATGATCGTTGATGGGGACAACGCCCCCGCTCGCTGCGCTCCAGAGAGCCGCCTGTTGCTGTGATGGCGGTGCGCTGCGCCGGACGGATACCACCCCTGAGATCGTGCCGGAATGCACGACGTTCGCCGCGTTAAGGCATATGAAGGGTATCGTATGATACCGAAGTTGGGTGGAACCACGTTGTAAGACGTCCCGATAGTTCTTTTCAAGAATTATCGGGCGATTGTTTTATATACTAAGTTGAAGGAGAGATCAAGATGATACAAGTAGAGCTTAAGGGCGGCGTTGTCCGGCAGTTTGATGAGAACACCACTCCCGCCGAGATCGCCAAGTCGATTACAAGAACACCTGTGCCGCCATGGTCGACGGCAAGGTGAGCGATCTGCGTACGCCGCTTATGGCGGACTGCAAGGTCGAGCTGCTGACCTTTGATGACGACGAGGGGAAGAAGGCGTTCTGGCATACCACCTCGCATATCCTTGCTCAGGCGGTCAAGCGTCTGTATCCCAATGCAAAGCTTGCCATCGGGCCCGCGATCGACGAGGGGTTCTACTATGACTTTGACGTCGAGAAACCGTTTGACAGCGACGACCTCTCCCGGATCGAAGCCGAGATGAAGAGTATCGTCAAGTCCGGCATCGAGATATCGCGCTTTGAGAAGAGCCCCGAGGACTCGCTCGCCCTGCTGAAGGAGATGAACGAGCCCTACAAGGTCGAGCTTGCATCCGAACACGCCGACAAGGGCGAGCCCATCAGCTTCTACAAGCAGGCCGAGTTCACCGATCTGTGTGCCGGGCCGCACCTGATGTCGGTCGCTGCTGTCAAGGCGTTCAAGCTCACCAACTGTACCGGCGCCTACTGGCGCGGCGATTCGAAGAACGCCCAGCTCTGCCGCGTATATGGGATCTCGTTCCCGAAGGCGGCGATGCTCGACGAGTATATCACCCGTCGGGAAGAGGCGCTCAAGCGCGATCACAACAAGCTCGGCCGCGAGCTCGAGCTGTTCACCACCGTCGACTATATCGGACAGGGGCTGCCCATCATGCTGCCCAAGGGCGCGCGTGTCATCCAGCTGCTGCAGCGGTTCGTCGAGGACCTCGAGCAGAAGCACGGCTGGCAGCTCACCAAGACCCCCTTCATGGCTAAGTCCGACCTCTACAAGATCAGCGGCCACTGGGATCACTACAAGGACGGGATGTTCGTCCTCGGCGACGAGGAGAAGGATGACGAGGTCTATGCCCTGCGTCCGATGACCTGTCCGTTCCAGTACCAGGCGTTCCTCAACCGCGGGCGCAGCTATCGCGACCTGCCGATGCGCCTCAACGAGACCTCGACCCTCTTCCGCAACGAGGCGTCCGGCGAGATGCACGGGCTGATCCGCGTGCGCCAGTTCACCATCTCCGAGGGGCACCTCATGTGCACCCCCGAGCAGCTTGCCGGCGAGTTTGAGCATTGTCTGTCGCTCGCTATCTACTGTCTCAAGACCCTCGGGCTGTATGAGGACGTGTCCTACCGCTTCTCCCAGTGGGATCCCGACGACCGCGAGAAGTACATCGGTACCCCCGAGCAGTGGGCTGAAGCCCAGGGCGTGATGAAGGAGATCCTCGATCACCTCGGCATCGCCTACAAGATCGGTATCGGCGAAGCCGCCTTCTACGGGCCTAAGCTCGATATCCAGATCAAGAACGTCTTTGGCAAAGAGGACACCCTCATCACCATCCAGATCGACCAGATGCTCGCCGAGAAGTTCGGCATGGAGTATGTCGACCGCGACGGTGTGAAGAAGAACCCGTATATCATCCACCGCACCTCGATCGGCTGCTATGAGCGCACGCTTGCGCTGTTGATCGAGAAGTACGCCGGCGCGTTCCCGCTGTGGCTCGCTCCCGTACAGGTCAAGCTGCTGCCCATCGCCGACCGCCATCTCGACCGTATCTATGAGATCAGCCGTGCGCTCGACGATATCGGGATGCGCGTCGAGGTCGACGACCGATCCGAGAAGATCGGCTATAAGATCCGCGAGGCCCAGATGCAGAAGGTGCCCTATATGGTCATCATCGGCGACAAGGATATCGAGAACGACACTGTTTCGATCCGCCACCGCAAGGACGGCGACCTCGGCTCGATGCCGCTGAGCGACTTTGTTGCCATGATGCGCGACGAGATCGATCACAAGGTGATTAAGTAATCAGAAGGTTGATGCCGATTGCGAAAGCATAAACTGTACAAGGTCAGCCGCGGCGCGCTCGAAGAGCAGCGGCTGCGCGAGGACAACCGAACCGAGACCCAGCGCGCGCTGCTGTTCATCCTGCCGGTGCTGATGGTGGCGGTGCTTGTGCTGGGGCTGTACTTCGGCTACCAGACCTATCGTCATACCTTTGTCACCTCCTCCACCGTATCCTCTGCCGGGACGGCGGGTGACGAGGACCGCGATCCGATGCTGCTTTCGGTCGTCAGCTCTGCGTCGCCGCTCGAGCAGGACTATGTGCCAACGCTCTCGACGGTGCGGGGGGTCGAGGTATCCGCCTATGCTGCCGATATGCTCGAGCGGATGCTCACCGATGCCGACAGCGACGGTGTCGAACTGATCCTGAGAGAAGGTTATATTTCTTTTGCAGAAGAAAAGGAGCGATATGACGCCGCTGTCGCCGCCTACAAGAAGTCGTCCAAATCATCGACCGTGAAGGCGGAGTCCTACGTCAAGCGCACCATCCCGAAGGAGGGCGAGAGTGAGCAGCAGACGGGGCTGATCGTCTATCTCGATGCGGACAGCGATGCGGACAGCGATGCGTTCGAGTCCACTCCTGCGTTCTCGTGGTTGTTGAAGAACGCGTCCGACTACGGATTTGTGCTCCGCTATCCCGAGCAGGAGAACGTCGGCGGCATCCGCTACACGCCCCACCTGTTCCGGTATGTCGAGGTCGAGGACGCCTATTTTATCCGCGCGTATGATATGAGCTTTGACGAGTATGTCGCCTATATCGAAGCAAAATAACCGGTTTCTCCTATTTTTCGAAAAAAATGCTTGCATTTTGTATTTCTTTATAGTATAATTCATGTGTTATGATTTGCTCTTGATGTGAAAGAGGTGAACAGAATGAAGGAGAACATCCATCCCCAGTATGAGCAGACCACCATCACCTGTGCCTGCGGCAACGTGATCGAGACCGGCTCTACCAAGAAGGATATCCGCGTTGAAATTTGCTCCAAGTGCCATCCCTTCTTTACCGGGAAGCAGAAGCTGGTTGATACCGGCGGTCGTGTCGATCGTTTCAAGAAGCGTTTCGGCATGGACAAATAATTTTATCCGAGCATAAGGCGGTACATCGGTACCGCCTTATTTTGTCATATCTGTAGGATGGTGGCTATCTATGAATGTCTATAAGACCGTTGCGTCCTCTGTCTGTGCCGAGCTGGTAGAGAAGCGGTCGCGGTTTCTGGGCTATATCTGTCCTGTTACGACCGAGCAGCAGGCGCTCGCGTTTCTGTCCGAGAAGCGAAAGCTCCACTGGGACGCCACCCATAACGTATATGCCTATATCATCCGCGATACCGGTACGGTGCGCTACTCTGACGACGGCGAGCCGCAGGGGACCGCCGGCATGCCGGTGCTCGATGTGTTGCAGAAACGCGGGCTGTGTGATCTGGTCGTCGTCGTGACGCGCTACTTCGGCGGCGTGCTGCTCGGCGCGGGCGGGCTGGTGCGCGCCTATTCGGCGGCAGCATCGCGCGCGGTCGAGCTCTCCGGCGAGCGCGAGATGACGATGTGCTCGGTGTGCGAGGTGCGGCTATCCTATACGCTGTACGGTCGTGTGCCCGCGCTGATCGCGTCGCTCGGCGGCGTGGTGGATGACGCGGTGTTTGCCGACGATGTGGGGCTGACCTTCCATCTGCCCGAGGAGATGCTCGCTCCCTTTTGCAAGGAGCTGTCCGAGCTGTCGAACGGCAAATGTCAGCCAAAAGAGCTGCGAAAAGAATTTTTTTGCCTGAAATAAAGGGTATTCTTCGCTTTTTGCGTAAATAATAGACAGAGAACAATGTGAATAAATAGCAGAATGGAGCAGAATATGCGACTATCGGATGATTTCCTCAGCGAGCTGAAGTACCGCAACGACCTGTCTGAGATCGCCGCGGGCTATATGCAGCTCAAGCGGCGGGGCAGGAACCTTGTCGGGCTGTGCCCCTTTCACGGGGAGAAGACCCCCTCCTTCAACATCTATACCGAGAACGGCTCGTTCTACTGTTTCGGGTGCGGTGTCGGCGGCGACGTCATCACCTTTATCCGAAAGATCGAGAATCTCGATTATATCGAAGCGGTGCGATTCCTCGCCCAGCGGGCGGGGATGACGATGCCCGAGGACGACGTCGATGACTCTATGTCGCGGATGCGCACCCGTATCTATGAGGCGAACCGCGAGGCGGCGCGCTTCTATCATGCTGCGCTGACCGGCAGCGGAGGACAGGCGGCGCTCGGCTATCTTCGGTCGCGTGCGCTGAGTGACAGCACCATCCGGCATTTCGGGCTGGGATATGCCCCGCCGTCGCGCTTTGCGCTTGCGGATCACCTGCGCTCCAAGGGGTTCTCCGAGAGCGAGCTGATCGCCGGAAACCTCGTGTTTCGCTCCCGCTCGGGCAAGGGGGTCGTCGATCGGTTTGCCGATCGGGTAATGTTCCCGATCATCGACCTGCGCGGCAACGTGATTGCTTTTGGCGGGCGGCTGATGGGCGACGGCAAGCCCAAGTACCTGAACACCTCGGACACCGTTGTGTTCTCGAAGAGCAGCAACCTCTTCTCGCTGAACAACGCCAAGAACGCGAAGTCCTCCTCCCTCATCCTGTGCGAGGGGTATATGGACGTGATCTCACTGTGTCAGGCGGGATTTGCTGAAGCGGTGGCGACGCTCGGCACCGCGCTGACCGCCGATCAGGCGGCGCTGATGAAGCGCTACTGTGACGATGTCGTCATCTGCTATGACGCCGACGAGGCGGGGCGCAAGGCAACCGCCCGCGCGATCGAGATCCTGCGGCGCGCCGGCGTGAACGTCCGCGTGCTGACGATCCCCGATGGCAAGGACCCCGACGAGTTCCTGCGCCGTCACGGCGACAAGGCGTACGAGGCGTTCAAGAATCTCCTCGACAACACCGGCAACGATATCGACTATCGGCTCTATCAGCTGCGTGCCCGTTACGACATGACCTCCTCATCGGGGAAGCTCGGGTACCTGTCCGATGCGGTCGCGGTGCTCTCGTCGCTCGAGAACCCGCTCGAGCGCGACATCTATGCATCGAAGCTGTCCGATGAGACCGGCGTCAACAAGGCATCCGTCATGGAGCAGGTCGACCGGCTGATGAAACGTCGCCGTACCGACCGCCGCCGCACCGAGTTCCGCGATATCGAGAAGCGGATCGCCGCCCGTGACGACCGCGTGAACCCCCAGCACGCCGATAACCTGCGCGCCGTCCGCGCCGAGGAGAACCTCATCGCCTTTCTCGTCAACAACCCGGACAAGCTCGATCATATCACCTCCCGCATCACTGCGGATGACTTTGTCACCGATTTCAACCGGAAGCTGTTTACATATTTCTCTGAGAGAATTAAAAACGGTGTCGATCCCATGGCGTCGGTATCGGCGGATTTCACCGCCGACGAGCTGTCGCGGGTGATCCGGATCGTGACCTCTTACTCGTTCGTCTCGTCCACCGTTGACGCGATGAACGAGTATATCGACGTGATCCTCTGCCAAAGCGCCCGTCCCTCTTTGACCGATATCCGTGACGCGTCGGACGACGAGCTGAAGAAGTATCTCCAAGATCTCAAGGAATCGAAGAAATAACTATATCTTTACTGTACCGAAAGGAAGGATGTATTATGGCCGCACCTGTATCTGACAAGAAGCATCTCGTCAGGGATCTCACCGAGCTCGGAAAGGCCAAGGGATCGCTGACGAACCAGGATATTCTCGACGCGATCGGCGAGATGGATATCGACCCCGAACAGCTCGAGAAGCTATACGACGCGCTCGAGGCGGCGGGCATCGACATCGTCGAGACCGACCTCGAGGAGGACCTCTCGCTCGAGGGGCTGAACCTCTCTGAGGACAGCGCGGACGATGCGTCCGCCTCCGGCGACAGCGTCGATAACACCGACAACATCTCGATCGACGATCCGGTCAAGGTGTACCTGCGCGAGATCGGCCGTGTGCCGCTTTTGACGCCTGAAGAGGAGGTCGAGCTTGCGATCCGCATCTCTGAGGGCGACGTCAGCGCCAAGCAGCGGCTGTCCGAAGCGAACCTGCGCCTTGTCGTCAGCATCGCCAAGCGATACCTCGGCCGCGGGATGCACTTCCTCGATCTGATCCAGGAGGGCAACCTCGGTCTGATCAAGGCGGTCGAGAAGTTCGACTATACCAAGGGTTTCAAGTTTTCCACCTATGCCACATGGTGGATCCGTCAGGCGATCACCCGTGCGATCGCCGACCAGGCGCGCACCATCCGCATCCCCGTCCACATGGTCGAGACCATCAACAAGGTCAAGAAAGTCTCGTCCCAGCTGTTGCACCAGAACGGGCACGAGCCCTCGGCCGACGAGATCGCCGAGGAGCTCGGGATGCCGGTCGAGAAGGTGCGCGAGATCATGCGCGTGGCACAGGAGCCCGTCTCGCTCGAGACCCCGATCGGCGAGGAGGAGGACAGCCACCTCGGCGACTTCATCCCCGATGACGACGCGCCGGCTCCCGCCGACGCCGCCTCCCACACCATGCTGCGTGAGCAGCTCATGGAGGTGCTCGATACCCTCACCCCCCGCGAGGAGAAGGTGCTGCGGCTGCGGTTCGGGCTCGAGGACGGGCGCTCCCGCACCCTCGAAGAGGTAGGCAAGGAGTTCAACGTCACCCGCGAGCGTATCCGCCAGATCGAGGCAAAGGCCCTTCGCAAGCTGCGCCATCCCTCCCGCTCGAAGAAGCTCAAGGACTTTCTCGACTAGCGTATGATCAGCTACGAGGAATGCGGCGATATGCTCGATCAGATCGCCGAGTCGATGCCGCGCGAGCTGTTCCGCGAGCTCAACGGCGGGGTTGTGCTGTGCCGTGAGGCGCGGCTGCATCCGTATGCGCAGGACCACGATCTGTACATACTCGGCGTCTATGTGCGCGACAATCTCGGCAAGTCGATCAAGCTCTATTACGGCAGCTTTGTGCGGGTCTTCCGTGACAAGTCGCGCGACGAGTTCCGCGAGCTGCTGCGCCATACGCTCTCGCACGAGCTGCGTCATCACAACGAGTATCTCGCCGGTGCAGACGATCTTGTCTACTATGACGACGAGCAGATCAGCCGTTATCTTCGCTCTAAGGGATTCACGATTCAATAACGATGGGGCTGTCACAAAATAGAAAAATGTCATTCTGAACGCCAGTGAAGAATCTGAAAGTGCTCTCCTTTCGATCAGATTGGACATGACAGGTGTAATCATATTGGATAGATTGCACTATAAGATACTTCGCTAATGCTCAGGATGACACACTGAGGGGCTATCGCATTTCTCCTTTCTTTATATCGGCGACAGCACGATTTGACCGTGCTGTCATATTTCTCTTCTTGTCCTAATAGAATGTACAAAAAAGCGATACAAGGAGAGAGACGATGGAATATAACCTCAAGAAGACCCCGCTGCCGGTGCTCACACCGGTGCTCGACACCGTATCGGAGCAGAGCGTGGACGTCGATATCACCCTGCCCGATTACTGTCCCGATGTACAGCGGGTGCTGCGCTGTACCATGTGCCCGATGATCTACTCGACATCCCGCAGCGGCGGTCAGCTGACCGTGGACGGCGGGGTGCTGCTGCGCGTGATGTACACCGACAGCGTGCGCAGTAACATCCGCTCCTATGAGCATACCGTGCCGTTTACTGCCGGGTTTGCGATGCGGGACGTCACCGACGAGGTGGTCGTATGTACCGATACCAAGGTCGAGTACCTGAACTGTCGCGTCCACAGCCCCCGCAAGCTGAGCTTGCACGGGGCGTTCTCGCTGTATGTCACCGCGTCGTGCAGGGGAGAGGTGCGCTTCGCTTATGACGGCGGGAGGGATGACCTGCAGCTGTTGACAGAGACCACCTCCCTGTGTGCGCTGAGCTGTCTGTGCAGCGACAGCTTCTCCTATGCCGAGGATATCTCGCTGAACGACAACCCGCCGATCGAGGCGATGATCTCCCATTCGCTGTCGGTGCGGCTGACAGAGCTGCGTGCCGTCAGCGGCAAGATCCACCTGTCCGCCGAGGGTCAGCTGCGGTTGATGTATCTGAGCGATCTCGAACAGGGCAGCGTCGAGCATCTGTCCTATGTGTTCCCCATCTCGCGCGTAGTCGACTGTGACGGCGTGACGGACGAAACCGTTCTGCGCGCGCAGCTGTGCCTGATGAGCTATGATCTGCGCCGCAACACCGACGCGCTGTCCGAGGGGACGCTGTTGTCGCTCGATATGCGGCTGTGCTTCTCGGCGTTCGGTTATGAGGAGCAAGCAGTGACGATGATCGCCGACGCCTTCTCGACCTCGTGCGACGTCAGCTGTACCGTCGATACGGCGTCGTGTATCGCCGATCTGCACGTGGATACCTACAGCCATGTCGAGCGCGGGACGGTATCGACCGGTGACGACAGCATCGCGTCGGTCATGGATCTCTATGCCGACGGGGTGACCGTGACCCCCTCGATCAGCAACGGAAAGCTGATCCTGTCGACCAAGGTGAGCGTCTGTATGCTCTTGATGAATACCGACGACCAGCCGGTCTATCTCGAGCGGGCAATCAGCTTTGACTATGAGACCGACTCGGGCGGGCTGAGCGAGGTCGTCGCTGTCGATGCTTTGGCGGACAGCGTCAGCTACCGCATCGTCGACGAGCATACCATCGAGTTGCGCGCCGACGTTCGCTATACCGTCTGTCTGTGCGAGCCGGTGACGCTCTCGGCGGTGAACGCGGTGACAGCCCTCGAGGACACCGCGGCGATACGCGATGACAGCGCGCTGACCCTCTGCTATGCTCAGCCGGGCGAGCGCGTCTGGGATATCGCCAAGCGGTATGCCGCCCGCCCCGATATGCTCAAGGCAGAGAACGGGATCGACGGCGATCGTGTCGAGAACGCGATGATGCTGCTCATCCCCACCTGACTATGTCATAAACCTCTGCACAGCGTCATACTATCTACTAACTTTTTACCGGAGGAAAACTATGGAAGAGAGAAATATCTATAAGGATATCGAGACGCGCACCGGCGGCGATATCTATATCGGGGTGGTCGGGCCGGTTCGCACCGGCAAATCGACATTCATCAGGCAGTTCATGGATACGCTGGTGCTGCCGCATATCGACGACGACAGCCGTCGCGAGCGCGCGAACGACGAGCTGCCCCAGTCCTCCGCCGGCAGGACGATCATGACCACCGAGCCCAAGTTCGTCCCCGAGAACGCCGTCGGGATCACGCTGGACGGAACCGCTCACCTTCGGGTACGGATGATCGACTGTGTCGGGTATATCGTCGATTCGGCGATGGGATATATCGAGGATGACGCCGAGCGGCTCGTTAACACCCCGTGGAACGATGCGCCGATCCCGTTTCGTGATGCAGCAGAGACGGGGACGAGAAAGGTGATATCCGAGCACGCGACCATCGGGATCCTCGTCACCACCGACGGCTCGTTCGGCGATATCCCGCGCGGCGACTATACCGCTGCCGAGGAGCGGGTCGTTTCTGAGCTGCACAGCAGCGGCAAACCCTTCATCATCCTGCTGAATACGACCGATCCCGACAGCGCGAACTCCCGCGAGCTGTCGCGCGCGCTGTCAAAGAAGTATGACGCGCCGACCGTCGCCGCCGACTGTCTGACGCTCGACGAGAACAGCATCAAGGGGATCCTTGCGTCGCTGCTGTTCGAGTTCCCGATCCGCGAGATCCGTATCGCGCTGCCCCGATGGATGACGCGGCTCGAGGGCGACCACTGGCTGCGCTGTTCGGTGTTTGATGCGATCCGCCAAAGCTGCGAGAAGCTGTGCAGGATCCGCGAGGTGAACGACGCTGCCGCCGCGATGCCCGCGTGCGAGTATATCGACGACGCGTCGATCGATGCGCTCGAGCTGGGTCAGGGTAGGGCGGACGTCTCTGTGACCCTATCCGAAGGGCTGTTCTACCGGGTTCTGTCCGAGAAGAGCGGGCTCGATATCGCCGACGAGCGATCGCTGCTCGATTGTATCTGTACGCTGTCGGGCAGCCGCGAGCGGGTCGAGAAGATATCCGACGCGTATGAGGATGTGATGTCCACCGGCTACGGCATCGTGATGCCCTCGATGGAGGAGCTCTCGCTCGAGGAGCCCGAGATCGTCCGCCAGAACGGCAAGTACGGCATCCGGTTGCGCGCCTCGGCGCCGTCTATCCACATGATGCGGATCAACACGACCGCCGAGGTGACGCCGATCGTCGGCAGCGAGCAGCAGAGCGAGGAGCTGGTGTCCTATCTGCTGCGCGAGTTCGAGGAGAACCCCGCCAAAATCTGGGAGAGCAACATCTTCGGCAAGTCCGTCAGCGACCTCGTCGGCGAGGGGCTGCACAACAAGCTCTACCGTATGCCGCCCAAGGCACGCGCCAAGGTAGGGGAGACCGTCGAGAAGATCATCAACGACGGATGCAACGGACTCATCTGCATTATTCTCTGAAAGAAAAAATATATCCGCCTCCATTTTGGTGTTGAATTATCTCATGGTTTGTAGTATAATACATACTGAGATAAGTTGGACCATATGGAGGCATTTTTTATGGCTGATAAGCTTACGATATCGCTGACGATCCTGCTGACAGGGTTCGTGGTCGTGTTTGCGGTGCTCTTGCTGCTCATCGGGATCATCAAGCTCTACGGCACCGTCGTCTACCGCATCCAGACCGGCAGGAAGGAGAAGCCCGCCGTCATCCCGACCCCCTCGACGTCGGAGCCGACACCTGAGCCGGTGGCGGTTGTCGAGTCGAGCGCTGACCCCGATGCGCTGATCGCCGTGATCTCTGCGGCGGTATATGCTGTCTACCCATCCGATCAGGTGCGCATCAAGAGCATCCGCAAGGCGCCTGTTTCTTCGAACGAGTGGCACAGGGCGGGGCTCAACGACAGCATCAGACCGTTCTGAGGAGGCAGCTATGACGATTTTGAATGGATTTTTTGACGCGCTGAAGGGGTTGTATCAATCCTCGGGGATGTCGACCCTTGTCTGGCAGAACTATGTGATGATCGTTGTCGCGTGTTTTCTGATGTATCTGGCGATCAAAAAGCAGTACGAACCGCTCTTGCTGCTGCCGATTGCGTTCGGTATGCTGCTCGTGAACCTGTATCCGGCGATCATGGACCCGCCATCGACCAACATGGTGGAGATGTCCGAGTACCTCAAGACCCACGACGGCCCGCTGAACTATGCCGTCACCACCATTGGCGGCGTCGATTATGTGAACGTCCCGACCTACGGCGGGCTGCTATACTATCTCTATCAGGGCGTGAAGCTCGGTATCTATCCGCCGCTGATCTTCCTGGGCATCGGGTGCATGACCGACTTCGGTCCCCTTATCGCCAGCCCCAAGAGCTTTATCCTCGGCGCGGCGGCTCAGATCGGTATTTTCATCACTTTCATCGGCGCGATCTTTCTCGGCTTTACCCAGCCGCAGGCGGGCGCGATCGGGATCATCGGCGGCGCGGACGGCCCGACCGCTATCTATGTCACTTCAAAGCTCGCTCCCGAGCTGCTCGGGCCCATTGCCGTGGCGGCGTATTCCTACATGGCGTTGGTGCCGATCATCCAGCCGCCCATCATGCGCGCGCTGACCACGAAGAAAGAGCGTTCGGTCGTGATGGAGCAGCTGCGTCCGGTCTCCAAGCTCGAGAAGATCATGTTTCCGGTCATCGTTGTCATCGTGGTGGCGATCGCGCTGCCCTCTGCGGCGCCGCTGGTCGGGATGCTGATGCTCGGCAACATCTTCAAGGAGAGCGGCGTGGTCGAGCGTATCTCCAAGACCGCCCAGAACGAGCTGATGAACATTATCACCATCTTCTTGGGTACCACCGTCGGCGCGACCGCGACCGGCACCGTGTTCCTGACCCCCAAGACCCTCGGTATTATTGCGCTGGGACTGTTCGCGTTCTGCATGGGCACCGCGTTCGGCGTGCTCTTCGGCAAGATCATGTATAAGCTCAGCGGCGGCAAGGTGAACCCCCTGATCGGCTCTGCCGGCGTCTCGGCTGTCCCGATGGCGGCGCGCGTCGCGAACAAGGTCGGCCAGGAGGAGAACCCCGGCAACTTCCTGCTGATGCACGCGATGGGGCCGAACGTCGCCGGCGTGATCGGCTCAGCTGTCGCGGCGGGCGTGCTGATGAGTATTTTGGGATAACAACGGATATTGTATCCTGTATGACAGAAGAATTTGGCGTGAACCATCACGCCATTTTTCTTTTTGGAAAATAAACTTGATAATATTCTAATTTAGAATTAAAACCGAACATTTTTCGATATAATATAAGTTGATAACCTATGTAAAAGGGGGAATAGTGTGACAAAGCAGCTGACGATCGGCGATCTGCTGCAGATGTTTCTGCATCATATCCGGCTGATCATTATCCTGACACTTGTCGCGACGCTTATCGCGTTTTTGTATGTGACCTATATGGTGACGCCCGTCTATACGACCTCTGCGCTGATCCTGGTTCAGACGGATTCGGCGTTTGACTACAGCACGTCCACCAGCTCCAGCTTATCGGGCGAGAAGGTCGACGTGAACAGCGTGAGCTCATCGGTCACGCTGGCTAACACCTGCGCCATCATGTTCACCCAGGATCCCGATATGAAGAGCATCATCAGCGGCGCGTCGGTCTCCATTAACTCGGTCGAGGACACGTACTTTCTGAGGATCACCGCATCCTCGCCCGATCCCAACACCGCCGCGACGATCGCCAACCGCGTTGCCGAGACGGCTCCGGCGGTATTTGCCAAGTACTTTGCCGACGCCGGCAAGGTCGACACGGTCGAAGAGGCGTCGATCCCATCGACCCCCTCGTCCCCCAACAAGTCGCGGTATATCCTGATGGGCTTTCTCATCGGGATCGTGCTGTCGCTTGTGATTTCGTTCTTGCTGGAGATTGTCGACACGACCATCAAGCCCGGCGACGATCTCTACAAGATATACGATATCCCGGTGTTCGGCGAGATCATCGACTTTGATGCGGAAGGCGGTGCGAAGAAGAAATGAAAGTAAGCTCCAAGAAGCAGAAGACCGAAGCCCCCGAGAAGGCGAAGAACATCCTCTCTGCCGACTCCAAGTTTGCGATCGTCGAGGGCTACAAGATCGCGCGTACCAACCTCGTGTTCTCGCTGACCGCACAGGAGAACAACTGTGTCGCCGTTACCTCATGGTCGAAGGGCGAGGGCAAGAGTACCGCCACCGTGAACCTCGCTATCTCCTTCGCCAAGATGGGGAAGAAGGTGCTGCTACTCGATACCGACCTGCGCCGCCCGAACATCCATAACCTGCTCAAACTCAAGAACGAGGAAGGGCTGTCCAATATCGTCGGCCAGTTCGGCAAGTTCGATGAGATCGTGAACCGCAACGCGGTCCAGAACCTGGACGTCGTGACCTCCGGCCCGATCCCGCCCAACCCGTCCGAACTGCTCGCGTCACCGTCGTTCGAGAAGTTCATCACCCAGATGAAGGCGGACTATGACTATGTTATCATGGACACTCCGCCGCTCGGCGTTGTCGCCGATACCGTGCTGTTGAAGGACTATGTCGGCGGCTATGTGCTGGTCGTCCGCGAGAAGATCACGACCCACGGCGATGTGGAGCGTGCGATCCAGAACATCACGCTGGCGGATTCGAAGATCCTCGGATTCCTCAAGGTCGGCTGCTCGATGCACAACCGCTCCGGCTACAAGAAGTATCGGTATCACTACAACTATAACTACAACTATACCTACTACCGCTACTGATATCCCCTTGCGAGCGCGACCGATGATCTACCGCAGTGTGCCGAAGGACTGACATCTCAGCGTGTCCGAATACGCTATCGGATGCCTGCCGAAGACCCCCGAACGGGGGTCTTCTTCATATAGAAGGAATTCGTTATCACTATCTGCATCCCGTTCATATCATAAAATAATTGCAAGAATATCACAAAAGTATTGCAAAAACTCGAATTTTGCGGTATGATAGTAGGACAACAGCGAAAAATTCTGCAATTTTTATCGAAGAAGGGTGCAAAATGCAGTATCAAGATTATACGAGAGAGCAGCTTTTGGCCGAGCGCGACCGCCTGCGCGCCGACTATCGCGAGATCAAGAAGCTCGGGCTGCGGCTGAACATGTCCCGCGGGGTTCCCAGTCCCGAGCAGCTGGGGCTGTCGCTGCCGATGCTGGATATCATCCACAGCGAGTCGGACTGCCGCGCGATCGACGGCTCCGACTGCCGCAACTACGGGCTGCTGGACGGCATCCCCTCCTGCCGGCAGATGATGGCGGATATGATGGAGGTCACCCCGAACATGGTCATGGTCGGCGGCAACTCGTCGCTGAACATGATGTTCGACACCATCGCCTGTTTTATGAACAAGCCGGTCGTCAAGGGCGAGCGCCCGTGGTGCGAGGTAGCGGACAGAAAGTTCCTCTGTCCCGCGCCGGGCTATGACCGCCACTTCGGCATTACCGGTTACTTCGGCTTTGAGATGATACCGGTGCCGATGCATCCCGACGGCCCCGATATGGATCTTGTCGAACAGCTCGTCAAGGATCCGTCCGTCAAGGGGATCTGGTGCGTACCGAAGTACTCGAACCCCGAGGGCATCACCTACTCAAACGAGGTCGTGCGCCGGTTCGCGTCGCTAAATCCCGCTGCGCCCGACTTCAGGATCATGTGGGACAACGCCTACTGCATCCACGATCTCACCGATTCGGGCGATACGCTGCTGCCGATCATGGCGGCGTGTGAGCAGGCGGGACATCCCGACCTGCCGATCCTGTTCTGCTCGACCTCGAAGATCACCTTCCCCGGTTCCGGCGTCGCGGCGATGGCGGCGTCGATGAACAACATGAAGGTCATCAAGAACAAGTACAAGTACCAGACCATCGGTTATGACAAGATCAACATGCTCCGTCATGTCCGGTTCTTCGGCAGCTTTGACGGGATGAAGGCGCATATGGCAAAGCACCGCGCCGTTATCGCGCCGCGGTTCGAGCTCGTGATGGATCGTATCGATACACAGCTGTCGGACTACGGCGTGATCTCCTACAACCGGCCGCGCGGCGGGTACTTCGTCAGCGTCTATGTGACGCACGGCACCGCCAAGCGCGTCGTTGACCTGTGCACCGAGGCGGGGGTGACGCTCACCAACGCCGGCGCCACCTATCCATACGGCAAGGATCCCGACGATTCGAATATCCGTATTGCGCCGACCTATCCGTCGCTCGACGAGCTGTCGAAGGCGATGGATATCTTCTGCATCTGTACACGGCTCGCATCGGTCGAGAAACTCCTTTCGGATGCTTGATCGACGCTTATGATCTCCTGTTCCTGCGGGCTGACCGACGATCGGTCGGCCTCGTCTTTTATTCTTAATCGGAATAATGACTATTTTGTCATTTTCTGCATCGTTTCTTGACTTTTAGCGGAATAGTCTGTATAATTATTCTGTTATGATTGAAAGTGTATCTTGTGGTAGTGCCGTCTGACAGTCCCAAGATATGGCTTTCGGAAAGAAACATATGGAGGTTTAGGCATGAAAAGAATTCCAAAGCCGGTATTCTTCATTGTCGCCATCCTGATCCTTGTCTTTGCCTGTACGGCATTCTTCGGCGTCAAGTACTATGACGGCGATGTACAGCATACGGTGATCAAGGGTCTGAGCGACATCCGATGGGGAATAGACATCCGCGGCGGTGTTGAGGCGACCTTCAAGCCGGCAGGCGAGGTCGACGCGACGGATGAACAGCTTGATTCTGCAAAATCTATTATCGAAACCCGTATGGTCTCCAGCGGTATCACCGACTATGAGCTGTACGTTGACTATGGTTCAGATCGTATCATCGTTCGCTATCCGTGGAAAGAGGACGAGACCGAG
Organism: uncultured Ruminococcus sp.; assembly: GCA_905233755.1. Lineage (GTDB taxonomy): Bacteria > Bacillota > Clostridia > Oscillospirales > Acutalibacteraceae > Ruminococcoides. Next base: position 55,928 of record CAJODM010000012.1, read on the forward strand.
TTCGATCCGGTCGCGGCTATCGACGAGCTTGCCGCTACGGCGCACCTGTCGTTCCGCAACTCTGACGGCGAAGAGCTGATGGACGGCTCCTCTGTCCAGAGCGCCCAGGCGGGCGTCAACACCGAGAGCGGTTCTTCGAGCGAGTACCTCGTGCTGCTCGATCTCACCGACGAGGGTGCCGACCTGTTCGCCTCGATCACCGAAGAGTATCTGAACCAGACCATCGCTATCTACATGGATGATATCGAGCTTTCGGCACCGACGGTCCAGTCGGTCATCTCTGACGGCTCGGCACAGATCACCGGTGACTTCACCGCCGAGGAGGCGGTCCAGCTTGCGAACCAGATCAACGGCGGTGCGCTGCCCTTCGATCTCGAGACCGCGTCCTTCGGTTCGGTCTCCGCGACATTGGGTCAGAACTCGCTGATCGCGATGGGCTATGCTGCGATCATCGCGTTCGTGCTGATCGCGCTGTTCATGATCCTCCGTTATCGCGTACCGGGGTTCGTGGCGGTCATCGCGCTGATCGGTCAGCTTGCGCTGTCGGTTGCCGCTGTCAGCCGCTACTTCAACGTGTTCAACTCCTTCACCATGACCCTGCCCGGTATCGCCGGTATCATCCTGTCGGTCGGTATGGGCGTTGACGCGAACATCATCACCGCCGAGCGTATCAAAGAGGAGTTCCGCTCCGGCAAGACGCTCGACTCAGCGATCGAGCGCGGCACCAAGAACTCGCTGTCTGCTATCATTGACGGTAACATGACGGTCGTTATCGTGTCCATCATCCTGCTGCTGGTGTTCGGCCCGTCCAACATCCTCTCGGTGATCTTCGGCCAGTCCACCACCGGTACCATCTATGCCTTCGGTTATACGCTGCTCGTCGGCGTTATCTCCAACTTCATCATGGGCGTATGGCTCTCGCGCACGATGCTCAAGAGTATAGCCGGCGTCGGATTCCTGCGTAAAAAATGGTTGTTCGGAGGTGCCGGAAAATGAAAAGAGACATGAACTTCATCGGTCATAGCAAGATATTCTTCACTATCTCTCTGTGCATCATTCTCATCGGTATCGTCTGCAACATCATCTTCGGCGCGACCCTGGATATCCAGTTCAAGGGCGGCACCATCATCACCTACGGATTTGTGGGCGAGGTGGATGAGAACGCGCTGAAGGATACCATCCAGGGCGCCACCCCCGACAACAACGTCACCTTTACCATCACCCGCGATATCCTCAACAATACCGAGGACGAGGACGCCTATGCCATTCAGATCCAGTTCTCCGGCGAGGAGGCGATCGAGACTGCCGATCAGCAGGCGATCACCGATGCGCTGACCGAGGCGTTCCCCGACAACGGATTCGTCTATCAGGAGGCGTCGTCCGTCGAGGCGTCGATGGGTCTGAAATTCCTGCTCAAGTGTCTTGTCGCGGTAGCGATCGCGTCTGTGCTGATGGTGCTCTATGTCACCATCCGGTTCAAGCGCATCGGCGGTCTGTCCGCCGGTGTGATGGCGCTGGTCGCACTGTTCCACGATGTGGCGATGATCTACTTTATGTACGTCATCTTCCGCATGCCGATCGACTCGAACTTCATCGCGGTCGTGCTGATGATCCTCGGCTACTCGCTCAACGATACCATCGTCATCTATGACCGTGTCCGTGAGGAACGCCGTGTCATGGGCCCCAAGGCCGACCTTGCCGATGTCTTCAACCATTCGGCGAGCTCCGTGTTCTCGCGTACCATCGCGACCTCGATCACGACCCTTGTCGCGATCGCGACGGTCTATGTGGTCGCTGTGATATTCTCGCTCGACTCGGTTCAGAGCTTTGCGCTGCCGATGATGATCGGCGTCGTCTCCGGATGCTACTCGTCGCTGTGTATCGCCGGTCCCCTCTGGGTTTTCTGGAACAAGCGCAAGCAGTCATCGTAACATCAGCTTCACGTATCTGTATATCAAACGCACCGCAGGGATCCTGCGGTGCGTTTTGCTATAGGATGTTCTCGATACACGGCGTCTGGGCGTTCGACAGGTTGATGAGCTGTCGCTTTGCCACCGCCGACACGGCGAGAAACTCGCTGATATCACCCGTCTGTGAGTATCGCCTGAGCATCGCGATATTCAGCGCGATCTCGCTGACGTCGCTGTGCTGGAGAAAGATCTCCATCGTCCGCTCGCCGAGCGTGAACCGATGATCGAGCTTCTCGACCGTCTCCTGAGCATCGGTGATGGCGTTCTGCTCGATCTGTTCCTCGGCGGTGCTGAGCATCTCGATATAGATGTCCGCGCTTGAGGTGATATAGAAGTACTGGTAGAGCGTGAACGCCGCTACCGCGATCACGATGAGCAGCGCGATGATCCCTCGTTTCATGTGTTCTCCCCGCCTTTTTCTACGCTCTCGATCTCGTCTATGAGCTCTGTGCTCTCGACGGTATCGTCCCGATCCTCTTGCATCAGCACGCTGATGCTGCCATTCGGCTCGATGATAGCATACCGGATGCTCTCTGTATCGAACACCTGCTGCTGCCGCAGCAGCGAGTAGACGTCCTCCTCGCTCACCCTCAGGCGCCTTAGCTCGCTTTTGATCATCCTGCCGTCCTTGATGACGACGATCGGATGACCGCACACGATCCCCCTGAACCGACGGGACTTGAGCATGATGATCGAGACGCACAGCTCCAGCGCGATGAGCAGCATCACCGGCACCGCGCTCATCATCAGCGGGCGCGAGGGATTCTCGAGCGGCAGCGACGCGATCTCGGAGATGATGAGCGTGATGACCAGCTCTGAGGTCTGCATATCGCTGACCTGGCGTTTTCCCATCAGCCGCACGGCGACGATGACCAGGATGTAGACGATGACGGTTCTGATGATGATTGTCAACATATGCTTCACCCATCCTAGTATGCGCTTTTTCCGTCGGTTTATCCCGCGACAAAATGGGGAGAATATTTTTATGCAATTTCTGCATAAAACCGTGCATATATTCTTTATTAGGTTTATAACCCCAACTCGTTGGAGTATAATATACTATGATTCAAAATATCGTAGGAAAGAAGGCGCATTATGAGCGATAATCCGTATTTTGTCACCCTGACACAGCTGATCCGTGAGATAGGTCTGACCGAGTACTATATGCCTGCCGAACCGTCCGATATCCATATCACCGTCAACGACGTCGACCGTCCGGGGCTGGAGCTTGTGGGGTATATGGACTTCTTCGACAGCCGCTATCTGATCGCCTTCGGACGCACCGAGATGTCTTTTCTCGAGTCCGAGACCACCGAGAAGCAGATCGAGCATCTCGAGCCGATTTTTGAGCAGAAACCGCCGGCCGTGATCGTCGCGCGCGACATCACCCCGCTGCCGGTGATGCTGGAGCTGGCACAGACCTACGGCGTGCCGATCCTGACCACCCCCGATACCACCTCTGCTGTCACGGCGGGGATCGTGGCGTTGCTGAGCGTTGAGCTTGCGCCCCGTATCACCCGTCACGGCGTGCTGGTCGAGGTGTACGGCGAAGGATGCCTGCTGATCGGCGACTCCGGCGTCGGCAAGTCCGAGACCGCGATCGAGCTTGTCAAGCGCGGCCATCGGCTGATCGCCGACGATGCGGTCGAGATCAAGCGCGTCTCCAAGCGTTCGCTGGTCGGCTCCTCACCCGAGAACATCCGCCACTTTATCGAGCTGCGCGGTATCGGCATCATCAACGCCCGCCGGATCTTCGGTATCGGCGCGGTGAAGGTATCCGAGAAGATCGACCTCGTCATCAACCTCGAGCTGTGGAACTCGAAGAAGGTCTATGACCGCATGGGCATGGATGACGAGTATATGGAGATCCTCGGGCTCGAGGTCCCCGTCGTTACTATCCCTGTCAAGCCCGGGCGCAACCTCGCCGTGATCATCGAGGTCGCCGCCATGAACCATCGCCAGAAGAAGATGGGCTACAACGGCGCACAGGAGCTGCTGCAGAACCTCGGGATGGATATCAGCCCCGACGACATCGGCAAGAAGCGCATCGATACCAACTGGTGATGTGATATGATGAACCAACTGACAGCTTTCTTGGAAGAACAGCATATCGCCTATCGGCTGCACGAGCCCATGCGGGCGCATACCACCTTTAAGATCGGCGGCGAGGCGGACGTCTGTCTGACCGTCTGTTCTGTCGACGAACTCATCGGTGTGCTCGCGCGCTGCCGTGCGCTCGGCATCCCCGCCATGGTGATCGGCAGGGGGTCGAATCTGCTCGTGTCCGACGAGGGGATCGAGGGCGCGGTGATCGAGCTGGGCGGTGCGTTCCGTAAGCTTTCGGTCGACGGCGATACCGTCACCTGCGGCGCGGGCGTCAGCTTGTCAAAGCTCTGTACCGTCGCCTGTGAGCACGGGCTCTCCGGGCTCGAGTTTGCCTACGGAATCCCCGGGTCTGTCGGCGGCGCGGTGTATATGAACGCCGGCGCCTATGGCGGCGAGATGCGCGATGTCTGCGCGGATGTGACCGCACTCTCCGAGAGCGGTGCGATCTGCGTTGTCGATAGAGCGGACTGTGCGTTCGGCTACCGCACCTCTGTCTTCAAGACGAGTGGCGATATTATTCTTTTTTCGAAATTTATGTTACATCCCGACGACAGTGCAGCGATCCGTTCCCGCATGGACGACTACATGGATCGCCGCCGCTCAAAGCAGCCGCTGGAGTACCCCTCTGCGGGCTCGGTGTTCAAGCGCCCTGTCGGCGCGTTTGCCGGCACGCTGATCGAGTCCTGCGGGCTGAAGGGGACGTCCGTCGGCGGCGCTCAGGTCTCTATAAAGCACGCCGGATTTATCATCAACACCGGCGGCGCGACCTGTGACGATGTGATGCGCCTTGTTGCGCTGATACAAGAGCGCGTCAAGCACGAGACCGGCTATGACCTTCAGCGCGAGATCATCCGGATAGGGAGGTAGAGGATGGAATTTGTCATTGTCACCGGACTCTCGGGCGCCGGCAAGACCAACGCCCTGCACGCGATGGAGGATCTCGGGTTCTACTGCGTCGATAACCTGCCGCCTCAGCTGCTCATTACCTTCTATGAGCTGTGCGAGAAGAGCACCGACAAGCGGATGCAGCGCGTCGCCGTGGTGGCGGACGCCCGCTCCGGCGAGATGTTCGCCGATATCGACAACGTGATCCGCTCGGCGCGGGCCTTGGGCAAGAAGTTCAAGATCCTCTATCTGGATGCGAAGAACGATACCCTTCTCATCCGCTACAAGGAGACCCGCCGCAAGCACCCGCTCTTTGACGAGCTGGCGACCGCGTCGGTCGAGGACGCCGTCGAGCTCGAGAACGAGCTGATGAAGGTCGTCAAAGAGTCCGCCGACTATATCATCGACACCACCTACATGGATCTCAAGCAGCTGCGCGAGCGCGTGAACACCCTGTTCACCGACGAGAGCGGCGCGCCGATGGTCGTCACCTGTGTTTCATTCGGGTTCAAGTACGGGATCCTGCGCGAGGCGGACCTTGTGATCGACGTCCGCTGCCTGCCCAACCCGTTCTATATCGAGGAGCTCAAGCCCCTCACCGGCCTTGATGAGGAGGTCAGGAGCTATATCAACAGCTTTGACGTCACCGGTGAATTCATGACAAAGCTGATCGACTTCATCGACTTTACGCTCCCTCTCTATCAGAAGGAGGGGAAGAGCGAGCTTGTCATCGGCATCGGCTGCACCGGCGGCAAGCACCGCTCCGTTACCGTAGCGCGCGCTGTGAACGCCCATCTGATCGAGCATCATCAGCGCTCGCTGATCCATCACCGCGACATCTGGAAGGCATAGGGGGCGGCGTATGTCCTTTTCATCCGATACCAAGCGCGAGCTGTGCACAAAGCTCTCGACCCGCCGGTCGCTGCAGCGCAGCGAGCTGTATGCGATGCTGCTGCTATCTAAGACCTTCTCGTCCTCTTCGATCGTCTTCAAGACCGAGAACGAGGACACCTTCTCCCACTTTGTCTTTCTGCTGACGGGACTGTTCAAACCGCAGTTCGAGGTCACCGGCCCTTTGCGCGGCGAGAGCGGCAAGAACCGCAGCTTTACCGTCACCGTTACGCGGCCGTCCGACTGTCGGCGCATCTATGACGACTTCGGGCACGACGACCGTGACGTTACTTTGCGCGTCAACCGCGCCAACCTCGATGACGAGGAGGCGCATCGCGCGTTCATCCGCGGAGCATTCATCGCCTGCGGCTCCGTCACCGATCCCGAGAAAGGATATCATCTGGAGTTCACCGTCAGCCACCGCAACCTCTGCCTTGATATCTGCCGCATCATCTGCGAGATACAGGACTGTGATATCAGCGTCAAGCTCCTGTCCCGCTCGGGCTCCTATATCGCCTATGTCAAGGACAGCGAGCAGATTACCGATCTGCTCACCTATATGGGCGCTGCCGTGTCCGCCATGAACATCATGGGCACCAAGGCGCTCAAGCAGGTGCGCGTCGCCGCAAACCGCCGTACCAACTCCGAGATCGCAAACCTGCAGAAGACCGCCGCCGCCTCTGCCGCCCAGCTGCGGGCGATCCAGACGCTGCGCGCCGACGGACGGTACAACACCCTCTCTGACGAGCTCAAATCTGTCGCAGAGCTGCGTCTCGAGTACCCCGAGCTGACGCTGCGCGAGCTGGGAGAGCGGCTCGATCCCCCCATATCCCGCAGCGGCGTGAACCACCGCATCGAGAAGATCATGAAACTGGCGTCCGTACAGCCGAAGGAGGAACATCATGGATAACGAGAAACGCTCTTTTGAAGAAGTCTACCGTCAGCTCACCGAGACAGTACACGCGATGGAGGACCCCGCCGTCACGCTCGAGCAGAGCATGGAGCTGTACGAGCGGGCAGGGACGCTCGTCGTCGAGTGCGAGCGGATCCTCAAGGACGCAAAGACCGAGATCACCGATATCAACACCCGCATCAGCGAGCTGCGTGCCCGCGAGCTGGGTGATTTGGAGGAGTGAGCCCGATGCTTACCGATAGCTTACAGCAGGTAGAATCCCTGCTGCGCGATACCTTCTCTGTCAGCGTCCCGCCGGCCCAGAAGGTCTATGACGCTGCGCTGTACTCATTGATGCTGCCCGGCAAGCGCGTGCGCCCCACCTTGACGCTGCTGTTCGCACAGGCGTGCTGCGGCTCGTCGGCGCACGCCGTGCCGTTCGCTGCGGCGGTCGAGATGATCCATACCTACTCGCTGATCCATGATGACCTGCCGGCGATGGATGACGACGACTTTCGCCGCGGACAGCCCTCGAACCACAGGGTGTTCGGCGAGGATATTGCGATCCTTGCCGGCGACGCGCTGCACAGCGCGGCATATACCGCGATGCTCAGCGATGCGGTGTTCCTGTCCGTCGGCGTCGAGAGCGCCGCACGCGCCGCCTACGTCCTCTCTGAGAAGAGCGGGATCCGCGGGATGGTCGGCGGCCAGACCACCGATGTCATGAGCGAGGGTCGGCATGTCGGGATCGACACTATGACCTTCATGGATGAGGGCAAGACCGCCGCGCTGATCGAGGCGGCTTGTATGATGGGCTGTATCGTGTCGGGCGGCGACAGTGGCCAGATAGCCGCCGCCGAGAGCTACGGCCGCCATATCGGTATGGCGTTCCAGATTATCGACGATATCCTCGACGTCACCTCCACCACCGAGGAACTCGGCAAGCCCGTCGGCAGCGACGCCGAGAACAGAAAGTCGACCTATGTCTCGCTGCTCGGGATCGAGCGATGCCGACAGCTTGCTGATGAATATACCCGCAGCGCGCTCGATGCGCTCTCGGTATTCGAGGGGGATACCACCTCGCTTGCCGAGTTTGCGCTGCAGCTGCGTGATCGCAGAAAATAATTTTTCAGATAAGGTAACCCCATGTCCTACGAGATTCTAGCGACAATTCAATCTCCGTCCGACGTCAAGGCGCTCTCTGCCGACGAGGTATCCACGCTGTGTGCCGAGATCCGCGAGAAGCTGATCGACGTCGTATCGGTCAACGGCGGCCACCTCTCGTCGAACCTCGGCGTGGTGGAGCTGACCGTCGCGCTGCACCGGTGCTTTGATATGCCTGACGATTCGATCGTGTTTGACGTCGGGCACCAGTGCTATACCCACAAGATGCTGACCGGCCGCTATGACCGGATCGACACCATCCGCCGCGAGGGCGGGCTGTCGGGATTTCCCAAGTCCGGCGAGTCCCCCTATGACAGCTTTAACGCCGGTCACTCGAGCACCTCTATCTCCGCTGCCTTCGGCATCGCGAAGGGCAAGCAGCTCCTCGGCGACGACAGCTATACCGTCGCGGTCATCGGCGACGGGTCGCTCACCGGCGGCATGGCGTACGAGGGGATGAACAACGCCGGCCGGTTCAATAAGAATTTTATCGTCATCCTCAACGACAACAAGATGTCGATCTCGAAGAACGTCGGTGCGATGGCGCGCCATCTCACCTATATCCGCATGAAGCCCGGGTATCTGCGGATGAAGAGCTTGCTCGAGCGGGGCATCTCCCATATCCCGCTGTTCGGGCGGCGGCTCTCCGATGCGCTGCGCCATTCGAAGGCGAGCGTCAAGCACCTCGTCTATCGCCATACGATATTTGACAAGCTCGGGTTCTCCTACTATGGGCCGGTCGACGGCCACGATATGGTCGCGCTGACGAACGCGATGAACGCCGCAAAGCGCGCCAAGACCCCGGTCCTCATCCATGTCATCACCAAGAAGGGCAAGGGCTACAAGTTCGCCGAGGATGACTCGGCGCACTTCCACGGGATCGGCTCGTTCAACATCGACACCGGCGAGACGATCTCCGGCAAGCGCACCTTCTCGGATGTGTTCTCTAAGGCACTGTGCGATCTGTCAGAGGACGACGAGCGAATATGCGCGGTGACCGCCGCGATGCGCACCGGTACCGGACTGGTGGACTTCTCCCATCGGTTCAAGGATCGGTTCTTCGACGTCGGTATCGCCGAGCAGCACGCCGTGACCTTCTGCGCGGGGCTCGCTACACGGGGGCTTATACCGGTGTTCGCGGTCTACTCGACTTTTTTGCAGCGCGGCTATGACCAGCTGCTCCACGACGCCGCCATGCAGCGGGCGCATATCGTGCTCGCCGTGGACAGGGCGGGCATTGTCGGCGAGGACGGCGAGACCCACCAGGGGGTGTTCGACATCCCGATGCTCTCGTCGGTGCCGAACGTCACGATCTACTCTCCCGCATACTTTGACGGGCTGCGCTCGTGCCTCTCTGCTGCGGTGCACGATGACGAGTCGGTCGCGTGTGTGCGCTATCCGCGCGGGGGAGAGGGCTGTCGCCCCGACGACTATCCCGATGAGGATACGAACTTTGATTTCTACGGCGATCCCAGGGATCGCGTGCTGATCGTCTGCTACGGGCGGCTGTTCTGTGAAGCGGTGAGCGCCCGACGGTCGCTCTCTGAGAGGGGTATCTCCGTTTCGGTGCTGAAGCTCTGCCGCGTCAAGCCGATCGACCTTGATGCTGTGCGCATCGCCTCGGGGTTCGATACCGTGTACTTCTTTGAAGAAGGGATGCGGCGCGGCGGTATCGCCGAGTACTTTGGCGATCTGCTGGGGCAGCGCGGCTATGGCGGGCGGTATCGCGTGACCGCGATCGACAATGTGTTCGTCCAGCACGCCGCCGTATCGAGCGCGCTGCACCGGCTGGGGCTCTCTGCCGCGTCGATGGTCGCCGCTATATCGGAGGAGCAATATGAAGAAACGACTTGACGTCCTCCTTGTCGAGCGGGGGTACTTTGACTCGCGCGAGAAGGCAAAGGCGGTGATCATGTCCGGCGTCGTCTACGCCAAGGGCATGAAAGCCGACAAGCCCGGCACCTCATTCGACGAGGATGTCGCGCTTGAGGTGCGCGAGAGCGGGCTGCGCTATGTCAGCCGCGGCGGCTACAAGCTCGAGAAGGCGATAGAGGTGTTCTCTATCGACCTTGAGGGCAGGGTCGCGATGGATATCGGCGCATCGACCGGCGGGTTCACCGACTGTATGCTTCAGGGCGGCGCTATCCGTGTCTATGCGATCGACGTCGGCTACGGACAGCTCGCGTGGAAGCTGCGCACCGATCCGCGCGTTGTCAACCTCGAACGCACCAACATGCGCTATGTGACCGACGAGCAGGTGCCCGAGAAGCTCGATTTCTTCTCGGCGGATGTCGCGTTCATCTCGCTGAAGCTGATCCTGCCGCCGGCGCGCGCGCTGTGTGCTGACGGCGCGCGGGCGGTATGCCTGATCAAGCCCCAGTTCGAGGCCGGACGCGAGCACGTCGGCAAGAACGGCGTCGTCCGCGACCGCGCGGTTCACGCCGATGTAGTCGAGGGGATCATCTCCTTTTGCCTTAATGAGGGATTCTCGGTGCTGGGGCTCGACTACTCGCCCATCAAGGGTCCACAGGGGAATATAGAATACCTGCTATATATCGAGAAGAGCGACGCTCCCGAGAACCGGCTGACCGTATCCCCGGATGAAGTGGTCGACCGCTCGCACGCCGCTCTCGACAGATGAGGTGAAGAGATGAAGATAGGATTGATCGCCAATAAGGAGAAGCCCCATGCCGCCGAGGTATGTGCTCAGATCGCCGCGCGGCTGTTGAGCGGCGGCGCGTCGGTATGCGCGAACCTTTCGCTGCCGGGGGCTGCGTTCTGTGACGGCGGCGAGCAGGTCATCCGTACCTGTGATATCGCCGTGACCGTCGGCGGCGACGGCACCATCATCCATAACGCCAAGCACGCCGCGTTCTATGACCGTCCGCTCCTCGGCGTGAACCTCGGGCGGGTCGGGTTTGTGGCGAACATCGAGCCGTCGGAGCTCGACGAGCTCTCGGGGCTGCTTGATGGATCGTATCAGATTCAGGAGCGGATGCTCCTCGATATCACGATCGAGAAGGATGGCGAGATACACCGCTATACCGCCGTCAACGAGGCGGCGCTGCACCGCGACTCGCTCTCCTCGATGGTGGATATCTCGGTATCGCTCGACGGCGAGCGCATCATCACCTACCGCGCCGACGGGATGCTGTTCTCCACGCCCACCGGCTCGACCGCCTACTCGTTCTCTGCCGGAGGGCCGGTGCTGCAGCCGGACCTTGCCTGTATCCTGCTGACGCCGGTATGCCCCCACGCGCTGTCATCACGTCAGGTGGTGTTCGGTGCCGACGCGGTGCTCACCGCCGAGGTGATGCCCGGCTCTGATCAGAAGTGCTATATGACCGTCGATGGTCAGAACTATGTGGCGATATCGTCCGACGACCGGATCACAGTGCGCCGCTCTGACCGCAAGCTGAAGCTGATTATTCTTAAAGAGAAGAATTTCTACACATTACTGAACGAAAAGCTAAAGGAGCCCTCGTCCTATGAAGACTAACCGACACCAGAAGATCCTCGAGCTGATCTCCCGCTATCCCATCAACACTCAGGAGGAGCTGATCGAGCATCTACGCGCAGACGGATATGATGTGACCCAGTCCACCGTCTCGCGGGATATCAAGCAGCTCCGCCTTGTCAAGACGCTCATGCCCGACGGCAAGTACCGCTATCAGCAGGTGTCCTCTGCGCCCGAGAACGCGGTACAGAACAACATCACCTCGCTATTCTCCGGCGTGGTGCTGTCGGTGAGGAGCGCGATGAACATGGTCGTCATCAAGACCCATCCCGGCATGGCACAGAGCGTGTGTGTCGCGTTCGAGTCGTTGTCCTTCGAGGATATGCTCGGCACCATCGCCGGCGATGACACCATCTTCGCGCTGTGTGCCGACGAGCTCTCGGCGAAGAAGTGCGCTGAGGACTTTCTCAAATATATCGGGTGAGGGTGCCTATGTTATCCGCTCTTTATATCGAGAATATTGCTGTGATAGAAAAAGCGAATATCGAATTCTCCGCCGGGCTGAACGTGCTGACCGGCGAGACCGGCGCCGGCAAGTCCATCGTCATCGACTCTATCAACGCCGTGCTCGGCAAGCGGTCGTCCAGGACCCTCGTGCGCGCGGGAGCCGACGCCGCCTATGTGTCGGCGACGTTCGAGAACCTGTCACAGCTCATCCTGCGAAAGCTCTCTTCCATGGGATATGATGCCGAGGACGGTACGCTCATCCTCTCCCGCCGGCTGACCGCATCCGGCAAGAACACCTGCCATATCAACTCCCGTCCCGCACCGGTGTCCGCACTGCTGCAGATCGGCGAGTACCTTGTCAGCATCCATGGCCAGAACGACAACCTCGAGCTGATGAACCCATCGATGCACATCGTCTATATCGACGCGCTCGCCGATGTTGCGGCAGAGCTCTCCGCTTATCGCAGCGTGTATCGCGAGCTGACGGATGTGCGCCGCCGGCTCGCTGAAGAGGCGACCGATGAACAACAGCGGCTCGCCGATATTGACCTGCTGACCTTCCAGATCCGCGAGCTCGAGGATGCCGACATTACCGTCGGCGAGTACGACGCGCTGGTCGCCGAGCGCACCGCCCTGCAAAACCGTGAGAAGATCTCGAGACACCTCCTTCTGTCCTCGCGCATCCTCAACGGCGACGATGAGATCGACGGCGTGCTGCGGATGCTCGACGATGCGTCGTCCTCTGTGATCGATGCGTCATCGTTTCTGCCCGCGGCGTCGGGGATCGCCGACCGGCTGTCCTCTGCGCTGTATGAGCTGCAGGATATCTCCGGCGAGATCGAGAACGCGCTGTATGATATCGACGCCGACCCGATGCGCCTCGACCAGATCGAGGAGCGCCTCGATCTGCTGTACCGTCTGCGCCGCAAGTACGGCGATACCGAGGGGGAGATGCTCTCTGCTCTCAGCGCCGCCCGCGAGCGGCTCGAGGAGCTGTTGAACTATACCCGCGACCGTGACGCTCTCGAGGCGCGCTGTCGCGAGCTGGACGTAGAGGCGCATCGGCTCGCCGATACGCTCAGCGCCCGCCGGCGCGATACTGTGTCGCGCTTTTGCAAGGATGTTGAGCGCGAGATGACCTTTCTCGAGATGCCCGCCGTGAAGCTTACGGTGCGGCACGATACAACCGAGCTGTCACCTCGCGGCACGGACGCGATCGAGTTTCTCATCTCGACCAACCCCGGTGAGGAGCCCAAGCCCGTGTCGAAGATTGCCTCGGGCGGCGAGCTGTCGCGCATGATGCTCGCCATCAAGACCGTGCTCTCCCGCGCTGACTTTGTCGATACGATGATCTTTGACGAGATCGACACCGGCATCTCCGGCTCTGCCGCCGGCAAGGTCGGGCGAAAGCTCCATGATTTGTCTAAGACGAGCCAGGTGATGTGCGTCACCCATCAGGCGCAGATCGCCGCCTTTGCCGACCGTCACCTGCTGATCGAGAAGTCCGTGCATAACGGGCGCACCTATACCGACATAACGCCCCTTGACGAGGACGGCAGGATTCGCGAGCTGTCGCGCATCGTCGGCGGCGAGCAGATCACCGACAGCGCCGTCGCCCATGCGCGCGACCTGCTGCGTACCTCTCGCTAGGCGCAGCATCCCGCAGTTCGTGTGACGCGACACGGTCAATAGAAAACGATTCGGAGTAGAGTATGAAGAAATGGACGACCCAAAAACTGAATAAGGAAAGCGCGCTTGCCATTTCTCAGAAGCATTCGCTGCCGATGCTGATCGCCATGCTGCTCGATATCCGCGGGATTACCGACGATCAGCAGATCATCGACTTTCTCACCTTAGAGACGCTGACCGCCTCTCCGTTCGAGATACGCGATATGGACGTTGCCGCCGCACGCATCCGCGACGCCATCGAGAACTTTGAGAAGATCTGTATCTTCGGCGATTTTGATGCCGACGGCGTGACCTCGACTGCGCTGCTATATTCGTATCTGAGCGACATCGGCGCCGACGTGATGTACTATATCCCCTCGCGCGAGACCGAGGGTTACGGCATGAACAAGGACGCTGTTTCCAAGCTCTATGGGCAGGGCGTCAAGCTCATCATAACGGTCGATAACGGGATCGCCGCGGTGGATGAGATCGCCTATGCCAACGAGCTAAACATCGACACCGTCGTCACCGATCACCACGCCGTTCCCGATGTTCTGCCCGATGCAGTCGCGGTGGTCGATCTTCACCGCCCCGACTGCCATAGTTCGTTTAAAGAATTATCGGGTGTCGGCGTCGCCTTCAAGTTGGTCCAGGCGATCGAGGGCGAGTATGCCGATGTCGACGGGCTGCTGGACAACTACTCGGACCTTGCGGCTCTGGGTACCATCGGCGACATCGTATCGCTCACCGGTGAGAACCGCGTGCTCGTGAAGAACGGGCTGAGACATATCAACAACGGCGACCGCATCGGGATCGCCGCTCTGACCGACGCGTCCGGTATTGCCGGACGGCGCATCACCTCGGGCAACATCTCGTTCACCTTGGTACCGCGCATCAACGCCGGCGGGCGGCTGGGGCTGTCCTCCAAGTCGGTGGCGATGCTATTGTCCGAGGACGATGACTATGCCGCCGAGATCGCCGACGAGCTGTCGGCTGACAACACCGAACGACAGCAGATCGAGCGCGATATCCTCTCGGATATCGACGACATGATCCGCGAGGATCCCCGCATCACCCAGAACCGCGTCATCGTCGTCAGCGGCGAGGGCTGGCACAAGGGCGTGATCGGGATCGTCGCCTCTCGTATCAAGGAGATCTACGGCAAGCCCGCGATCGTCATCTCGCTCGATGACGAGGTATGCCGCGCATCGGGACGGTCGGTCAAGGGATTCTCGCTGATCGACGCGCTGTTCGCGTGTTCCGATCATCTTCTGCAGTGCGGCGGCCATCCCATGGCGGTCGGGCTGGGGATCCGACGGGGAGAGATCGAGCCGTTCATCAGTGCGCTGAACGCCTATGCCGAGCAGCACCCCGTTCCTTTGCCGACACTCGAGCTCGACTGCAAGCTCAATCCCCTCCTGCTCTCGGTAGAGCTCGCGTCGGGGCTGGAGCTGCTCGAGCCGTTCGGCGCGGGGAACCCGACGCCGCTGTTCGGGCTGTACAACATGACGCTGCGCGATATCCGTGAGCTCGGCGGGGGCAAGCACCTGCGCCTTACGCTCAGCCGCGACAGCGCATCGGTACAGGCGATGCGGTTCTCGACCACGCTGTCCGAGTTCCCGTATCAGGTCGGCGATATCGTCGATCTGGCGGTTACGCTGGACGTAAGTGTGTATAATAATACCGAGACCCTCTCTGTCATCATCCGCGAGATGCGGTTCTCGGGTCTGGATGAGGACGAGTTTATTTCTTCAGAAGAAATTTTTTCTTCCTTCTGTCGAGGGGATGCGTTGAGCAGCGCCGACGCGCTCTCTATCACCCCCTCGCGCGAGGAGTTCGCGGTGGTCTACCGCTATCTGCGATCCCACAATGGCTATCGCTACAGCTTCGATACCCTCCTCTACCGCATCGGTGCATCATTGAACTACGGCAAGCTGCGGGTGATCCTCGAGTGCATGAACGAGCTTCGGCTGATCCGCATCTATGAGGGGATGTACGACTGCGAGATCGAGATGTGCGCGGTCAACGCTAAGGTGAATCTGTCCGACAGCGTGATCATCAGAAAGTTACAGGAGGTGGCACAGCTTGACTGACATCATCCATTATCAAGACTTTGACGAGCTGCTCGATATCATCGACAAGAGCCCGGTCCGCTATAATAAGAAGAAGATCAAGAAGGCGTACGAGCTCGCCTGTGTTGCCCACGGCGACCAGCGGCGCGTCTCGGGCGTGCCGTATATCCTGCATCCGACCTCGGTGGCGTGTATCCTTGCCGATATGGGGATGGACACCGACTCGATCGTCGCAGCCCTGCTGCACGATACCGTCGAGGACACCGACGTGACCCTCGACGATTTGTCCGACCAGTTTGGTGAGGAGGTCGCCGCGCTGGTTGACGGCCTGACCAAGATCCGCAAGATCCAGTACACCGACCGCGAGGAACGCCAGGCGGAGAACGTCCGCAAGATGCTCATCGCCATGTCCAACGACATCCGTGTCATCATCATCAAGCTTGCCGACCGGCTGCACAATATGCGCACCATCGAGTGCGTCAGTGAGCAGAAGCGCCGTGACAAGGCGCTCGAGTGCATGGAGGTCTATGCCCCCATCGCGCACCGTCTGGGCATGAAGGCGATCAAGGAGGAGCTCGAGGATCTCTCGATTAGGTATCTCGATCCGGTCGGGTATCAGGAGATCGAGAAGGAGCTTGCCATGACCGAGAACGAGCGCAACGTCTTCATCGAGGAGATCAAGCGCAAGATCCTCGACAAGATCGGCAAGAGCATCTCCAACGTCACCATCGACGGGCGCGTCAAGTCGATCATCTCCATCTATCGCAAGACCTATATGCAGGGTCGTGAGATGAACCAGATCTTCGACGTGTTCGCGGTGCGGGTGATCGTGAACACCATCGCCGACTGCTACAACGTCCTCGGGGTTGTCCACGATATCTTCACCCCGCTGCCCAACCGGTTCAAGGACTATATCTCGACCCCCAAGTCGAATATGTACCAGAGCTTGCATACCACGGTGTTCGACAAGAGCGGCATCCCGTTCGAGATCCAGATCCGTACCTACGAGATGCACCATACCGCCGAGTACGGCATTGCCGCCCACTGGAAGTATAAGCTGCGAATGGGCCGCACCAAGCAGGATTCGCTCGAGGAGCGCCTCGTATGGATCCGCAAGATGCTCGAGACCCAGTCCGACTCCGACGACGCCACCGATATCGTCAAGACCATCAAGTACGATCTGAGCGCGAACGAGGTCTATGTCTTCACCCCCAAGGGCGATGTCATCCAGCTCCCGTTCGGCGCAACTGCCATCGACATGGCATATGCGATCCACTCGGGCGTCGGCAACCGCATGATCGGCGCCAAGGTGAACAACCGGATCGTGCCCATCGACTATCAGCTCCGCTCGGGCGATATCGTCGAGATCCTGACCCAGAAGGAGGGCACCGGCCCCAAGCGCGACTGGCTCAAGATCGTCAAGACCAACTCTGCGCGCACCAAGATTCGCCAGTGGTTCAAGAAGGAGCGCCGCGAGGAGAACATCGTCGAAGGCAGGACGATGTTCGAGCACGAGCTCAAGAAGGCGGGGATGCAGTTCGAGAGCGACGATCTCGAGGAGTGCCTCAGCCCGATCCTTCAGCGGCACTACTGCAACTCGCTCGACGACTTCTATGCCTCTATCGGCTACGGCGGCATCCAGCTATGGAAGATCATGCCCCGTGTGCGCGAGATCTATACGAAGAAGTACAAGAAGACCGCCGAGGAGCCGACCCCCATCACCGAGGATCGCCCCCAAAAGGCCCGCCGGCATATCGGCTCGGGCGTCACCGTCGAGGGCGTGGACGACTGTCTGATCAAGTTCTCGCGGTGCTGTAACCCGCTGCCCGGCGACGAGATCATCGGCTATATCACCCGCGGGTTCGGCGTCAGCATCCACAAGCGCTCGTGCACCAACGTCCCCGAGCACCTCGATGATTGTGAGGAGCCCGAGCGGTGGGTCAGCGCTCACTGGGACGAGGATATCCACGAGAGCTTCCAGTCCACGCTCGAGATCATCTGCAACGACCGCACCGGGTTCCTTGCCGATGTGACCAAGGAGTTGTCCGCGATGCGTATCTTCATCCATATGCTCAACTCGCGCCAGCTCAAGGATAACCAGGCAATGGTGACCGTCACCATCGAGATCAACAACATGGATCACCTGCGTTCGGTGATGGCGCATCTTGGACACATCAACGGTATCGTGTCCATCACGAGGGTATAGCGATGAGAGCGGTACTGCAACGTGTGACCCATGCCGCCGTGTCGGTCGGCGATAGGATCGTCGGCGCGATCGATAAGGGGCTTTTGATCCTGCTCGGGGTGGTCGACGGCGATACCCCGCGTGACGCCGAGGTGCTTGCCGACAAGATCGCGAACCTGCGAATCTTCTCGGATGATGACGGGCGGATGAACCTGTCGGCGCTCTCGGTCGGCGGCAGCGCGCTGGTGATCTCTCAGTTCACCCTGTGCGCCGATTGCAGCCACGGGCGGCGTCCCGATTTCTTCTCGGCGGCAAAGCCCGCGATCGCCGAGGAACTGTATTTATATTTCTGTGAAAGAATGAAAGCCGCCGGTATCTCCGCCGTCGAGAAGGGTATCTTCGGTGCAGATATGCAGGTCGAGCTTCTCAACGACGGCCCCGTCACCATCCTGTTGGATACGAAGGATATGAAGAAATGATCAAGATTGACAACTTTATCGTCGGCGAGATACAGACCAACTGCTATCTGCTCGAGGACGACGCGACCGGACGGCTGCTGGTGATCGACCCGGGCGACGATTCGCCCGCGCTGATCGACGAGATCGAGCATAGGGGAGGGGAGCTTGACTATATCCTCCTGACGCACGGCCACTATGACCATATCATCGGGGTCGCGTCGCTGTGCCGCCGCTATCACCCGACCGTCTGCGCGTGCGAGCAGGAGATGCCGCTGCTCAGCTCCGGTATCTACAACCGCTCGTCGGTGCACAACATCCGGCTCAACTCCTTTGCGGTCGACCGGCTGCTGTCCGACGGCGACGTCATCGAGCTGGGCGAGAGCCGGTTGACCTTCCTCCATACCCCGGGGCATACCGCGGGCTCGGGATGCTATTTGACCGAGAACTACCTGTTCTCGGGCGATACCATCTTCTGCGAGAGCATCGGGCGCACCGATCTGCCCACCGGGGATCCTGCCGCTATGCGCCGCTCGGTCGAGCGGGTGAAGAACCTTGACGGCGACCTCTATATCTTTCCGGGGCACGACATCCCCTCCACCCTCGACCATGAGCGAAAGTACAACCCCTTTATGCAATAACATGAACCTGTATATCCGTAACCACCCCTATCATTATGAGATGGAGAACCTCACCCGCGCGTTCCTCTTCGCGTCCCCGGTTAGGGTGCTCCGCGATCCCGATATGCTGATCGAGCCGTATATCCTGACGTGTGTCTCTGATGACGTCTCGGTCGAGCTTGCGGACGGTGACTTCTGCCGCGTACTTCGTTGCGACAGGGGAGAGGACGACGAGCTCTCGATGGCGCGGCTGCTCTATGCGCTGCTGTCCGACTATACCGGTCGGACGCTGCCGTGGGGCGTGCTCACCGGCGTGCGTCCGGTCAAGCTGTTCTCCCGATTGTGTGACGAGCGGGGTGTGCTGGGCGCGTCGGCGTACTTTCGCGAGCAGCTCCTCGTCAGCGACGAGAAGATTCGGCTGTGCGAGCGCGTCAGAGACGCCCAGCGCGACGTCATCGCGCGATCGTCCCGTCGATCCTTCTCGTTATATGTGTCGATCCCGTTCTGTCCCACGCGGTGCAGCTACTGCTCCTTTGTGTCCCAGTCGATCGAGCATGCACGGGGGCTGATCGACGACTATCTGCCGTGCCTGTTGCGCGAGCTGTCCTATACTGCGTCGCTCGCCCGCGCGTTGTCGCTGCAGCTCGAGTCCGTCTATATCGGCGGCGGTACGCCCACCACCCTGTCGGCAGCGGCGCTCGATACCCTGCTGTCTGCTATCAGCGCGGATTTCGATCTGTCCGCTTGTCAGGAGTTCACGGTCGAAGCGGGTCGTCCCGACACCGTCACGCGCGAGAAGCTCGACGTCCTGTTCCGCCGCGGCGTCACCCGCATCTCGATCAACCCCCAGACCTTTTCTGACGAGGTGCTCGAGACCATCGGCCGCCGCCATACCTCCCGCCAGACGCTCGACGCGTTCTCTTTGGCGCGAGATGTCCCCATGAACAACATCAACATGGACCTCATCGCCGGGCTGTCGGGCGATACGCCCGACTCGTTTCGCCGTTCGGTCGATACCGCGCTGTCGCTCTCGCCCGAGAGCATCACCGTGCATACCCTTGCGATCAAGCGCAGCGCACGCATCGACGCCGCCTCCAGTGCGCGCGAGTTCACCGCTACCGGCGAGATGGTCGACTATGCGACCCGTGCGCTCACGGATGCGGGCTACATCCCCTACTATCTCTATCGCCAGTCAAAGATGCTCTCGAACCTCGAGAACATCGGCTGGGCACGCGATGGGTACATCAGCCCCTACAACATCTATATCATGGAGGAGACCCATTCGATCCTCGCCTGCGGCGCGGGCGGGGTGACTAAGCTCCGCGATACCGGGTCGAACCACATCGAGCGCATATTTAACTTCAAGTTTCCGTATGAATATATCGGCAGATTTGACGAAATGATAGCCCGAAAGTCCGCCGTTACCGCTTTTTATGGTGAATATAACAAATAGCGTTGTTTTTGCTTGCATTTTTTTTATGGTGTGCTAAAATACCTATTTGATAAGCCAACAGTATTGGAGATTGTTCCATGCAGAAGAATCAGTTGAAACAGAATAGCTCCCAAACCTTCCTCAAGGGCGCCATGATCATGAGCATCAGCATGATCGTCGTAAAGCTTCTGGGGATGCTCTTCAAGGTGATGCTCACCCGCCTGTACACCAATTTCGGCGACGAGTTCGCCGGTATCGGCACCGGGCTTTTGAACAACGCCTATGAGGTGTATAACCCGCTGTTCACGCTGGCGACCGCCGGTTTTCCGATCGCGGTATCGCGCCTCATCTCCGAGAGCATCGCCCAGAAACGCTACAGGGACGTCGCCCAGATCCACAGGGTGTCGAAGCCGTTCTTCATCTTGATGGGTGCGGTGTGCTTCCTCTTGATGGTAGGGGTCAGCTTTGTCTATATCCGTATCATCAAGTCGCCGTACTCGATCTACTCGATGATGACGCTCGCGCCGTCGGTGTTCTTCGGGTGTCTGGTGTCTATCTACCGCGGCTACTATGAAGGACAGCGAAACATGTTCCCGACCGCGGTGTCCGAGGTGATCGAGGCGCTGTGCAAGGTGTTCATCGGGCTGTCGCTCGCGTTCCTTGTGATGACGATCGGGATGAACGAGTTCACCGTCTATGGCACCGTGTTCGGCCGCGCGTTCGCATCGCCCTATGACGCGATGTATACCCTGCTCGCCTACTCGGTCGCAAGCGCTATCGCCGGCATATCGCTCGGCTCGCTCGGAGCGTTTCTGTTCCTTCGGATCTACTATATCAAGCACAAGTTCGTCGTCCCCGACGATCAGCTTGCCGATACCGTTGATGCACGGTCGCGGCGCGAGACCTTCAACCTGCTGCTCAAGACCGCTATCCCCATCGGGCTTGCCGCGCTGGTGATGAGCGCGTCGGCGTCTATCGACACGCTGGTGATTCAGAACGTGCTGTATCATACCGCGACGGTGAACCGCGAGGGGTTGCTCGCCCAGTATGACGCGTCCCAACTCGAGAGCATGATACCGCTGAACCCTACATCCGACAACCCCATCACCATCCACACCTATCTCATGGGCGCGTTCAGCTATGCTTTGACGATCATGCAGCTCGTCACCACCCTGACCCAGGCGTTCGGCACCTCGGCGATGCCGTCGGTCACCGCCGCCTATACCAAGGGCGATAAGACCGAGCTCAAGAAGAGCATCGAGACAGTGCTCAAGCTGACGATGCTGTTCACCCTGCCGGCGGGGCTGGGGCTGTTCGCGATTCCGTATCCGATCATCTCGCTGTTGTACACCGGCTACTCTGCCGAGATCGGCTCTCATGTGCTGCGCGTGATGGGGCTCTCGGTGATCGTGATCGCTGTCAGCACCCCGATCTGCAGCATGCTGCAGGGGGTGGGCAGGGTCGATCTGCCGCTGAAGCTCTATGCCATCGCCATGGCGATGAAGATCGCGCTCAACTACCTGTTCGTCAGCAACGTGCGGATCAACATCGTCGGCGCGACGGTCGGCTCGCTGGTCGCGTACCTCTTCGTCTGTATCGTCGGGATGTACTTTCTCATCAAGCGCGCGGGCGTTGTCCCCGACTTTGTGAACACGACCCTCAAGCCCCTTTTGGCGGCTGTCGGATGCGGTGTGACGGCGTTTTTTGCCTATCGGCTGTTCTCGACCCTGCTCGGTGCGACGGTCTCGACGCTGTTGTCGATCGTCTCTGCAGCGGTGATATACGTCATTTTGCTGCTGATTTTGCGTACTTTCAGCGAATCTGAGGTCAATATGCTGCCAAAAAGTAAAAATCTTGTAACAATCCTTGCAAAATGCCATCTGTTAAGGTAGAATACTAGATGAAATCTGAACTTTTTGGGATTTTCGGAGGCAGGCATGAACTTTGACAGGAAGGAACGATATGATATCTCCGACCTTATAGAGATTATGCACCTTCTCCGCGCTCCCGACGGCTGTCCGTGGGACAAGGTTCAGACGCACGCGAGCATCCGCCAGAACTTCATCGAAGAGACGTACGAGGCGGTCGAGGCGATCGACACCGAGGACTACGACCTTCTGCGCGAGGAACTGGGCGATGTGCTCATGCAGGTCATCTTTCATGCCATCATGGAGGAGGAGACCGGTCGGTTCACCTTTGACGATGTGTGCAACGACGTGTGCCATAAGCTGATCGTCCGCCATCCCCATGTGTTCGCCGATACTATCGCCGACACCCCCGACGAGGTGCTCCGCAACTGGGACGCCATCAAGATGCGCACCCATCAGCAGACCACCTATGCCGACGCGGTCGACGCGGTCGCCCGTTCCCTTCCCGCGCTGATGCGCGCCCAGAAGGTGCAGAAGCGCGCATCAAAGTCCGGCTTTGATATCGAGAACGTCGACGGCGCGTTCGATAAGATCCTCGAGGAGCATGACGAGCTGCGGCTCGCCGACCTCTCGCGCGAGGATCCCGATCGCCTGACAGAGGAGCTCGGCGATCTGCTGTTCTCGGTGGTGAACACCGCGCGGTTCCTCGGCGTTGATGCCGAGCTGGCGCTGACGCGGGCGACCGAGAAGTTCGCTACCCGTTTCCGCAAGGTGGAGCAGCTTTGCATCGAGCGGAACATTGACATGAAGTCGACCCCGATCCCGTTAATTGATTCCCTTTGGGAAGAAGTTAAATAAATCGCGGCACTGACCGCAAATTTTTGGAGGAAACTAAAATGAAAAAGACTGAACTCATCGCTGCTGTTGCAGAAAAGGCAGGCATCTCGAAGAAGGACGCTGAGGCAGCCGTCTCCGCTACCTTTGACACCATCGTTGACACCATCGCTGCCGGCGACAAGATCCAGCTTGTCGGCTTTGGTACCTTCGAGAGAAGAGAGCGCAACGCGCGCACCGGTTGTGACCCCAGAACCAACGCGAAGATCGAGATCCCCGCGTCCAAGGTTCCCGCTTTCAAGGCCGGCAAGGCGTTCAAGGAAGCTGTCAACAAGTAATTTATACCCCAGCGTATGAGAGCCGGCTGCCACAGCCGGCTCCCAGTTTTTTGGAGGATAACATGAGACTCGACAAGTATCTCAAGGTGAGCCGCATCATCAAGCGGCGCACCGTCGCCAACGAGGTATGCGACGCCGGCAAGGCGGTCGTCAACGGCCGACCCGCCCGCGCGTCCTATGATGTGAAGGTCGGCGATATCATCGAGCTGAACTTCGAGACCCGCTCGGTGCGGTTTCGTGTCGAGAAGGTCGCCGATACCGTCCGCAAGGAGGACGCCGATTCGATGTACACCCCGCTCTAGGAATCTATCTATCGCGTATCTTTTTGAGCTGCCTGCCATATAATCTATTGATATAGGTTATAAGGCAGGTATTGTTTATGCAGGAATCATCGAAGAAACCGTCACCCCACACCCTCACCCTGACCGACCGGCAGTCGCTGACCCTCACCGGCGTCGTCGACGTCCCCGGGTTTGACGAGGAGACGATCCATATCAAGCTCGATTCCGGTACGCTCGTCGTCAAGGGCGCTTCCCTTCATATCAACAAGCTGAGCTTGGACTCGGGCGACGTCTGTATCGACGGCGTGGTCAACTCGCTGCAGTATCTCTCATCACCCTCCGGTAAGAGCGTGCGCTCGCGGATCTTCCGGTGATGTGGCTCTCGCTGTCGGATCAGACGATCTACTTCCTCTCGTCGCTGGTGTTCGGCGCGGTGCTGGGGGTGCTGTATGATCTGCTGCGGCTCTCTCGCGCGCTGACGCATCCTTCGACACGCGGCGTGATCGTCGGCGATATCCTGTTCTGTACGCTGTGCGGGATGCTGACGGCGCTGTTCTCGATTCCGTATAACTTCGGCGAGGTGCGGCTGTTCATTATCCTCGGCGAGGGGGTCGGGTTTCTCCTGTATCGTCTGACCATCGGTACGCTGACGCCAAAGCTCTTTTTGCCGCTGTCACGGTTTCTGCGTCTTGTGGTGAAAAAAAGTTTAGAAATTCTGACAAAAATTTATACTTTTCTATTGAAAAGCACCCGATTTGTGGTGTATAATGTAGTTGGATTATTATACAAACTACTACATCTGGTGCATCCACCATCTGAGGAGCCCACCCATGAGCGAGAAGAACCGTCCCCTCGACGTCACCCCCGACGTCATCGGATCCGACGAACCCGAAACAACCGCAAAACCCACCAGTAAGCGCACCCGACGCCTTGCGTTCGTTGCGCTGTATGTGGTTGTGTTCATATTTGCCATCTATGCCGTTGTGACCCTTGTCGGGCTGCACTCCCAGATACAGGAGCGCCGCACCGAACTCGAGGAGCTGCAGGGCGAGATCATCGTCCAGGAGATCAAGAACGACGAGATGAGCAAGCTGTATAACTACACGGATGATGAGTTCTCCGACTATGTGGAGCAGATCGCCCGCGACGACCTCGACTATGTGAAGTCGGGGGAGAGGGTGTTTGTCAACGTATCGGGCGACTGATTATATTTCTAAATAAGAATTTTAAGGGGTTTTTTACTGAATGTCATTGAAAGTCGGCACCATTGTCAACGGTAAGGTTACCGGTATCACCGGTTTCGGCGCGTTTGTCGAGACCGAAAGCGGCGAGAAGGGGATGATCCATATCTCCGAGATTTCCCGCTCCTACGTCGAGGACATCAAGGCGGTCCTCAAGCTCGGACAAGCTGTCACCGCCAAGGTCATCTCCGTCTCGAATGACGGCAAAATCGCCCTGTCGATCAAGCAGCTCGATTCCGCCGACAAGGGCGACAAGTCCAAGAAGCCCTACAAGAAGTCCGAGAAGCCGAAGCCCCGTTATGAGAAGTATAAGCCCGCACCCGCGGTGACCTCTCCCGGCGACTATGAGTGGGAGAGCAGCCGCAACAGCGGAACCTTCGAGGACATGATGTCGAAGTTCAAGCGCACCTCCGAGGACAAGATGTCCGACCTGAAACGTGGAGAAAGCCGCGGCTATTCCCGTCGGGGTGGCAGCGGAAGAAAATAATCCTATAGCATGACAAAGGAGACATCACTATGAACATTACCTATACCGCGAGAAAGGTAACGCTCCGCGACAACTTCAAGCAGCGCGTCGAGAAGAAGCTGAAGAAATTCGACAAGATCTTCTCCGATGACGCGACGGCGAACGTGGTCGTCACCCTTGACAAGAACTCTCAGACCGTTGAGATCACCATCCGCGATAACCAGATGGTCTACAGAGCCGAGAAGACGATGCTCGAGATGAACGATGCGCTCGACAAGTGTATCGACGTGCTCGGCCGCCAGCTCCGCAAGAACAAGTCCCGCCTTGAGAAGCGGCTGCGCAGCGGCTCGATCGAGGAGCTCACCGCCCCCGTCGAGGAGCCGGTCGTCGAGGACGAGTTCGAGATCGTCCGCACCAAGTCCATCCCCGTCAAGCCCATCTCGGTCGAGGAGGCGATCCTTCAGATGAACATGGTCGGCCACAAGTTCTATATGTTCACCGACGCTGATTCCGGCGAGATCAACGTCGTCTATGTCCGCGACGACGGCGCCTATGGGCTGCTGCGGCCCACCGTGGACGAGTAACGATATATTTCTTTGTTAGAATTAAACGGGAGCATTGTCTGCTCCCGTTTTTGTATGTCGAAAAACTTTCCTATTTCCTTGCAAATGTACGATGATTGTGCTATGATGATGTCAGTATTTGCAGGATAAGGAGATATCCGATATGTGCAAGAGGTTTTTTTCGGCGGCGATTGTTGTATCGCTGCTGTTGATGATGTTCGCGGTCGTACCGGCGGCGTCCGCGCTGACGTCGGGCGACTATAGCTATGTTGTGAAGGACGACGGCACCGCGCGGATCACCGACTACTCCGGCAGCGCCGAGACGCTCGTCATCCCGTCGCGCCTCGGCGGGTACACCGTTAGCGAGATCGGCGAGGACGCGTTCGGGTTCTCCTATACCCTGCGGGATGTGACGATCCCCGACACCGTCCGTGTCATCGACGCGCTTGCGTTCGAGTACTGTGACAGCATCACGAGCGTCACATTCGGCAGCGGCGTCGAGCAGATCGGCGAGAGCGCGTTCTGGTTCTGCATGGCGCTGACCGAGATCACCCTTCCCGATTCGCTATGCGAGATGGGGGACTGGGTGTTCTCCGGATGCTCTGCTCTTTCTGAGATCGACTTTCCCGATCAGGCGGTTCGGATCGGCTCCTATGTCTTTGAGGATACCGCATGGTATCTCTCTCAGCCCGCGGGGCTGATCTTCGCCGGACAGACGCTCTATACCGTCAAGGGTGACTGTCCTGCGTCGGTCACGATCCCCGACGGCACGCTGGCGATCGCCGACAGCGCGTTCAGCGCGCGCACCGCGCTGACTTCGGTCACAATCCCCGACTCGGTGCGGATTATCGGATGGGCGGCGTTCTATGGCTGTACGGGGCTGTCTGATGTCTATATCCCCGACACGGTCGAGTTTATCGGCGAGCTGGCGTTTGGCTACTGCAACACACGCGACAGCAGCGGCAAGGTCGTTCGCTCGGCGATAGAGGGATTCGGTATTACAGCGAACGTCAATACCGCCGCCGAGAGCTATGCTGCGAATAGCGGCATCGGCTTCTCTGCGCTCAACGAGACGACAATCCTCGGTGACGCCGACAACGACTATCTCGTGTCGATCGACGATGTCACGCTCATTCAGCGGGTGCTGGCGAATTTGGCGTCTGATCCGTTCGACAGGATCAGCCGTCACGGCGACGTCTCTGCCGACGGGCTGGACATCACTGACGCCACCTATATCCAGCAGTACCTCGCGCACTATACCGTCCGCTACGCTATCGGCAAATAGCTATCATAGCATATAACATCATCACCGCCCCTGCGTGAATGCAGAGGCGGTGATTTCTTCTTTATCTGTTGTTCTCGTTGATGCGGTAGCACAGCGTCATGAGACTGTCGCCCATGTGCACGTTCTCGACCACCGTATCGGCGTATTTCTTCGCGATGTCAAAGTGGCTGAAGTTCCAGTAGTTGCGGATGCCTAAGCGATACAACTGCTCGACCAGCGGCTCTACGCTGTCCTTGGGCAGCGAGAGGAACGCGGTATCCACCTCATGCTCCAGCAGATACCCCTCGAGCTGCTCGTCGCTCTGCACCGTGATCCCGCGCAGCATCGTGCCGATGAGCCGGTGATCCTTCTCGAAAATACCGACCAGCCGGAACCCCAGCTCCTCAAAGTTCATGTGCGTGGCGATCGCCCTGCCCATGTTCCCCGCGCCGAGGAGCACGGCGTTATGCAGGTGCTGCAACCCGAGGATCCTGCCGATCTCGTCCTTCAGCGAGCTGACCGAGTAGCCGTAGCCCTGCTGACCGAACCCGCCGAAGCAGTTGAGATCCTGCCTCACCTGAGAGGCGGTCGAGCTCATCACCGACGAGAGCTTGGTGGAGCTGATCTTGTCCACGCCCGCGCGCTCGAGCTCCGAGAGGAACCGATAGTAGCGCGGCAGCCGCCGGATCACCTGGATAGAGATGTTCTTCGCCATCACATCGCCTCGCACAGCCGGCTTGCGACCGCGTCGAGGAACAATTCGGTACTGACCTTCTGTTTGTTCTCGAGGGAGCTTAGCAGATACAGGTCGCCGGTCATCACGCCGCTTTCGATGGTGTCGATGGTCGCCTTCTCGAGCCGATCGGCGAACGCCGACAGCTCCGGCAGCTCGTCGAGCTCGCCGCGCTTTCTCAGCGCGCCGCTCCATGCAAAGATGGTCGCAACCGAGTTGGTCGATGTCTCTTCACCCTTGAGATGCTTGTAGTAGTGGCGCTGAACCGTGCCGTGCGCCGCCTCGTATTCATACACGCCGTCGGGCGATACGAGCACCGACGTCATCATCGCCAGCGACCCGAACGCGGTGGCGATCATATCGCTCATCACGTCGCCGTCATAGTTCTTGCACGCCCAGATATAGCCGCCGGACGAGCGGATAACGCGCGCTACGGCGTCGTCGATGAGGGTATAGAAGTATTCGATACCCGCCTGTTCAAATTTCTGTCGATATTCGGTCTCGTATATTTCCGCGAAAATATCCTTGAACGTATGGTCGTATTTCTTCGAGATGGTGTCCTTGGTCGCAAACCATATATCGAGCCCTTGGTCGAGCGCATAGTTGAAGCACGCCCGCGCAAACGATGCGATAGAGGCGTCGAGGTTATGCATCCCCTGGATGATGCCGTCGCCGCTCTTAAAGTCGAAGATCAGCTCTCGGCTCTCTTCACCGTTCTCGTCGGTAACGCACAGCTCGGCTTTCGATCCTTTCTGTACCTTCATCTCGGTGTTCTTGTACACGTCGCCATACGCGTGACGCGCGATACAGATGGGGCGGGTCCAGCTCGGGATATAGGGGGTGATGCCCTTGACGAGGATCGGCGCGCGGAACACCGTGCCGTCGAGGATGGCGCGGATGGTACCGTTCGGCGACTTCCACATCTCCTTGAGGTGGTACTCGTCCATGCGCGCGGCGTTCGGGGTGATCGTGGCGCACTTGACCGCGACGCCGTATTTCTTCGTTGCCTCTGCCGAGTCTACCGTGACCTGATCGTCGGTCTCGTTGCGATACTCGAGCCCCAGGTCATAGTACTCGGTTTTCAGGTCGACAAAGGGGAGGATCAGCTTCTCCTTGAGCATCTGCCATATGATGCGGGTCATCTCGTCGCCGTCCATCTCGACGAGCGGGGTTTTCATCCGGATTCTAGACATGGTTACCTCCGTTATTTCGATGTGGTGTAGTTGAGCAGCCCGCCCGAGAGGATGATCTCTTTCTGGCGGTCGGTCAGGATACACCTGGTTTGGATTTCTGTGTTCTTCGTCTTGTTGACGACGGTGACGGTGTCGCCGTTTTTGATCTGGGCGCGCACATCGTCGATCACGATCTGGTCGCCCAGCGCAACGGTGTCATAGTCGCTCTCATCGACAAACTCGAGCGGGATGATACCGGCGTTGATGAGGTTTGCGCGGTGGATGCGGGCGAACGACTTCACCAGCACCGCCTTGACGCCCAGATACAGCGGCGCGAGCGCGGCGTGCTCGCGCGACGAGCCCTGACCGTAGTTAGAGCCGCCGACGATGATCGACGCGCCGAGCATCTTGGCGCGCGCGGGGAACTCGCTGTCACATACCGTAAAGCAGTATTCCGAGATCGCCGGGATGTTGGAGCGCAGCGGCAGGATCTTCGCGCCGGCGGGCATGATATGGTCGGTGGTGATGTTGTCCTCGACCTTCAGCGCACAGGTGACGTTCAGCTCCTTTGGCAGCGCGGTCGTCTGGGGGAACTCCTTGATGTTCGGGCCGCGCAGCACCTCGATCTGATCCATCTGATCGATAGGCGCGGGCTCGATGATCATGTTGTCGTTGATGAGGAACCGCGCGGGCATCTCGACCGTGTAGCCGTCCGAGAACTTTCTCGGGTCGGTGATGACGCCCGTCAGCGCCGATACCGCCGCGACCTCGGGCGATACCAGATAGATATCCGCGTCCTTGGTTCCGCTGCGTCCCAGGAAGTTGCGGTTGAACGTGCGCAGCGACACGCCCTTCGAGTTGGGCGACTGACCCATCCCGATACACGGGCCGCACGCGCTTTCGAGGATCCGTGCGCCGGCGTCGATGAGGTCGGACAGCGCGCCGTTCTGCGCGAGCATATTGAGCACCTGCTTCGAGCCCGGGGCGATCGCGAGCGATACGTTATCGGCGACGGTCCTGCCCTTGAGGATATGCGCGACCTTCATCAGGTCGGTGTAGCTGGAGTTGGTGCACGAGCCGATGCAGACCTGGTTGATCGGCATCCCCTCGAGCTCTGTAACGGGCTTTACCGCGTCGGGCGAGTGGGGACACGCCGCGAGCGGCTGCAGGGAGCTTAGGTCAATCGTGATGACTTCGTCATATACCGCGTCGTCGTCCGCATGTAGCTCGGTATAGTCCTCTTCGCGTCCCTGAGCTAAGAGGAACGCGCGGGTGTTCTCATCCGAGGGGAAGATCGAGGTCGTCGCGCCCAGCTCTGCGCCCATGTTGGTGACGGTGGCGCGCTGGGGGACAGAGAGCGACCTGACGCCTTGT
This sequence comes from uncultured Ruminococcus sp., assembly GCA_905233755.1. Lineage (GTDB taxonomy): Bacteria > Bacillota > Clostridia > Oscillospirales > Acutalibacteraceae > Ruminococcoides. Next base: position 86,366 of record CAJODM010000012.1, read on the forward strand.
CCCGAGTACTCGATGATCTTGCCCACGCCGCCCTTGACGGACAGGATGCGCAGCACCTCAAGGATGATATCCTTCGCCGAGACGTTCTCCTGAAGCGCGCCGGTAAGCTCTACGTTTACGATCTTCGGCATGGTGATATAGTATTCGCCGCCGCCCATCGCGACCGCGACATCCAGCCCGCCTGCGCCGATGGCGAGCATCCCGATGCCGCCGCCGGTGGGAGTATGGCTGTCCGATCCGATGAGCGTCTTTCCGGGGACGCCAAACCGCTCGAGGTGTACCTGATGACAGATCCCGTTGCCCGGCCGCGAGAAGTAGATCCCGTGCTTCTTGCATACCGTCTGGATGAACCGGTGATCGTCGGCGTTCTCGAAGCCGGTCTGCAGTGTGTTGTGGTCGATGTAGGCGACCGATCGCTCGGTACGCACGCGGTCGATCCCCATCGCCTCGAACTCGAGGTAGGCCATGGTGCCGGTCGCGTCCTGGGTCAGCGTCTGGTCGATCCTCAGCCCGATATCGGTGCCCTTGACCATCTTCCCGGTGACGAGGTGATTTTTGATGATTTTTTCAGCTAGTGTCAGTCCCATATGTTCCTCCGTTCTGCCGCCAAAGCTGCGGCCGAAATAGTATCTATCTGTGAAAAGGCGGCGCACAGGTAGCGACCTGCGCCTCGCCGGTACTTCGGGTTGTTAAAATATACACAATCTATTATACATCCTCTGTGTTATAAAGTAAAGCAAATATTCATTTGACAAATCTGCGCTTTTTCGGTCAAAATCAACATAGTATTCCGGCTGTAACCGTGCTATAATAACTACTGGTATAGAAGAAAGGTGAACGGTATGCAAAAGCGAGAGAATATCAGGAACATTGCGATCATCGCCCACGTCGACCACGGCAAGACCACCCTTGTCGATCAGATGCTGCGCCAGTCGGGTATCTTCCGCGCGAACGAGGCGGTGAACGATCGCGTGATGGATTCGAACGATCTTGAGCGCGAGCGCGGGATTACGATCCTCAGCAAGAACACCGCCGTCATGTACGGCGATACCAAGATCAACATTGTCGACACCCCGGGACACGCCGACTTTGGCGGCGAGGTGGAGCGCATCCTGATGATGGTGGACGGCGTGCTGCTGCTCGTCGACGCGTTCGAGGGATGTATGCCCCAGACCCGCTTTGTGCTCAAGAAGGCGCTCGGGCTCGGCAAGAAGCCGCTCGTTGTCGTCAACAAGATCGACCGTGACGGCGCCCGTCCCGACGAGGTGGTCGACGAGGTGCTCGATCTGTTTATCGAGCTCGGCGCCGATGACGACCAGCTCGAGTTCCCGGTGGTATATGCCTCGGCGCGCGAGGGGGTGGCGTCGCTCGACCCATCCATCATCGGCACGGATATGCAGCCGCTGTTTGAGAGCATCATCCGCGAGATCCCCGCACCGACGGGGGAGCCGGATGCGCCGCTGCAGCTGCTCGTCTCCAACATCGAGTATGACGACTATGTCGGGCGGATCGGCATCGGCAGGGTCGAGCGCGGCGAGGTGAAGATCGGCCAGAGCGCGGTGCTGTGTCACCGCGACGGCACGACCGCCAACGTCCGTATCTCCAAGCTCTATCAGTTCGAGGGGCTGCGTCGGGTCGAATCCGAGCGCGCGATGATGGGCGACCTTGTGTGCCTGTCGGGGATCGCCGACATCAACATCGGCGAGACCATCTGTGATCCGCTGTGTGTCGAGCCGCTGCCGTTTGTGAAGATCGACGAGCCGACAGTCGCGATGAACTTCATCGTCAACAACTCGCCGTTTGCCGGTCGTGAGGGTCGCTATGTCACCTCGCGCAATATCCGCGACCGCCTCTTCAAGGAGGTCGAGACCAACGTTGCGCTGCGGGTCGAGGAGACCGACTCTGCCGATACCTTTCGGGTGGCGGGGCGCGGCGAGCTGCACCTGTCGATCCTCATCGAGACGATGCGCCGCGAGGGATACGAGTTTCAGGTATCGCGTCCCCAGGTCATCACCAAGACCATCGACGGCGTGCTGTGCGAGCCGATCGAGTACCTCATCGTCGAGGTGCCCGAGTCCTATGTCGGCGCGGTGATGGAGAAGCTCGGCTCCCGCAAGGCGGAGCTCGTCAACATGGGCGCCCGCGAGGGCGGTGCGACCCATATCGAATTTCGGATCCCGTCGCGCGGGCTGATGGGCTATCGGCCCGAGTTTCTCACCGATACCAACGGCAACGGCATCATGAACCACGTCTTTGACTCCTATGAACCCTACAAGGGCGAGATCGTCACCCGCCACCAGGGCTCGCTGATCGCCTATGAGACCGGCGAGACCGTCACCTACGGGCTGTTTGCCGCTCAGGAGCGCGGACGGCTGTTCGTCGGTCCCGGGGTGGATGTGTACGAGGGGATGATCGTCGGCGCCTGTCCCAAGAACGAGGACATCACCGTCAACGTCTGCAAGAAGAAGCATATCACCAACACCCGCGCCTCCGGCTCTGACGACGCGCTTAAGCTGACCCCGCCGACGATCCTGTCGCTCGAGCAGTGTCTCGAGTTCATCGCCGACGACGAGCTTGTCGAGGTGACCCCCGACTCTATCCGCATGCGCAAGGAGATCCTCTCCAAGGAGCTGCGCATGAAGCACCAGTTCCGCTCAAAGCAGTCATAACCCTCTCAGCCCACCGCTGAGCCGCCTATCCGCTATTGATATGAATTATGTTATCCTTGATTTAGAGTTCAACGGAACCTACAGCAAGCGGCGTCACCGATTTGTCAACGAGATCATCGAGTTCGGCGCTGTCAAGCTGGACGAACAACTGCATATCATCGACACCTTCTCACAGCTCGTCACCCCCCAGATCAGCAAGAAGCTGAACACCCATGTCTCCGAGCTGACCCACCTGACGATTGAGCAGCTGAATAGCTCGCACAAGACGTTCACCCACGTCTACTCGCGGTTCAAAAAGTTTCTGGGCGACAGCGTGCTGCTGAGCTGGGGCACCAGCGATGTGCTTGTGCTGATGGAGAACTGCCGCTACTACATGGGTGACGAACAGATCCCCGGGCTGTGCCGGTACTGCAACCTCCAGATTTTCTGTCAGGATGCGCTGCGCTATACCGACCGCGCGCACCAGATGGGGCTGTCCGGATGCGCCGAGCGCGTCGGTATCGTGACCGACACGCTGTCGCTGCACCGCGCTCTCACCGACGCCGAGCTGTCCGCGATGTGCTTCCAGAAGCTCTACGACGCCGAGCTGCTCGAGGCGAACACCTATGACGTGGACGACGAGTTCTACCGCCGCATCACGTTCAAGAAGTATAACCTCTATGACATCCGCGATCCGCTGATCGACCGCAAGGAGATGTACTTCGACTGTGACCGCTGCGGCAGACGCACCCACCGCAAGACCAAGTGGCACGTCAAGAACAAGTCCTTCCGCGCGCGGTTCCGCTGTGCCAAGTGCCGCCGCGAGTTCGAGGGCAGGATCACCTTCAAGAAGCACTTTGACTATGTCGAGGTGGATCGGCGTATCGTCGAGCTCAAGCCACCCGAGCCAAAAGAGAAAGACAAATCAACAGGAGCGGACGCCCCGTAGCGATAGGGAGGAGCCGCTCCTGTTTTTCTGTTATATCGAACGATCGACTGCGGGGTTGTCGCAAAATAGAAAAATGTCATTCTGAACGCTAGTAGTCTGTTAGGCCTAAAACTTTATAAGCATTACTGCGTCTATTTGCGTCATGCTTCGTCCTTGACCTTGACAGGCGCCAGCCTGCCTGCGGTCTCGTCCTCGTCTGACACAAATATACTTGTAATCAGATATCAACTTTTAGACTTAACAG
>CAJODM010000013.1 GCA_905233755.1 uncultured Ruminococcus sp.
CTGTCAAGGTCAAGGACGAAGTATGACGCAAATAGACGCAGTAATGCTTATAAAGTTTTAGGCCTAACAGACTACTAGCGTTCAGAATGACATTTTTCTGTTTTGCGACAGCCCCGATCGCGGTTATTTGGCATACAGTTGATAGATGATGTAGTTGCTCAGCCGCGCGGGGAGCAGCTTGATTAGCACGCACACGAGCGAGTATGACAGCCCGATCGCGTACAGGGGCTTTGGGCAGCGGCGCTTGGCGACCGAGACGATCTTCGCCGCGGCACGTGCGGGGGACATCCCGCTGCGCTCGTCGAGCTCCATCTTCGCCACCGAGCGGCTGACGCGGCTGTCATAGGCGTCGTTGCCGTCAAAATCCCTCACCCGCGCATCGGTGAAGCCGGTGCGGATATCGCCGGGCATGACGGCGGCGATCCGTACCCCATAGGGGCGCACCTCGTTCTGCAGCGCGAGGGCATAGCTGTTCAGCCCTGCCTTGGTGACCGAGTACCATGTCTGGAACGGGATCGGCACCACGCCCGCCACCGAGCTGACGATGACGATACGTCCCCGCCGACACTCGCGCATCGAGGGGAGCACGGCGCGCACCACCCGATCGGTACCGAGAAGATTGACGTCGAGCTGGGTATGGATATCGTCGGGTTTGGCCATCTCGGCCGCCGAGGCGATCCCCATGCCGGCACAGCAGACGAGCAGATCGATCCCGCCGCGCTCGGCGATCACTTGCTCAGATGCCGCGCGGACAGAGGCGTCATCGGTGACATCACAGCAGATCGGCGTAGCGCCGTCGGGACATTGCTGCCGCCGCGAAAAGCCGTAGACCGTATAGCCCCGCTCACACAGCAGGCGCGCAACCTCGAACCCGATACCGCCGGACGCGCCGGTCACTACCGCAGTCTTCATCACGGCAGCGGGGTCTTGAGCACATCGGCGATGATATCGACCGCCTCGTCGATCAGCGCCTCGGTGTGCGTCGCCATATAGCTCGTGCGCAGCAGACACTCGGTTGGAGCAGTCGCCGGTGGGAGCACGGTGTTGACATATACGCCCGCGTCATAGAGCTGCTTGGCGCGGGTCAAAGTAGCGATGGCCTCATAGGTATAGATGGGGATGATGGGGGTCTCGCTCATGCGGATGCGGATCCCCTTATCCGTCAGCCGCTGACGCGCATAGGCAGAGATCGCCTGCAGCCGCTGCGGCAGCTCCGGCGTGCGCTCCAGCACCCGCAGCGCAGCCAGCGCCGAGGCACAGCTCGCCGGCGTGATGGACGCCGAGAAGATGAACGGGCGCGAGTTGTGGCGGACAAAGTTGACGACGCGCTCTGACCCCGCCATATAGCCGCCGAGCGATGCCAGGGACTTGGAGAAGGTGCCCATATAGATATCGACCTTGTCCTCCAGCCCAAAGTAGCTGGCGGTACCCCTGCCGCCGTCGCCGATGACACCCAGCCCGTGGGCGTCGTCCACCATCACCCCGGCGCCGTACTTCTCAGCGAGGGCGACGATCTCGGGGAGCTTGGCGATATCGCCGCTCATCGAGAACACACCGTCGGTCACGATCAGGATCCCTGCGCCGTCGGGCACCCGAGAAAGCTTATCCTCCAGGTCCTGCATATCCGCGTGCTTATAGCGCAGCATGGTACCGTTCGACAGCTTGCATCCGTCATAGATGCTCGCGTGGTTTTCGCGGTCGCATATCACATAGTCATGCCGCCCGATGAGCGCGCTGATGATCCCGAGGTTCGACTGGAATCCGGTGGAGAAGGTGGTCACCGCCTCCTTGTGCAAAAACAGCGCCAGCTCCTGTTCAAGCTCCAGATGCAGCCGGAGCGTCCCGTTGAGGAACCGCGAGCCCGAGCAGCCGGAGCCGTACTGCTCATACGCGCGCACCCCCGCCTCGATGACCTCCTCGTTAGCAGTCAGCCCGAGGTAGTTGTTCGAGCCGAGCATGATGCGGCGCTTGCCCTCCATCATGACCTCGACATCCTGACGGCTTTCGAGCGCGTGAAAGTAGGGGTATATCCCCAGCTTCTTGATGTCCTCATCCTGATGGAATTCTTCACATTTCTCAAAAATCTTCCTCATGTTCTTGTATCAGACCCCTCATGGTATTCTCATATATTATATTATACGCTATCTGTGCACGATCTGTCAAACCGTGTCGGATCACGTTGCCCGTCGGTGCAGCCGCTGTCGCAGCCATCGGTACACGCGTACGGGGAAGAGATGATAGATGCGATCGAGCTGCTGCTTGTAGCGGGCGGCTTCGGCGCTCTTCTTCTTGAGCGACTGCTTGGTGCTGTCGAGCTTGTCCTGGGTGAACGACAGCCGGGTGTTCAGCTTCTGCAGCCGGATCTCGCTGCGGCGCAGCTGACGGCGCAGCTCCTTGATCTCATACTTGCGGTTCTGGGAGATGTTGAACAGCGTCAGGTAGCAGTACTTGCCGCGCTGGAGCTTGGTGCGATAGTCGGTGACATCCTCGCTGTCGGGCGGCGACAGCGCGCGCATCCGATCACACACCTGCTCGAACGGATAGATCTCGCCGCTTTGACACAGGATCGCGCACAGCGTATCGAACAGAAACCGGTACAGCGACATCATGTAGTCGCTGTCGGGATGATAGTCGGTGTCCGCGAGCAGCCGGTTCACAAGCTCGGGCACCCGATCGCTGTCGGACAGCTCGATCGCCCGATCGGGATAGCCGATGTTGCGGTAGAACGGCGGGATCTTGTCGTTCCAGATCAGGTTCAGCGACGGTACGCCGAGCGAGTAGGCGATGATGGACGAGTGCATCCGGATCGCGACCACGGCGTCGAACGACGCGATCGCGCGGATGACCTCGCGCGTCGAATCGGGATAGACGAACCTGTCGTCGGCGTGCTCCAGCTTGCGGGCAAAGTGCCCCATGGTATTGTTATCGAGAAAGCTGCCGTTCGTATAGAACCGATAGTCGATGCCCGACATCTCCAGCACCGACGAGAGCGACAAGAGGTAGTCCTCCTCCTTCTCAATATTCCAGTTGCGGCCGTTGGCGGTGAACAGCCCGCCGCGCACCACGTTGATGCCGATGATCGGATGATCGGGCTTATCGCGTCGGGCACACCGGATATCCTCGTCATACAGGTACCGCGTCCATACCGCGGGATCACACACCGGTAGGACAGGATAGCTGCACCCTGTCGTGAACGGCGCGAACACCTCGGCGTTCTCGCGCACCGACATCGCCCGCACACACGGACGGCGCAGCACGGCGTTCAGCCGCGCGGTGTTCTCGTCGGTGTCCTCCATATGGTTGAGTCCGAGCGACGAGAATACCACCGGGATATCCCGCTCATCGGCGATGGCGGTCACCGCCTCGATATGGTCGAGGGTCCTTAGGTTGTTCACCCCGAACATCGCGCCCCCCGCAAAGAAGATAAGGTCGCTGGAACAGACGCGCTGCTCGTCGATATCCTTGATGTGCATGGAGGAGTGGACGACGTCATCCGTACCGATACCAAGGTTCTCGAGCACCACCGTCAGCAGCGCCCGAAAACATGTGCGTATCAGCATGTCTCCGAAGTTGTCGTCATAGAAGGAAATCAGAAGGATGTTCATAGGGTCCTCCGCTTATGTGCATATACATTCTTATTATATAGGAGAACGGTGGTTTTTACAATCTTTTTGGAGAATTATAGCGAAAAATGATGGATCGTGCCCCTCCTCATGCGAGCAGGGATCCGATCCATCCGGCTGAATAAACACTGTTTTTCAGGAAGAAGAGGGGTTGTTCGGCCGCGTACCGTACAGATAGAACCGCAGGAACATCCCAAAGACATACACCACCGACAAAAGGATATTCACGACCATGTGCTCTCTGAAGATGAGCATCGCGGCGACAAATCCGACAGTAAGGCCGATCACCGGCAGCAGGAACCGCCGACACAGCTTCATGGTGCTCTTGGAGTACCGCATCAGCGCGATCAGACACACGAAGAACAGCAGGAACGACCCGACAAGGAACAGCGTCTTGGGCATGAGAGAGACCTCCTCCTTTCGCATGAACTCGAGGGCGACCGTCAGGTTGTTCATCGAGAAGATGAGGAAGATGTGGATGAGCATATACATCACGCCGGTCGTCCTCAGCTCGCGGTCGATGATATGGTTATAGAGCATCTCATAGCTGAGAAACAGCGCGACAATGATCAGAAATCCCATCAGCGAGAAGTAGAACGAGCGGAGCGTGAACGCCCCCTCAAAGTACCCCGCCACGGCGATGATCATCTCGCCGAACGTGAACACCACATACAGCATGATCCGCTCACTCAGGTGGGAGAAGTCAATGAGCGTTATCTTGCGGTCATCGGCAAAGAACGCCGTCATCCCGATACCGAAGAGGATCGGGATCACCGAGGACCCCATCGGCAGAAAGAGCGCGGCCACTACCAGCGCTGCCTCAGAGAACAGCACGATCCCCATCCTGCGGATGGTGCGTATCACGTCGGGATCGTCGCGGTGATGCCGCATCTCGATCAGGTACTGGGCACCGATGTTGACAAGGATCAGCGCCCACGCGATATGGTACTGGGTATGATAGCTCTCCCATCCGCTGTGCGTCGCCTCGCCGATATAGTACAGCAGGTACATGTTCAAGAACATGAAGACATGATCCCGCACCCCGTTGCGGCCGAACATATTGGTGTAGAAGGTCGAGAAGCTCCATATCTGGATAACGGCGAGTGTCGCAAGGAAATAGGCGGCGAACCGCTCGCCGGTGATAAACTCGCCCTCGCTCACTATGAGCAGCGAGTTGTTCCGACCGATGATATAGACGAAGATCAGATCATAGATCAGCTCGAGGTATTCGACCTTCTTTTCTCTGAGCGATTGGACGATCTCTTTCATGCTGTCAACCCCATCAGTAGACCGTCATCAGCGGGTTGAGGGACGATTTCTGTGCCTCGGCCTCCTCGATGAACGCGGTCGCGCGATAGCATCCGCGGACGACCGCCGACATCGGATCGTCAGCGATACGCACGGCGATACCGGTCTCTCGCTCCAGCAGCTCGCGCAGCCCGATCAGCTGGGACAGCCCGCCCGTCAGGGTGATGCCGTCGCTGTGGATATCGGCGAGCAGCTCGGGTGGCGTCTGTTCGAGCACATCCATGATGGCGGACACGATCGATATACCGATATCCGCGATCGCGAGCATCACCTCGCTCGAGCTGATATCGACCCACTTCGGCAGCCCGCGGATCGCGTCCCTGCCCTTGAGGCGGAAGGTGGCGTCCTGCTGCGGCTTGATCACACAGGCGATCGCCTCCTTGCAGCGCTGTGCCATCGCCTTGCCGATGATGAGGTTATAGTTGCGGCGGGCGTACTTGATGATCTCCTCGTCCATGGCGTTGCCGGCGGTCTTGATGGTCTTGGTGACCGAGACCCCGCCGAGCGTCATCACCGAGATATCCACCGTGCCCGCGCCCAGGTCGGCCAGCATGACCCCGTGGGGGCTCATGATGTCGATGCCGCATCCGAACGCCGCCGCCTTGGAGGATTCGATCAGCAGCACCCGCCGCACCCCAAAGCTGGAGATCGCGCCGACGATGGCGCGCTTCTCGACCTCGGTGATCTCGCCGGGGATGCACGCGACGACACGCGGCATCACGACCCTGCCGGTGCATACCTCGCCCATGAAGATGTTCACCAGCTCCTCGACAAGCCCGCTCTCGGCGATGACGCCGCCCTCGAGCGGGAACACCACCTTGACGCGGCTCGAGGTGCGGCCGAGCATCCGGTATGCTTCTGTGCCGTAGGAGAGGATCTCGTTGGTCTCGACGTTATAGGCGATGACCGATGGCTCATCGATGGCGTTCTCCTCTTGATTCGTTCTCAGGCGCGCGTTCGCGGTGCCGAGATCCAACGCTATATCCATGGTTATCATCCTTTCCGATTCAGTCTATGTCCATCATACCGTACCGAACGCCGCTTTTCAAGTTACAACTTGGTTATAAACGCGGGATATCCCGAACAGGCGCGCCGGCGTTCGCGATCGCCGCGCAGCAGATGAGCGCGGGGTGAGCCGTTGTCAGCGTGCGGATACACTCGGCGAGCGTCGCGCCGCTGGTGGTGATATCGTCGATAAGCAGGATGGTTCTGCCCTCGGTTGCGGCGGGATCGGTCAGGCAAAAGGCGTTCCTTAGGTTCTTCTTACGCTCCCGATAGCTCAGCTTATGCTGCTGTCTCGTCTGCTTCACCTTGATGAGCAGGTCGAGCATCGGGATGCCGAGCTCCTCTGAGATCGTCTTTGCGAGCAGCTTTGACTGGTTATATCCGCGCCGCTTCTCGTCCTTGATGTACATCGGGACATAGGTGACGGCGTCGAGCGGGACGCTTCTGTAACAGATGCGGATATCCCGCACCATCAACAGCGCAAGCTGACGCGCGAACTGCGGGTGGTGATGGAACTTCATGTGGATGATCGCGCGGCGCACCTTGCCGGTGTACTCGAACGACGAGACGCACCGGCACCCTCCCGCGCCGCGCAGGATGACCGTGCGACAGGAGAGATAGTTGTCCCGACACCGATCGCACGCGACCGCGTCCGGCTCGACTACCGCGCCGCAGTAGGGACACCGGTCGGGATAGAAGAAGGCGATCAGCTTTCGCATCTTCATACGCCGCCTCCGTCATGGGACGATATCCCCCGAACGAGAAAAACCTTCAGCCCGCTGTAGCGGAGGAACCGGCGGTTGTTCTCGACCATATACCGCAGCGCCGACTCGTCGCCGACGATAACAAGGAGCTTTCGCGCGCGCGTTACGGCGGTATAGAGGAGGTTGCGGTACATCAGCTGGGGCGCGATGCGGCTCATCGGCAGCACCACACAGTCGAACTCGTTGCCCTGGCTCTTGTGCACCGTACAGGCATAGGCGAGCTCCAGGTCGCTCACCGTATCGCTGTCATAGGTCGCCGTCTTGTCATCAAAGCGCACCTTGTAGCTTTTGGCGGCAGGGTTGACCTCGGTCAGCACCCCGATATCGCCGTTGAACACGCCCTCGCCGTACTCGCCGTTCTCCTTGGTCCAGAGGATGTCATAGTTGTTGCGGCTCTGCATCACCTTGTCGCCCTCGTACAGGGTATGGTACCCGACCTTGACCCCGCGGGACGGGTGGGGGTTGATAAGATTCTGCAGCCGTGTATTCAGCTCCATCGTGCCGAGCATCCCCTTGCGGGTAGGGGAGAGCACCTGGATGTTCTCGTGCATCGTATAGCCGAAGCTCTCGGGCAGCCGCCGTGTACACAGGTCGGATACCGTGAAGGCGGTCTCCTCCTGTGAAATGGTGTGCAGGAAGAAGAAGTCGCTGTCCTTGCCCCCGATATCGGGCATCACGCCGTCGATGATACGGTGGGCGTTGGTGACGATCAAGCTCTGCATCGACTGGCGGAATATTTCTTTCAGAGAAATAACAGGGATTGTCTCCGAGGCGATGAGGTCGGCGAGCACGTTGCCCGCCCCGACCGACGGCAGCTGGTTGGAGTCGCCGACGAGGATCAGCCGGCACGACAGCGGCATCGCCCGCATCACGCTCTCGAGCAGCAAACAGTCCACCATCGACATCTCGTCGATCACCAGCGCATCGCACGAGAGCAGGTTGCGCTCGTTGCGCTTGAACACCGGCTTGTCATCGACGTCATAGCTCGCCTCGAGCATCCGGTGGATGGTCTTTGCCTCGACGCCGGTGACGGCGGTCATCCGCTGGGCGGCGCGTCCGGTCGGCGCGCACAGCATCACCTTCTGGCCGTTCTCCCATAGCAGCCGGATGATGGCGTTGAGGGTGGTGGTCTTGCCGGTGCCGGGCCCGCCGGTGAGGATGAGCAGCCCTTCGCTGAGTGCGGCGGTGATGGCGTCCTTCTGCAGCGCGGCATAGGCGATACCGGTCTGTGATTCGATATCGCGGATCTTGCGCTCGGCGTCGGGGATCCGCATCGCCGGGAACCGCCTCAGCATCTGCAGCCGCGAGGCGATATAGCGCTCGGCGTCATACAGCGCGGGCAGGAAGATGAACCTTGTATCGTCGAATATATCGCTCGACAGCGTGCCGTCCTCGATCATGCTGTCGAGCGTTGATTCGGCAGCGGCGGTATCGACGCCGAGCATCGACGCGGTGGTGGCGCACAGCTTGTCCGAGGGCAGACAGGTATGGCCGTTGAGCCGGTTGTGGCTGAGCACGTGGGCGAGCCCCGCTCGCACCCGTATCCGCTCGTCGGCGGTATGATGACCCGCAAGCGCGATGCGGTCGGCGGTCTCGAACGAGATGCCCAGCCCCTCCTCGCACATCAGATAGGGGTTCTCCTCGATAGCGGTGACGGCGGCGGTGCCGTAGCGCTTCCATAGCTTGACCGCGCTCGACGGCGGGATCGAGTAGGCGGCGAGATACACCATCAGCTCGCGCATCCCGACCACCTGTCGGAGCTGCTCGCTGATATCGAGCGCCTTGGACTCGCTGATGCCGCGCAGCTTTGCCACCCGCATCGGCTCGTTCTCGAGCACCGCGAGGGTGTCCGCGCCGAACGCCTCTACCAGCCGCCGCGCGGTAGAAGGGCCGATCCCCTTGATCGCGCCCGACGAGAGGTACTTGAGGATGCCGTCGAGGTTCTCGGGCATCGCGCGCTCAAACCCGCTGACCGCGAACTGCTCGCCGTAGGAGGGGTGGTTTCTGAACACGCCCACAAGCCGCACCGTCTCGCCGACGCTGACCAGCGGCATCGTGCCGGTGGCGGTGATCATGCTGTCCTCGCCCGCAAGCTCGATGACGGTATAGCCGTTCTGCTCGTTGCGATAGATGACCGCCTCGACCTGACCCGATAGCTCCAGTAGATTTTCTGTGTTGTCTAAGCTCATAATAATTCCCTAAAAGAAAATAATAATCAGAGGTTGAAATTTTTGCCGCTATATCTTATAATATAACACAGAAAATGTGAAAATGGTACCATATCGGAGGAAAAAATGGAATTTGTTGCAAATGAAGGGAAGAACGTAGAAATAGAAGTGAACGGCGTGACCTATATGCGCCATGCCATCAAGACCCATTTTGTCCGCCAGGGCGAGGATTATATCGAGATATTCCGTCAGTATGCGCTGCCGCTGTATGAACCGGGGGATATCGTCAGCTCCTCGGAGAAGATCATCGCGCTGTGCCAGAACCGTGTGGTGCGCCGCGACGAGCTGAAGGTCGGCTTCTGGGCCAAGCTGCTGTCGAAGTTTGCCTCTCATCCCGACACCGGCGTGGGCGTGGGCGAGACCATCAAGATGCAGTACGCCATCACCAAGGTCGGGCTGCCCCGCGTGCTGTGGGCGTCGCTCGCCGGCGGGGTGTGCAAGCTGTTTGGCAAGCGCGGCGTGTTCTATGAGATCGTCGGCGCGGACGTCGCCGGACTTGACGGGTTCTATGACCATGTGTGGGAGGAGTATCGCGATATCGGTATCGAGAACCCCGCGAACCCCTCGGGCGTGTGTGACGAGATCCGAGAGAAGCTCGGGATGTCCTGCATGATCGTCGACGCGAACGACCTAGGGCAGGAGGTGCTCGGCTACTCGTCCGATATCACGCTGTCGCTCGAGGAGCTGCTCGGGCTTATCAGCGACAACCCCTGCGGGCAGGGACAGCAGACGACGCCGCTTATCTTAATTCGAAAAAAGAAATAAAATTGCCATTCATCGGACTGCATCGACAGCCCGATGTTTTCATGTAGAACGGATAAAAAAGATTTTTTGACGATTCCAAAGTTTGTGAGGATGCCTATGCCCGATACTGTAGTAGAGATCAACCTGTCCCATATTCGATCGAACGCTGCCGCTATCGCCGCGCGCTACCCGATGTATGATTGCCTGATCGGGGTGGTGAAGGGCGACGCCTACGGCCACGGTTATGCGGTCGTGCAGGCGATGCGCGACGGCGGGGTCGGGATGTTCGCCGTGTCGTCGGTTGACGAGGCGCACGACTTTCGCCGGTACAGCGACGCGCCGCTGCTGTGCCTGCAGCCGGTCTCGCTCGACCGCCTTGACGAGGCAGCAGAGCTGTCGCTGACGCTGCCGGTGGGGGATATGACCTACCTGCGCGCCTTGATCGCGCGGGCGCACCCCTATCCGTTTGCTATCCATCTGCAGGTGGACGCGGGGTTCAACCGGCTGGGGTTCAAGGACGCCTGCGAGATCGAGCAGGCGCTCGCGCTGCTGCGCTCGTCACCGTATAGGGTCGAGGGGATCTACCAGCACTTTGCGACGGCGGGGGTGTTCGACCCGTACTATGACCGTCAGGCGGCGCGGTTCTCAGAGCTGACCGAGGGGATCGACCTTCATGCGATCCCGCTGGTGCATCTGGGCAGCGGGGTGGCGCTGCTCGCGCACGACAAGCCAGACGCTGCCACCGCGACCCGCATGGGGCTGATCCTCTATGGTTACAACATCACGCCGACCTCCTATGGCGGCGGGGTGAAGGATCGGCTGCGCGATCTGCGCGACCGCTACTATCAGAAGAAGTACCGGCTCTCGGCAACCTATCGGGACGTCGAGCTCGTGCTGCATCCGGCGATGCGCATGTACACCCGCATCCTGCAGCTCAAGAACGTCACAGCCGGCGAGCATATCGGCTATAACGCCGCCTATACCGCCCCGAAGGATATGCGCATCGCGGTGCTGCCGGTGGGATACTGCAACGGGATCGGACACGAGGATCACGGCCGTATGGTTCAGATCGGCGACAATCTTTATCCCGTTGTCGGCGAGATCGGGATGAACATGCTGTGTGTGAAGGTGGACGACAGCGTTATGCCGGACGACCGTGTCACGCTGCTCGGCGGCAGGATCACGCTCGGGATGTTTGCCCGCGCGGCAGGGATGGGGCTTGCCGAGGCGCTGCTTCTGATCGGAAAGAACAACCCAAGGGTATATGTGAACTAGTGTTCCGTTAAGCCTAAAAATGGCATGATCTGCGGCGCAGAATTCCGCCATACTTCGTTGTCGTCCTTGCCGGGCGTCAGCCCGCCTGTGTCCTCCGCCTCGTATGGTGAAACCCTGCTTGCAGCTAATACAACTTTTAGACTTACCGAAACACTAGGAGGGATATGATATGGCGACACCAACCGTCAGAAAATGGCTGATGAACAAGTTCAAGGACATCAACCGCGCACGCATGAAACGTCACATCGAGATCATCCACGAGAACACCGGCAAATCAAAGCTCTATATCCGGCTCGACATGGCGTGGAATTTTCTCGTCTACGGGACGGGCTATACCGACTACTTTCGCGGGGATTTCATCAACCTCACCCGCGAGGAGAAGAAGACCTTTGCCACCGCGCGCCGGTTCTATAAGCTCATCGCCTATATGAACGACGAGCAGTACAGCATCATCCTCGGTGACAAGCTGATCTTTGACGAGCTGTTCCGTGATTATCTGCACCGCGACTTTGTCAACCTGCGCAACTGTACGGTCGATGACTTTGCCCGCTTTCTGCAGGGCAAGGAGACGGTGTTCGCCAAGGAGACGCGCGGCGAGTGCGGTCACGGAATCTCGAAGATCACCGTCTCCCGGATCGACGACCTGCCGTCGCTCTATGACCGGCTGTGCGAGAACGGCCAGCTGCTCGTCGAGGACGCCATCATCCAGAGCGACGACGTGAACGCCATCAACCCCTATGTCGTCAACTCGTTCCGCATCGTCACCGTCTACAAGGACGGCGTGGCGAAGGTCATCAGCAACGCGCTGCGCATCAACCAGGACGATACCGAGGTTATCGGCTGTACCAACGACCTGTACTTCCGCCTGGGCGAGGACGGCAGGATCGACAGCAATGTCATCGACGACTATGCACGCGTCTATGACGTGCATCCGATGACCGGCGTGCGATTCGCCGACGTGTGTATCAACGGCGTCAAGGAGGCGTTCGAGATGTGTGAGCAGGCGCATCTGCGCATCCCGCAGGTACGCTATATCGGATGGGACGTCGCGTTCTCGGTCGACGGGCCGGTGATGGTCGAGGGCAACGAGTACCCCGGCTACGGCATCCTGCAGTTCTACAAGCTGCAGGGCAAGCGCACCGGCCATCTGAAGGAGGTCGCCGACTTTCTCGGCGACGAGTACGAGAAGATCAGGTTATAGGTATCCGTATCAGAAAAAAAGCGGCTCATCCCGAGCCGCTTTTGATGATATCCGCCATCTGAGAACGCGTCATGGTCTCGATGTTGCCGCGCTCGCGGTGCATCGCGTCGATGATATGCGCGGTCTCCTGCGACAGATCGTCGCACAGCACGATCACGCGCCCGCCGTACAGTTTGCCGGCCCGCGATACCGCCGAGCGCAGCTGCATCTCTGCGCTGTTTGCATCGGGGTGCGGGATCACCAGCAGATACTCGTCCGCGTCATCCCGCATCAGGACGATGTCGATGATGGCATAGATGAACTGTACCACCCCGATCACCGCGAAGAACGACAGCACGATCAGTAGGAATATGTACATCAAACTCACCTCATTTTATCATATTATCAGGAGGAGAATATGTGACGATATTTTGTGCATACTAGTACCGAATATCCGTCATCCCTTCTCCTATCCCGCAGCGGTATCGCGCACCGTATGCCGCAAAGACATGGGGGCGGTGTTTCGGGTATTCAGTACCATGGCGGAATCGAGGTGACAACCATGAAGAAAGAATCGAACTATTCGATCCACTGTACCGTAGAGGACTGCCGCTATCACTGCAACAAGGAGAACTACTGTTCGCTGGATTGTGTGAACATCGGCTCCCATGAGAAGAACCCCGTCAGCGAGCAGGGCGTCGATTGCAAGAGCTTTGAATGCCGCTCGATGGAGGGCTAGCCGCTATCGACCGATAGACAGACCGTCGTATGAGGATACGGCGGTCTTTTTTTGCTGCGGCTGTGGTTTGACCCCGCCGTTTTGCCGGCGGTACGGTTATGGGTGAGTGTGCAAAAGGCGGGAATGGGTGCAGCATCATGCTGCTGTACCGATAGCGGCTATGGTTTGACCCCGCCGTTTTGCCGGCGGTACGGTTATAGGTGAGTGTGCAAAAGGCGGGACGGGGTGCAGCATCATGCTGCTGCAGAGGATTCACCAATCCGCGCGCCGGTACATAGTATAACCTGTAACCGAAGCGAGGTGTTGTAGGATGCGGGTGGCGATTATCGGCGGCGACAAGCGGATGCTGTTCGCGGCGCGCGCCTTCTGTGACAAGGGGGCGGATGTGAGCGTGGCGGGGTTTGACGGGCTCGAGCGCTTTAGCGGGATCGGGATCATGGAGCCGTCAGAGGCGGCAGCATGGGCGGACAACATCGTGCTGCCCCTGCCGTGCGTGAAGGACGGGCGTATCGTCGCGCCGTTCTCTGAGCGTGCGATCCTGCCCCATGAGCTGCTGTCCGATATCGGGGAGAAGCGGGTGTTCTGCGGGATGAAAGAGCGGCTGACCCCGACGCGCTGCCGCGTGTACGACTATGCATCGCGCGAGGACTTTGCGTATCGCAACGCGATCCTCACCGCCGAGGGCGCGATCCAGACGGCGATGAGCCGGTATGAGGGCTCGATCTTCGGCTGTCGCGCGCTGGTGCTCGGGATGGGGCGGATCGGACGGGTGCTTTCGCAGGATCTCTCGGCGCTGCACGCCGACGTTACTGTCGCCGCCCGCAAGGAGAGCGACCGCGCGTATGTCGAGGCGCTCGGGATGACAGCGGCGGATTATTCTCTGAGAGAAAAATACGACTATGACCTCATCTTCAACACGGTGCCCGCTATGGTGCTGCCCGCCGACGTGCTCAGTCGGACAGACGAGCGGACGGTCATCATCGACCTTGCGTCCGCGCCGGGCGGCGTTGACTTTGACTATGCGCGCCGGCGCTCTTTGACGGCTGTGCATGCGCTGTCGCTGCCCGGGCGGTGTGCTCCCGCTGCGGCGGGAAGGATCATTCAAGAAACTATCATCAATATCATCAAGGAGGAAGACGGTGAAAAAGAAGACAATCGGCTTTGCGATGACGGGGTCGTTCTGCACCTTTGAGCGCGTGCTGCGGGTGATGCGTACCCTCGTCGAGCAGGGCTGTGATATACTGCCGATCATGTCCGACAACGCGTATGGAACTTCGACGCGGTTCGGGCGTGCCGAGCACATTGTCGAGCAGGTGGAGGCGATCACCGGCAAGAGCGTCATCCATACCATCCCTCAGGCGGAGCCGATCGGCCCGCGCGGGATGTGCGACCTCATCGTGGTCGCCCCCTGTACCGGCAACACCCTCTCAAAGCTGTCCCTTGGGATCACCGATACGCCGGTCACCATGGCGGTCAAGTCCCAGCTGCGCATCGGCGCGCCGGTGCTGCTGGCGGTCGCGACCAACGACGCGCTCGGCGCATCTGCCCAGAACATCGGACGGCTGATGAATACGAAGAACATCTACTTCGTGCCCATGTCCCAGGATGACCCAGAGCGAAAACCCTCGTCGCTGGTGGCGTCGTTCGAGCGCATCCCCGCGTGTATCGATCAGGTGCTCTCGCACGGGCAGCCGATGCCGGTCCTGACGGGTTGAGCCGTCGTCAGGAGAAGGTGTATGCAAGAGCCGGCAGCGTCTTCTCCCGACGACTTTCTTATTGCAAAAGCCGTCATGATATGGTATAATCCACCATGAGGTGATATGGATGAAGTTTTGCAGGAGCTGTAAGCGGCTCTATGACGATCCCAAGGCGCGCTGTGACGACTGCGGCAAAAAGCTATATACCGTCACCGATATCAACGAGCCGGTGCGGCTGTGTGTGATCGGCGGGACCGAGCGCGCGATGCTGACAGGGATGCTGCGCGATGCGGACATCCCCTTTGTCGAGGAGAACACCCACCCGCAGGGCGTCGCAAACGAGCTCGTCACCGGCTATGATGTGAAGCTGAACAATATCTCGGTCATCGTGCCCTACTCTGCCGTGCCCAAGGCACAACAGCTGCTCTTGGGGATCACCACGCTGCGCGATGAGAACGCCGCGTTCACCGACAGCATCCGTGCGGATATCGAGCGATACCGCGCAAAAGAGAGTGAGGACAAGCCCATGTCCCCCGCGATGCGCACCACCGTTCGGGTGCTCAGCGCGATCCTCTTCCTTTTGCTGCTCGCGATCGTGGTGCTCGGAACGGACAAGATAATGGAACTGATCAAAGGACTTTTTGGAGGTTAAGAAGATGAAGATTGATACCCTGTGTGTACAGGCGGGCTATGAGCCGCACAACGGCGATCCCCGCGTGACCCCGATCGTGCAGAGCACGACCTATGCCTATGACAGCGCCGAGACCCTCGGCAACCTCTTCGATCTCAAGGAGAGCGGGTACTTCTATACACGGCTCGCCAACCCTACCGTCGACGCCGCTGCCAAGAGGATCGCTGCGCTCGAGGGCGGCGTCGGTGCGATGCTGACTGCGTCCGGTCAGGCGGCGTCGATGCTGTCGATCACCAACATCTGCCGCGCGGGCGATCATGTGATCGCGTCGTCGGCGATCTACGGCGGAACCTTCAACCTGTTCAACAAGACGCTGCGCGAGCTCGGTATCGAGTTCTCCTTTGTCGAGCCGACCATCACGGCAGACCAGCTCGAACAGCACTATCGTGACAACACCCGCGCGGTGTTCGTCGAGACGCTGACGAACCCGTCGCTCGATGTGATCGACCTTGAGCTGTTCGCAGCGTCTGCCCACGCTCACCACTGTCCGCTGATCGTGGACAACACCTTTGCTACCCCGATCAACTGCCGTCCGTTCGAGTGGGGCGCCGACATTGTCGTCCACTCCACCTCCAAGTACATGGACGGTCATGCGGTCGCGCTGGGCGGTGTCATTGTCGATTCGGGCAGGTTCGACTGGACGAGCGGCGACTATCCGATGCTCACTACCCCCGACGAGAGCTACCACGGCGTCATCTATACCGAGCAGTTCGGCGCCGCTGCCTATATCACCAAGGCGTGCACCCATCTGATGCGCGATATGGGCCCCCAGCAGTCGCCCCAGAACGCGTTCCTGCTCAACCTCGGGCTGGAGACGCTGCACCTGCGCATGAGGCGTCACTGTGACAACGCGATGCTCGTTGCGCGGTTCCTGGAGGATCACGAGAAGGTCGCGTGGGTGAACTACCCGGGGCTCGAGAGCAACCGCTACTATGCCCTTGCACAGAAGTATATGCCCAGCGGCACCTGCGGTGTTATCTCGGTCGGCATCAAGGGCGGCAAAGAGGGCGCGGCGCGCTTTATGGAGGCGCTGCAGCTTGCGAAGATCGTGATCCACGTCGCCGATGCGCGCACCTGTGTGCTGCATCCCGCGACGACGACCCACCGCCAGATGGATGATCGGCAGCTCAAAGAAGCCGGTATCAGCCCCGAGATGGTGCGGCTGTCCGTCGGTATCGAGGATCCCGACGACATCATCGCCGATCTCGATCAGGCGCTAATGAAGGTATAACCGATGCGGCCGTTTACATCAGCGATACTGGTCGCTGCCGGCAGCTCGACACGGATGGGTCTGCCGTTTTCCAAGCAGTTCATCCCGCTGTCCGGCGTGTGTGCGATCGAGCATACCGTCCGCGCGTTTCAGCAGTGTGACGACATCGACGAGATCGTTATCGTGCTGCGCTCAGAGGATATGGAGATGCTCGACGAGATATTTGACTACTCCAAGGTGACGTCGGTCGTCCGCGGCGGCGATACCCGTGCGCAGAGCGTGTCGAACGGTGTGCGCGCGGCAAACTCTAATGCCGCGTTCTATGCGATCCACGACGGCGCGCGCCCGCTGATTACGAGCGAGGAGATCTCCCGCGTTGTCACTCGGGGCTATGAGACAGGCGCTGCCACCCTTGGCACCCCGCTGACCGACACCGTCAAGGTGGTGGGGGAGGACGGCGTGATCGTCAGCACCCCCGACCGCGCGAGCATGCGCTCGGTCCAGACGCCCCAGGTATTCTCCCGCGAGATCTATACCCGCGCGCTCGACAACGCCCGCGCACACGGACTCTCGTTCACCGATGACTGTGCGCTGGTCGAGGCGATCGGCGTGCCGGCGGTGGTGGTGACGGGTGAGTATACGAACATCAAGCTGACCACCCGGACGGATATCGCCCATGCCGAGGCGATCCTGTCCCAGCGAAGGGAGCAGATGCCATGAGAATCGGAAACGGATATGATGTTCACCGACTGCAGGACGGCCGCGACCTGATCCTCGGCGGGGTCGAGATCCCCCATACCATGGGGCTGCTCGGTCACTCGGACGCGGATGTGCTGCTGCACGCGGTGATGGATGCGCTGCTGGGTGCTGCCGCGCTCGGCGACATCGGCAAGCTGTTCCCCGATACCGACGATCGCTACAAGGACGCCGATAGCTGCCACCTGCTGTGGGAGGTGGTCGGTCGGGTGAAGGCGGCGGGATACCGCATCGTGAACATCGACGCTATCGTCTGTGCCCAGCAGCCCAAGCTGTCGCCCTATATCGACGAGATGCGCGAGAACATCGCCGTCGCCTGTGGGCTGAAGAAGGATCGCATCAGCGTCAAGGCGACCACCGAGGAGCACCTCGGGTTCACCGGACGCGAGGAGGGCATCTCCGCGACCGCTGTCTGCCTGATCGACGAGATATAAGGATTATCCGCTATTATACATGAAATCATCACCTCTTTCATATCTATGGATGTGAAAGAGGTGTTTTTTGATGAAATTCTTCCGTGCTGTTGCGCTGGCTCTGTCGCTGGTGCTGCTCCTGCCGTGTCTGCCGGCAGCAGCGCTGTCTGAGGACGAGATCGCGTCGCCGTCGGCGATCCTCATGGATGCCGACAGCGGTAAAATTCTTTTTGAGAAAAATGCACACGAACAGCGGCCCTGTGCGTCCATCACCAAGGTGATGACTCTGCTGCTGGTGATGGAGGCGCTCGACAGCGGGCGCATCCACCTCGACGATACCGTCACCGCCTCGGCGCACGCCGCGTCGATGGGCGGGTCGGATATCTGGCTCGAGGAGGGCGAGCAGATGACCGCCGACGATATGATCAAGGCGACCGCCGTCGCCTCTGCCAACGATGCTGCCGTGGCGCTGGCGGAGCATATCGCGGGCAGCGAGGACGACTTTGTTGTGATGATGAACGACCGCGCTAAGGAGCTTGGGATGGAGGAGACCGTCTTTCTCAACTGCAACGGGCTCGACGAGGACGGCCATGTCACCTCGGCATATGATGTTGCGCTGATGTCGTGCGCGCTGCTGCAGCATGAGAAGATCTTTGACTATACCTCCATCTGGATCGACACGCTGCGCGGCGGCGAGACCCAGATCGTGAACACCAACAAGCTGCTCAAGACCTATGACGGCATCACCGGGCTCAAGACCGGCACCACCTCGGCCGCCGGATCGTGTATCTCGGCGTCTGCCGATCGTGACGGGCTGAGACTGGTGGCGGTGGTGTTGGGCGCGGATTCGGGTACCGAGCGGTTTCGCGATGCTGCCGCGCTGCTCGACTATGGGTTTGCAAACTTTGAGAGCGTCGCGCTGTCGTTGTCTGACGAGATCTATCCTGTCGCAGTCGAGAACGGGATGCAGGATACCGTCGACGTGACGTGCACCGGCGTCGGCGCCGTCACCGTCCCAAAGGGCTCTGCCGAGAACGTCAAGCAGACGCTCGATATCGCCGAGCAGGTCGAGGCGCCGGTGAAGAAGGGCGCGCTCGTCGGCACGATCACCTTCTCGATCGACGGCGAGACGCTCGAGAGCTTTGACGTTGTCGCCGCCGAGAGCGTCGAGAAGATGACGTTCTCGTCCGTGCTGCAGGCGCTGTTCTCGGCGCTGATATCCATGTAGGACGCCGCTGCTGTACCTACCCCAGATATTGTGTCCTATCTGTAAATTTCTCACAAAAGCTTGACAAAAATGACAGAAATGTTGCTTTTCCTGTTGCAAATACCTCCGCTTTCGTGTATAATAATCTCAACGATTGTTAAGCGGGAGAATGTTTTTTCTTCAGCAGAATGAAGGAGGGTATTATGCCTACTGTACTAAGTGATAAACACCTGTTGGGCTTTCTCGGCGAGGACGAGTACGCAGGGATCGCGCCCGCCGTGCGCGCGGCGCATGAGGCGCTGCATTCCGGCACGGGACTGGGCAACGACTATATCGGATGGCTGAACCTGCCGACCGACTATGACAGAGATGAGTTTGCCCGCATCAAGGCGGCCGCCGCGAAGATCAAGCAGAACTCTGACATCTTTGTCGTGATCGGCATCGGCGGCTCTTATCTGGGTGCGCGTGCGGCGATCGAGTTCCTCAAGTCCCCGAACTATAACGCGCTGGCGAAGGACACCCCTCAGATCTACTATACCGGCAACTCCATCAGCTCGAACGCGCTTTCGGAGCTTATCGAGATCTGTCAGGGCAAGGATATCTCCATCAACATGATCAGCAAGTCCGGCACCACCACCGAGCCGGCGATCGCGTTCCGCGTGTTCCGCGAGCTGCTCGAGAAGAAGTATGGCAAGGACGGCGCCCGCGAGCGCATCTTCTGCACCACCGACAAGGCGCGCGGCACCCTAAAGCAGCTTGCCGACCGCGAGGGGTACGAGACCTTTGTCGTGCCCGATGATGTCGGCGGCCGGTACTCGGTCCTCACGGCTGTCGGGCTGTTGCCGATCGCGGTATCGGGCGCGGATATTGACGCGCTGATGCAGGGCGCTCAGGCGGCCCAGGCGGACTTTGACAACCCCGACGTCTATACGAACGACTGCTATCGGTATGCCGCGATCCGCAACCTCCTCTACCGCAAGGGCAAGAGCACCGAGGTCCTCGTGTCCTATGAGCCGGCGTTCACGCTGATGAACGAGTGGTTCAAGCAGCTCTTCGGCGAGAGCGAGGGCAAGGATCAGAAGGGGATCTTCCCGGCGTCGGTGATCTTCTCTACCGACCTGCACTCGATGGGTCAGTATATCCAGGACGGCCGGCGCGACCTGTTCGAGACGGTGGTGCTGTTTGATCAGTGCCAGCGCGAGATCACCCTCGGCACCGATGACGAGAACGTCGACGGGCTGAACTTCTTGTCCGGCAAGACGATGGCGTTCGTCAACCGCAAGGCGTTCGAGGGAACGGTGCTCGCCCACAACGACGGCGGCGTGCCGAACATCATCCTGACGCTCGGCGCGATGGATGAGAAGGAGCTCGGCTATCTGATCTACTTCTTCGAGAAGGCGTGCGCCATCTCGGGCTATCTGCTGGGCGTGAATCCGTTCAACCAGCCCGGCGTCGAGAGTTATAAGAAGAATATGTTCGCCCTGCTCGGCAAGCCCGGCTATGAGGATCGCAAGGCACAGCTCGAGGCAAGATTGAAGTAAAGCCAAAACACCACACCACACGATCACACGCTTTGCATGAAGTATATCCCGTCAGCTTGTACAAAATCGGTATTCATACGCCATATGCATACGGATGATGGGTACCCGCTGACGAACGATCTTGCTTTGCAATCCGCATACCCGAACGATGCGGTGTGGCTACACTATATTTTACTGTTACTGACAGGAGGATTCTGAAAATGATAACACTGATTATTGGTAGAAAAGGGTCCGGCAAGACCAAGAAGCTCATCCAGCTCGCCAACGAGGCGGTCGCTCACTCGTCCGGCAACGTCGTCGTCATCGAGAAGGGCGCCAAGCTCACCTATGACGTCACCCACAAGGCGCGTCTCATCGACACCGACCTGTACGGCGTGAAGGGTTATGAGATGCTGCTGGGCTTTATCAGCGGGATCTGTGCCGGCAACTATGATGTTACCGATATCTTTGTTGACTCTACGTTCAAGATCTGTCCCGAAGGGGTCAGCGGGCTCGAAGCATTTGTGTCTCGCCTCAACGATCTCGAGAAAGAGAGCGAGGCGAAGATCACGCTGCTGATCTCGTCCGCCGAGGCGGAGCTGCCCGCGGGGCTCTCTGCCGTGTGCGAGGAGATCTGACAGGGATCGGATGCCTAACCGATGATAAGGGGGAGGGGCTTGCTCCTCCTCTTTTTTGGCGGCGGGATCGCCGAAAAAATCCGCTTTTTTACTTGACAACGCCCATCGGTTTCGATATAATACAAAGTAGCGTAAAAATCGCATTACTCTGTGGAGGTGCCCATGATCCTCGATCTGAAAGAGATTTTTGCATCTGACGGCATCTCGAAGGAGCTTTCGTTCACCTTCTCGATGGGCGACGTCGAGGTAGCGGGGGGTCATCCATTCGCCTCTCCGATCTGTGTGTCTGCCCGTGTCGAGAACCATTCCGGCATCGTGACGCTGTATCTTACTACGGCGTTCGACTATGTCACGAGCTGTGACCGGTGCTGTGAGGTGATCGAACAGCACCTTGACTATGCCTTCTCGCATAAGCTGATCGAATCGCTCGAGGAGGACGTCAACGACGAGTATATCGAAGCGCCTGAGCTGTCTCTGGATCTTTCGGAGCTTGCCGGCACCGACATCCTGCTGGAGCTCCCGTCGAAGTTCCTGTGCAGGAGGGACTGTCAAGGTCTCTGTCAGAAATGTGGACGAAATCTCAACTTCGGCGACTGTGAGTGCGAGAAGCACCCCATCGACCCGCGGCTCGAGAAGCTCAGAGAACTACTGGATTAACACGACCCATCATACATCGAAGGAGGAAGTTTCATGGCTGTACCGGCAAGAAAACATTCGCACGCGAGAAAAATGAAGAGAAGATCCAACGTCTGGAAGCTCCAGGCGCCGGCTCTGGCTATCTGCCCCGACTGCGGCGAGTACAAGGCACCCCACAAGGTGTGCCCCCACTGCGGTATGTACAACGGCAGACAGGTCATCGTCAAGGACGCTGACTAAACTTTCGGCGGCCTTTCTGCGGCTGTCGGTCATATAGGAGAAAGGTTCAGGCGGGCAGGCGACTACCCGCCCTTTTGTTTCTTTTATCAGATGAGGAGAGGACGGTGTCGCTGTGGCTGTCAAAATCGAAGATGTCATCCGTCACAGCTATGCCGACCGTGCGGGGATACGCGCGGGCGAGACGCTGCTCTCGATCGGTGGTCATGAGATCGTCGATGTGCTCGACTACCGGTTCTATCAGATCGACGACGAGCTCGAGCTGCAGCTCCGTTCTATCGGCGGAGAGCTGCGATCCGTTCGCGTGCATAAGCCCGAGTATGAGGAGCTGGGGCTGCAGTTCTCGTCCTACCTCATGGATGAGGAGAAGAGCTGCCGCAACCGGTGCATCTTCTGCTTCATTGACCAGCTGCCGAAGGGTCTGCGCGAGACGCTGTACTTCAAGGATGACGACAGCCGGCTGTCGTTCCTCTTCGGCAACTATATCACGCTGACGAACCTGACCGAGCACGAGATCGAGCGCATCATCCGGATGCACATCAGCCCGATCAACGTGTCTGTCCATACCACTAACCCCGCGCTGCGGTGCCGGATGATGAACAACCGGTTCGCGGGCGAGGCGCTCGATGTGCTGCGCCGGCTCTCGGACAGCTCGATCGAGATTAACTGCCAGATCGTCTGCTGTCCCGGGATCAACGACGGCGACGAGCTGCGCCGGTCGCTGTCCGATTTGTGCGAGCTCGGCGTGAACCTCGTGGCGGTCGTCCCCGTCGGGCTGACAAAGTATCGACAGGGGCTGTATCCGCTCTCGCCATTCACCCGTGAGCTTGCGCGAAAGACGGTCGCAATCATCGACGCGTTCGGCGATCGGTGCCTTGAACAGCGCGGCAAGCGCGTCTGCTATGCCGCAGACGAGCTGTATATCAAGGCGGGCATGGAGATCCCCGACGCTGCGTTCTACGGCGACTTCGAGGCGATCGAGAACGGCGTGGGGATGGTCGCGATGCTGCGGAAGGATTTGCGCGATGCGCTGTCCTGCCGCGAGCCCGACCCCTCGATCCACCGTTCGGTCGCGATTGCGTGCGGGGTATCCGCCGCGCCCTACATCCGCGAGCTGATGGACGAGGTGGAGAGCAAGTTCCCCCATGTGTCCGTCGCTGTCTATCCCATCAAGAACAACTTCTTCGGCGAGCTGATCGACGTCAGCGGGCTTGTGGTCGGCAGCGACCTGATCGCCCAGCTGCGCTCTCAGCCGCTCGGCAGCGAGCTGCTGATACCGTCCTCGATGCTGCGGTTCGAGAACGATCTGTTCCTCGACGACGTATCGGTCGACGATGTCAGCAGACGGCTGTCTATCCCCGTTACTCCTGTTAATGTCGACGGCGAACTGCTGCTGTCCGCCGTTCTCGGAAAGGAGGAGTAAGCTATGCCTCAACCTGTTATCGCGATCGTCGGCCGACCCAACGTCGGCAAGAGCACGCTGTTCAATAAGCTGATCGGCGAGCGGCTGTCGATCGTGGACGATACTCCGGGCGTCACCCGCGACCGCATCTATGGCGTTGTCGAGTGGAGCGGACGCTCCGCCATGCTCATCGACACCGGCGGCATCGAGCCGCAGAGCGACGATGTGATCCTGTCCCAGATGCGCGAGCAGGCACAGCTCGCCATCGAGACCGCCGACGCGGTCATTATGGTGGTGGATGTGCGCTCGGGGCTGACCGCCTCGGATGAAGAGGTCGCCCATATGCTGCTGCGCAGCCGAAAGCCCCTCACCCTATGTGTCAACAAGTGCGACTCGATCGGCGATCCGCCGCCCGAGTTCTATGAATTCTACCGGCTGCCGATCGAGCCGATCGCCGTGTCGTCCGTGCACGGTCACGGTACCGGCGATCTGTTGGACGATGTGTTCGCCCATCTGCCCGACAGCGACGCGCCCGATATGGATCCCGAGGTGATCTCGGTTGCCGTGATCGGCCGCCCGAACGTCGGCAAGTCGTCGCTTGTCAACCGCATCGTCGGCGAGGATCGCTGTATCGTGTCGGATATCGCCGGCACCACCCGCGACTCGATCGACACGCGTATCGAGAACAGCCACGGGATGTTCAACCTCATCGACACCGCCGGCATGCGCCGCAAGAGCAAGGTCACCGAGGACGTCGAGCGTTACTCGATCCTGCGCGCGCGTATGGCGATCGAGCGATGTGACGTGTGTGTGCTGATGCTCGATGCGCAGACCGGCGTTACCGAGCAGGACACCAAGGTCGCCGGGCTTGCGCTCGACGCCGGAAAGCCGTGTGTCATCGCCGTCAACAAGTGGGACGCCATCGAGAAGGATACCCACACCATGCAGAACTTTCGGCGCGATATCGAGCGCGACTTTGCGTTCATGAGCTATGCGCCGTCGGTGTTCATCTCTGCCAAGACCGGCCAGCGGCTCGACAACCTGTTCGAGAACATCGTCCATGTGGCGAACACCTGTGCCACACGGATCAAGACCGGACTGCTCAACGAGGTGCTCGCGAACGCCACCGCGCGCGTCCAACCGCCCACCGATAAGGGCCGCCGGCTGAAGATATTCTATATGACCCAGGCATCCGTCAAGCCGCCGACCTTCGTGTTCTTCTGCAACAACGCGGAGCTGTTCCACTTCTCGTATCAGCGATATCTGGAGAACCGGCTGCGCGAGAACTTCGACTTCTCGGGGACGCCGATTAGATTTGTGATAAGGGAGCGATCTGACAAGTGAGCGTGATTGTACGTACCATCCTCACCGCCATCATTGCCTATCTGCTCGGCAGCATGAGCTTTGCCGTGATCTTTACGCGCGGGCATATGAACCGCGATATCCGCGATCTCGGCTCCGGCAACGCGGGGTTCACCAATGTGCTGCGATCCGTCGGCGTGGTGCCGGCGGTGCTGACGATCCTGTTCGACTTTCTCAAGGGGGTCGTTGCGGTGCTGATCGGGTGGTGGATCTTCTCGGGTGTTCAGGGCGATCCGTCGGTCACGATGCACGAGTACGCGAGCTACGGTCGGTATCTCGCCGGCGTGTGCGCGATCATCGGCCACAGCTACCCCGTGTTCTTCGGGTTCAGGGGCGGCAAGGGCGTCACCACCGCCGCCGCGATGATGAGCGTGGTGGATATACGGGTGTTCCTCGCGATCATCTCGACGTTCCTCATCATCTTCGCATGTACGCGGATCGTGTCGCTCGCATCCCTTGCGTGTGCCGCGCTCTATCCGGTCTACACCTGTGTCATCACGTACTTTGGCAGCTATCTGCCGCTGCTGGGCACGCCGGACGCGCTGCGGCTGCGGTATGTGTTCCTCGTTACGCTCGCGTCGGCGGCGGTCGGTGTGTTCGTGATCATCAAACACACCGATAACATCCGGCGGCTGGTGCGCGGCGAGGAGAAGGTGCTGAAGATCAAGAAAGATTGATAACTAACGATAAACAATAAGGAGATAGGATATGAAACGGGTATTCTCACTGCTGGTTGCGGCTGTGATGGTGTGTCTTGCGGCGATGCCCGCAGCCGCCGTCGACTATGGCTGCAGCATCGACACCGTATCCGACGCGGTATATCTGGAGAACCTCGACAGCGGGATCACGGTATTTGAGAAGAACGCCGACGCCAAGATGTCGCCTGCCTCTACCACCAAGGTGATGACCTATATCGTCGTCGCCGAGAACGTGCCCGACTTTGACGGTACGATGGTCGAGGTGACGGCGGAGGCGCTGTCGACGCTCGACCCCGAGAGCTCGATCATGGGGCTCGAGGCGCATATCGGCGAGAGCTTTTCGGTGCGCGATCTGCTGTATGGGCTGATGGTGCCGTCGGGCAACGACGCCGCGCTGGTGCTCGCCGACTTTGTCGGTCACGGGATCGACGGGTTTGTCAATCTGATGAACCGCAAGGCGGCACAGCTCGGATGTGAGGGCACCCACTTTGTCAGCCCTCACGGGCTCTATGATGCGAACCACTACAGCACCGCCCGCGATATGGCGACCATCACCAAGTATGCGATGGAGAAGGACGGGTTCATGGAGATTGTGAACACCACCCGCTATACCCCCGCTCTGTTCGAACAGCCGATCGAGACCACCAACTACCTCATCGACAGCTCGCAGAAGGGCGGGTACTACTACTATCCCTATGCCAAGGGGATCAAGACCGGCTTCACCGATGAGGCGGGGCGATGCCTGATCTCCTCTGCCGAGCGCGACGGATACCGCTATCTGTGTGTCGCGCTGGGCGCCGAGTACTCGTATGTCGACGAGATCAACTATGCGATGCTCGATACCGCCGAGCTGTACGACTGGGCGCTCGATAACCTGTCGAACCAGGTCGTCTACTCCTCCACCGAACCGGTGCGAAACATCGGCGTCGCCTACAAGTGGGGCGACTACAGGACCGATCTGGTGCCTGCGTCCGAGATTGTCACCCTCTTGCCGAACGGCTATGATACCGCACTTGTCAGCGTGACAGAGGACTGTGCGGGCGCGGTCGAAGCCCCTGTGACCGCCGGCGAGAAGGTCGGCACCCTGACCGTGTACTATGACGGTGAGAAGATCGGCTCTACCGATATCGTCACGAGTGAGGATATCGACCGCGACGAGACGAACTATCTGGCGCATGTCATCGTTGACTTCTGCCGCGATCACTTCATCGTGCTGCTGATCGTCGTTCTGCTGCTCATCGGCATCATCATCATGGCGTCCGTGAGCCGCCGCCGCCGTCGTATCGAGCGCGAGAAGCGCCGCTACCGATAAATAAAGAAAAGGAGACCGAATATGTCTGACTGTGTATTCTGCAAGATCATCGCGGGCGAGATCCCGTCCCGCAAGGTATATGAGGATGACCGCATCCTCGCGTTCTATGACCTTGAGCCCCAGGCACCGGTGCATGTGCTGATCGTTCCCAAGGAGCATATCGGATGTGCCGACGAGCTCGACGAGGAGAACAGCGCGGTGGTCGGCTATATCTTCTCGAAGATACCCGAGATCGCCGCGTCGCTGAAGCTGACGGGCGGCTACCGCGTCGTCAACAACTGTCGCGAGGACGGCGGCCAGTCGGTCTTTCACCTGCATTTCCACCTGCTCGGCGGAAAGAAGCTGGGACTAGATATGGCATAACAGAGGAGGGGTTTATCATGGCTGTATATAAGATGAATATCGCCGGGTGCACGCGCGAGCTGCCGCTGTGTCAGGTCGACGATCACCTCGATATTGCCGCTTTCATCATGTTCGGCGACATCGAGATCACCGAGAGGGCGGCTGCCGAGCTGCTGAAGATCGTGCCCGAGCATGATATCGTGATCACCGCCGAGGCGAAGGGGATCCCGCTGGGGTACGAGATCGCGCGCCAGGGCTGCCGTTCGTATGTCGTCGCGCGCAAGGGGCTGAAGGTCTATATGCCCGATCCCATCTCGGTCCACGTCAAGTCGATCACCACCATGAGCCGCCAGACGCTGTATCTCGGCCGCGACGACGCCGATCGGATGTGCGGGAAGAGGGTGCTGATCGTCGACGATGTGATCTCGACCGGGGAGAGCTTGAAGGCGATCGAGGAGCTCGTGACAAAGGCGGGCGGCAACATCGTCGGCAAGGCGGCCGTTCTCGCCGAGGGAGACGCCGCCGACCGTGACGACATCATCTTCCTCGAGAAGCTCCCCGTATTCCCCAAGTAACGCCGGCGGGATAGCCCGCCTCCCACATATTATTCTTTAGGAGAATTAAACGATGAAACGACTTCTTGCACAGATCGGGCTTAGCTACTTCTCTGTGCTGGCGGTCGTTTTCTATTTTCAGCGGACGGTGACGGGTTGGATCGCGGCGGGGCTAGCGATGCTCCTGCTCGCATTTTTCTTTATCAGAAGAATCCGACGAACGATCTTCGTCCCCGCGATGACGGCTGCAGCGCTCGTTGCCTGTCTTGTCAGCATCGGCTACTCGGTGTTTGCGATAGAGCCGCTGCAGCAGCGATACTGTGACGAGGACCGCCTCGTGGTCGCTCAGCTGTCCGACGAGAGCTACTATAGCGACTCGGTGTGGTACTATCCGCTGCAGGTCAGTTCGGTCAACGGCGACAAGGCGAGCTTTCGGCTGATGCTGACATCCTATGACGATCTTCATGCCGAGCCGTTCGATACGGTCAGCTTCTTTGCCGACCTGTCGCCCGATGTCAGCGACGCTTACCGCGCCAAGGGCTACTATATCTATATCGACGCCTATGATACGCCGGCGGTGACGGCAGCGTATGAGTACCCGCTCTACTATCGCGCGATCGAGATTCGGCGGACGTTCCGCTCGGTGATCGGCGAGCTGCTGCCGGCGGATGACGCCGCGCTGGTCGATGCGCTGCTGCTCGGTGACCGGTACGCGCTCTCGCCTGCGACGAAGAGCGACTTTCGCCGTGCCGGCGCGTCGCACTTTGTGGTGGTATCGGGGATGCACTTTGCGATCCTCGTGTCGATCGTCATGGGGCTGCTCAGACGGCTGCGGCTGTCGCGATATCTCTATATCCCGCTGACGGTCGGGTTCATCCTGCTGTACATGGCGGTGACGGGGTTCTCGCCGTCGGTGATGCGATCGGGGATCATGATGATCTTCTACATCCTCGGGCTTTTGATACCGCGCATCCACTATGGGCCTAACTCGCTGGGCATGGCGTGTGTGTTGATGACGGTGCTGTTGTCGCCGAGCTGTGCGGGTGATATCGGGCTGCTGCTGTCGGTCTATGCGACGCTTGCGATCCTGCTGTGGGCCGATCCGATCTATCGGCGGCTGCGTGTCCCGCGGTTTCGACCCCATCGCCTGTGGTGGCTCTTGGACAAGGGGATCGCGCTGTTTGCGACCGCGCTTGCGGCGAACCTGCTTGTCTTTCCGATATCGCTGTTCAGCTTCGGCGCGTTCTCGACGGTCGGGCTGGTCTCGGCGGTGCTGCTGTATCTTGAGATATGGCTGATACTGGTGATAGCGCTGCCGATGTGTCTGCTCTATTTGATCCCGGGCATCCGGCTGATCGCGGTCGGGCTGTCGTGGGCGGTATATGCGCTGTGCGAGGTGGTTCTGTTCCTTGTGCGGGGGCTGTCGGCGCTGCCCTTTGCCTATGTGAAGGTGACCTATCCGTTCCTCTATGTCTGGTTAATCATGACGGCGGTGCTGGTGGCGACAGCGCTGCTGCTCTTAAGAGGATACGGCGTTCGATATGCCGCGCTGCTGTCGGCGGCGATCCTGTTGTCGGGGGTGCTGAGCTGTGCTGTCGTACAGGATACCAAGCGGTCCCTCACCGTCTACAGCGCGGGATCCGGCATCTGTGTCAACCTGTATGATCGGGGCGGGACCTATCTGCTGGCGATGGATGCGACCGTGTCCGAGAGCTACCGGATGCGCCGCGATGTGGAGAGCAGCGCACAGTTCGCCGATGTGGCGCTGTCGGGCTCGCTCTCTGAGACGCGCAACTACCGCCTTCTGTTAGAAGAAGCATTTGCAATTTCCGACATTTTGCAGTATGATGAGGACAAGACCGAGATCCCGTGTGCACGGACCTTCTGTGACGCGGTCGAGGTCATCCCCGATGACGAGCTGCGGATGCTGGTCTGTCCGGTGGACGGCATGCCGGTGCGGTGGATAGAAGCGGGTGACAACGACATCCTGATCCTGCCCGACGGGATCGACGCCGCCGCGCTATCGACCGATCTGCGCTCTCCCGATATCCTCATCACCGGCGACATCCCCGAGAACTACCGGCTGCTGTCCTGTGATACCCTGATCTTCTGCGGCAGCGACCGGCTGAGCAAGGCGGCGCTCTCTTCGCTGTCCGCTATCTATACCCGCGCCGTCCTCACCGATGAGGACGTGTGCCTATCCCTGAGGTGAACCATGTTCAACGAAAGCGACTTCAAAAAGCACCTGAGCACAGGCGAGTTCAAGAACCTTTACCTCCTCTACGGCGAGGAGAAGATGCTCGTGAAGCGGTCGACCGAACAGCTGTTGAAGAAGCTGTCGGGCGGGACGCTCTCTGACTTCAACTACCACGCCTTCTCCTCCGATGTCAGCATCAACGAGCTGTCGCTCGCCGTCGATATCCTGCCGTTCATGAGCGAGCTGAATATCGTCCGCGTCGCCGATCTGAATGCCGATAAGCTGTCGACGGCGGACTTTCAGTCGCTGATGCAGGTGCTCGGCTCCGTCCCCGCCACCACCGTCCTCATCCTTGCGATGCCGACCCTCGATACAGAGCCCAAGGCGAATATGAAGAAGCTGATCGCCTATATCGACAAGCATGGCGTCTGTGTCGAGCTGCGTCATCATACCGGACTGCAGCTCGAGCGCGACCTGTGCCGATGGGCGAAGGCGGGCGGATGCACGATGTCCGAGCTGACTGCCCATCACCTGGTGATGACCGCCGGAGGGGAGCTGAATATCCTCAACAGCGAGCTCAAGAAGCTGTGCGCCTATGCCGACGGCGGCGAGATCACCCCCGAGATGATCGACCGGCTGGTCCCGAAGACCGTCGAGGGCAGGGTGTATGACCTGTTCGGCTATATCATCGCCGTCAACACCGATCGCGCGCTCTCCACCCTCGACGCCCTTCTGTACCAGCAGACCTCAGCCGTGAGCATCTGTACGGTGCTCTCGCGCGAGTATATCGATGCCTATCGCGTGCGATGCGCCGCAGAGTCGGGCGTCGATACCGCTCAGATCGCCGAGGACTTCGGCTATGGACGCCGCGCGTGGGTATTGAACAAGAAGCCCTCCCAGATCCGTCGCGTCACCACCGCCGCGCTGCGCCGCTCGATCGACGAGCTGACCGCTGTCAGCGAGCGGCTGGTCACCACCGCCGTCAACGAGCGCGTCGAGCTCGAGAAGCTCGTGTGCAAGCTTGCGCTGTTCGCCGAGGACAAGAGCGATGACTAGTGAGAAGCTGTATCTGCGTGAGGCGGTGATCGTCGAGGGCCGCTATGACCGCATGAAGCTGTCGGAGTTCATCGGCTCGCCGGTGATCGAGACCGGCGGGTTTCGGGTGTTCAACGACGCCGAACGCCGTGCTTTGATCCGAAGCGTTGCAGAACAGCGCGGGATCCTGATCATGACGGATGTGGATGGCGCGGGGTTTGTGATCCGCTCCTACCTCTCGGGTATCGTCCCGCCCGATCGGGTGAAGCACTGCTATATCCCGACGGTTCTCGGTACCGAGAAGCGCAAGAACGCCCCCTCGAAGGAAGGGCTGCTCGGGGTCGAGGGGCTGTCCGCCGACGTCCTTGCCGACGCTATCGAGCGCAGCGGCGCGACCGTCATCGGACGCGCCACCCGCCCTGAGAGCGAGATCACAAAGCAGGACTTCTATACCCTTCTGCTGTCAGGACGAGAGGGCTCGGCCGAGCTGCGGCAGCGGGTGCTGCGCGATCTCGGGCTGCCGAAGTACCTCTCGGCGAACGCGATGCTCTCGGCGGTGAACTGCCTGTTCACCCTGCCGGAATTCACAGAGTATATGCATAATTTCCCCCCTGTTGGATAATCTACCAGCGGAGGGATTTTTTCATGAATTTAGAGAATACCAAGACAGAACAGAACCTGCGCGCCGCGTTCTCTGCCGAGAGCGAAGCGTGGGAGAAGTACACCCTGTTCGCCGCCGCCGCCCGCCGCGACGGCTATGAGCAGATCGCGTCGATCTTCGAGACCACCGCGAAGAACGAGAAGGAGCACGCCGAGCAGTGGTTCAACCTGCTCGGATGCGTCGGCAGCACCGAGGACAACCTCTCTGCCGCCGCCGACGGCGAGAACTATGAGTGGACGGATATGTACCGTACCTATGCCGACGAGGCGCGCGCCGAGGGGTTTGACGAGATCGCCGAGAAGTTCACGATGGTGGGCGAGATCGAGCGCGCGCACGAAGAGCGCTATCGCAAGCTGCTCGAGAACCTGCGCGAGGGTGAGGTGTTCCGCCGCGGGTCGGTGGTTGTGTGGGAGTGCATGGAGTGCGGGCATATCGTCGTCGGCACCGAGCCGCCGCTGCTCTGTCCGGTGTGCGGGCATCCCCGCGCCTATTTCCGGCTAAAGCCCGAGAACTACTGATAATAGCGAGCAAAAAGCGGTGCCGTCGATATTCGACAGCACCGCTTTTTGTTGAAAGGTTATGTGTAATCGGAAAGTGAAAATGGAAAACTGCGGTCACTCGCCTTGCTCGGACATTGATAGAAATCCAAAAATCCGCAGGATTTTCCCAAAACTATCCACCTTCACCAATTACTGTTCTCATCGCTGTCACCATGGCAGAGACGATCCGGCGGTTGCGCACGCGCTTAACGGTGAACCGAACGCCCTCATAGGTGACCGACTCGCCCTTGACGGGGATGTCGCCGAGGCGTTCGGAGATGAACCCGCCGACCGAGTTGCTGTCGATATCGTCGTCCATCGCAAGCCCCAGCAGCTCGAACAGGTCGCCGATCTCCATATCGCCCGAGACGAGGTACCGCCCGTCTTTGAGCTTGGTATAGGTGCGCTCCTCGTCCTCGTCCTCGTCCCAGATCTCGCCGACGATCTCCTCGAGCAGGTCCTCCATCGTCACGATGCCCAGCATCCCGCCGTACTCGTCGGTGACGATGGCGATATGCAGCTGCTGTGCGCGAAAGTCGGCGAGGATATCCGACAGCCGCATCGACTTGTAGATAAAGTGTGCCGGCGAGAGCATCGCCCTAAGGTCGATATCCTCCTCACCGGCTGCCATCCGCTCGAGATAGTCGCGGGTATGCAGGATGCCGATGATGTTGTCGATCGCGCCCTGATATACCGGTATGCGCGAGTAGCGTTCCCGCACGATGATATCGTGGATCTTCTCTTTGTCGTCGTCGATGTCGATGGCGGTCACATCTACGCGCGGGGTGAGGATCTCGCCGGCGGTCTTCTCATCAAACTCCAGCGCCGACTGTACCAGCTCGCTCTCCTGCTCCTCCAGGATCCCCTCCTCCTCGATGCTCTCGATGATAAACTTGAGCTCGTCCTCGGTCACCGAGGGGGAGTCCTCTCTGACATGAACGGTCTTCATGACCAGCGTTTTGATTCCAATAAAGAAAAATACCAGCGGATACAGCACATACGTCAGCCCCCGCAGCACCCCCGCCGTAGCGAGCACGATCCTGTCGCTGAGCTCGCGGCTGAAGCACTTGGGGATCACCTCGCCGAATGTCAGCACCAAGAGCGTGGTTCCGCCGGTCGCGATGGCGGCACCGTAGCTGTGGAACAGGCGCATGCACATCACCGTCGCCAGCGACGAGCACCCGAGGTTGACGATGTTGTTGCCGATGAGGATAGCGGTCAGCACCTTGTCAAAGCTGTCGAGCACCCATACCGCGCTCTTTGCCCTTCTGTCGCCGCTCTCTGCGAGCGTGCGGATGCGGACAGCGTTCGCACAGGAGAACGCCGTCTCTGTCCCCGAGAAGAACGCCGACAGTGCAACGAGCAGGACGATGACGATACCGTATATCACATTCTGGTTCAACGCTTACCTCCGGTTGTGGCTTTTTTCTAGGCATCCGATACGATATCCGAGTTCGGATATTGCATCGGATGCCTAGGATGAAGGGAGTTGAACCCCAATGGGTTTTTAGCGGTAGAATTCCGCCTGCTCTTCGTCAAAATCCTCGCGAATACGCCAGTATTCACTCCGGTTTTTCCTCGACCAGACAGAATTCTACTCGCTATAAACTGCTTCGCACCGAGAATGAGATCATTTTCATGGATTTCTCGGTGCGGAGGAGGAGTAACCCTGACGGGTTGCGATCGACGATAAGCCGATAAAGACTGAAAATGAATCATTATCGGCAATTGAGTTCAACTCCCTTCATCCTACCGCTAGCATACTATATTTTTGCTAAAATAAAATTATTTTATAGAAAATTTGTGATTTTTTCTTGAAGAAACCACTAAATAATGGTATAATATATTTGATTATGTACATGATTTTGTGCTCCGGGGGAAATCCTAACCCTCGGAGGTGCATATGAATGGTTAACGAAGAGCCCTATGATCCGATGATCCCGTCACCGGACGAGGGCGGGGCAGACGCCCCCGACAACGAGTCGCCGCCCGACAGTGTGCGGGGGATGGGCTCGGTGATCACCCACCGCGGCGATGACATCATCTACTGCCTGACGGTGATCGGCCAGATCGAGGGGCACTATATCCTCCCCTCAAGCAACAAGACCACCAAGTACGAGCATGTCATCCCCACCCTGCTCGCCATCGACGAGGACGACCGTATCGACGGGCTGCTGCTGTTGCTGAACACGGCGGGAGGCGACGTCGAGGCGGGGCTGGCGATCGCCGAGATGGTGGCTGGGATGCGCAAGCCGTCGGTGTCGCTGGTGCTCGGCGGAGGTCACTCGATCGGGATCCCGATGGCGGTCTCGGCGGATCGCAGCTTTATCGTCAAGTCCGCGTCCATGACCGTCCATCCGGTGCGCACCACCGGGCTGACCGTCGGCGCGCCCCAGACCTTTCAGTACTTTCGGCGGATGCAGGAGCGCATCACGCGCTTTGTCGTCGAGCACTCGGGGATCGCCGAGGAGGACTACAGCCGGCTGTTGTTCAACACCGAGGAGCTGTCCACCGATATCGGCACTATCCTCTCGGGCGAGAGCGCGGTCGAATGTGGGCTGATGGACGCCGTCGGCACGCTGAGCGATGCGACCGACGCGCTGTTCGGGATGATACGGGAGCGAAAGTCAGGCGAGGGGACCCCCTAGCGGATCCCCTGTCACTACATACGAAGGAGAATACATATGACCGTCTTTGATGCGTTTATTCAGGGTGTTGTACAGGGGCTCACCGAGTTTTTGCCGGTATCCAGCAGCGGACACCTGACCATCACTCAGCACATCCTCGGCGTAGGGGAGGATAACCTCTTCTTCAGCGTGATGCTGCATATCGGGACGCTGGTCGCGGTGTGCGCCTTCTATCACCGGCTGCTCCGACGGCTGATCGTCGAGTTCTTCCGGATGATCCGCGATATCTTTACCGGACGGTTCCGCTTTCGGGAGATGTCCCATGACAGGCGGATGATCGTTATGCTGATCATCGGGCTGCTGCCGCTGTTCTTGCTGTTTGTGCCGATCCCCGGCACCGATCTCAAGGTGAAGGATCTTGCCGATCTGTTCACGAGCGCGCGGTACTTCATCGTCGTCGGGATCTCGCTGCTGATGACGTCGGTGCTGCTATTGCTCGGCGATATCCGCAACCGCTCGCTCAGAGACAGCGCGATGAAGCACGCCGTCCTGTCCGAGAACGGCGCCGGCAGAACCGAGATGAACGTCGTCGACGCGCTGGTCGTCGGGTTTGTCCAGTGCTGCGCGGCGGTGCTGCCCGGGCTGTCGCGCTCCGGCTCGACCCTCTCGGCGGGCGAGATGCGGGGCGTCAACCGCCAGACCGCGTTCGACTATACCTTTGTGATCGCGATCCCGTCCATCATCGCCGCGGCGGTGCTGGAATGCAAGGACGCGCTATCGAGCCCCGGGGGGCTGTCGGTCGGCGTGGTGCCGATCGTTGTCGGGATGGTGACCGCCGCTGTGGTCGGGTACCTGTCGATCGTTCTCTTCAAGTGGCTGCTCAAGACCGACAAGATGTTCGTCTTCATCCTCTATACCGCCGTGGTCGGCGTTGCGGTGATCGTCGTCAGCATCATCGAGATGCACACCGGTGTGAACCTCTTCACCGCCGTCCCGCTCACATAAGTAACCTTAGATTCCACCATATTAGGAGTGATCCGTTTGGCAGCAAAGAAATCGAATTCGTCGAAGAAAGCTACCAAGAAACCGTCTCAAAAGAATACACAGACCTCCTCGAAGAAGTCAACACCTGCAAAAGCAACACAACCGCAGGGCATGAACCCGCAGGTGAAGGCGATCCTGCTGTTTGCTGCGGGGGTGCTGTTCCTTGCGCTGTTGCTGATACGCGGCGCGTCGCTGTGGTATATGATCCGCAGCTTTGTGTTCGGGTTGTTCGGGTTCTGTGCGATATTGCTGCCGTTTGTGTTCTTCTACATGGGCATCATGACCGCAAAGGAGAAGCAGATGTCCCATGCCGGATGGAAGGTGTTCCTCGCGGTGCTGACGGTCGTGATGACCTGCACGCTGTTCTACCTGTTCGGCCGTGTGGACTACAACAGCATGGACTACTTTTCTGCGCTGAAGAGCGCCTATCTCGACTCGTCCGCCGATGTGCGCGTGAGCTTATGCGGGCTGGTCGGCGCGCTGTTGGGGTACCCCATGACGGCGCTGTTCACCCGCACCCCGTCGGTGGTGGTGTGCTTTGTCGTGCTGATCGTGTCGGTGATGATCCTGACCGGTATCTCGCTGGTCGATATCGCGAACGTTGCGAAGAAGGGCTATGACCGCCATGTGGAGAACCGCGCACAGCGCCGGCAGCGGCGCGAGCAGGCGCTCGAAGAGATAGCCGACGAGGTCGAGGTGGTCGATGACCGCTATACGGTGCCGGAACCCGCGTCTCGCGGTGCCGACGATACCCGCATCGACATCCCGCTGGACAAGCCCCGCCGCGCCTCTAAAAAGAAGTCGCCCGAGGCACTCTCCGATGATATCCGCGACCAGGAGATCATCGACATCATCAACAACGCTAACGCCGGTGTGAACTTTGAGGCGAACGACGAGCATATGTCCGCCTCCGAGGTCGCCCGTCAGATATCCAGACAGAAGACCTCCCGCCGTGTAAGTGACGGCGCAAAGCAGCCCGATCCCGGGACAGCCGAGGACGAGCCCGCCGCTCCAACCGGCCGCGACAGCGACGAAGAACCGTTCGAGAAAGAGGTCAGAAAGGCGGCAGCAGAACACCCCCCCGCCTATACATACCCGCCGATCCGGCTGCTCGATCCGCCGATCGACTCGGAGAACCTCAGCGCCTATCAAGAGATGCAGAACAACGCCACCAAGCTGATCGAGACGCTCGGCAGCTTTGGGGTCAAGGCGAGCATCGTGGATATCTGCCGCGGGCCGTCCGTGACCCGCTATGAGCTGCAGCCCGCCGCCGGCGTGAAGATATCGAAGATCACGAACCTCGCCGACGATATCGCGCTGAACCTCGCCGCCAACGGGGTGCGTATCGAGGCGCCGATCCCCGGCAAGGCGGCGGTCGGTATCGAGGTGCCCAACAAGGTGACCTCGATGGTGACGCTGCGCGAGCTCATTGACACCGATGCGTTCCGCGACAGCGAGAGCAAGCTCAACTGTGTGCTCGGGCGTGATATCTCGGGCGAGCTGGTGATGACCGACCTGTCCGCGATGCCCCACCTGCTGATCGCCGGCACCACCGGCTCGGGCAAGTCGGTCTGCGTGAACGCGCTGTTGATGAGCATCCTCTTCAAGGCGTCGCCGGACGAGGTCAAGCTCCTCTTGATCGACCCCAAGCTCGTCGAGTTCAGCAAGTATAAGGGCATCCCGCACCTGCTCGTCCCCGTGGTGTCCGACGCCAAGAAGGCGGCGGGCGCGCTGAACTGGGCGGTGTCCGAGATGCTGTCCCGCTACCGTATCTTTGCCGAATATGACTGCAAGGACATCAACTCCTATAACCAGCTCATCGACCGCAACCTCGCCTATATCGCCGAGCACAGGGAGCTCAATCCCCCTGCGGCAGAGAGTGACGGGAGCGCCGAGGAGCCGTGCCTTGAGATAGACGGGCTGAAGGTGCCCACCGAGCACATGAGCCGCATTGTCATCGCCATCGACGAGCTCGCCGACCTGATGATGGCGGCTCCCG
The DNA here is from genome assembly GCA_905233755.1 of uncultured Ruminococcus sp. Taxonomy (GTDB): domain Bacteria; phylum Bacillota; class Clostridia; order Oscillospirales; family Acutalibacteraceae; genus Ruminococcoides. The sequence continues at coordinate 37,644 of CAJODM010000013.1, forward strand.
CCGAGGTAGAGGAGGCCATCTGCCGCCTGGCTCAGATGGCGCGTGCCGCCGGTATGCACCTCATCATCGCGACCCAGCGCCCCTCTGTCAACGTCATCACCGGCGTCATCAAGGCGAACATCCCCTCGCGCATCGCGCTGAAGGTATCGTCCAACATCGACTCGCGTACCATCCTGGACGCGGGCGGCGCCGAGAAGCTGATCGGCCGCGGCGATATGCTCTACAGCCCCGTCGGCGCGCCCAAGCCCATCCGCGTGCAGTGCTGCTTTGCCAAGGATGAGGAGATCGAACGCGTGACCTCGTTCATCAAGAAGAAGCACCGCGCCGACTATAACCAGGAGGTCGAGGAGAAGATCCGCCGCATCGCTGCCGAGGAGATGAACGGCAAGGGCAAGGACAGCTCCGCCGATAACGGCGCTGCCCCCGAGGTCGACGCGCTGATGGAGGAGGCGATCAAGGTCGTTATCGAGGCAGGACAGGCGTCCACCTCGCTGCTACAGCGGCGGATGAAGGTCGGCTATGCCCGCGCGGGCAGGATGATCGACGACATGGAGCAGATGGGGATCGTCGGGCCGCACCAGGGCTCAAAGCCCCGCGACGTGCTGATGACCTATAACGAATGGCTCGAACGCAGCAACCTCCTCGGATCACCCGACACAGAGCCGTATGCGGACGAGGAGGATGCTCCTTGGGGTACATAACGCCGTATTATTCTATATTAGAAATATACCGCGATGGTTTACAGAAGAATCATGAGGAATAGCGAGTTTTTCTTGACGTTTCTGTCGGATAAAGCTATACTGATACTATCTTCAACATCGTGGTTCACAGGAGGATATTGTGGGAGTATATGAAGAACTGGTGGCTCGCGGGCTGATCGCTCAGGTCACCGACGAAGAAGAGATTCGCGCGCTGGTCAACAACGGCAGGGCGGTGTTCTATATTGGATTCGACCCCACCGCCGACAGTCTGCACGTCGGGCACTTCATGGCGCTGTGCCTGATGAAGCGGCTGCAGCTCGCCGGCAATACCCCGATCGCCCTCATCGGCGGGGGGACTGCGATGATCGGCGACCCGTCCGGCCGCACCGATATGCGCCAGATGATGACCAAGGAGACCATCGAGCACAACTGTGAGTGTTTTCGGCGGCAGATGAGCCGGTTCATCGACTTCTCCGACGGCAAGGCGCTGATGGTGAACAACGCCGATTGGCTGCTCGACCTCAACTATGTCGAGCTGCTGCGCGAGGTCGGCGCGTGCTTCTCGGTGAACAACATGCTGCGCGCCGAGTGCTACAAGCAGCGCATGGAGAAGGGGCTGTCGTTCCTCGAGTTCAACTACATGATCATGCAGAGCTATGACTTCTATGCGCTGTATCAGCGGTACGGATGCAACATGCAGTTCGGCGGCGACGACCAGTGGAGCAATATGCTAGGCGGCACCGAGCTGATCCGCCGCAAGCTCGGGCAGGACGCCTATGCCATGACCATTAACCTGCTGCTCAACTCTGAGGGCAAGAAGATGGGCAAGACCCAGAAGGGCGCCGTATGGCTCGACGCCGAGAAGACCTCGCCGTTCGACTTCTACCAGTACTGGCGCAACGTCGACGACGCCGACGTCATCAAGTGCCTGCGGATGCTGACCTTCCTGCCGCTGTCCGAGATTGAGGAGCTCGAGCGGCTGCAGGGCGCCGAGCTCAACCGCGCCAAGGAGATACTCGCGTTCGAGCTGACCGAGATGATCCATGGCCGCGACCAAGCCGAGAAGGCACAGGAGGGCGCCCGCGCGCTGTTCTCAAAGGGCAGCGACACCGAGAACATGCCGACCACCGAGCTGATTGACGACGACTTTGAGGACGGCTCGATCGCGGTGCTCGACCTAATGATACGGTGCTCGCTCATCAGATCAAAGGGCGAGGGACGGCGTCTCATCCAGCAGGGCGGCGTCAGCATCGACGATAGGAAGATCAGCGACCCGTTCCATCGTGTCAGCCGCGACGAGTTCGGCAAGGGTTATATCGTCATCAAGAAGGGTAAAAAGGTTTTTCACAAAACCGTTATCAAATAATTTTCAGCTAAGGAGAGTAGAAAATGAAAAAGTTCTTTTCGGAGTTCAAGGAATTTATCATGCGCGGCAACGTGCTTGATCTGGCTGTCGGCGTGATCATCGGCGGCGCGTTCACCGCGATCGTCACCTCGCTGACCGAGGACATCATCTCGCCGCTGCTCGGTATCTTCGGCGGTATCGACTTTAGCGAAATGGTGGCCAACATCAACGGCTCAGAGCTCAGATACGGCGCGTTCATCACCGCGATCATCAACTTCCTGATCATCGCGCTCATCATCTTCCTGATCATCAAGAGCATCAACAAGCTTATGACCATCGGTAAGAAGAAGGAAGCCGAAGAGGAGTCCGCCCCCACCACCAAGAAGTGCCCGCACTGCTGTGAAGAGGTCCATATCGACGCGACCAAGTGCCCGCACTGCACCGGCGACATCCCCGCTGAGGACTGATAGCTACATGAGAGAAGCACCGCGGTACCATGCTGCGGTGCTTTCTGCAACCGTTCAGACAGAGCCGAACGGAGTATATCTATGAGGAGGAACCATCATGAAAATCGCTATGGCAAACGACCACGCCGGCACCTCTATGAAGAAGGAGATCAAGGCGTATCTCGAATCCCAGGGCCACACCGTCGTCGATTTCGGCGCATATGACGAGGCATCGTGCGACCTGTCGGATTTTGTCCTTCCTGCAGCACTCGCGGTCGCGAAGGGCGAGTGTGAGCGGGGCATCTTTGTCGACGGCGTCGGTTACGGCAGCGCGATGATCGCGAACAAGGTCAGCGGCATCTATGCCTGTGTCTGTCAGGATCCTTTCTGTGCGCAGCTTGCGCGCCAGCACAACGATGCAAACGTGCTGTGCCTCGGCGCCAAGATCATCGGCGGTATGATCGCGATGGAGAACGTCAAGACGTTTATGACGACTGAGCCGCTGACCGCCGAGAAATACGTGCGCCGCGTTGAGAAGGTGCACAAGATCAACGACGAGCACTGTGTGCCGGTCAGATAAGTCCGCCTGTCTACGAACGGACACTATGATGTCGGAACGCTGACAGCAGCTGAATCAGAGAGCTTGGCAGCGACAGCAAGCCAGTATAAACATCAGTACGCCGCATGGATCAGCCGGTATCGGGCTGCTCCATGCGGCTTTTTGTGCCGTCAGCTGAGATTCACCGACGGGACGAAAAAACAGCACCCATTGACGGGTGCTGTGATTCTGTCATAGTATTTACTGATAGCGGTGTACAGAGGCGGCTCTTGCCTTCTTCTTCTCGACGGCATAGACGATGCCGAAGCTGATCAGCATGACGACGATCATGATCATAAGCCACATGATGAACTGGAAGTTGGTCGCGTTCGCGCCCT
>CAJODM010000014.1 GCA_905233755.1 uncultured Ruminococcus sp.
AGTAGTCTGTTAGGCCTAAAACTTTATAAGCATTACTGCGTCTATTTGCGTCATACTTCGTCCTTGACCTTGACAGGCGCCAGCCTGCCTGCGGTCTCGACCTCGTCTGACACAAATATACTTGTAATCAGATATCAACTTTTAGACTTAACAGACTACGGGTGAAGAATCTGAAAGTGCTCACCTTTCGGTCAGATTGGACATGACAGGTGTAATCATATTGGATAGATTGCACTATAAGATACTTCGCTAATGCTCAGGATAACACACTGAGGGGCTATCGCATTTCTTAGTGCGACAGCCCCTTTTTTATGACAGAACAGCGGTACTGCCGCCCGGTCTTATACTAAGTTTCACCGAATCACTTTCTCTGCCACCACACCAGTCGCGCCGTCTGCCCTGTCATATTGTTAATAATTTAACAACTTCTGCCGTGTATCTTGTCACATCTGATGATTGCATAGACACCCGCGCTGTGGTATACTTTAATGGTAAAGGAGGAACAGCCATGAACACTACCACCATCGTTGACAGCGTCGAGATCCTCGAGCAGCGCATAAAGGAAGTGCGCGCGGCTCAGCGCCGGTTCTCGACCTATACGCAGCAGCAGGTCGATCATATCTTCAAGGCGGCTGCGCTCGCTGCGAACAAGGCGCGGCTCCCGCTTGCCAAGCTCGCGGTAGCAGAGACCGGCATGGGCGTCGTCGAGGACAAGGTCATCAAGAACAACTATGCGTCCGAGTATATCTTCAACGCCTATCGCGATACCAAGACCTGCGGGGTGATCGAGGAGGACGAGCGCAAGGGATATGTCCGTATCGCCGAGCCGATCGGCGTCATAGCGGCGGTGATCCCGACCACCAACCCCACCTCGACCGCGATCTTCAAGTGCCTTCTGTCGCTCAAGACCCGCAACGGCATCATCATCTCTCCCCACCCGCGCGCAAAGCAGAGCACCATCGAAGCCGCCCGCATTATCCTTGAGGCGGCGGTCACTGCGGGCGCGCCCGAGGACATCATCGCGTGGATCGATGTGCCGTCGCTCGATATGACCAACACCCTGATGAAAGAGGCGGATATCATCCTCGCCACCGGCGGCCCCGGCATGGTGAAGGCGGCGTACAGCTCCGGCAAGCCCGCGCTGGGCGTCGGCGCCGGCAACGTGCCCGCCATCATCGACGAGAGCGCGGATATCGTGCTCGCCGTCAACTCGATCATCCACAGCAAGACCTTCGACAACGGCATGATCTGTGCCTCCGAGCAGAGCGTGCATGTCCCCGACAGCATCTATGAGGACGTCAAGGCCGAGTTTCTACGCCGCGGGTGTTATTTCCTCTCGCCCGACGAGCTCGACAAGGTGCGCCGCACCATCATCATCAACGGCTCGCTGAATGCCAAGATCGTCGGCCAGAGCGCGTATCGGATCGCAAATCTCGCCGGCGTCGAGGTGCCGCAGAGCTCCAAGATCCTCATCGGCGAGGTCGAGAGCGTCGAGCTGTCCGAAGAGTTCGCCCACGAAAAGCTCTCGCCCGTGTTGGCGATGTACCGCTATACAACCGTCGATCAGGCGATCGACAACGCCGAGCGGCTGGTCGAGGACGGCGGATACGGCCACACCGCCTCGATCTTTCTCAACGAGCACACCCGCCGTGAGGTGCTGGATGTGTTCTGCAGCCGGATGAAGACCTGCCGCATCGTCGTCAACACCCCGTCCTCACACGGCGGCATCGGCGATATCTACAACTTCTACCTTGCGCCGTCGCTGACGCTGGGGTGCGGCTCATGGGGCGGCAACTCTATCTGTGAGAACGTCGGCGTCAAACACCTGATCAACATCAAGTCCGTTTTGAAGAGGAGGAACAACATGCTGTGGTTCAGAGCCCCCGAGAAGGTATATATCAAGCAGGGCTGCCTTTCGACCGCGCTCGAGGAGCTCGGCAAAGTTATGGGGAAGAAGAAGGCGTTCATCGTCACCGACAACTTCCTGTATCAGAACGGCTATACCGCCCCGATCGAGAGCAAGCTCGACGAGATGGGCATCATGCACACCACCTTCAGCGAGGTCGCGCCCGATCCCACCCTGCTGTGTGCCAAGATGGGCGCCGAGCTGATGCGCAGCTTTGCTCCCGACGTCATCATCGCCGTGGGCGGCGGCTCGCCGATGGATGCGGCAAAGATCATGTGGGTGCTGTATGAGCATCCCGACGTCGACTTCGACGACATGGCGATGCGGTTCATGGATATCCGCAAGCGCGTCTACACCTTCCCGCCAATGGGTGAGAAGGCGACCTTTGTCGCGATACCCACGTCGGCGGGCACCGGCAGCGAGGTCACGCCGTTCGCCGTCATCACCGACGAGACGACCGGCATCAAGTACCCGCTTGCCGACTATGAGCTCATGCCCGATATGGCGATCGTGGATGCCGATATGATGATGAACGCCCCCGCGGGGCTGACCTCTGCCTCGGGCATCGACGCGGTGTCCCACGCGCTCGAGGCATACGCCTCGATCATGGCGACCGACTACACCGACTCGCTCGCGCTCGGCGCGCTGCGGATGCTGTTCGAGTATCTTCCCCGCGCCTATGACAGCGCCGTCAGCGGCACGCCGGACATCATCGCCCGCGAGAAGACAGCCAACGCCGCCACCATGGCGGGGATGGCGTTTGCGAACGCGTTCCTCGGTGTGATGCACTCGATGGCGCACAAGCTCGGCGCCTATCACCATATCCCCCACGGGATCGCGAACGCCTTGATGATGAACGAGGTGCTGCGGTTCAACGCGTCCGACACCCCCACAAAGATGGGCACCTTCTCCCAGTATGACCATCCGCACACTCTCTGCCGCTACGCCGAGGTCGCCGAGATGCTCGGTATCGGCGGCAAGGACGACGAGGAGAAGCTCTCGGGTCTGATCGACAGGATCGACGCGCTCAAGTCCGCCATCGGGATCAAGCCGACCATCCGCGACTATGTGCCGGATGAGGAGCAGTTCCTCTCCACCCTCGACGAGATGAGCGAGAACGCGTTCGACGACCAGTGCACCGGCGCGAACCCCCGCTATCCGCTGATCTCTGAGATCCGTCAGATGTATCTCAACGCCTACTACGGCGAGCATAAGGATATTTAAGGAGGCACACGATGAGCTTTGAAAATTATGAGATTCTGGCAGAACGCTCGAAGAAGGTCATCTACAAGGACGGCGACAGCGTGCTGAAGGTATTCGACAGCGACTACAGCAAGGCGGATATCCTCAACGAGGCGCTCAACCTTGCGCGCATCGAAGAGACCGGGCTGAAGGTCCCCAAGCTCCTCGAGGTATCGAAGATCGACGGCAAATGGGCGATCCGCACCGAGTATATCGCCGGCAAGACCCTCGCCCGCCTGATGGAGGAGGATCCCGACCGGCTCGACGAGTATCTCGACCGATTTGTCACCATCCAGAAGGAGATCTTCTCAAAAGAAGCGCCCCTGCTCAACAAGATCAAGGACAAGTTCAACCGCAAGATATCAGAGTCGCGGTTCGACGCCACCACCCGCTACGAGCTGCACACCCGCCTTGATTCGATGAAGAACCACAAGAAGATCTGTCACGGCGACTTCACCCCCTCGAACATCATCATCACCCCGGGTGACGACTGCTACATCATCGACTGGTCCCATGTGACCCAGGGCAACGCCGCCGCCGACGCCGCACGCAGCTATATGCTCTTCTGCCTGCGCGGCAAGGACGAGGTCGCCGAGCGGTACCTCGAGCTGTTCTGCCGCAAGACCGATACCGCCAAGCAGTACGTCCAGCAGTGGATGCCCATCGTCGCCTGTACCCAGAGCGTCAAGGGCAAGGAGAGCGAGCAGGCGTTCCTCGAGCGATGGGTGAACGTGGTGGACTATGAGTAAGATCGCCGTCGGTATGACGGCAGAACGCTGTGTGACCGTGACCGAGGAGCTCACTGCCGCCGCGGTCGGCTCGGGAACGCTCAGGGTATATGCCACACCCGCTCTGATCGCTCTGTGCGAGCGCACCTGTGCTGGGATGGTCGAGGAGCTGCTCGATCACGGGATCACCTCGGTCGGCACGCACATCGACATCGAGCACCTCTCCCCCACACCGGTCGGCGACCGCGTTACCTGTCGCGCAAGCGTGACCGCCTTTGACGGACGGAGGATCGACTTTGCCGTCGAGGTGTCCGACAGCGCCGGCATCATCGGCAGCGGCACCCACACCCGCTGTACCGTCAAGAGCGACTCCTTCCTGAAGAAATGCTATGAAAAATCAGCACAATAAACCAACGACCTCCCGAGCATCCTCGGGAGGTCGATTTTTTAGTGGTTATTCTTCTGCTGTCAGCCGATCAGTTCCTTGAGCTTGACGGTGACGGCGGCGGCGTCGGCGCGGCCGCGCGACTGCTTCATCACGTTGCCGAGCAGCGCCATCAGCGCCTTCTCCTTGCCGCCCTTGTAGTCGGCGACGGCGTTCGGCATCGCGGCGATCGCGCTGCGGCAGTACTCGGCGAGGGTATCGTCGGAGAGACCCGCCATATCCTCCTCGGAGACAAACGCGGTCACGGGCTTGCCGGAGTCGAGCATCTTCTCGAGCACGGTCTTGGCGAGGTTGTTCCGGATCTTGCCCGCCTCGAGCAGCGCGCACAGCTCGCGCAGGTGCGCGGGCGTGGTGGACAGGTCGAACGCCTCCTTGTCCGCCTCGGTCTCCAGCCGGCGGAACATCTGCCCGATGATGAAGTTCGACACCGCCTTGGGGTTCTGCAGCCCGTCTGACGCGCTGTCAAAGAACTCGGCGATAGCGCGGTACTTCGTCAGCATGGCGGCGTCCTTCTCGGGGATGCCGTAGTCGTCGATATAGCGGCGCTTCTTCTGCTCGGGCAGCTCGGGGAGCGTCGCGCGGATCTCCTCGACGCGGCTCCTCGGGACGCTGATGGTCACAAGGTCGGGCTCGCGGAAGTAGCGATAGTCGTGGGCGTCCTCTTTCGAGCGCATCGGCGAGGTGGTGCCGTCGGCGTCGTCATAGCGCAGGGTCTCCTGCACGACCGTGCCGCCGCTCTCGATGAGCTCCACCTGACGCTCATACTCATACTCCATCGCCTTGGCGATGTTGGTGATCGAGTTCATATTCTTGATCTCGGTGCGGGTGCCGAGCGTGTCGGAGCCGACGGGGCGAACCGAGATATTCACGTCGCAGCGCATCGAGCCCTCCTGCATGCGGCAGTCGGACACGCCGATATAGCGCATAATCTGCTGCAGCCGCTCGACATACTCTTTTGCCTCGTCGATCGAGCGGAAGTCCGGCTCGGTGACGATCTCGATGAGCGGCACGCCGCCGCGGTTATAGTCGACATAGGTGTCGCCGTGGTTGTGGATCAGCTTGCCGGCGTCCTCTTCGATATGGATGCGCAGGATGCGGATCTGCCGTCCGTTCGACAGGGTGATGTGGCCGTGCTCGCACAGCGGCCTGTCATACTGAGAGATCTGGTACGCCTTGGGCAGGTCGGGATAGCAGTAGTTCTTGCGGTCCATCTTGGCGATCTCGGCGATCTCACAGTCGGTCGCAAGCCCCGCCATGATCGCATACTCGACGACGCGCTCGTTGAGCTTGGGCATCGTGCCGGGCAGCCCGATACAGACGGGACAGCAGTGGGTATTGGGCTCGCCGCCGAACGCGGTGGTGCAGGAGCAGAATATCTTGGTCTTGGTGGACAGCTCCACATGGGTCTCAAACCCCGCTACCAGCTCGTATTTCACAGCGCCACCCCCCATTTCGTCCCGACGAAGTTGTCGGTGTTCTTCTCATACTGATACGCAAAGTTCAGGATGGTCTTCTCGTCGAACCGGCGCCCGATGAGCTGCATCCCGATGGGCAGCCCCTCGCGGTCGACCCCGCACGGGATCGACACGCCCGGCAGCCCGGCGGTGTTCACCGGCACGGTACAGATATCGGACAGGTACTGCTCGATCTGGTCGGTCTCCTGCGAGAAGAGATACCCGCAGCGGAACGCGGTATTCGGCGCGGTGGGCGCCAAGATCACATCCACCGATGCGAACGCGTTCTCAAACGCCGACACGATCCTGCCGCGCAGGTTGACCGCCTTCTTATAGTAAGCGTCATAGTACCCCGCCGAGAGCACATAGGTGCCCATCAGGATGCGGCGCCGAACCTCCTTGCCGAACCCCTCGCTGCGGGTGCGGCAGATCATGTCATGGGTACCGTTATAGTGCTCTGCCTTATATCCATAGCGGATGCCGTCATAGCGTCCGAGGTTGGACGACGCCTCAGCCATGGCGAGGATATAGTAGACCGGCAGCGAGAAGTCGAGCTCCGGCAGATCGAAGTAGACGATCTCGGCGCCGAGCTCCCGATATACCTGTGCTGCGGCGAGCACAGCGTCCCTGACATCGTCGGATACCCCATCGAGGTACTGGTTCGCGATGCCGATCCTGCGTCGGGCGATGCTGTCATCCAGCCGGGGACAGGTCGGCTCCGTGGATCCCTGTGATGTAGAGTCCATGTTATCGTACTTTGCTATCGCGTCAAAGACAATGGCGGCGTCCTCGACCGAGCGCGTGATCGGCCCGATCTGGTCGAACGAGCTGGCATAGGCGATCAGCCCGTAGCGCGATACCGCGCCATAGGTCGGCTTGAGCCCCACGATCCCGCAGAACGACGCCGGCTGGCGGATCGAGCCGCCGGTATCGGAGCCCAGCCCATAGACGGCAAGGTTGCCGCCGACGGCCGCCGCTACGCCGCCCGAGGAGCCGCCCGACACATGGTCGGTGCTGTGCGGGTTCTTCGAGCCGCCATAGTAGGAGGTCTCGCACGAGGAGCCCATGGCGAACTCGTCCATATTGGTCTTGCCGAGCATCACCACGCCCTGCTCCTGCAGCAGCCGATAGACGGTCGCGTCATAGATCGGGCGGTAGCCGGTCAGGATCTTGGAGGCGCAGGTGGTCTCGATCCCCTTGGTGGAGATGTTGTCCTTGAGCGTCATCGGCACGCCCTCGAGCATCCCGATCTCCTCCCCGCGCGACAGCTTCTCGTCCACCGCACGCGCCTGGGCGAGCGCGGTGTCGGGGGTGACGGTGATATAGGCGTTCAGCGCCGCATTGTCATCCTTGATCGCATGTAGAAACCGCTGTGTCAGCTCGGTACAGGTGATCTCGCCGCTGACAAGCATCTCATGGATCCTTCTGATATCGCTCATGTTACGCCCTCCTGCGAACGAGGAAGTGATCCTCGGCCTGCTCGGGGGCGTTCGAGAGGATCATGCTCGGCGGCAGCGACGGCTGCACCGCGTCCTCTCGGAACACATTCGACAGGTTGTTGATGTTGTCAAAGTCGCTCTCGCCCGCATCGACGGTGTTGATGGTGTCGGCGAACGCAACGATCTTCTGCATCTCTTCTGTGAGCGAATCGAGCTCGCTCTCATCGACGAACAGCTTTGACAGCAGGGCGATGTTCTCGATATCTTCTCTGGTTACCATGGTTTTACTCTCCTTCCTGCCGCAAAGCAGGGGTACTCATTTACTCATACGGGACATAGTCGCCGCCGGTCGCAACAAGAGAGAGCGTCACCGACAGATCGGTGATCTCCTCTGATAACGGACAGTCGGGGTCCTCTGCCTCGACCCATACGCGCACGGTGATCAGCTTCGGCGCATGCTGGGTAAGGTGGAAGAGATAGCTCGTATCCTCCGTATAGCTGCCCGCCTGCGGCTCTTTGGTGGTCTGGCCCGCGACGGGTTCGCCCTTGTCGGGCTCGAAGATCACGGTCATGTTGTTCTCATCGAACGCAACGCGCACCGCCTTCTCCACGCCCGAGAGTGCCTCAGATCCGGTGGTGACGGTGGTTCCCTCGGCGTCGAGGTTCACCCACGCGTCCTTCTCACAGATGAACCACGCCTTATACTCGAGGTAGGTGCCCTCGTTCGCGGCGACCTTCTCGCCGCCGGTGTTGTAGAACGAGATGCCGTCAGTCGATGTCACCGGCGACAAGCTCATGTAGTACATCTTCTCGTATCCCTTGTCGCTCAGATAAACGCTGATGACGCTGTTGTCGAGGACGGCGCGGTAGTTGTCGGCGTCGTTGCCGTTGTTGACGGTGTCGCCGCGCAGCCCCGAGAGCAGGATATCGGTCAGATAGACGGCGTTCGCGTCATCGGGAACCTCATAGTTGACGGTCGCGGGCTCGCCGCTGACCGGTGATGACCCCGCGCATCCGGATAACACCGCGCACAGCCCCATCGTCAGCGCCAGCAGACAGACCGCCGCTCTCATCGAAAATCTCCTCATCTTACTCTCCCCTTATCTGAGCTTGATATGCACCTCGCGCAGCTGCTGTTCGGACACCTCGCCCGGTGCGCCGAGCAGCACATCCTGCGCGTTGGAATTCATCGGGAACGCGATGACCTCGCGGATATTCTCCTCCTCTGTCAGGAGCATGACCATCCGATCTACGCCGGGCGCCATCCCCGCATGGGGCGGCGCACCGTACTGGAACGCGTTGTACAGCGCGCTGAACTTCGCTTTCAGGTCATCCTCGGTATAGCCCGCGATCGCGAACGCCTTGATCATGATATCGAGGTCGTGGTTGCGCACCGCGCCGGACGACAGCTCCACCCCGTTGCAGACGATATCGTACTGATATGCGAGGATGTCGCAGGGGTCCTTTTCCATCAGCGCGTCCATCCCGCCTTGGGGCATCGAGAACGGGTTGTGGGTGAAGATCGGCTTGCCGGTCTCCTCGTCCATCTCATACATCGGGAAATCCACGATAAAGCAGAATTCGAACCGGCTCTTGTCGATCAGATCGAGGCGGGTCGCCACCTCGGTACGGATCTGACCCGCGAGCACAGGCGCATCGGCGGCAGTATCGGCGATAAAGTAGATGACGTCGCCCGCGCGGCTGTGGTTGCGGCGGATGAGCTCCTCGCGGTCGCCCTGTTTGAGGAACTTGTCGATCGGACCGTCAAAGAGCAGCTCGTCGGTCACCTTGACATAGCCGAGCCCCTTCATCCCGATCGAGAGCGCGAACTCCTCCATCTTCTTGAACCAGCTCTTCGAGCAGCCGGCAGCGCCCGGGACGTTGATGGAGCGAACGGTCTTCTTGAAAAACGGCTTGAAGTCGGTCTGAGCGAACATATCCGAGATATCGACGATCACAAGCGGGTTGCGCAGATCGGGCTTGTCGGTTCCGTAGCGCAGCATCGCCTCGGCATACGGGATGCGGGGGAAGTGCGGCTCGGTGACCTTCTTGTCGGAGAACTGTCGGAAGGTATCGTACAGCACCTGTTCTGCGATATCAAACACATCCTCCTGGGTGGCGAACGCCATCTCGTAGTCGAGCTGATAGAACTCACCGGGAGAACGGTCGGCGCGGGCATCCTCATCGCGGAAGCACGGCGCGATCTGGTAGTATCGGTCAAACCCCGATACCATCAGCAGCTGCTTGAAGATCTGCGGCGCCTGGGGCAGGGCATAGAACTTTCCCTTATGCTTGCGCGAGGGGATGAGGTAGTCGCGCGCGCCCTCGGGCGACGATACGGAGAGGATCGGGGTCTGCAGCTCGGTGAATCCCAGCTCCTGCATCTTCGAGCGCAGATAGGCGATGATCTCAGAGCGCAGCAGGATGTTCCGGTGCACCTTCGGGTTCCTCAGATCGAGGAACCGGTAGCGCAGCCGCACATCCTCGCTCGTCGCGGTGGACGATACCACCTCGAACGGCAGGCTGTTCCTGCATCTGCCGAGCACGGTCAGGGTATCGGCGACGACCTCGACGGTACCGGTGGCGATCTTGGGGTTGATGGTGTCCTCGTCGCGCTTGACGACCTTGCCGGACACGGTAACGGTACACTCGCGGTTGACGCCCTCGAGCATCTTATCGTCGTGGACGACCACCTGGGTCACGCCGTACTCGTCGCGCAGATCAAGGAACATCACGCCGCCGTGGTCGCGGATATTCTCGACCCATCCCGCCAGCCGTGCTTCTTGCCCGATATGGCTCTCGCGGATATCCGCACAGCTATAGGTGCGGTAAATATTAGCTTTCATCTTCGTTTTTCCTTTCGAGGCTATTTTTCCCTATTCTGTTATAGTATAGCACATAGGGCCGAAGAAGTAAAGCATTTTTCGGTCGAGTCCGCCACCGATCGTCGGCACAGCGATGACGGGCTTAGGTATCGCATCGGATGCATAGCTCCTCTGTAGAGAGCGGACCGGTCCGCGAGAAAGCGCGCTTTGCGCGCATTTTGTATAGCCATCACCGATTATTGCTTTTGCAAAATCGGTGGGCATATCAATCTTTTTACTTTATAAGAAACGAGCAGTTTCTTATAAAGCAAAAAAGGCACCCGCGCGTGCGGGTGTCTTGAGGAATCGTTGTTACTTGAGGTACGTCTGACCCGAGGTGCCGCCGACAGCGCCGCTGATGCCCGTGTACCCATCGGCACAGCAGACATAGACGCGCATGTTGCCCTTGCCGACCGAGTTGACGCTCAGCGTCCCGCCCGAGACATACTTCACGTCGCCGGTGACGGCGTCGACATACTTGCCGTTCGGGATGTTCTTGAAGGTTGCGCCGTCGGTAACGGTCACGAGCGCCAGCGAGTCAACGCCGGCAGTGCGGTCGGTATAGCGGCGGATATACGCCATGTTGCCCGACACATAGCTGTTCGAGACGGTGTACTGGCCCTTCTGCAGTGCGGGGACGGCGCGGCGGATGGCGTTGAGCTTCTGGATATGCTTCGAGAGCGGCGAGTTGAGCGTATCCGCCACGGTGCCCGACGCGGTATAGGTCGAGAAGTCGGTCGCCGTGACCGTGCCCTCCAGGTGGTCGCCATAGTAGGCGCGACCGGTGGTCGAGAGCGGGCAGTTCGGCCCGTTGTCGATGACCGAGCCCTTCTGGAACTCGATCTCGCCGCCATAGTACAGGCACGGGATCCCGCGGAAGGTGAACATCAGATCAAGGTTCTCGGCCCAGGTCTGGGTGCCGCCGGTGAACCGCACCGTCTGGCCCTGATCGGGCGAGTAGTCGTGCGACTCGACATAGACGACGTTCCATGTCGAATCGTTGAAGTACTGATCCTCGGCGGTGGCGATGCCGAACGCGGAGGAGGCGGTGTCGAACTGCCAGTGCATCTGGAAGTCGATCGCGCCCATGCCCGAGCTCTTCGAGTAGTCGGGGGTATGATATGTCAGCCCGCTGAGGAACGCGTTCGTGGAGGTCGGCTGGTTCGAGACCGAGTCATACTGCTGCCAGTGGTCGAGCGTCAGCTGCATGTTGCTCTTGACCGAGGCGGCGTCGGTGTTGTTCGACCACCTGCTCGCCCAGGAAGAGTCGCTCTCGTCCCATGTATAGAACGGAACCGACTCGCCGGCGTGCTCGCGGTACCATACCTGGCTGTAGCGGCAGCATATCTCGCCGAACATATAGAAGTTATCGTTGCCGGCTGCCTTGGCGGCGGCGTTGATCCTATCGTTATACATCAGGTTCAGCGACAGCCGCGGGATATGGCGGACGGTATCGACGCGGAACGCATCCACCCCCATCTCGAGGTAGTTGGTATAGGCGTTGACGGTATAGTCGGCGACCGCCTTGTTCTCGGTGTTCAGATCGACACAGTCGCCCGCGATCTGACAGTACTTGGTGGTATAGTCGTCCCAGTTCATCGACGCCCAGTACCCGTTGTGATAGTAGTTGTTGGGGTTGCTGATGCTGTCGGTCGACACCATATCGGTGAAGCCCGAGGTCTGCTTCATCAGCTGCAGCCGCTTGTCATACTGGGTCGAATCGGGCAGCGCATAGTACTCGGCCGCCGTCTTGACCCCGCAGTAGTCGAGCAGCGCCTTGGAGGGGATCATGGTGCTCTCCATATCCTCGAGCTCGGTCACATCGCTGTAGACCTTGGTGAACAGCGGGGCGAGGGTCGCCTCGCCAAAGTTGCCGGTGTGGTTCCATACCACGTCCTGCACGATCTTCATGCCCTTGTCATGGGCGGCGGCGATAAGGTCCTCATAGGTGAAGTCGTCCGACTCGTACCGCTCGTCCACCTTGGTGAAGTCCAGCGCGTGGTAGCCGTGATAGTCATAGCCCGAGGCGTTCTCGACCACCGGCGTGATCCAGATGGCAGAGAACCCGAGCGCCTTGATGTAGTCGAGCTTCTCGGCAAGCCCCTTGAAGTCGCCGCGCCACGCGGGGTCGGTATCGGGGTTGTTCGCCTTCGAATCATCCCAGCAGTGGACGTTGTTGCTGCTGTCGCCGTCATAGAAGCGGGTCGTGATGACAAAGTAGATGCTGTCCTCGCGCATATCGACGCTCTCATAGTCGTCGAGCTCCTCAGGGTTCGAGCTGCGCCAGTGGCCGTTGCGGTACCACCACTCGCCGGTGGTGCGCGACAGCTCGTCGGTGAGCTGACCCGAAAGCGCGGTGGTGCCGTTTGTGAACAGCAGATTCACCTTTGTCGCATTCGGGAAGGTATAGGTGTACCAGTCCGAGCCGGTCTGGGAGTTGTCCTTGGTCATCCGCACCCCGGGATAGTCGGTCTCGAGGTTCGTCGGCAGGGCGTTCCAGTAGTAGATGTACGGAACGGTGTTCTCACTCTTATAGTGGATGATGATCCCGCCCGCACCGGTATCGGCGAGCTCGTCGGCGGACGCCGCCACCGCGGCAGCCGTCATCATGATGCCAAGGCACAGGATCATCGACAGGATGCGTATCGTCAGTTTCATCGGGTGCCCTCCTTACAGCGACGGGATCAGATGCGCCAGATACTGCTGTATCAGGGTCGCATCAGTGATGCTGACGTCGCCGTCCGCGTCTACATCGGCGTTCGTCAGGTTGATGGATGTGTTGCCGATCAGGTGCGCAAGCCACATCTGGATGATGGTGGCGTCGGTGATGCTGACATCGCCGTCGACATCCGCGTCGCCATTGAGCGTACCGTCGGGACGGTACTCGGTCGCGAGCGTGCTGTCATCGTCGGGGGTGACGGTGTTCACGCACGAGAGGGTGTAGGTGCGCGTCGCCACGGTGTTGTCCGACGCCTGGACGCTGACGGTCAGCGTATAGGTACCGATCACCGTCGGCGTGAACGAGAAGCTCGCCGAGCGGCTGTAGTACGGGGTGTTCACGGTGGTGCCGGAGGGGTTCTTGACGGTGTACTTGTAGAACAGCAGGTTGGTGCCGGTGATGCCGCCCGATGCTGCGACAGTGACCGCACAGGATGCGCCTCGCTGTATCTGCCCCCTAGCCGGCGTGACGCTCCTGATATACGGCGATGTTACGGTCAGCCCGCTCTCGATACGATAGGTTTGGGTGCGCTGATTCTTGTTGCCGGCAGCGTCGATGAAGTCATAGGTAAGGGTATAGCTGCCGATCGACTGGGGCGTCCAGGTGGCATAGTTGCGGGTGCTGTAGCCGCCGAGCACGGTGGTCACGTTGGTGCCGAGGTTGGTCGCCGAGAACTTGTACATCACGGTGCCGACGCCGCTTGCCGTTGCCGACAGCACGATCGCCGTCCCGTTATACTGCGGCGAGCTCAGGTCGGTGGCAAATGCGCTGACCTGCAGCGGCGAGGTATCATAGATGCTCCACTCGCCGGTCTGGTTGTTATAGATATAGCCCGATCCCGGCAGGGTGAGGTCGGCGGTCTGGTTCGCGCCGCGCGCGCTGAAGATGATGTTCACATAGCTGCCGGTGAACTCGAGCCGCCAGATGTTGCCGCCGACGTTCGTCATCGTTGCCCCCGGCCAGCCGTTGTTGTTCTCGCCGTTCCACAGATAGGCGCTGACGACCGACCATCCCGCCGCGTTCTCACAGTAGACGACGCTGCTGCCGGACGAGGAGGTCGCGCTCGTTGCGGGCTGGGGCGATGTGGGCGCAGCGGTAGCGGGAGCGGTGGTCGCCGTCGTTGATTCAGCCGCCGATAGCGCGACTGCATACAGCCCCGCAGCCGGCGTGGTGAAGTAGACCCGCACATCGTCGCCCGACGGATTCCACAGATGCATACACGCGTAGCCGTGATAGTTCCCCGCCGAGAGGTAGTAGGAGCCGGCATTCGCGATACTCGTGACCGCGGGATTGCTGACCGCGTTCGCGCCCGAGTTCGCCACGGTCGATACGACAAAGCAGTAGTCG
Organism: uncultured Ruminococcus sp.; assembly: GCA_905233755.1. Taxonomy (GTDB): domain Bacteria; phylum Bacillota; class Clostridia; order Oscillospirales; family Acutalibacteraceae; genus Ruminococcoides. The sequence goes on from CAJODM010000014.1 coordinate 14,145, forward strand.
CCGCCCGCGCCCTTGATATCATAGTAGTAGTACCCGCGTGCGCTGTCATAGCTGAACGTACCGGTCGGCGCGCTCATCGCGCCAAAGTCGGGATCGTTGCTGTTGACCCCGTAGAAGTAGTACATCGCCGCGCCCAGCTCAGCCGGCATATCCTCGCCTTCGGCATCCATCGCCATCGCGCATACCGCCATCGACACGAGCATCGACAGCACGAGCAGCCCGACGGTCAGCAGCCGCACCGGTGCAGAGAATCGTCTCACCTCTTCGCCTCCCCGAGAAATGTGTAGTTATCTTTATTATAGTCGATGATCTTCCGATTTAGTTTCTGTGTCAGAATAATCTATAGAATCTTTTGCTCTTCTTCCTTCTTTGGTGCGACGAGCCGCCGGTGATATAACAATACGCGGTGATTTATCGGTTGATAAAACGAGACGCAATAGCATGGCGGATCAAGACGCGCGTCTAGGGACGCGTTCCTATCAACCGAGGCGTCAACCAAAACGTGTCAACCAAGGGTAACAGCTTTTTTATCAGCACAGCTTGTCCCTTTTATATATCTTTTATATATCTTATATTTTCTTACTATTATTGGTTGACATGGTTGACAAATGGCAAGAAAGCTACTGAACATCCGCCTTCACGCTGTCAACCGGGACGTAAACCGACCGTCAACCACGCTGTCAACTCAGAGGATTTAGCACCTCAATCAAACGGAAGATCGTCATCGGCGGTGATGGAGCTGTCAACCGTCGGTTGACGCGTTTCCAGCCCTTCCGGGAGCCGTACTTATACTAATCCCGAATCCTGCCAAAGCGATCAACATATGGCGCCTGTAGGCGTTCCCTGATAATCGAGAGGTCGGCTGCCCATGAGTTGAGCAGCCCACCTCTCACACCACCGAGTTACTGCCCATTCCGGGCAAACCAAAAAAGGGCGGTCGCAAAATAGAAAAATGTCATTCAAAACGCCGGTGAAGAATCTGAAAGTGCGCACCTTTCGGTCAGATTGCACATGACAGGTGGAATCATATTGGATAGATTGCACTATAAGATACTTCGCTAATGCTCTGGATGACACACTGAGGGGCTATCGCATTTCTTAGTGCGACAGCCCCGCTATGGTTGTTCTTCTTTGATCCTTCGCCAGTAGTCGGCGAACGCCTGCTCGGTCTTGTTCTCGCCGGGCTCATAGTAGACATGGTCGGCGATATCGTCGGGCAGGTACTGCTGCTCTATCCAGTGATGGGTATAGCTGTGGGGATAGAGGTAGTGCTGACCCTTCTCGGCGCGTTCCTCGCCGTCATAGTGCTTGTTCTGCAGCGCGCGGGGCACGATCCCGCCCAGTCCGGCGCGCACGTCCTCCTGTGCGGCAGAGATAGCGTTCACGCCCGAGTTCGACTTGGGCGCAAGGCACACCATGATGACCGCGTCCGAAAGCGGGATCCGCGCCTCGGGAAACCCCACCTGCATCGCGATATCAACGGCGGACTTGACGATCGGGATGATCCCGGGATACGCCAGCCCGACGTCCTCACACGCGCACACGACCAGCCGTCGGCACGCCGAGATTAGGTCGCCCGCCTCGACCAGCCGCGCCAGGTAGAACAGCGCTGCGTCCACGTCCGACCCGCGCATGCTCTTCTGATAGGCCGAGATCACGTCATAGTGGGCGTCGCCGTCCTTGTCATAGCTCGTGCCCGAGCGCTGTGTCAGCGAGGATGCGAGCTGCAGGTCGACCTCGACCGCGCCGTCGCACACCTCACCCGCCAGCGCGCACAGCTCCACGGCGTTGAGCGCCTTTCGTACATCGCCGCCGCACGAGCGGGCGATATGCGCGACCGCATCATCCGAGAACCGGATCTCCATCTCCCGATCTTCGCTGAGGATCCGCACCGCACGCCGCACCGCGCGCGCCACCTCGTCGGGCTCCACCGGACGGAACTCGAACACCGTTGACCGCGACAGGATCGCGTTGTAGATGTAGAAGTACGGGTTCTCGGTGGTAGAGGCGATGAGCGTGATCGAGCCGTTCTCGATGAACTCGAGCAGCGTCTGCTGCTGCTTCTTGTTGAGATACTGGATCTCGTCGAGGTAGAGCAGCACGCCGCTGAGCCCCTCAAACGTCCCCAGCGACGCGACGATCTCCTTGATATCCGAGGTCGAGGCGGTGGTGCCGTTGAGCTTCTTGAACGTGCGGTTGGTGATGCGCGCGATATAGGACGCGAGCGTCGTCTTGCCCACGCCGGAGGGCCCGTAGAATATTAAGTTGGGGATGTTCCCGCTCTCGATGATGCGGCGCAGCGGAGCAGAGGGGGCGAGCAGCTCCCTCTGTCCTACGATATCATCGAGGGTATCGGGTCTGAGCCGGTCGGCGAGTGGTATGTTCATCATAGGCGAATCGTCAGGGGTTGTCCTTCAAATCACTTACTGATACAGCGGATAGTTCTCGCACAGGGCGGCGACCTTCTGCAGCACCGTATCCCTGTTCTTCTCAAAGTCACGAATCACAAGCGAGATACACTCGGCGATTGTGTCCATATCGGGCTCGTCCAGCCCGCGGGTGGTGACGGCGGCAGTGCCGATCCGAACCCCCGAGGTGACGAACGGCGACAGCGGCTCGCCGGGGATGGTGTTCTTGTTGACGGTGATGTGCACCTCGTCGAGCATCCGCTCGAGCTCCTTGCCGGTGACGCCGTCGTTCCTCAGATCCATCAGCATCACATGGTTGTCGGTGCCGCCGGAGACGAGCGTATGCCCGCGACGCAGGAGCCCGTCGGCGAGCGCTTGACAGTTGCGCACGATGCGATCGGCATACTCTCTGAAGGACGGCTCCATCGCCTCCTTGAAGCACACCGCCTTGGCGGCGATGATATGCATCAGCGGGCCGCCCTGCATACCCGGGAACATCGCCTTGTCGATCGCCTTTGCATACTCCTGCTTGCACAGGATCAGCCCGCCGCGCGGACCGCGCAGGGTCTTGTGGGTGGTGGTGGTGACAAAGTCGGCATACGGCACCGGCGACGGATGTGCTCCGCCGGCGACCAGCCCCGCGATATGCGCCATATCGACCATCAACAGCGCGCCGACCTCGTCACAGATCTCTCTGAACCGCCGAAAGTCGATCTCCCTGGGATAGGCGGACGCCCCGCACACGATCATCTTGGGGCGGCACTGTTTGGCGATGGACAGGACGTTATCATAGTCGATGCGGTGAGTGATCGGATCGACGCCATAGGAGACGAAGTTGAAGTACTTGCCCGACAGGTTCACGGGCGAGCCGTGGGTCAGGTGACCGCCCTCGGACAGCGACATCCCCATCACGGTATCACCGGGATCGAGCATCGCAAAGTACACCGTCTGGTTCGCCTGAGAGCCCGAGTGGGGCTGGACGTTCGCATGGTCGGCGCCGAACAGCCGGCACGCGCGCTCACGCGCGATGTTCTCGATCACGTCCACGGCATAGCATCCGCCATAGTACCGCTTTGACGGGTAGCCCTCGGCATACTTGTTCGTCAACACCGATCCCATCGCCGCCATCACGGCGGGAGAGACGATGTTCTCCGATGCGATCAGCTCGAGGTTCTGCTGCTGACGGCACAGCTCCACCTGCATCGCATCGCCGACCTCGGCGTCGGCGTTCCTCACAAATCCGATCGAATCCATCAAGTCCTTGTACATAATATCCTCCCAATCAAATGGATTTTTCAGCCGCTTCGATAAGCCGGTTCAGATCGTCGACCGTGTTCATCGAAAAAGCAAGATTCCTAAGTTTTGCGGCGTTGCGAAAGCCCTTGAGGTAGTAGGCGGCGTGCTTGCGCGCCTCGCGCATCCCGACGCCCTCGCCCTTGTAGGCGACCGCCTGCAGCAGGTGCCGCCGCATCACCTGACACCGCTCATCGAGCGAGGGGCGGGGCAGCAGCTCGCCGCGTCTGAGATAGGCGTTCACCTCAGAGAACACCCAGGGGTTGCCGAGCGCGGCGCGCCCGATCATCACATAGTCGCATCCGGTATAGTCCATCATCCGCTCGGCGTCGCTGCCGCAGCGGATATCGCCGTTGCCGATCACCGGTATCGCGACCGCCCGCTTCACATCGCGGATGATATCGAGATCCACCGGCGGGGCATAGAACTGGGCGCGGGTGCGCCCGTGAACGGTCAGCGCCGCAGCGCCCGCGTCCTCGACGATCTTGGCGATCTCGACCGCGTTGACGCTCTTCTCGTCATATCCCGAGCGCATCTTCACGGTGACGGGCACGTCCACCGCCGAGATCACCGCACGCACGATCTCACCGCACAGCGCGGGGGTGCGCATCAGCGACGCACCGGAGCCGGTGCCGCTCACCTTGGGCGCGGGACATCCCATGTTGATGTCGATGACATCGGGATCAAACCGCAGCGAGAACCGCGCCGCATCCGCCATCGTCCCGGGCTCGGTGCCGAAGATCTGCACCGCGCACGGATGCTCGCTGTCGCTGAGCACCATGAGCGCTTCGGACTTCTTCGAGCTGTAGGCGATCCCCTTTGCGCTGACCATCTCGCTGACACAGTAGCCCGCGCCCATCTGCATACAGATCTCGCGGAACGCGCGGTCGGCGACCCCCGCCATCGGCGCGAGCGCCGCATACCGCGGCAGCGTCAGCTCGCCGATCCTCATCGGTCGGCGGTCTTGCGGCGGGTGCGCTTGCTGACGAGCACGCCGGCGATCACCGCGATCCCGACCGCTACGCACAGCCACGCGATCACCCCGCCGAGCAGCGATGTGTCGCTGACCTCGATATCGGGCAGCTCCACCGCCGTCGCAAGCTCTATCTCATAGTCCTGCACCGTCGGCAGCTCGTCGAGATGCTCGGGCTGCTCATAGGTCGGCTCCGCCGGCTCGACATAGGCGGGCTCCTCGGCGGGGGCGGGGTCCTCCTCATCAGCGGGCTCGGTCTCTATCGCCGGTTCGGTCTCGACAGGGGCGTCGGTCTCGACGATGACCTCCTGCTCCCCGCCGTCGACGATGTCGCCCTCGGCGGCAGATCCCGCGAACACCGACATCGCTGTCAGCAGCAGACAGAACAGGAGGAGCACCGGCATTCTCTGCCATAGTTCTCTTCTTGACATGAAAAAATGCTCCTATTACCTCATTATAGGAGCATTATACCAAATCTTTATCCTTTTTGCAAGAGTGCGGCGAGCGCATTTCCCAACATTTCGCCGGTGCGCACCGCCTCTTCTGCGGTGTTGGCGTCGGTGCCGACCTCGATCAGCAGCGATCCGTTGTTGACATCCATGTTGTAGACAAAGTCGCCGAAGTTCAGCGGACGGGTGATGCCGGGGTACAGCTCCTCGCACTTCTGCTGGAGCTGCAGCGCAAATACGAGGTTCTCCTCCCACATCGGGATGCGTCCGTCGCCGTCGTCGTGGCCGGTCATGATCATCAACTGTGCCGCCTTGTGTCCCTCATAGGTGAAGGTCGGCTTGTACTTGGTGCCGTCATCGGCGGTCATCGAATCGCGGTGCAGGTCGATCGTCACCTTGATATCCGGGTACTTCTCGAGGTATGCCGATACGGTATCATAGCTGCGGTCATACGATCCGTCATAGGACGGATAGTCGTGCAGCGTCGTATCGTGCACCACGCCGATGCCCCGTGCCTTGAGCATCCGTGTCACCGCCTCGCCCACCGCGCACACCCCCATCAACGGATCACGCGAGCGGGGATAGAAGTCCTCATAGTACACCCCGCTGTCCTCGGTCATGTAGCTCTCACAGGTATGGGTGTGATAGATGAGCACCTGAACCCGCCGGCTGTCATCGAGCGAGAACGGGAGCTCCCCGCTGAGCGCCGCCGCGTAGTCGGGCGTATAACCGGTCGAGTTCTTGATATGGAGGTTGCCGACGCTCTCGTTGCCGTCAGAGAGGTTGATCTCGGTCACCGGATAGCTGTTGCCGGTGTGGGATGAGGGCAGGGTCCTTGTGGTGTTGACGGTCTCTCCCTCTGTGGGGACTGCCTTTGGCTTTGGTGTTTCTGATGCCTTGTCGGCGCTGTCCGATCGGCCGTTTGCAAACGACAGCAGCCCCGCCGCCGTCGCCGTATCGTCGGCGAGCGGCAGACACCCTCTCGCCCGCTCAAACACCGCACACAGACACACCGCGATCACCAGCGTCACCGCGGCACAGCCCATGATACGGGAGAATCGTCCTTTCATAGCCACACCTGCCCGTATCTATCGTATGCGCCGCTTGGGCGAGTTATGCCTTACAGCAGCGCGATGACGTCCTCGGCGTCCATGTCGCTCTGGAGCGCAAAGTTGATCGACAGCGACAGCAGCTTTGCCGCGCGCTCGATCAGCAGATCGATCTCCTTGGGCGTAACGACCATAGTTCTGCCGCTGGGCGAGATGCGCCCCGACAGCTCGCGGGACGACTGCTCGTCGCTGACATCCAGCAGATCACACGCGAGCGTCGCCGCGTCCACCACCGTCGGCACCCCCAGCGCAATCACCGGGATCCCCATCGTCTCGCTGTCGATGCGGGCGCGGCGGTTGCCAACCCCCGCCCCGGGCGAGATGCCGGTGTCCGATATCTGCAGCGTCGTACCCAACCGCGCGAGCCGACGCGACGCGAGCGCATCCACCGCCACGAGAGCGGTCGGGCGGATGCGACGGATCACGCCCAGCAGGTGTTCGCCGGTCTCGATGCCTGTCTGGCCGGTGACGCCGGTCGACAGCACCGCCACCTGACGCAGCTGATCGAGCCCCGTCGCTCGCGCGACCTCGCCGCTGATATGGCGGGTGGCGAGTACCTTCATGGCGGTCTTGGGCCCCAGAGCGTCGGGGGTGATCTCGGTATTGCCCAACCCCGCCACCAGCACCAGCCCGTTGACGGGGATGAGCTTCTTGATCTCGTCGGCGATCGCCCTGAGCCGCTCGTCGGTGCCCTCGACCACATCGGTCAGCGGCGGCAGCTCGATCGTGATATAGGTACCGCAGGGCTTGTGCAGCGCGCGGGCGGCGTCTTTCGATCGGATGACCAGCCGCTCGATGAACATCCCGCATGTCCTGTCGCTGCTGTACTCGGTTCCCTTGACGTCCTCGCCGGCGATCTCGCGCTGTTCGACCGCCAGATCGGTTCTCAGCTCCATGATGCTCCTCCCATCGTTCGAAATCCAATCCTTAGTATGCACAATTTTGCTGTTTACATTCGGCAGAAGATGTGATAATATGAGGATGAGTAACAATACCGATCGGGAAGTGATGATATGAGAACAGTACCACGGCTGTTGTCGCTGATAACGGCGACGGCGATGCTCCTTCTGACAGGCAGCTATGCCGCGTCGGCAGCTACGCTGGACAACGCCTCCGTCGGCGCCGAGCGGGACACAGCGCTCATCGCCGCCGACTATGAAGAGGTCGGCTCCACCCTATCCCCCGATACCGCGCTGCCCTCCGCCTACAGCGGGCGCGATCTCGGCTATACCACCGCGGTGCGCTCCCAGGTCTACAACACCTGCTGGGCATACAGCTCCACCGCCATCCTCGAGACCGCGATGAACCGCTCGGGCGATACCACCGAGTTCCTCTCGCCGATGCACATGAACTTCTGGGCGACGACGAGAAGCGACGGCACCGGATGGAACCGCACCTACAGCGAGGCGGGTTATCCCTATATCGCGCTCGGGTACCTCACCTCGTGGATCGGCGCGCGGCTGGACAGCGAGTTCCCGACCTCGACCCCGTTCTCGCGCTACAGCGAGCTGGATGCGTCGAGCGCGCCCTATGCGGGGGTCACCTCGCTGATGTATATCGACGGCTCCGATATCGACACCGTCAAGACCGCTATCTATGACTACGGCGCGGTGGTCGGCAACTTTCACTATGACGCCACGCGGCTGAACGATACGACCTCGGCATACTACTATGAAACGCCGGGGCTGTCGACCGCATCGCTGTTCGGTCACTCGGTCGCGCTGGTCGGATGGGACGACAGCTTCCCGCGCGAGAGCTTTGTCGAGGACTATCGCCCCGACAGCGACGGCGCGTGGCTGTGCAAGAACAGCTGGGGCAGCACATGGTGCTCCGACGGCGGGTACTTCTGGATATCGTACGAGGACGAGTATCTCTTTGACTCGCGGTTCGGCCCGAGTTACGCGTTCACCGGCTATCAGCTCCTCTCACAGAGCAACCGGATGAAGCAGTGCGAGACCTACGGCTCGACCTATGACTTCAGCTATGTCAACTCGGCTGTCCGCACCCGCATGACCTATGCGAACGTGCTCGACTTCTCGGACGAGTATGACGTCATCGACAAGGTGATCTTCGAGTCCACCGCCGAGGGATCGGACTATGAGATCTACTATATCCCCGTCGATACTGCCGGCATCCCCGACGACAACCAGTCGCACTGGCGGCTGCTATACAGCGGCACCATCGCCTATCAGGGCTACACCTGTGCCGATATCGACAACATTGTCGTCACCGACGACCGGTGCGCCATCGGCGTCACCATCCTCAAGACCGACGCCTCCGACTCTTTGAACATCGGCGTGGACGAGTGGATCAGCGTCAGCCGGCTGGGCAAGTATATCTTCCTGCCCGACACCGACTATGGCAAGAGCTACCTGCTCGGCTATGACGTCGAGCCGGTCGATGCGATGGACTTCTACCGCGATGAGCTCAGCGACGATATCGGCGGCACCTTCGTCATCAAGGCGGCCACCACCACCCTCGGCCCCCTTGGCGACGCCGACCTCGACGGCGAGGTGACGATCTTTGACGTGACCCGTATCCAGCGGTATCTGGCGCATATGACCACGTTCAACGAACAGCAGCTGCTGCTGGCCGACTTTGACGGCGACGGCATCGTCACCATCGTCGACGCCACCTACATCCAGCGGTTCCTCGCGGGGTACCTCGACTGAATAGCGCCTACAAAAGCACAATATATACAAAAAGCACTTATGACAGGATCGTCCGTCATAAGTGCTTTCTATTTCTGCTTATCCTATCACAGAACCTTGGCGAGGAATCCCTTCAGCCGGTCGCTCTGCGGGTTGTCAAACATCTGAGCGGGCGCGCCCTCCTCAACGATGATGCCGCTGTCCATGAACACCACGCGGGTGCCCACCTCGCGGGCAAATCCCATCTCATGGGTGACGACGACCATCGTCATGCCCTCGTGCGCGAGCTCCTTCATAACGTCGAGCACCTCGCCGACCATCTCGGGGTCGAGCGCCGAGGTCGGCTCGTCAAACAGCATGACGTCCGGCTCCATGCACAGCGCGCGCACGATGGCGATCCGCTGCTTCTGACCGCCCGACAGCTGGGACGGATAGGCGTCCGCCCGATCTCTCAGCCCGACGCGCTCGAGCATGGCATACGCCTTCTCCTGTGCCTGCTGCTTGGACTTTCTCAGCAGCTTCTGCGGGCCGATGGTCATGTTCCGCAGCACGGTCATGTTCGGGAACAGGTTGAAGTGCTGGAACACCATGCCCATCTTCTGGCGATGGCGGTTGATGTTGACGTGCGGGGCGGTGATGCTCTCGCCCTCGAACAGGATCTCGCCGTCGGTCGGCAGCTCGAGCAGGTTCAGCGAGCGCAGATAGGTGGATTTGCCCGAGCCGGACGGCCCGATGATGACGATGACCTCGCCCTTTCTGATCCGCATATCCACGCCGTCGAGCGCGCGGATCGTCCCGTCGCGGTAGTGCTTCTTGAGCCCCGTTACCTCGATGATGATGTTATCGTTCATTCTTCCTCAACCTCCTCTCGAGCCGACCGACAAGCCGGCTCAGCAGCAGCACGATCGCAAGATAGATCAGCGCGACCGCGATCAGCGGCATGAACGCCGAGTAGGTCACCCCGCGGATCGCGTTGCCCGACCGCGTCAGATCCATGATCCCGACATAGCCCGCGACCGAGGTCTCCTTCAACAGGGTGATGAACTCGTTGAGGAGCGTCGGCAGGACGTTCTTGAACACCTGCGGGATGATGACATAGACCATCGTCTGGACATAGTTGAAGCCGATGGACCGACCCGCCTCGAACTGACCCGTGTCGATCGACATGATCCCGCCGCGCAGGATCTCGGCGACATACGCGCCCGAGTTGATCCCGAACGCAAAGGTCGCGACGAGAATATCGTTCGTCGAGTTGGCAAAGATGATAAAGTAGATGATGAGCAGCTGCACCACCACCGGCGTGCCGCGGATAACGGTCAGATAGATCTTGCAGATCCCGTTGAAGAACCGCAGCACATGGTACCCGAAGGACTTCTGGAACTTCATCGACGCGCCGTTGTTGTCATAGGTGGTGCGAACCGCCGCGACGACAATGCCCAGCGCGACACCGATCATCGCCGCGAACAGCGTGATCAGCAGGGTGTTCTCGAGGCCGTGCAGCATCGAGAGCCACCGGTCTTTCTGGATAAAATTCAGGTCGAACTGCGCCTTGATGTCAGCCCACCATTCTGCCATAGGTATCACCAGCTTTTCTCTGATTTCCGATTGTTTATTATACTAGAGAATCCGCCAAAACGCAATAGGATGGGACAAAAATCCCGCTCTATCGCCCCTTTTCCTGCAAGAAAGCGCGCTTTGCGCACATTTCGTATAGCCATCACCGATTATTGCTTCAGCAAAATCGGTGGGCATATAAATCTTTTACAACAGACTCCACCGCTTGTCGCGATGGAGTCATTTTCTTGATTATTTGTATTTTTTTAATGTGTATGTATCATCAGTGCTTTTCAGACAGATCATTTAACAGCCCGTTGATAAGTGTTTTGAAGCTATCTGAGACTGTATCCATATTCTCTTCGATCGAATCCAGAGAGAACCCATCCTCTTCCGTTCCTGTCGCCATATCTGAAACAGCGTTGATGACGCAGACCTTCATGCCCATGTGTCTCGCGGCGATAACCTCCGCTCCCGTACTCATACCGACGGTATCGGCGCCCAGTGAGCGATACATTTTGATCTCGGCAGGTGTTTCAAATTGAGGACCGGTCACCTGTATGAATACTCCGCTGTGTACGGGTATTCCTTTATCCTTGCCGATATTCAAGACAGTATTTTGCATATCTTTGTCAAACACATCTGTCATCCCGACAAAACGTTCGCCTAAATCTTCGTCGTTCTCTCCAACTAGGGGAGAGGGGATGAAAGAGGTGATCTGATCGTTCACACAGACAAATTCGCCGACCTTGAATTCGGGATTCATCGAGCCGACAGCGTTTGTGATGATCGCCGTTTTTGCTCCGAGCAAATGAAGGACCCTCAGCGGCAGGACGACCTCTTGCATAGAGTAACCCTCATAATAGTGTACTCTGCCCTGCATAACAGCCAGCTTGAGTCCGTTATACTCCGCGAATATCAGATTACCGGCGTGATTAGGCGCGGTCGAGACCGGCCAGCCGTCGATATCCTTGTAGGCGATCTTTGTCTTAACGTCGAGCGTGTCCGCGAAGTCACCTAAGCCTGTTCCGAGTACAAGCACTGCGTCGGGCTTGAAATCTGTGATCTTTTCGATCTGCTTTTTACAGCTTTGCAGTCTCTCGGCATAGGTTTGCTCGGCGGCGACGGTCGGTTCTTCCTTCTTTTCGGAAGCGACAGAGCATCCGGCAAGAGAAAGTATCATCGCCATTGTGATACAGATCGCGATAACGGATAGTATTTTTTTCATGAAAACCCCTCATTTCTTATGTAGTTGGATATATCGGCATTTGATTATTGTAAACAGAGTGATTTTTCTGACGAAAATCATCTGTTGACTTATGTTTGATTATACATACTTATTCTATGACGCAATTATACCAGAAGTAAGGTGATAACGCAAGACGATTTGTACACCCCAACTCACCCATGCGTACTCGCCTTCGATTCCCGCTATCTCCGCCGGTCAGTTACTTTATAAAAAACGAGCAGTTTCTTATAAAGTAAAAAAAACCTCGCATCGCTGACCGGTGCGAGGTTTCTGTCATGTGGGAGTGGATTACTCAGCCGAGATATACTTGTCGATGATGGACTTCACGGTGCCGTCAGCGATGAGCTCCTCGAGCGCTGTGTTGATGTTGCCCAGCAACTCCTCGTTCTCCTTGGCGACACAGATCGCATAGTCCTCGGTGACATAGTCGGTGTCAAGGATCGTCAGACCCTCGTTCGCGGCGACATACGCCTTTGCGGGCTCGTTGTCGATGATGACAGCGTCGACCTTGCCGGATACCAGCGCGGCGACCGCGTCGTTGCCGGTCTCATACTCGACGATCTCGCTGTCGGTGCCGTCCAGATCATCGGTGGCATAGATGTCGCCGGTGGTCGAGAGCTGGACGCCGACCTTGTAGGCGCCGTCGGCGATATCGTCGAACGAGGTGATCTCAGAACCCTCGGGAACGATGATAACCTGAACGCCGGTCGCATAGGTGGTCGAGAAGTTGACCGACTGCTGACGCTCCTCGGTGACGGTCATGCCCGCCATACCCATGTCATACTTGCCGGACTGGACGCCCGCGATGATCGCGCCGAACTCGATGTCGACGATCTGGAGCTGCATGCCGAGCTTCTCGGCGATCTTCTCGGCAATCTCGGCGTCGATACCGATAACGGTCTCGCCGTCTTCCTTATACTCATAGGGAGGGAACGACGCGTTGGTCGCCATCGTCAGGACCTGCGCCTCGGATACCGACTCGTCAGCGGTCACCTCTTCATTGTTCGCAGAAGAGCAGCCGGCGAGCATCGCGATGGATGCGACCATCGCAACAGCCAGAATCAATGCAAGAAACTTTTTCATTATGTTTACCTCTTTTCCAAGATTATTAACGGATCGCTCCGTTTACAGCAAGATAACTATACACTATTTCTGCCGATGATACAAGTGAAATTTGCATAAGTATTCAAAAATCGGTCGTTTGACTAATTTGCAGCCGGTTCCAAATGCTTTGTTTAGCTATTTTAACCGCCGCCAATACGCACAAATCATCCTGATTTAGAATTATATCGGACGATTCCTCTGCATAATATGCACGATATGCACGCGCATATGCAGCATCGACGCCTAGAACGAACTGAGAAACTCCCGCAGCCGCTCGCTCTCGGGATTCTCGAGGATCGACGCGCTGCCCTGCTCGGCGATGACGCCCTGATCCATGAAGATCACGCGGTCGGACACATCATGCGCAAAGCTCATCTCGTGGGTCACGACCACCATCGTCATATGCCGCTCGGCGAGCGACTTGATGACCTTGAGCACCTCGCCGGTCAGCTCGGGATCGAGCGCGGACGTCGGCTCGTCAAAGCAGAGGATCTTCGGCTTCATGGCGAGCGCGCGGGCGATGGCGACACGCTGCTGCTGCCCGCCCGAGAGCTGGCACGGATAGCTGTCGACCTTGTCGGACAGCCCGACGCTGTCGATGAGCTCGAGCGCGTTCTGACGGATCGCGTCGGGGGGCGCGATCTTGAGCAGCGACGGCGCGAGGCACACGTTCTCGAGCACCGAGTACTGGGGGAACAGGTTGAAGTTCTGGAACACAAGCCCGAAGTGCAGCCGGCGGCGGCGCAGCTCGGCGTCCGAGTAGCGATCCCGCTCGTCCTCACCGTCAAAGATGGTCTCGCCGTCGACGATGATCTCGCCCCGATCGGCGAACTCGAGCGAGTTCAGGCACCGCAGCAGGGTGGTCTTGCCCGAGCCGGAGGAACCGATGATCGACAGCACCTCTCCCTGATCTAGCGAGAAGGAGATGCCCTTGAGCACCTCGTGTCTGCCAAAGCTCTTATGGATATCCTTCACATGCAGTAACGACATGACAACCCCTCCTCAAACGCTGAAGTAGCTAAGCTTGCTCTCCAGCCGGCGGAACAGCAACGTGAGGATGCCGGAGAAGGCGAGGTAGTACACACCGGTGAAGAACAGCGGCCAGATAACGCCCGAGATCCCTTGGGAACCCTTCATGAACGCCTGGCCCGCCCAGATAACCTCCTGCAGCGCGATGATGCGCGCCAGCGAGGTATCCTTGACAAGGGTGATGATCTCGTTGGACATCGGGGGGACGATGCGCTTGATCATCTGCATCAGCGTGACGCGGAAGAAGATCTGGGACTTTGACAGCCCGAGCACCTGGCCCGCCTCCTGCTGACCGTGGGGCACCCCCTGGATGCCGCCGCGGAAGATCTCGGAGAAGTAGCACGCATAGTTCAGGATGAACGCGACCGACGACGCGATGAACCGGCCGCCCTCTCCACCGCCCCACATGGGGTTATGAAATACCAACCCCGGAAAGTAGTAGATGATGAGCAGCTGCAGCATCAGCGGCGTTCCGCGCACGATCCATACGACCACGCGCACAAAGGAGGACAGCGGCTTGATCTTCGACATCGAGCCGAACGAGATGAGCAGCCCCAGCGGGATCGCGCCCAGCAGCGTGATGAAAAACAGCTTCAGCGTCTGGAGAAAGCCGACGTTCAGCGCGCCGAACACCACCGGAAACTGGCTGAAAAAATTGTCCATAATACCCGTTCCTCATAACAATGAAATGCTCCCACATCGGATGGGAGCGAAGTTGGTTTGGCAATGATAGTACGAGGGCGGAGTGCGGGAGGCCCCGCATCCGCTCCTCGATCTACAACCTGTTAAATTACTTGATCAGCGCAGCCGATACGCCGTAGGTCTCGGCGATCCCGTCGACCGTACCGTCGGCAGTCGCCTCGGCAAAGAACTCGTTGAACTTTGCGGCGATATCGGAGCCCTTGCGGAACCCGACGCCGTACTCCTCGGAGTTGAGCGCGACGGTGTAGGTGAGCTGCTCATAGCCGGTGCCCTCGCCGATCATGGCCGCAGCCATCAGCGAGTCGATGATCGCAGCGTCAGAGGTGCCGGAGGCGACCTCCATCAGCGCGGTGGCCTGGTCCTTGACCTCGGTGTAGGTGAAGCCGTACGCATCCGCCTGCTCCCTTCCGGCAGAACCCGCCTCAACCGCAAAGTTCAGCTCCTTGCAGGCGTCGGCATCCTGGTACTGGTCGGCAACATCGGCGTTCACGACAACGACCTGTGCGTTGTTGCAGTAGGCAACGCTGGTCTCCATCGAGGACTTGACCTCGTCGGTCAGGGTCATGCCGTTCCAGACACAGTCGATGGTCTTGCCGTCGAGCTCGAGGATCTTGTTGTCCCAGTCGATCTCGACAAACTCGACCGCAGCGCCGATATACTCGCCGAACAGCTTCGACAGGTCGGCGTCAAACCCGACCCATACGCCGCTCTCGTTCTGATAGTCCATGGGCTCGAAATCGGTGATACCGACCACCAGCGTGCCCTTCTCGAGGACATACGCGAGGTCCGAGTCAGCATCCGCGCCCACGGTTGCATCGGCAGCGGTATCGGTGCTCTGTGCACAACCGGCAAAGACAACGCCGATCATCAGCAGCGCCATGAGTAAAGCAATGATTTTCTTCATAATAGTTTCCTCCAAAAAATAGTGTTATATATTCTTACATAACGCCTCATTATTTTACTGTATTAGCGCACTAAAGTCAATATCCATTTTGCACAAAGAAATCCGGCCGCATCCCCATCGGGATAGTCATACTGGACATCCGCTCCTCTCCCCGTCCCCATCGGCAGAAAAAGCGCACACAAAAGACCCCCGTGCAGCGCACAGGGGTCGATGTATCGGTACTTAACTTAGAGCGGGATATTGATCTCCGTCGTATCGATGCGGGCGCTCCGTTTCTGCCGCTGTTCGGCGTAGCTCTCATAGCCGTCCGAATAGCGGTGGGCGGGCTTACTGCTCCGCGACGGGGTGTAGGATACGGCAGCCGTCGCACGGGTCGGGGCCTTCTTCTGGCGCTTTCTCGCCGTGACGGTCGCAATGATGAAGTAGAGGATCCCCAGCACGGCAAGCCCAATCAGCGCGATACCGGCGTACATGATCCACTGGCTGTTGTCCTCGGTGGCGGTATCGGACTTGATCGCCGAGAAGCTGCCGACATCGGCGTTCTTGGCGTTCTCGCTGATGACGATATCGCTCCATGTGTTCGCCGCGACATCCGCGTCGTTGAGGGTGCCGGTGTTGTAGAGGTTGGCATAATCCGACACCGAGCCCGCGTCGATATCGTTGCTGCTGTCATAGTCGCCGCCATAGGAGATGGGCGAGTCGTCGATATAGTTATAGTAAACGGTGTCGCTGCCGTAGTCGGGCTCGACATACTCGCCGCCGCCGTCATCCACAACCGGATCGGGCTCGACATACTCGCCGCCGTCGTCGATGACCGGATCGGGCTCGACATACTCGCCGCCGTCATCGATGACAGGATCGGGCTCGACATACTCGCCGCCGTCACCGCTGTCATACCCGCTGTCCTCGCCGCCTGCATCAGCGCCGTCGGCGGCGGTCGCGACCATCGCGGTACCGGTGATGAGCAGCAGCAGTGCGAGCAGCAGCGCCGTATATTTCAGCTTATTTCTCATAAAAACCACTTCCGGATATCATAGGATAGAGCGTGTTCAGCTCTCGAACATCTTCGGCTGATACCCCTTGCAGGCGTTGCTCAGGGTGATGCCCTTGCTCTCAGCTATCGCATCGAGATAGTCGTCCAGGTCGTCGGACTTCATCTCGTTGAGCACCGACGCGCGGTTGGTCTCGTCGCCGATATAGTTCTCGATCTCGTCAGCGATCGGCGCCTTGTAGGCAAAGTACAGCACCTGGTCGTTGTCGCTATCGCCGATGGTGAAGGTGGTCGCCTCGTTCTCACCGATCTCTTCGAGGGCGGCGACGATGTTATCGCCGATGGTGCTGTTCTCGAGGATCTCGACGTTCGCGGTGGTGGGATCCTCCTCGATGTCGAACTCGTCCATATAGTCGGCGAGGACGTCATCGTACTTATCGCCGTCCTTGATGTCCTTGACATACTGCTCGAACAGCTCGGTGTACTCCTCGATCTCCTCATCCGACAGCGCGACGTCCACATCCTCGGTAGTCTCTTCACCGTTCTCGTCGAGGGTCGCGCGGCTCTCGGTGGTGAACAGGTCGGTGTAGAACAGCTTGTAGGAGGTGTAATTCTCGGTGAAGAACGCGGTCAGCTCGTCATCCGAGACCGCCTCAACGCCGGTCGCACCGTACAGCGCGTCGAACACCGCCTCCTGCATCGCGCCGGTGTAGTAGGTCGCGATGTAGAACGAGTCGAACGATACGCCCATCGGCTCGAAGATCTCCGAGTAGGGGTTCTCGCCATAGTACTGGTAGTAGTAGCCGTGATCCCAGATCTCCTGCGCCTGGGTCTTATAGGAGCTGAGCGTCGCCTCGTCGATGGTGCATCCAAGGTCGTTGAACGCGAGATAGGTGGCGATGGTGTGCTTGGTGTTATCGGTCGCGGTATCGACGATCCATTCGTCAGCCGTGGCGGTCACGCCGTCGTCGTCGGTGATCTGCAGCTTCAGGAAGGATTTCTTGCCGTCATAGGTACCCTCCTCCGCGTCATACAGATCCGACTGCTGGGCATAGTTCTGCGCCTGGTTATAGGCGGAGTAGAGGTTGTAGATATACACGCCGACCGGAATCTCAAGGTCATCGGACTTGTAGCACATCTGCGGGGTCAGCGAGCACGCCGCTGTCGACAGCGCGATGACGAGCGCCAGCACGACGCACGCGATCTTCGTGAAATTTCTCATGGGAATTACCGTCCTTTGTCAACCGGCGGGATTCGCATATCACGCCAGTATATTTTTTAACTTATATAATATACACCAAAAAACCGCTTTTGTCTATATATTGTGTGAAAAAAATCAAATTTTCACACTTTATACACAATTTTTATCAGAAGAATATTTCTTTCAGCGCATCAAGCGACCGCTTGCCCTTCATATTCCGCACCGCGATATAGGGCTTTGCGCCGGCGGACAACAGGGCGTTGCCGCGGTTCTTGGAGCAGAGCTCGGCGACCTCCTTGCGGCGGATATCCGACAGGTAGAGCAGGATCGAGCCGTCGTTCTCGCGGATCTCATAGATGCCCGCCGCTGCCGCCGTCACGCGGATGAGCGAGATGTCGATCAACCCCTCGACGGACTTCGGCAGCTCCCCGTATCGGTCGATCAGCTCGTCGATCACGTCGCGCTTGTCCTCTGTATCGCGGATGCCCGCGATGCGGCGATAGGCGTCCAGCCGGTTGGACAAGCTCTCGATATACGTCTCGGGGATATGCGCCTCGACCGCGACGTCAATCAGACAGTCGCGCTCCTCGAGCGGCTCCTTTTGCTCGCCCTTCTCCTCTTTGACGGCGTCGCCGAGGAGCTTGAGGTACATATCATAGCCGACGTCCTCCATATGGCCGTGCTGTTCGGCGCCGAGGATGTTCCCCGCGCCGCGCAGCTCCAGATCGCGCATCGCGATCTTGAACCCCGAGCCGAACTCGGTGAACTCGCGGATGGCGGTCAGCCGCTTCTGGGAGATATCGGACAGCACCTTGCCGCCGTGATAGGTGAAGTAGGCATATGCGCGCCGCGGTGATCGGCCGACCCGACCGCGGATCTGGTGCAGCTGGGACAGCCCGAACCGGTCGGCGTTCTCGATGATCAGGGTGTTGGCGTTGGGCAGATCGACGCCGGTCTCGATGATGGTGGTGCACACCAGCACGTTGATCTCCTGATTGAGCATCCTGCGCCAGACCTCGGACAGCTCCTGCTCGTTCATCTTGCCGTGGCCGACGGCGACGGTCGCCTCGGGGATGGCCTCGGCGATGCGCACCGCCTTAGCGGTGATGCCCTCGACGTTGTTGTAGAGGTAGAACACCTGACCGCCGCGCCTGAGCTCCCGCCGGATCGCCTCGTTGACGACGGCGGTATCGTGCTCGAGCACATAGGTCTGGACGGGATGGCGGTTCTGGGGCGCCTCCTCGAGCACCGACATATCGCGCACCCCGCTCATCGCCATGTTCAGCGTACGGGGGATCGGGGTCGCCGACAGGGTGAGGATATCGACGTTCTTGCGCATCCCCTTGAAGTGCTCCTTCTGGGCGACGCCGAACCGCTGCTCCTCGTCGATGATCACAAGTCCCAGATCATAGAACTTCACGTCCTTCTGCACCAGCCGATGGGTGCCGATGACCATGTCGATCTCGCCGAGAGCAAGCTTATTTAGGATCTCCTTCTGCTCTTTTGGGGAGCGGAACCGCGACAGCAGCTCGACGCGGATGGGATAGCCGTCGAACCGCGTCGTCACCGTCTGATAGTGCTGCCACGCAAGGATGGTGGTCGGGCACAGCAGCGCGCACTGCTTCGAGTCCGAGATACACTTGAACGCCGCGCGCAGCGCGACCTCGGTCTTGCCAAACCCCACGTCGCCGCACAGCAGCCGATCCATCGGCGCGGTGCTCTCCATATCGTGCTTGATCTCATCAGAGCAGCGGATCTGGTCCTCGGTCTCGTCATACTCGAACCCGCGCTCAAAGTCGTGCTGCCACTCGGTATCGCCCGAGAACGCGAACCCCTGTGCCTGCATCCGCGCGCTGTAGAGCGCGATGAGCTCCTTTGCCATCTCGCGGGCGGCGGTCTTGACGCGGGTCTTGGTCTTCTGCCAGTCCTGCGAGCCCAGTCGGTTGAGCTTGACGCGGTTGTTCTCGCGAGGGCCGATATACTTGTTGACAAGGTCGAGCTGGGTGACCGGCACATACAGCAGATCCCCCTTGGCGTACTCGACCTTGATATAGTCCTTCTTCACGCCGTGGACGTCCATGTTCGTGATTCCGCGATAGATACCGATCCCGTGGATGGTATGGACAACATATTCGCCGACCGACAGCTCGGCGAGCGAGTAGACCGCCTTTGCGTCCTTTCGCGCCTTTGTGCGCGGTTTTCTGTGCGGGGAGATAACGGGCGAGTGGCTGTACAGCAAGAACCCCTCATGGGGGTACTCGAGCCCCGCCGACAGCATCCCCGGCATGACAGTGACACGCCCGCGCTCGGGTGCTGTCAGGGATGCGGCGAACTTAGCGGGGATCCCCTTCTCACAGAGGAGCGACGCGAGGTTCTCGGCCCCCTTCTCGCTGCCCGAGAGGATGACGGTGGCATACCGCTCATACCCGATATCGCAGAGGTCCTCCGATAGGGTCGCGCTGTTGCCCGACCACGGCGGCAGAGAGCGCGCCGACAGGGTGACAAGCTCCGAGATCGGCGTATCATAGGATGAGTGGGAGAAGGTATCGAGGAACACCGTCGGATGGGTGAGCAGCCGCTCCATCCCCTGTGCAGTGTCGATCGAGAAGGTATCGAGTCCGCGGCACAGCACCCCGTCCTCGAACAGCAAAAGCAGGTTCTCCCTCTCATGGAACGCCGTCGCGCGGTCGCGCTCCTTGACGTTCTGATACTCGCTGATAAACAGGATATCGTCGTCGCACAGATAGTCGAGCAGCGTCGCCGGACGGTCGTACACAAGCGAGATAAACTTGTCATAAGACCCGAGCGACAGCCCCGATGACAGCCGATCGGCCTCGTTGAGCAGGGTCTCCTTCGCCTTTCGGCTCTTTTCGCTCGTCAGATGCGACGCCTTATAGCGGATCTTCTCGGCGAGCGCTGCACGGCTCTCGACGAGGATCTCGTGCGAGGGGGTCAGCGCGATGCTGCCGCACGGGTCGGTGCGGCGCTGGGTCTCGGGGTCAAAGTAGGTGACGGTGTCGATCTCGTCCCCCCAGAACTCGATGCGCACCGGCCGATCGCTGTCGGGCATGAACAGGTCGAATATCCCGCCCCGTATCGAATACTGGCCGCTGCCCTCGACGTTGTCGCACCGCTCGTATCCGAGCAGCGTCAGCGTGCGGGCGAGCGCGTCGATCGAGACTGCCGTGCCCGCTTCAACGGTGCATATCGACTGACGCAGGATATCGACGGGGATCGTGTACTGGAGCGCGGCGTCGAGCGTGGTGATAACGACGTCATAGCAATGCTCGAGCATCTTTGACAGCACGCCCAACCGCTGGTGCTCATACTCGTGCGAGCTGTGTGAAGAAGAAAGAAAGACGAAGTCGCGCTTTGGATAGACGAGCGCGGTGTGTCCCATCGCGCACAGGTCGTTGCACATCACCTGTGCCTCCTGCTCGTTCTGGGCAACAACAATAGCCCCGGCGGCGCGCGACCGACGGAGCGACGAGATGATGTTCGACTTGTGGATAGCGGATACACCGAGCACAGCGGCGCGGCGGCGCTGTCTGACGGCATCGTCGAGGCGGACGAATTCCTTCGTCCCCTGCATCACGCCGTCAAGAAAATATGAAAAGGTGTTCATAACCGGTGGGACAGCCCTCATATGCTAGTTGAAGCGGTTCATCGCCTCGTCAATATCGCCGCCGACGATCAGCCCGACCGCCTCGGCAGTCCGGTCGAGCACCGGCTGCAGCTCCTCTAGCTCCTGAAAAGAGAATCGGGACAGCACCCAGTCCTTGAGGGCATAGTCGGGGTGCGGCTTCTTGCCGATGCCGAGCTTGATACGCGGGAACTGGTCGGAGCCGGAGAGATAGATGATGTTCTTCATCCCGTTGTGACCGCCGTCCGAGCCCTTGCGCCGGATGCGCATCGCGCCCATATCGAGAGAGATGTCATCAAACAGTATAACCGTTCGCTCGGGGGGGATTTTGTAGAATTGCATCGCCCCGGTCACCGACTGGCCAGAAAGGTTCATGAAAGTGGACGGGCGCAGCAAAAGGCACCGCCGACCGCTGATGGTACACTCGCCGGTCCTGCCCTTGAAGCGGATACGGTTGACCTTGCAGCCGTACTTCTCGGCGAGAACATCCAGCGCGAGGAACCCCGCGTTATGGCGGGTGTTCTCATACTCGCGGCCGGGGTTCCCGAGCCCTGCGATGATATAGTCGATCGTGCCGGTCGGCTTTCCTGATTGAAAGAACATAGGTGGCTCCTTGAAACAAAGATATCCTCCCCTGTCGAGAGGGGAGGTCTTTCGCGTTATTCTGCATGATATCAGAGGAACATGGGAGAAACGGGCTTGTCCTCATAGATGCGCTCGATCGCCTCGGCGAACAGCGGCGCGGTAGAGAGAACGGTGAACTTGTCGAGCATCTTCTCCTCGGGGATCGGGACGGTATCGAGCATGATGCACTCCTTGATGGCGCTCTCGCGGATGCGGTCGATCGCCGGGCCCGAGAGCACCGCGTGCGACGCACAGGCATAGACCTCGGTCGCGCCGCCCTTCTCGACGATGGCGTTGGCGGCGTTGCACAGCGTGCCGGCGGTGTCGATCATATCGTCCACGAGGATGCACTTCTTGTTCTTCACATCGCCGATGATGTTCATGACCTCGCTGACGTTGGCGCGCTGGCGGCGCTTGTCGATGATGGCGATGGGACACCCGATCTTGGCGGCAAAGTTCCGCGCGCGGGTGACCGACCCGAGGTCGGGCGATACAACGACGAACTCGTCCTCATGTGAGCGGACACGGTCGCGCATATGGCGCGCAAGGGTCGGCGCGCCGACGAGGTGGTCGACCGGGATGTTGAAGAATCCCTGGATCTGGGCGGCATGAAGGTCCATGGTGAGCAGACGGTCGGCGCCGGCGGTGGTGATGAGGTCGGCACACAGCTTGGACGAGATCGGATCCCTCGCCTTGGCTTTTCTGTCCTGACGGGCATAGCCGAAGTACGGCATCACCGCGGTGATGGACGACGCCGAAGCGCGCTTCATCGCGTCGATCATAATCAGCAGCTCCATCAGGTTGTCGTTCACGGGCGAGCAGGTCGACTGGACGATAAAGCAGTCGGAGCCGCGGACGCTCTCGTGCAGCGAGACCGCGATCTCGCCGTCCGAGAAGGTGGCGACGTCGCTCTTCCCGAGCGGAACACCGAGGCACTCGGCGATCCCCTGCGCGACGGGCTTGTTGGAGTTCAGCGTGAAAATCTTGATGTCCTTACCATGTGAATTCATTATTTTTCCCCCTATGATCTTGAAATAAAAATGAATTGAATGTGGATTCGAGATTATGGATATTTTATTGATAGCCCTTCTGTCGGGCGATACGGCACAGCTGCTCGAGCTGTTCGGGATCGTTCGCGCCCAGCACGGTATCGGCAGAGGCGGCGGTGAACGCTGCGACGGTTCGGCCGCTGTGCAGCAGCAGGGTCAGCGCGTCGGGCAGGTAGTACTCGCCCGCCTGGTTGTCGGCGGTGATGCTGTCGAGCACCGACAGGAGCGAATCGGTATCGAACCAGTACGCGCCCGAGTTCACCTCGCATATCCGGCGCGTCTGCTCATCCGCCTCCTTCTGCTCGACGATGCGGCAGAGCGTGCCGTCGTCATGGCGGACGATGCGGCCGTAGCCGGTCGGATCATCGAGCACCGCCGAGATCACGGTGGCCGCCGCGCCGCTCTCGTCATGCCGGCGATACGCGTCGGCGATGGTATCGGCGTCCATGAACGGCGCGTCCCCGCAGAGGATGACGACGTCCCCACCGATACGCTCCAGGAACTCTCGCGCCATCATCACGGCGTGGCCGGTGCCCAGCCGCTGTGACTGGTACGCCGTATCGACCATAAAAGGCAGCGAGCGAAGATAGTCCTCGGTGACCTTTTTGCGATAGCCGGTGACGACACAGATCTGTTCGATACCGGCGTCGCGCACCGCGTCGATGACCCATCTGAGCATCGGTCGGTCGAGCACCGGATTCATGGGCTTGGGGATATCGGATTTCATTCTTTTTCCCTCGCCGCCGGCGAGGATCACGGCACACTTGTTCATGGCGGTTCCTTCTGTATGACAGACTTTTACTTATACTTATTATCTCACACTTTCAGGATTTTGCAAGAAGAAATTACAAATTTATTACAATTTAAACATTTTCCATAAAATCACTCGTTTTTCGCCCGAAAAAATTTCTATCTTTTCTAACTATTTTTCTCATAAGATATAGAAATTGAAGAACCCTTCTGATATAATGAATGCGTATATGTATGTCGGCTTGGCACCGGTCCGGAATGGCGGCGCACAGCGGCAGAAAGTATAACATTTTCTAGGAGGAGATTCACATGAGTCACAAGTATGTATACCTTTTCACCGAAGGTAACGCCGACATGAGAGAGCTGCTCGGCGGCAAGGGCGCGAACCTTGCCGAGATGACCAACATCGGTCTTCCGGTTCCTCAGGGATTCACCATCACCACCGAGGCCTGCACCCAGTATTATGAGGACGGTCGTCAGATCAACCCCGATATCCAGGCGCAGATCAACGAGTACAT
This sequence comes from uncultured Ruminococcus sp., assembly GCA_905233755.1. GTDB lineage: Bacteria > Bacillota > Clostridia > Oscillospirales > Acutalibacteraceae > Ruminococcoides. The sequence continues at coordinate 38,346 of CAJODM010000014.1, forward strand.
CGGCAAGATGGAAGAGATCACCGGCAAGAAGTTCGGTGACAAGGAGAACCCGCTGCTCGTATCCGTCCGCTCCGGCGCGCGCGCTTCGATGCCCGGTATGATGGACACCATCCTGAACCTCGGTCTGAACGAAGAGGTCGTCGAGACCATCGCCGAGCAGTCCGGTAACCCCCGCTGGGCGTATGACTGCTACAGAAGATTTATCCAGATGTATTCCGACGTCGTTATGGAGGTCGGTAAGAAGTATTTCGAAGAGCTCATCGACGAGATGAAGGCCGACCGCGGCGTCACCCAGGACGTCGAGCTGACCGCCGACGATCTCAAGGAGCTCGCCGAGAAGTTCAAGGCCGAGTACAAGTCGAAGATCGGTCAGGACTTCCCCATCGATCCCAAGGAGCAGCTCATGGGCGCCGTCAAGGCGGTGTTCCGTTCCTGGGACAACCCGAGAGCCAACGTCTATCGCCGCGACAACGACATCCCCTACAGCTGGGGCACCGCCGTCAACGTCCAGTCGATGGCGTTCGGCAACATGGGCGATGACTGCGGTACCGGCGTTGCGTTCACCCGTGACCCCGCCACCGGCGCCAAGGGCCTGTTCGGTGAGTTCCTCACCAACGCCCAGGGCGAGGACGTCGTCGCCGGCGTGCGCACCCCCATGCATATCAGCGAGATGGAGGAGAAGTTCCCCGAGGCGTTCGCTCAGTTCACCGACGTCTGCAAGACCCTCGAGACCCACTACAGAGATATGCAGGACATGGAGTTCACCGTCGAGCACGGCAAGCTCTACATGCTCCAGACCCGTAACGGCAAGCGCACCGCCCAGGCCGCGCTGAAGATCGCGTGCGACCTCGTTGACGAGGGTATGCGCACCGAGGAGGAAGCGGTCCTGATGATCGACCCGCGCAACCTCGACACCCTTCTGCATCCCCAGTTCGACGCCGCCGCGCTGAAGGCGGCTACCCCCGCCGGCAAGGGGCTGGGCGCCTCTCCCGGTGCGGCATGCGGCAAGGTCGTCTTCACCGCCGAGGACGCCAAGGTCCAGGGCGGCGCAGGCGAGAAGGTCGTTCTCGTCCGTCTTGAGACCTCTCCCGAGGATATCGAGGGCATGAAGGCGGCTCAGGGCATCCTGACCGTTCGCGGCGGTATGACCTCCCACGCGGCGGTCGTCGCCCGCGGCATGGGTACCTGCTGCGTATCCGGCTGCTCCGAGATCGTCATGGACGAGGACAACAAGCAGTTCACCCTCGCCGGCAAGACCTACCACGAGGGCGACTATATCTCGATCGACGGCTCCACCGGCAACATCTATGACGGTATTATCCCGACCGTTGACGCTTCTATCGCCGGCGAGTTCGGCCGCGTCATGGCATGGGCGGACAAGTACCGCACCCTGAAGGTACGCACCAACGCCGACACCCCCGCCGACGCCAAGAAGGCGCGTGAGCTGGGTGCCGAGGGCATCGGTCTGTGCCGTACCGAGCATATGTTCTTCGAGGGCGACCGCATCGCTGCGTTCCGCGAGATGATCTGTGCCGATACGCTCGAGGAGCGCGAGAAGGCGCTCGACAAGATCATGCCGTATCAGCAGGGCGACTTTGAGAAGCTGTACGAGGCGCTCGAGGGCAACCCCGTCACCATCCGCTTCCTCGACCCGCCGCTGCACGAGTTCGTCCCCACCGAAGAGGCGGACATCGCGGCTCTCGCCGATGCACAGGGCAAGTCCGTCGCCGAGATCAAGGCGATCATCGACTCGCTGCATGAGTTCAACCCGATGATGGGTCACCGCGGCTGCCGTCTGGCTGTCACCTATCCCGAGATCGCCAAGATGCAGACCAAGGCCGTCATCCGCGCCGCGATCAACGTCAAGAAGGCGCATCCCGACTGGAACATCGTTCCCGAGATCATGATCCCGCTGGTCGGCGATATCAAGGAGCTCAAGTACGTCAAGAAGTTCGTCGTCGAGACCGCCGACGCCGAGATCGCCGCTGCCGGCGCCGACCTGAAGTATGAGGTCGGTACCATGATCGAGATCCCGCGAGCCGCGCTGACCGCCGACGAGATCGCCAAGGAAGCCGACTTCTTCTGCTTTGGCACCAACGACCTGACCCAGATGACCTTCGGCTTCAGCCGTGATGATTCCGGCAAGTTCCTCGAGGCATACTATGACGCGAAGATCTTCGAGAACGATCCGTTCGCAAAGCTCGACCAGACCGGCGTCGGCAAGCTGATGGATATGGCCATCAAGCTCGGCAAGCCCGTCAACCCCGCGCTCCATATCGGTATCTGCGGCGAGCACGGCGGCGACCCGACCTCTGTCGAGTTCTGCCACAAGATCGGGCTCGACTATGTGTCCTGCTCCCCGTTCCGCGTTCCGATCGCTCGCCTCGCTGCCGCCCAGGCTGCAATCAGCCAAAGCAGGAAGTAATTTCCAAACCGTACAAATTTGCTGAATTCACGCTCACGAAGGAGGATGCACAGAAGCATCTGTACACCGACTCCACCCGGCACCGCGTGCTGAGATGGCGTGAATTGTATATTTGAACAGAGTCCCCGCGTTTCATGTTGAGATGCGGGGACATTTCAATAATAATGACTTGAATAATGACTTGGAGAAAGACCATGGAGCAATTGTTTGATTTTTCTGATATTTCAAAATGTGAAGACGCTATCTGTTCAACTTGGGAATCTTTTAGAAGTGCCTTTGCTAATAAGTATTTCAAATATAACGAATTAGATAAGGCGTTGACAAATACATTTATGAAAAGTTTTGATGCTATGTTTTCAGAGTGTCATTACTTATTTGATTTTAGGTTAGAAGATGTGTTTAATATGGATACCCATGTTCTACGCGCTGCAAGAATAAATATTGAAGATCCCATACCTGCTTATTCTCGATTTATACCTGATAAAGAACATATTACTGATCATAATAGATTTAGTCCTCCCGGAGTAGAGTGGCTTTATCTTGCATTTGATAAAGAATTAGGTTTAGTAAATGCTGAAACATGTGCTCTACATGAGTGCAGAGCACAAGAAGGGGAATGCTTTGCTATATGTGATTTTGTAATGAATGAAGAATACAAGAATGATACAATTGTAGATTTAACAATTGCAAGTAATGAGGCGTTTGATGAGATAAACGCTGAATTAGAAAAGGCTGGTCAAGCGATAGTGAAGAGAGAGATTGGATTGGGTTTAATGAAAGCAGCATCAGGAGGTTTTTCAAAAGAGGATATTAGTACAACTGATATTTATCTGCATTTAAAAAAGTGGATTGCTTTTACATATGCCAAGCTATTGGCAAATCAAATATTTATTCCTATCACAACGGAAGACCGCGAGTTAATGTATGCACCATTTCAATGTATGGCATATTATTTCCTTTCCAAAGGGTATTCCGGAATAATATACTCGAGTACTGTTTATCCAAATGGAAAAAACATATTAATGTTTGACAAGAACAGTTTTGAGCCATGCGGGACGGTGCGAAGAAAGATTATTACATCTTAAATAAATGATTTATCGCACATTTTTCAAAATACCTCCTTTGCGGTACAATGTAGTTGCAAAGGAGGTATTGCACTATGAAAGATAATTTGAAAGGCGTAGGAATTTGGGGTCAACTGCATTATCAGTACCTCAAAGAAACAAGGCCGTCATTGATCGGCGTCATGAGGATGAACGGAGAGCTGAATTCGTATCTGCGAGACGTCAATGAGCAAGCCGACGAAATGAATTCTCAGCTGGTCAAAGAAATCGCAAAGCGCGAGGGTGTGACCGAAAAGCTGAAGGCAGAAGACCAGATGGCATGGGTCGGCGCAATGAACAACATCCGGGACAGGGTCAGAGAGATCGTGCTGAAAGAGGTGATCTATGTATGAAGAAGGTACTGGAGGAACTGTGGTACGGCAACATCGATCCGCATGAAACGATCCTGAGGAAAGACCGGCATTATCGAAGGCTTCTCTCTCTGATGGACAGTAATCGGGACAAGCTGACGGCCACCCTGACAGACAAGCAAAAGGAGACACTCGATAGGTATGACGAGACGATCAACGAGATGCATTCCGTTACAGAGCAAGCAGCGTTTCAATACGGCTTCTCACTGGGTGTTCACCTTATACTCGAGTGTGACGCGGATGTATTAACAGAAGATACCTAAACTTGGCGGCGGAGCTTCGGCTTCGCTGTTTTTGTCGTAAAACAGATAATCCCTCGGCTTATCAACCGAGGGAACAGTTTATGCTGATATTATTTGATTTCCTGCTCAGTGCTGTCGAACAGCGGATCGTCGAAGAACTCGCGTACGGTGATCTCCAGACCGTCGCAGATCTTCTTGATCGAAACGACGCCGGGATTCTGGCTCTTCTGGTTGAGCATGCTGTAGATGGTCGAGGGCGACACGCCGCTGATATTCGCCAGCGCGTTGATCGCGATATTTCTCTCATTGCACAGATCGATGATGCGCTGTGCTACCGCTTCTTTCGTCGTCATGGCAGACTCCTTTACGATTTATCGTAAATCAATTTTACAAAAACCTACGATAAATTGTGTGGGATATATCGCAATCTTGATAGTTATGTGCTATAATTTACGATATATCCCATAAAGGAGATTTGATTATGCTGTTGCCATATACTGTCTGCCTGTTCGGTCATCGGCAGATTGAGAATGTGATAGAGGTAGAGACCGCCCTGCGAAATGCGATAGAGAAGATACTCTCCGACCATGAGTATGTAGAGTTCCTCATCGGCAGAGAGGGCGAGTTTGATATCTTCGCGGCCTCGGTGATAAAGAGTATCATGCGGAACCGCGACACTGGCAACTGTTTCCTCACGCTGGTGATGCCCTACCTGCGCGCCGGCTTCGAGAAGAATCAGGCGGAGCACGAGGCGTATTACGACAGCGTGGAGCTGTGCGAAGAATCAGCCGCTGCTCACCCGAAAGCCGCCATCCGTATCCGCAACCGTGCTATGGTGGACCGCTCTGATCTATGCGTATTCTATGTCACTCACCCCTCCGGCGGGGCATACCAAACAATGAAGTACGTCGAAAGCATCAACAGAACTATCCTCAGAATATCGTAATGAAACCAGCCCACTCTATCGAACAAAGTTTCTTTTCAGAGAAGCGTTTATCGGACTTTGTTTTTTGTATAATGAGTACAAGGAGGACAAGGAGAAGAAGTTTCCCCGAAATTAAGATACGGAGTTGATGTTATGCATTTCGGATTGATTGACTATGCTTATCTGGACAAAACACAAGGCGATGCCCATCATCGCCGGTGCATCGACGGCAGAATCACCGGACGCGGAAACTGCGTCGGCTACTGTCAGTGTAATGAGCATCCCGGCTTTCTGACGGCAAGGCACTGTACTGAACACCGATGCGAGCAAAAAGGCTGTCACTACTTCATGCCGAAGCTTAGACAGGAGAAGTCACCCGCCAAGTGTCCCGATGCTGGTGCTGAGATTGTCACGATCGCGGCACAGGCAATTTCCGCATTCGAGGGCATGAAAATCATGCGTGCAGACAAAACAGACGGAGGCTGGCGCCTGAAGTATATCACGCTATCTAACGACTATCCGATCGGTAGGATTGCTGAGAACATTTCCGAGGCGATCGGCGAGTCCGTCGTGATGATAAACTTGAACTACGATTTTGAGTTGGCAGCCCAACTGATATTTGCTAACTAAGGAGGATTATTATGTTTGACGATTTATTCGGCGGAATGTTTGACTTTAACGGCGACGGTCATACTGACCTTGCAGAAGAGATGCTGGGTTTAGCAATCATAGACGATATGGAAAAAACTGACCGACAAGAATCCTGTTATACTTCCTGCATCATTCCTGACGATGATTTGAATTCAGAGGATTTTCTCTCGGATGATTCAGAGGATAAAAAAGAGGAGCGTCGTTCAGAGATTGAATTAGAGAAAGTTGATCTGGATCTTCAACTTGTTCATTTAATGCTCCACGAACCGGCGGAAGATGACGAGGAAATCCGTGAGGAGTGGGAAGAAAAGGTTCATGAACTCGAAGACAAGATATCTGAGCTTGAAAATGAATTGTTTGAACTGGATCTGATGTAACAAACCAATAACCTATATAGAGTGCGCGAGGGACAAGCCCGTTGACCGCACAGCAACCTGCCGGATCTCACGACGGTAAGGTGCTAATGCTTGAACGATAGGTTCTTTCGTGCCTCTGATAGGTGAAATAAAAAAGGAGGCGCGAATATGCGTACAATCAAAGAATTATCAAAACTTAACGGCAGGGTATATGTTTACCTTGCCAACGCAGAAATCGGTAAGCGATTTTTGCAGCAAGCTGAAGCGGAAGGCTTCACCTATCATGACGGTGTAAAGCCAATTGAGCGCGGCTACTCAACTATCATGGCAGTAAACTGTGATAAAACCATCAACTTTGTCGGCACTAACGGAAATATCGCTTATAGATCAGGAGTAAAGTCGGTTGGTTCAGAGCAACTGATACGGATCAATGGCGAGAAGTACTTATCCGGTGCAGACGATGATATGTACAACTGATCATTTCATATCGAGCGTGAAGGAGGTGCTGTTATGGCTGATTACGACGATTATCTGGATGATTATATCGGATATCAAATCTTTGAGGGCAGTATGAAAAAAGGCTCAGGTGGAGACAAGACACCTAAGCGCAATACCGGAGGCTCCGGGTGTTTCTTTTGGCTGATTATCATTATTATCTTGGCACTTGCACTGTCTGCACTCGGGTCCTGCGGCAAAAGCTCTTCAAAGTATTCGTCCGGCTCATACAGCACCTCTTCACATACATCAACAAGTCGGAGCAATTATTCCGACGGTTCGTACTCAAGCAGTTCGTCAAGTAGCAGGAGTTATTCGAGCAGTTCGAGCAAACCGTACTCAAGTGACAGCTATTAATCGAGCAGCAAAGCCAAGAGCAACTCCGATCCCTACAATGCAAAGTCCTATGCTCACCCTGACGACTTTTACTATGATTACTACGACGACTTCTGGGATTATGAGGACGCAGAGGATTATTGGGATGAGCATTAGGATGATTAACTGTGAATATTTCTTATTAATCGTTGAAAAATGTCGCATATAGTGGTATTATTTATAATGTATAGCTATATCACATCGAGGTACTTGGCGGTTTAGGCTTATGGAAATCATTTATAATACCAATAAAACACTCAGAGACGATTTATCAAAAGAGATTCATGCTGGAAGCAAAATGCAAATCGCAGCCGCATGCTTTTCAATCTATGCCTTTCAAGAGCTGAAAGACGAGTTGGGGAGTATTGATGAGCTGCGATTTATTTTTACCTCTCCGACCTTTACGACAGAAAAAATTGCGAAAGAAAAACGCGAGTTTTACATACCTCGACTGAATCGCGAGCGCAGCATCTACGGTACGGAATTTGAAATCAAGCTGCGTAACGAACTGACACAGAAAGCAATTGCAAAGGAATGTGCCGAGTGGATTCGCCAGAAAGTTCAGTTCAAATCCAATATTACCAACGAAAAGATGACTGGGTTTATCAATTTAGACGATAAAAACTATATGCCTATTGATGGTTTTACTACCGTCGATCTCGGCTGTGAGAAAGGAAATAACGCTTACAATTTTGTTCAAAAGGTGGAAACACCCTTATCTGATTATTATCTCAAACTATTCGATCAGTTGTGGAATGATAAAAAACGTTTGCAGGATGTCACCGAAGAAGTCATCGAAAATATCTCAGCAGCATATAACGAGAACCCACCCGAATTCATATACTTCATTACGCTGTATAATCTGTTCAACGAATTCCTTGAGGATATCTCTGAGGATGTTCTGCCGAATGAGGCGACCGGCTTCAAAAACAGCAAGATTTGGAACATGCTGTACAGTTTTCAGCGCGAAGCGTGCCTTGCTATCATCAACAAGCTGGAAAAGTATAATGGTTGTATTCTTGCCGACAGCGTCGGTTTAGGTAAGACCTTCACTGCGTTATCCGTTATCAAATACTATGAGAACCGAAACAAGACGGTGTTGGTGCTGTGTCCGAAGAAGCTTTCCGCTAACTGGAACACCTACAAGGGCAATTATCTCAACAATCCGATTGCCGAGGACAGGCTCCGCTATGATGTATTATTCCATACCGATCTCGGAAGAACTCGCGGAAGCTCCAACGGTATTGAATTGAATCGTTTGAACTGGAGCAACTACGATCTGGTCGTCATTGATGAGTCCCATAACTTCCGAAACGGCGGACAGCTCTCGGGCGAAGATAACGAAAAAGAAAACCGTTATCTCAAGCTGCTGAATCAGGTAATCCGTAAGGGAGTCAAGACAAAGGTTCTCATGCTTTCGGCGACCCCGGTTAACAATCGTTTCAATGATCTCAAAAACCAACTTGCGCTTGCTTATGAAGGCAATGCTGCGCAGATCGATTCACAACTTGATACGAAACGATCCATCGATGAAATCTTCCGAAACGCGCAGAAGGCATTTAATGCATGGAGTAGATCTGCTCCCGAAAAACGTACAACAGAGGCGTTGCTCAAAATGCTCGATTACGACTTTTTTGAGGTCCTTGACAGCGTTACGATTGCACGCTCGCGCAAGCATATCCAAAAATACTATGACACGACTGATATCGGAACCTTCCCGACTCGACTGTCGCCGATCTCACTCTATCCTCCGCTGACGGATCTCAAAACCGCCATTACTTACAATGAGATCTTTGAGCAGCTGATGATGCTCGGGTTATACATATATCTGCCATCGCATTACATTCTTCCGTTCAAAAAAGAGAAGTATGCAGAGATGTATAAAGACAACGCAATCAATATCGGATTCACACAGGAGAACCGTGAGCTTGGTCTGCGCCGTTTGAATGCCATTAATCTGATGAAGCGTATGGAGAGCTCTATCTTCTCCTTCTCATTAACCCTCAAGCGCATCAAAGAACAGATAGAAAACACCCTTGATAAAATTGACTATTACAAAGAGAATCATGCAGTTCAGCTCGATTTGACTGATATGTCAGATGTTGACGACTTTGATCCCGAAGATCAGGATAGTGATGATCTCTTTTCCTTCGGCAAGAAAGTTAAAATCTGGCTTGGTGATATGGATTACGAATCCTGGAAGCATGATCTTGAGCAGGATCTCGAAGTACTCGAGCTGCTCACGGATATGGTTGAAGATATCACGCCCGAACACGACAGTAAGCTTCAAAAGCTGTTTGAGGTTCTTAAAAACAAAATTAAGAATCCGATCAATCCCGACAATCGTAAAGTGATTATTTTCACCGCCTTTGCCGACACAGCCGGATATCTTTACACCCATGTCAGCCGGTATATGAAAGAGACCTTCGGTATTGATACCGCTATGGTGACCGGCTCGATTGACGGAAGAACAACCGCAAAACTGAAAAGCACCGATCTCAACTCTGTTCTTACCAGCTTTTCGCCGATTTCAAAAGATCGAGACAGTCTCAATCCCAACGCACCTGACATCGACGTCTTGATAGCGACCGACTGTATCAGCGAAGGTCAGAACCTGCAGGACTGTGACTATCTGATCAATTACGATATCCATTGGAATCCCGTGCGTATTATCCAGCGCTTCGGTCGAATCGACCGTATCGGCAGCCGCAATTCCGTGATCCAGCTCGTCAACTTCTGGCCGAATGTATCTCTGGATGAATACATCAACCTCAAGTCGAAGATCGAAACCCGTATGAAGATCGTAGATATGACTGCAACGGGTGACGACAATATCCTCAGCGATGAAGAGAAAACCGATCTCGAGTACCGCAAGGCGCAGTTGCAGAAGCTTAAGGATGAGGTCGTCGATATCGAGGACATGAGTTCGGGTATCTCCATCATGGATCTCGGTCTCAACGAATTCCGTCTTGATCTGCTCGAATACATGAAAGAGCATCCCGATGTCGAGAGCGCTCCGCACGGCATGCACGCTGTCGCCCATGCAGATACTGATGCGCCGAAGGGTGTGATCTATGTATTGAAAGCGACCGATAAAGCGAAGATCGACGAGCATAACCAGCTCCATCCCTTCTACATGGTCTATATCGGTATGGATGGCGAAGTTATCTGCAATCATCTGTCGCCGAAGAAGCTCCTCGATACAATGCGCCATCTCTGCCGCGGCAAGAGCGAACCGATCCCCGAACTGTATCGCGCATTTAATGATGAGACAGATGACGGCAGAGATATGTCAACCTATTCCAAACTGCTGCAGGACGCAGTCGGCTCGATCATCGAGGTGAAAGAGACCGCTGATATCAACAGCCTATTCAAGCCCGGCGGTACGACCCTGCTCTCCGACAGCTTTAAGGGCTTATCCGATTTTGAATTGAAAACCTTCTTAGTGGTGAGATAAATGCTTCGTTTTCCTGCAAAATCACAAGTGAATATCAAAGTTCCGAAAAAGAGCTTTTATGAGAATCTGACGGTATCAGCTGCGAATAAGCGGATATTCGTCGATCAGATCAGCGCGATCTACTGGCGGTATAAGCTGACGGCGGATACGCTCGGTGTTGCGCCGAGTGAAACAATTGACGAGATCGAAATATTCGAGATCGAGCTGACGACCAAGAACTTCGACAGCAGTATCCTGCGTCTGATTGACCGCGGCATCCCGTATCATACGTTTTTCATCCTGACATACGAGGGCGAGAGTCAGCTTTGGGTCGCCTATAAAGAAAAGACCTCCTCCGATTCCCTTTCGGTCGGCAATTACTATCATACGGATTTTGCGCCGAGTGAGAGCCTGAACCTGAGTGCAGACGGATTGTCGCTCGATGACGTCTACGCCGCATTGTTCTATCAGGTGTCCGGCATACAAAAGGACTTCTCCAAACCGCTGAAAGATGTTATAATGGAGCATGAACAGCGGCTAAAGAGATCGAACGACTGGAAAAACAGCTCAAGCGCGAAGCCCAGCCGAAGAAGAAATTTGAACTGCATCAGAGTATTGTTAAATTGAAAGAGAGATTAGCTAGAGGAGAATGATAAAGTGACAGAAGCAATTATTGGAGTAATAGGGACTCTATTGGGTACTGTTTTAGGATGGTTACTAAACTCTTTTTCAAATAAAGGAAAACTCACCATTTTCTTAGAAGCATGGTCTGACTCCTTGAAAGGAAGAAGTCGCATTGGGGCTATTGATGTAGTAACATTATTAGATGATGCAATGTATTTCGAATATAGATGTACAATAGAAATCCATAATGGTAGCAGTACAACGAAAATAATCAGAGCAGCCCACTTGTTGTTTTGTAGTGGTAAAACTATACTTATGAAAGTAGTGCCTCGAGATATTTCCAAATCAATTTATAATGGACCAGCTGTTTTTTATAAAGATATTGGCGCATACAATATTCCGGCAAATCAGATAATTACAATTCCGCTAACTGGTTCTTTGACGAAAGATAAACATGGTTTGGATTGGTTGATAAATGTCGATAGAATCCTTTTTGAGTACAAAGATGAAAGGGATCATAAACGAACAGTATTATTAAAGAAACTCGATAATAATAACACATTTGATTTTATGGAGGAGCAAAATGGACAAGATGAAGATGCAGAGTAAGGATCGGACTCAGGAGAATTTTGAGAAGCTGGCGGCTTTGTTTCCGAATGCGGTGACGGAGACGATCACGGGATATGACGAGGACGGAAAAGCGATCATCGAGCGCGCGATCGACAAGGATGTGCTGCAGCAGGAGATCTCTGCCGTAGTGGTGGAGGGGCGCGACGAGCGCTATCAGTTCACCTGGCCGGATAAGAAGAAGTCGATCCTCGCGGCGAACGCGCCGATCCGCAAGACCCTGCGTCCCTGCCGTGAAGAGAGCGTCGATTTTGACAATACGGAGAATCTCTATATCGAGGGCGACAACCTCGACGTCCTCAAGCTCCTGCAGGAGACCTATCTCGGCAAGGTCAAGATGATCTATATCGACCCGCCGTATAACACGGGTCACGACTTTGTCTATAATGATGACTTCAAAGAGAACACCGATGAATATATGGAGAACAGCGGACAGCTTGATGAAGAAGGCAACCGCCTGTTCCAAAATACCGAGAGCAACGGTCGCTTCCATACCGACTGGCTGAATATGCTCTACCCGCGCCTGAAGATCGCCCGTGATCTATTATCAGACGATGGTGTGATTTTTATAAGTATAGATGATAACGAGCAAGAGAACACAAAAAAGATTTGTGATGAGGTGTTTGGTCCAGACAACTTTGTAGCTTGTTTTGTATGGAAGAGTCGGCAGAATAAAGACAACAGAAATCTTACAGGCGTTTCAATCGATCATGAGTACATTATGTGTTATAGTAAAACTTTTGGAAATAGAAAACTGAAAGGTGCTGATAGGAATACACATCAATATCAGAATCCTGATAATGATCCTAGAGGACCATGGACTAGTGCTAATATGGCCGGATTATTATCAGAGGATCAGCGTCCTAACTGCCATTATGATCTCATTAATCCTGCTACTGGGATAAACTATGGCAAGCCAAAGATGGGATGGAGATATGATCAACATACCATGGAGCGTCTGATTAGCGAGAATAGGATTATTTGGCCAACTACACCCGATGGTCGCCCAAGAAGAAAATCTTTTCTTTCTGAAGTGTCAAATGTTTTGCCAGGGTTTTCCTCTGTTATTGGTGAAAGTACTTATACTAGAACAGCAACTAAATGTATAGAAGAATTGTTTGATCATAGAATTTTTGAGTTTTCAAAGCCTGAACAGATTGTTCGTATCTTAATCGATCAAACTACATCTGAGCATGATATTATACTTGACTTTTTCTCCGGATCTGCTTCATCAGCCCATGCTGTAATGCGACAGAATGCTGAAGATAATGAATATCGTAGATTTATAATGGTTCAGCTTCCCGAGCTGTGTGATGAGAAGAGTGAAGCATACAAAGCCGGGTACAAAAACATCTGCGAAATCGGCAAAGAGCGTATTCGCCGTGCCGGTAAAAAGATCAAAGAAGATAATCCGTTGAACACACAGAACCTTGATACCGGCTTCCGTGTTTTGAAGCTCGATTCTACCAATATGAAGGACGTTTACTACAATCCCCACGACGTCCAGATGTCGATCCTCGACAACCTCGAGAGCAATATCAAAGAGGATCGCACCCCCGAGGATCTGCTCTTCCAGGTGATGCTCGACCTCGGCGTGCTCCTGTCGAGCAAGATCGAAGAGAGCGAGATTGCAGGCAAGAAGGTCTTTAACGTAGCGGACAACTTCCTGATCGCCTGCTTTGACGAGGACGTCAGCGACGAGACCATCACCGCTGTCGCCAAGCTCCAACCCGCCTACTTTGTCATGCGCGACAGCTCCATGAAGAACGACTCCGTCGCCACCAACTTCGACCAAATCTTCGCTACATATAGTCCTGACACTGTTAGGAAAGTAATCTGATAGGAGGACAGAACATGAGCAGTATATGTCCGATTTGTGGCGCTGATGCAAAAGTTACTCTCGATGGACCGCTAAACACAGAAACAACAATTGTTTGCCCATGCTGTGGCGCATTTACAATTACAGAAGTTGCAGAAGAAAACATGAACCGTGACAAGGTTGCATCTTGGCTCTATTATCATGCAAAATATGATAATTCTCAAAAGCGGTTTACTTCGTATTATTATATCTCCGAAAGAGATATGGGTAAGGCAGATGCTCATTATATAACTCTTATGGAAATAGAAAATTGGTATCCTAAAACCTTTTCTGATAAAGTTGATAATTATTTGCTTATGCTATACTCAAGAACTGAACGTTTGGGAGATAAAAAACGATTTACAGCCAATGAAGCGGTCAGCGCATGCTTTGGTAAGAGGATTATTGATTCACTAAATCAAAGGATGAAAGTTGAGAGTATTAATCAGTGCGGAGAATTTGTCAGTTACTTAATCAGAAAAGGATACTTGAGGTCCGATAGTTTATATGATAGTGTCTCGCTCTCTCCAGATGGATTACAAAGAGTTGATGAGTTGCAAAAAAACAATCCTAACAATCGTGATGTGTTTATTGCAATGTCTTTTGACCCTAAAAATGATGATACAAAAGAGGC
>CAJODM010000015.1 GCA_905233755.1 uncultured Ruminococcus sp.
CACGGTTTTTGAATGAGTTAACAAATTATGAACAGAGCCAGTTCGTAACGATTTTATCGAGGTATGAGGGGTCAAGAAGACATTTAAATTGTTTATCGGTAATGCCGCCTTTAAAGCATTTCTCGCTTTTTAGGATATTGAAAGCAATTTGCCTTATGACATTAAAGTTTTCAGCTGAGTTATCTTTTCTTGCTCTGCTCTCATCTTCTCTGAAAGCCATATCAAGAACCCAATGGAGATTGTTCTCCACTCCCCAGTGACTTCTTTTATACTTCATTATTTGTTCTGCGTTCAAACCAATGCAACTGTAAATAAAATAGTGACTTTGTTCAGAGGTAACGCCGTCTTTTTCGACGCTGCAATAGATTGCCCCGACTCCGTTTATTCCGCTCCAATCCGATTTTGAGGGGAGCCAGCTTATTTCTTCAGATATAATGCACTCTCTGACCTCAAATCGTCCATGACCTTTATCTACCGTTTTGTGATAATTTTCGGAATCAAGCAAGCGTTTCTCCTGACGAATGTCATCCAGATATAATTTCACATCGTTATACAGGTTTTTCTGATTCTCTTTTAGAGAAAGAATATAGTCTGCCTTTTTATCAATGATTGCTTTTGCGATTGCTGTTTGCGTTCCCATAGCGTCTATGGTTACGATACACCCCTTTATCTCGAGCATCTCAAGCAGTTTGGGAATCGCTGTTATTTCGTTGCTCTTTTCTTCGCACGCTAACTGTCCCAGTACAAGACCGCACTCTGTCGCAAACGCGCTGACTACATGAAGCGGTCGCTTCTTAGCATCTTTTGTTCTTCTGGCTTGTTTTCCGTCTATCGCTACTACTCCGTATAATTCCCGGACTACGCTCTTCATCCAATCGCAAAACAGCGTATGAAGCTGTTGCGTATCTATTTCCTTGATGATGTTTCTAAATGTACAGGCGTCGGGTATACCGTATTCAAGCTTTAAGAATGTTCTTAGCCATACCTCCTTGCTTTTTCCGAACATTTCGACTTTTGCGTATGATGTTGCGCCGCATATTACCGCCAGTAGCATGATGATCAATACCTCGTGCAGAGGATATATGACGCTTCTGCTCCGTCTGGTATCTTCTATGCCTTCGAGCACTTCCATTAAGCTTAGTTTCTTCATGATATGATCACCTCTTTTTCAGTGTATCATATCTCCTTGCTTTTGTCGGTTACATGTCGTTTACAATTTGTTTACTCATTCAAAAACCGTGGAAACCGTTCGGCTGAGCGGATGTTCGTTTTGGATGACGCACTTCTTGACTTTAGTGCCAAAAAGTAGTAAGATTAATGTTACTCTAATGTATACCATAAAGGAGTTGGTAGAACACTATGGAAAATTATCTCGTTCTGTTCGTGTTTATCGGTTCGCTTTTAGCACTGGGGTTTGCGCTCATTATGGCGAAGCGTGTCCTCGGCTTTGACGAGGGAACCGATAAGATGAAGAAGATCTCGCGTTCCATCCGTTCGGGAGCGAACGCGTACCTCAAGCGTCAGTACAGCATCGTGGCGGCGTTCTTTGCCGGGATGTTTGTGATCCTGATCGTGATGGCGGCGTTCGGGATGCTGACATGGTTCGTCCCGTTCGCGTTCGTCACCGGCGGGTTCTTCTCGGGGCTGTCGGGATTTGTCGGGATGAAGATCGCGACCTTTGCCAACGACCGCACCGCCAACGCCTGCCGCACCGGCTTGAACAAGGGGCTGCGCGTGGCGTTCTCGGCGGGCTCGGTCATGGGATTCACGGTCGTGGGACTCGGGCTGCTCGATATCTCGATCTGGTTTACGCTGCTCAAGTATGTGTTCAACCAGTCTCCGTCCCAGATCACATCGGCGATGCTGACCTTTGGTATGGGTGCGTCCAGCATGGCGCTGTTCGCGCGTGTCGGCGGCGGTATCTTCACCAAGGCGGCCGACGTCGGCGCCGACCTTGTCGGCAAGGTCGAGGCGGGGATCCCCGAGGATGACCCCCGCAACCCCGCCGTCATCGCCGATAACGTCGGCGATAACGTCGGCGACGTTGCCGGTATGGGCGCCGACCTGTATGAGAGCTATGTCGGCTCGGTCATCTCGGCATCTGCGCTGGGCGTTGCGGCGTTCGGAGGCGATATCAAGGCGATGGCCGTTCCGATGATCATGGCGGCGCTCGGTATCGTGTGCTCCATCATCGGCACGTTCTTTGTCCGCACCGGCGAGAAGGCGGAGCAGAAGGTGCTGCTCAAGGCGCTGCGCCGCGGTACCAACCTCTCGGCTATCCTCATCGCCATAGCGGCGTTCCCGCTGATCTGGTTCGTGCTCGGCCGCGAGTACTATACGCTCTACTTTGCGGTGATCGCGGGGCTGATCGCCGGGGTGCTGATCGGGCTGTCGACCGAGTACTTCACCTCGGATACCTATAAACCCACCAAGAACCTCGCTGCGAAGTCCGAGACCGGTTCCGCCACCATCATCATCGGCGGCGTAGGGCTCGGGATGCTCTCGACGGCGGTGCCGATCATTATCGTGGCGGCAGCGGTGCTGGTCGCCTACTTCGTGTCCGGCGGCGCGGCCGACCCCCACTTCGGGCTCTATGGGATCGCGCTGGCGGCTGTCGGTATGCTGTCTACGCTGGGCATCACGCTCGCGACCGACGCCTACGGTCCGGTCGCCGATAACGCCGGCGGCATCGCCGAAATGGCCGGCCTGGAGCCCGAGGTCAGAGAGCGCACCGACGCCCTCGACAGTCTGGGCAACACCACCGCCGCGACCGGCAAGGGATTTGCCATCGGTTCGGCGGCGCTGACCGCGCTCGCGCTCATCGCGTCCTACATCGAGAAGGTGCAGGAGGTCGGCGCGTCCGACGTCAGCTTTGACAGCTTCAGCGTTATGAACCCGCTGGTGCTCATCGGTCTGTTCATCGGTGCGTGTCTGCCGTTCGTGTTCGCCGCGCTGACGATGGACGCCGTCGGCAGAGCCGCCCAGTCGGTCGTCGTCGAGGTCAGAAGACAGTTCCAGCACATCAAGGGCCTCATGCAGGGCAAGGCGGACCCCGACTATGCAAAGTGCGTCGACCTGTGCACCCGCTCCTCGCTCAAGGAGATGATCCTGCCGACCGTCATCGCTATCGTGGTGCCGATCGTGGTCGGGCTGGTGCTCGGCTATCTCGGCGTCGTGGGGATGCTCGCGGGCGCGACCGTGTCGGGATTCTTGCTCGCGATCTTCATGAGCAACTCGGGCGGCGCGTGGGATAACGCCAAGAAGTACATCGAGGCCGGCAACCACGGCGGCAAGGGCTCCGACCAGCACAAGGCGGCGGTCGTGGGCGATACCGTCGGCGATCCGTTCAAGGATACCTCCGGCCCCTCGATCAACATTCTCATCAAGCTGTTGTCGATGGTCTCCATCGTGTTCGCAGCACTGGTGGTGAACTTCCACATCTTCGGATAATCTGCATATAGGATAACGAACAGGAGCGTTCCAAACGGAACGCTCCTGTTGTCATGAGCAGGGTACGCGGTGAGGAAAAAGCAACAGAAATGCGGGTTTCTGTTGACTTTCCCCCACATGTATATTATAATACACTAAACGCTGTATTTTGTGGCATTACCGCGTCGCAAGGCGACCGACAAAGCGATTTTCGGGGGTGTGAACCGATGCAGAACAACGAGAGGACCGTTGACCGCCGCGTGCTCAAGACCAAGCGCGCGATCAAGACCGCGTTCGCGCGGCTGCTCGGCGAGAAGGAGCTGAACGATATCACCATCAGCGATATCGCCGACCTTGCCGATATCAACCGCAAGACCTTCTACAACTACTACGCGGGGGTCTATGAGGTGGTGGACGAGATCGAGAACGAGATGGCAGCGAACTTCGAGGCGATCCTCACCGACAACGACTTCAAGCAGAGCTTGACGCATCCGTACAGGATCTTTGAGAAGCTCACCGCCGTTATCAACACCGATATGGACGTCTTCGGCTATATGATGTCGATGAACGCGAACGTCAACCTCTCGACCAAGATCGTCGAGAAGATGAAGGCGCGCTCCAAGGCGATCGTCCTCTCCTATATCGACGAGGACGAGGATCGCATCGACCTGATGCTCGAGTTCATGATCTCGGGGCTGATGGCGGTCTATAAGCAGTGGTTCAACTCGGACCGTCACGCCGATATCGGCACGATCAACGACGAGGTATCGGGGCTGGTGTTCCAGGGGGTCAACGGCTACCTTCACCTGGATCTATGAGGGAGCGGTACCATCTGATCGACGCTATCAGGGGGCTTGCGGTCATCGCGATGATCGTCTATCACCTGTGCTATGATATCTTCGTCGTGTTTGGCGTCGATCCGTCGTGGGTAGGGTACACGGGGACCGTCGTGTTCGAGCGGTGTATCTGCTGTACCTTTATTCTCGTATCGGGGATATCGCTGCACTTCTCGTCGCATCCCTATCGCCGCGGGATCATCGTCGGCGTAGGCGGGCTTTTGATCACTGTGGCGACGTGGCTGTTTATGCCCGATCAGATGATCCTGTGGGGCGTGCTCAGCTTTATCGCGGCAGCGATGCTGCTCACATCCGCGCTGCGGCCGCTGCTGCAGCGGGTTCAGCCGATCGTCGGCGCGATCGGGTCGATGTTGCTGTTTGCGGTTACCTACGGGGTGCCGGGGCGGTATGTCGGGGTGTTCTCGGTGCGGCTGCTCACGCTGCCGGACGCGCTGTATGTGACGCGTTTTCTTGCGCCGATCGGGCTGCCGGGAGACGGGTTTCGCTCCGCCGATTACTTTCCGCTTGTGCCGTGGGTATTTCTGTTTTTGACAGGATGGCTTCTGTGGCGGGTCATCCAGCAACGGGGCGCGCCGCACGTGTTGCACCGGCAGGTGCCGGTGCTCGGGTTCATCGGCAGGCACAGTCTGGTGTTCTATATGCTGCACCAGCCGGTGCTGTATGGGATATGCTGGCTGATATTCCGATAACACAGAAAGATAACAGAGAGGAGGGTGATGTTCACCCTCCTCTTTTGATGGCTTTTTCGATACGGGGCAGGATGAGCTGCGCGCACAGTCCGGTGAACGCCCCCGCGATACACCCCGATACCAGCAGGAACGGGAAGTATAGGAGCAGCGACGGCGTGCGCAGCAATAGCAGCGCGACCGCCATCTGGCCGGTGTTGTGCAGCAGCGCGCCGAACACCGACGCCATCCACAGGTGCCGCTCGTCGATCACGCGGCGCAGCACGAGCATACCGACAAGGCACAGCGCGCTCCCCATAAGCGAGTAGAGAAGCGCAGTAAGGATGCCGGAGAACAGCGCCCCCAGCACCAGCCGCACCAGCACGATCGCAGCGACCTCGTACCACCGATAGCGGTACACCGCATACACGGTGATGATATTGGCGAGCCCCAGCTTCACCCCGGGGATCGGAACGGGGGACGGGATCTGCAATTCCACCGCAAAGAGGATCAGCGCGAGCGCGGTCAGCACCGACAGCTCGGCAAGTCGTCCGGCTCTCATCCGCTCACCCCGCTACCGCGTCCACGTCGGACGCGCCGGCATAGCGGATCACCAGCCGGTTCGGAGCGCATACGATGGGCAGCCCCGCGCTGCTCAGCCACCCCATCCCGACGCAGATCTGGTTCGGACAGTCCGCCTCGCTGACGCGGATCGCGCCGCTGACGATCTCGACCGTGTTCGTGTGATCGGCATAGGATACCGTGAATCGGGTATCGGGCGCAACAGACAGATCGGCGGTATAGATCACCTCGCCGTCGCTGAGCACCTCTATCGTTTTTTGGGGCGGGGCGAGCAGCGCATAGGCGGACAGTCCGCACCCGATAAGGAAGATAACGGCGATGATCGCCGCAAGCAATTTGTATTTCATCCATGGCTCCTTTGACCCATTCGATAGGAACTATTATACCATAGTGAAAATCCTTTGACAAGACACGCGCCATATGATACGATAACGGTATGAAGAAGATTGTCTCTCTTGTGCTGTGTGCGGCGCTGGTGTGGATGCTCTCGGGATGTGACGAGCTGCCCGCCGAGCGCACCGTCACGGCGATGGATACCGTGATGTCGATGCGCGTGTTCGGCGATGACGGGACGCTCGACGATATCACATCGCTCATCCATACGCTGGATGCGTCGCTCTCGGCTGTCGATGAGGACAGCGAGATTGCCGCGCTCAACCGCGACAAAGCGGCGCTGCTGTCCGATGATGCCGCCGCTGTCCTGTCACGGACGCTCGATATCGCGCATAGGACGGACGGCGCGCTCGACCCGACCGTCTGTCCGCTGATGAACGCGTGGGGGTTCCTCGGCGGAGCATACCGCGTGCCCTCATCGGAGGAGATCGAATCGCTGCTCCCGCTGGTCGACGCGTCCGCCGTCAAGATGGACGGAGCGGCGGTGTCCCTGCCAAAGGGCGTGTCGGTCGACCTCGGCGCGGTGGCAAAGGGCTACCTTGCCGACCGCGCAAAAGCGATCCTGTCAGACAGCGCAGCGAGCGGTGCAGTGCTCAACCTCGGCGGGACGATCCTGACCTATGGCAGCAAGTCCGACGGCTCTCTGTGGAAGGTCGGCGTCGCCGATCCCGAACACCCGACCGCGTATTTTGGCTATCTTACCTGTACCGACAGGGTGATCGCCACCTCGGGCGGGTATGAGCGATACTTCGAGGAGGACGGCCGCCGCTATATCCATATCCTCGATCCCTCGACCGGATATCCCGTCGACAACCATCTGCTCAGCGTGACGGTCGTCGCGGACGACGGGCTCTATGCCGACGCGCTGTCTACCGCGCTGTTCGTCATGGGGATCGACGGCGCGGCGGCGTACTATGACCGGTACGGCGACTTTGACTGCATCATCCTGTGCGATGACGGTACGATGTATATGACCGACGGCGTGAGCGATATCTTTTCCCTCGCCGACGGATACGAATATACTATTCAACAGCTTTGACAAGGAGGTTTTTCATGTTCTGTAAAAACTGCGGCTATGCCGTATCCGAGCAAGCCGAATACTGTCTGAACTGCGGCACTCGGCTTAAAGCTCCCGACAAGACGGCAGAGCAGCCCGCGTCCCCCTACACTGTGCCGCCCGCTGCTGAGAACCCTTATGTACAGCAGCAGAATCCCTACACCGCGCCGCCTGTGGTTGAGCAACCCTATGCCCAGCAGCAGAACCCCTACACCGCGCCGCCGGTGTACGCGAAGCCATACCCGACGAAGGAGTATCAGAGCATGGAGAGCACAGCGCTCCTGTTCGGGATCCTCGGGCTGGTGTTCTCGCTCTTTTTGACAATCACGGGGATCGTGCTGTCGGCGATCGGTGTGTCGAAGGGCCGCGCCTTTCGCGCGCAGTACGGCGAGACGTCGGACAAGGCGAACGCCGGCTATATCATGAGCGTCATCGGGCTGGTGCTGAGCATCCTCAAGGCGCTGGCGGTCCTCTTCATCATCGTGATCATGGTGCTGTTCGCTGTGAGCTACTAGCGGACGCGTCGCACCTCGCTATACGGCACGCTTTTTCTTGCCCCCTACGCAGCCGAGGGCTATGTGTCGCCCGGCATCGGGAGCAGGATGAGAGAAAGCTCGTCAAAAAATCCCCAAAACACCTTGCGTATCCTTATATGGATACGGTATAATGATCTTGTCAGACTGCGGCATCTCTGCCGACATCTCTAAGGAGGATATTATGGGACTTATCAAAGCCGGTATCGGCGCTGTGGGCGGCGTGCTCGCCGACCAGTGGAAAGAATTTTTTGTCTGTAACTCGTTGTCTGCCAACGTCCTTGTCACCAAGGGCGAGAAGAAGACCTCTTCCCGCTCCTCGAACACCAAGGGCTCCGACAACGTCATCACCAACGGCTCGGGGCTGGTGGTCGCCGACGGCCAGTGTGCCATCATCACCGACCAGGGCAAGGTCGCCGAGATCTGTGCCGAACCGGGCGAATACACCTATGACGCGTCGAGCGAGCCGAGCATCTTCTCGGGGTCGCTGGGCGAGTCGATCAAGCAGACCTTCAAGACAATCGGAAAGCGCTTTACCTATGGCGGCGAGCCGCCGAAGGATCAGCGCGTCTATTACTTCAACACCAAGGAGCTGGTGGACAACAAGTTCGGCACCGCCAACCCCGTTCCGTTCCGCGTGGTTGACAGCAAGATCGGGCTCGACCTCGATGTCAGCATCCGCTGCTCGGGCGTCTACTCCTACAAGGTCGCCGACCCGATCCTCTTCTACACCAACGTGTGCGGCAACATCGTCGGGGACTATACCCGCGACCAGATCGACGGTCAGCTCAAGACCGAGTTCATCAGCAAGCTCCAGCCCGCCTTCGGCAAGATGTCCGATCTCGAGCTGCGCCCCAACCAGATCGTCAACCATACCGATGCGCTCGAGACCGCGATGAACGAGCAGCTCTCCGAGAAGTGGGGACAGCTGCGCGGGCTGAAGATCGTCTCTATCGCCATCGGCTCGCTGACCCTCCCCGAGGAGGATCAGGTGATGATCAAGGAGTTCCAGCGCAACGCGGCATTCAGGGATCCCACCGCGGGCGCTGCGCATATCATCGGCAACGCCGGCGACGCGATGAAGGGCGCCGCCAACAATTCGGACGGAGCGATGGGCGGATTCATCGGCATGGGCATGGCGATGAACGCGATGGGCGGCATGAACCCGCAGGGGCTCTATGCTATGGGCGCCCAGCAGCAGGCGCAGCAGCCCGCCGCTGCGGCACAGGACGGTTGGAAGTGTCCCTCCTGCGGCGCATCGGCGAGCGGCAACTTCTGTCCCGAGTGCGGGACGAAGAAGCCCGCACACGACGGCTGGACCTGCTCCTGCGGTCATGTGAACAAGGGCAAGTTCTGTGCCGAATGCGGACAGAAGAAGCCCGACAGCGCACCGCTGTATCGGTGTGACAAGTGCGGCTGGGAGCCCGAGGACCCCAAGAACCCGCCGAAGTTCTGTCCCGAGTGCGGCGATATCTTTGACGGGAACGACCGCGTATAAGAGTAGCGGAGTGGAGTGCGCCCGTCACGCTTCACTCCTTCTTTTGATGGAGAAAAGAATTTTTCAAGGAGTTACCCATGGCTTTGCAAGAGTATAAGTGCCCCTGCTGCGGCGGTGCGATCACCTTTGACTCGTCGCTGCAGAAGATGAAGTGCCCCTACTGCGACACCGAGTTCGAGATGGAAGCGCTTTTGGGCTATGATGAGGATCTCAAAAACGAGGGCGTCGATGAGCTCGAGTGGCACACCGACGCCGGCTCGGCGTGGACTGCGGATGAGGAGAACCGGCTGCGCTCATATGTATGCCACTCCTGCGGGGGCGAGATCATTGCCGACGATACCACCGCGGCATCCGAGTGTCCCTACTGCGGCAACCCCGTCGTCATGATGGAGCAGCTCAAGGGCAACCTTAGGCCCGACTATGTCATCCCCTTCAAGCTCGACAAGACCGCCGCGAAAGAGGGGCTCAAGCAGCACCTGACCGGCAAGTTCCTGCTGCCCAAGGTGTTCAAGAGCGAGAACCACCTCGACGATATCAAGGGTATCTATGTGCCGGTATGGCTGTTCAACGCCGACGCCGACGCCGATATCCGCTATCGTGCCACCCGCGTGACCGTGTGGTCGGACGCGCGGTATAACTATACCCGCACCGATCACTACTCGATCTACCGCGCCGGACACCTCGGGTTCGACCATGTGCCCGTGGACGGATCGACCAAGATGGCGGACGATATCATGGAGAGCGTCGAGCCGTATGATTTCTCCGATGCGGTGGACTTCCAGACCGCGTACCTCGCCGGCTACCTTGCCGACAAGTACGACGTCGACGCCGAGCACAGCGTCACCCGTGCCAACCAGCGCGTCAAGGAGAGCACCGAGGATGCCTTCAAGGATACCGTCGAGGGCTACGCCACCGTCACCGCCGAGAACGCCTCGGTGCGGCTGAAGAACGGCGAGTCGAAGTACGCGCTCTATCCGGTGTGGATCCTGAACACGACCTATCGCGGCCAGAAGTACACCTTCGCGATGAACGGCCAGACGGGCAAGTTCGTCGGGAACCTGCCGACCGATAACGCCAAGCTCTGGCTCACCCGCCTGCTGATGACGGCGGGGATCGGCGGGATCATCTATGCCGTGATGTGGCTGTTGCAGCTGATGTAAGGAGGGGCAGAAGATGAAACGAATGATCATATTGACCCTATCCCTGCTGCTCCTGGCGTGTGTGTTCGCGCCGGCGGCGTTCGCCAACGGGACCGGCACGGCGGTGAGCATCGTCGACGACGGCGCCGAGGTGCTTTCCGAAAACGAGCTGCAGTCGCTCTCTGACAAGGCGTCCTCGATCGCAGAACAGCTCGATATCGACGTGGTGTTCGTGATCACCTCGGACCTTGGCAGCTATAACACCAAGATGGCGTACGCCGACGACTACTTTGACTACAACGGCTATGGCCCCGACGGCGTGCTGGTGCTGCTGACGATGCTCGATGAGAACGGCAAGCGCGGGCTGTACACCTCGACTGCCGGCTCATGTATCAGCAAGTTCAACGAGGACGAGCAGGACGCGGTGTTCGACGATGTGTACGACGAGCTCTCGAGCGGCAGCTACTATGCCGCGCTGATGGACTATGCCGACGGCATCGCGTATCACGTAAGCCCCCATGTGCCCTTCTCGTCGCTGTTGATCGCGCTGGCGGTCGGGTTCGTCATCGCGCTGGTGGTCACCGGCATGTTGAAGAAGAAGTTGACGACCGTCGAGATGCAGCACGGCGCGAAGAACTATGTCCGTGCGGGCTCGATGGAGGTGACCGCATCGCGCGATACCTTCCTCTACTCTACGATGACCCGCACCGAGAAGCCGCGCGACAACGACCGCACCCATACCGGTTCGTCGGGTACCTCGCACGGGGGATCGGGTCACTCGTTCTGATCATAGGATAGGCATCCGGTACAATATTCGAACCCGGTTTTGACGGGTAGATTTCCGCCCGCTCTTTGTTAAAATCCTCGCGAACCCGTCAGGGTTCCCTGTGGTTTTGCCGCGATCGGACGGAAATCTGCTCCGGCAAAACTTAGAAGGACTGAAAATGAGCAAGATTTCGAGCAAGTATCGGTGCAGAAAGTGCAGGCAGGCTGGCGCCTGCCAAGATTGATAACCCGAGAATTGCCGAAATATTGCCATTTTTCAGCGAGTTCGGATATTGCATCGGATGCCTACAAGCACAGAAAAAGACCGTTCCGTATCGGAGCGGTCTTTCTTGTATAGATCGATCTTACTCTACCTCTACATACGGCAGATCGGAGACGACAGCGTCCTCGTTGCCGGGCTCGACGTACCTGGTCTCGGGTGCGACATACTCGGTCTCGGGCTCGACGTACTCGGTCTCTGGCTCAACATACTCGGTTTCGGGCTCGACGTACTCGGTCTTAGGCGCGATGGTGGGCGCCTCGGTCTTAGGTGCGGGCTCGGTCTCGGGCGCGGTGCTCTCGGTCGTTGCGGTCGAGGCGGCCGTCTCGGTTGAGGCGGCGGTGTTCTTGCTGTTGCGGAGCACAGAGCTGACCGCCAGCGCACCTACCGCGACCAGCAGCAGCACACACACGACGATGATCACCGCGATGAGTGCCTTCTTGTGCTTCTCACGCTGCTCACGCTCGCGCTGCTCGCGGCGCTTTTTCTGCCGCTCGGTCTCGATGGGCGCCGAGTATGCCTTGACCGGTACGGTCACGGGGGCGGTCTTCTCATCGTTCTCAAAGCGGTTCTCGTCGGCGTCGAAGTCGTCGCCGTAGTCGTCCGTAGCGGGTGGGGTCGGCGGCATCTGTGCCTTGATCGCGTCAATATCCACGTCATAGTTCTTTACGCTGAACACCTTGGTCGGCTCATCGACCGGCTGAGGCGTTTCTTTCTTCTTGGGCTCTCTGGTCTGATCGCCGCTGAAGGTCTCTTCCGAGAAGTCGAACTTGTCATCATAGTTGTCAGTCATAGTAACCTCCCTTTATACTACTTTATACCACCTGAAAGATATAGAATTTCAGGTAATCGGTCTCGTCAACACCCCATAGGATGGGGTGATCGGCACACTGCTGCCGACAGGCGATCTGCCGCAGCGCAACCCCCGCGTCCGCCGCAGCGGACAGCAGCATCCGCCGAAACCGCTCGTCGCTCATGAAGTGGGAGCACGAGCAGGTCGCAAGATAGCCGCCCCGCGGCAGCAGCCGCATCGCCTTGAGGTTGATCTCCTTATATCCCCGTGCTGCCGCCTCGGTCGCGGTGCGCGACTTGGTGAACGCCGGCGGGTCGAGGATGATCATATCATAGTCGTGCCGCTTCTCGCGGTCCATGCGGGTGAGCAGCTCGAACACGTTCTCGGTGACAAAGTCGATGTTCGCAATACCGTTGAGCGCGGCGTTGCGCCGTGCTTGACGGATCGCCGTGTCAGAGATATCCACCGCCGTCACACGGTCGGCGGTCAGCGCGACATTCAGCGCGAACGCGCCGGTATGGGTGAAGCAGTCGAGCACCCGCCGTCCGGCAGCGATCCGGCGCAGCGCGAGCCGGTTGTACTTCTGGTCGAGAAAGTAGCCGGTCTTCTGGCCGTTTGCATAGTCGACAAGGTAGCGGATGCCGTTCTCGGTGATCTCGACCTCGCCCGACAGATCGGTGCGCAGCCCGTTCATCGGATAGAACCCCTTGTACTGCTCCATCCCCTCGAGCGTGCGCATAGCAGCGTCGTTGCGCTCGTATATAGCGTCGATCGTGCAGCCGCGCTGCCGCAGGGTATCGACCAGCGCGCGAAAGATGATATCCTTCACCCGCTCGGTGCCAAGCGAGAGCACCTGAGCCACCAGCACCGGTCCGAACCGGTCGACCGTCAGCCCCGGAAAGCTGTCCGCCTCGCCGAAGATCAGCCGGCAGGCGTCCATATCCTCACCCATCACCGCCGCGCGGTAGTCGACCGCATAGCCGACGCGCCGGCGATAGAAGGCCTCGTCGAACCGGTCGTTCGCGTTCTTTGAGAGGATGCGGACGCGGATCTTGGAGTGGTCGTTGAGATATCCCGATCCCAGGTACCGTCCCTTGAGGGTATAGACGTCGACGATATCACCATTCTCATACGCGCCGTCAATATGGGTCACCTCGTCGGCGAATACCCAGATATGTCCGCCGCGGATGAACCGCTCGCCTTTTTTCGTCACTGTGACCTTGGGATATGTCCTGTCCATACAGCCGCCTCGTCTTCTGAAAAGCTTAGTGAATTATACACCAAAAAACAGGAAAATTCAATGATTTGCGGAAAATTTGCAAATTGTGACAATATATGGTAAAATAAACGCACAGAATACTCTTTTGGGGGACAACCATGTACTTCAACAAGCTCTATCTGGCATTTCAAAAGAAGCTGCGCACCGTGCGGCCGTTTCTGAGGACGAAGATCGGCTCTCGGCTTACGTGGATCGGGATCTTGCTGTTCGTGCTGCTGTTCTTTGCGCCGCTGTTCCACGGGGGCGTCGGCACGGCGATCGTCGCCTGTATCGGCGCGGTGTACCTGCTGCTCATCTGGCGCAAGCACGACCGGGATCACGTGATCGTACCGGCGGTGTTCCTGACGATACCGATGGTGCTCGATATGCTGATCTACCGCGACCTGACGGTCATCTCCTGTCTGGTGGTCGCGATCGGCGCGATGTATATCGTCGCGCTCAGCCCGTGGCTGAGTGCCTTTGACGCGCTTAACGATACGATGTACCTCTATCTTTCGGCGCTGGGCATCTGTGTGGGCGTGGTGATCGCCGCGTCGCTGTTGATGGTGCTGGTGTCGGTCGCATGGTGGATCCTGTGTTTGGTAGCATTCATCATCGTGATCGCGGGGTTTCTGGGGGTGGTGTTCTCGACCGCCGCCTATACCGCCTCGGACGGGAGGCGTCAGGCGCGCCGCCGTCGGGAGCAGGAGACGCTGCAGGAGTCCTCTGAGCCGTCCCCGCGGCGGGACTATCGTTCCTATCGCCCGCCGACAAGAGATACCAAGATCTACAACCTCAGCGAGGATGACTTCACCGATATCGAGGACTGAATCGCCTATCCGAACGAACCCTGCCGTCAAGCAAGCTACGCTTGACGGTTTTCTTTCTGCTCGGCGAACTTTCTGACCGCGCTCGAGGTGAAGACGCGCGTCATCAGCCGGTCATAGGCGCGGCTCGGCAATATCGCGTGCAGCCCCACGAGCGTGTGCGCACCGAACCCGAAGAGATACCGCGCACGCGGACGGCGTACCTGAGCGGCTCTGACGATCCGGTGTGCCACGCGCTCGGGCGAGGTCAGGATCGGGTTGTCCTCACGATACACGGCGCGATACACGGCGGCCATCTCGTCACAGTCCCGTTCATAGACCGTGCCGCGTCCCGCCACCCTCAGATGGTCGGCGGTGATACCGCCCCATGCGCTGTGCACCCCGCCGGGCTCCAGCAGCACCACCTCGACGCCGCTGCCCTTAAGCTCCATGCGCATCGCGTCGGTGAGCGCCTCGAGCGCGTACTTGGATGCGTGGTACCATCCGCCGAAAGGGGTCACGCTCCGTCCGCCGGCAGAGCCGATATGGATGATCCTGCCGCCGCTTTCTCTCAGATGCGGCAGGCAGAGCTGCGCCATTCGCATGGCACCGAACACATTCACCTCGAGCTGGGAGCGCGCCTTGTCGAGGGCGACCGCCTCGATCGGCCCATAGGCGCCGTAGCCCGCGCTGTTCACCAGCACGTCGATATGTCCTGCGCCTTTGAGCGCCGCGCTGATGAACCGCTCACAGCTGTCGCTGTCGGTCACGTCCAGCGGCAGGGTATGGATCCCTTTCTCAATAAGGTCGCGCATCCGCTCTGTGCGTCGCGCCCCTGCATATACCGTATAGCCCCGCTCGCTGAACAGCAGCGCCGCCGCCCTGCCGATGCCCGAGCTCGCGCCCGTGATGAGTACGACCTTCATCCGTATCCTCCGCTCCTCATCCCGCCGATCATTGCTGTACGATCGGGATGAATCAATGTGTGTGCTGCTGTCATTGTACCACATCCTCTTTGGATAGGCAACGTATGCGCTCCTCTGTCGGCGGAATATTCAAGAAATATTCACACAATCTTCACGGTTTTTTACAAAATTCATCACATAGCCGTGGTATGCTATAGCCATCAAAGACAACGGAGGTGAAAACATGAGAGCTGCACCGAAGCCGTCTGTGCTGGTATGCGTGACCGGTCAGTATGACTGTGATCGGCTGATCGAAGCGGGATTTGAGAAAGCGGTCGAGAACGGGTGGGAGCTGCACGTGCTGTGCGTACATACCCCGACCGATGACCCCTTTGCCTACTCGGAGGAGATCGAGCATCTGTATCGCACCGGCAAGGATCTCGGCGCCGATATGACCGTCGCCTTCGATCGTAACGCACCCCGCTGTACAGCCGACTTCGCGAAGAAGATCAATGCACGTCAGCTCATCACCGGTATGCCCGACAACCGGCCGAACGGATTTGTCCTTACCGTGCACGAGCTGCTACCGAGACTTCAACTGACCATGGTAACAAAAGACGGCGAGCGGATGATGTACTCGCTCGAGAGCACCGACCGATTCCTCGCCTAGAAAACAAAACTACCCCTTGCCCCTTGCGGGCTTCGAATATTCCTATAATTCATCAGTCAGAGACCGCCGCTACCCCTCGGCGGTCTCGCCCTTTTTTCGCACTTTTCACAGAAACGGGTGTGGAATTTTGTACACCGTAACCTCTTTTCTCCTCTACTGCGCTATGGTATAATAAAGTATGATAGAAGAACGGAGGTCATCATTATGTATAGAGTCGGTATTGATTTAGGCGGGACGAATATCGTCGCAGGCGTCGTTGATAACGAGTATAACATCATCGCGCGCGCCGAGTGCAAGACGGCGGTGCCGCGTCCCGAGTCGGATGTGTGCGATTCGATGGCGGCGATCGTCAAGGAGGCGCTCAAGAAGGCAAAGCTGAAGATGGACGACATCGACTATATCGGCATCGGCGTTCCCGGCGCGGTCAACCCCGAGACCCGTATCATCGAGACATCGCCCAACCTGTTCTTCCAGAACTGGGAGGTCAGCCGCATGATGGAGGAGCGGCTGAACAAGTATGTCAAGGTCGAGAACGACGCGAACGCGGCGGCGCTCGGCGAGTTCCTAGCGGGATCGGCTAAGGGCTCGCGCAACGCGATCGCCATCACGCTGGGCACCGGCGTCGGCGGCGG
Source organism: uncultured Ruminococcus sp. (assembly GCA_905233755.1). GTDB lineage: Bacteria > Bacillota > Clostridia > Oscillospirales > Acutalibacteraceae > Ruminococcoides. The sequence goes on from CAJODM010000015.1 coordinate 16,263, forward strand.
CATCATCATCGACGGAAAGATCTACTCCGGCTCGAACTATGCCGGCGCGGAGCTGGGACATATCGTCATCATCAAGGACGGCAGACAGTGCGGCTGCGGCCGCCACGGCTGCTGGGAGGCGTATGCCTCTGCCAACGCCCTGATCGAGCAGACCAAGGAGGCCATCCGCAACGAGAAGGCAGAGTTCTCCTATATGCTCAACGCTGTCGAGGGCGACCTCAACAACGTCACCGGCAAGACCGCGTTCGACGCGATGCTCGCCGGCGATAACACCGGCACCGAGGTGGTGCAGAGGTATATCGAGTATCTCGCCACCGGTATCGTCAACGTCATCAACATCTTCCAGCCCGATGTGCTGTGCATCGGCGGCGGCGTCTCGCGCCAGGGCGAGAACCTCCTCGGCCCGCTGCGCGCCATCGTGGAGCAGGAGCGGTTCACCAAGCATAACGAGAAGCAGACAAAGATCTGCATCGCGTCGCTCGGCAACGACGCCGGTATCATCGGCGCAGCGTGCCTGTGATCCGTCTGTCCCGATAACAGAACCCTTCGGTTGGAGGGATCGGCAACCATAAAGCGCTTGTGACAGCTTTGTCACAAGCGCTTTTTTCATGTGTCTATTATGCCAGCGTGGCGGCGATGACCGCCTTGATGGTGTGCATCCGGTTCTCTGCCTCGTCGAACACGATGCTCTGCTCGCTCTCGAACACCTCGTCGGTCACCTCCATACAGTCGATGCCGAACTTCTCATAGATCTGCTGTCCGATCGCGGTGTTGAGGTCGTGGAACGCCGGCAGACAGTGCATGAACCGGCACCCCTCGCCCGCGTTCGCCATGATGGCGGCGGTCACCCGATAGGGGCTCAGATCGTGGATTCGTTCCTCCCATACGGCGTCGGGCTCGCCCATCGACACCCACACATCGGTGTAGATGACGTCGGCGCCGAGCGTTGCCGTCATCGGGTCCTCGATGAAGCGGAGCGATGCGCCGGTCTGCTGCGCGATCGCTTCACACGTTTTAATCAGCGTGGCATCGGGGAAGTACTGCTTCGGCGCACAGGCGACGAACTGCATCCCCATCTTGGCGCATCCGACCATCAGCGAGTTGCCCATGTTATAGCGCGCGTCACCCATGTAGACGAGCTTGCGGCCCGACAGCGACCCGAAGTGCTCGCGGATCGTCAGAAAGTCGGCGAGGATCTGGGTGGGATGGAACTCGTTCGTCAGCCCGTTATACACCGGTACGCCGGCATAGGCGGCGAGCTGCTCGACGATCTGTTGTTCGTATCCGCGGTACTCGATCGCATCGTACATCCTGCCGAGCACCCGCGCGGTATCGGCGATGCTCTCCTTCTTGCCGAGCTGGGAGGAGGAGGGGTCGAGATAGGTGGGGTGCATCCCCAGATCCGCCGCCGCCACCTCGAACGAGCAGCGGGTGCGGGTGGACGTCTTCTCAAAGATCAGCGCGATGTTCTTCCCCTCGCACAAGCGGTGGGGGACGCCGCTGCGCTTCTGCTGCTTGAGCTCGGCGGCAAGGTCGATCAGCCCCATTATCTCATCGGGCGTCAGATCCAGCAGCTTTAAGAAATGCTTACCCTTCAGATTCATACAGATCCTCCCTTTCTACAGACAGGCGCGTATTACGTCGATTGCGCGCGAGAGCTGCTCCCACTCGATGTTGAGGGGCGGCAGCAGGCGGAGCTTCTCTTTGGCAGAGAGGCACAGCACGCCGTTGTCCATACATGATTTTATGACTTCAGAGACCGGTTTATCGGTCTTGATACCGACCATCAGCCCCAGCCCGCTCACCTCGTGATCGGACAGCTGCTCGCGGATATAGTCGCCTTTTCTCGCCACTTCGCGCAGGAACGCGTCATCGAGCCGCGACAGCACCGACAGCGCCGCGGCAGCACAGACCGGATTCCCCCCGAAGGTGGAGCCGTGGTCGCCCTTCTCAAAGATGTCGGCGATCCGCTCGCCCAACAGCGTTGCGCCGATCGGCAGCCCGCCGCCAAGGCCCTTCGCGGTGGTGATAACATCGGCAGACAGCCCGTAGTGCATATAGGCGTACAGCTCGCCGGTGCGGCCGTTGCCGGTCTGGACCTCGTCGATCATGAAGACGAGGTCATGCTCGCGACAGAGCTGCTCCGCTGCCTTGAGGAAGGGTTCGGACAGCAGGTTGACGCCGCCCTCGCCCTGCACGATCTCGAGCAGGATGCCGGCGACCTTGTTGTTCTCGACAAGGTCCCTCAGCCCCTCGATATCGTTCGGCTCGGCATAGAGGAACCCCTCGGTCAGCGGCAGGAACCGGGTATGGAATCCCTCCTGACCGGTTGCCGCGAGCGTCGTCAGCGTCCGCCCGTGAAAGCTCTTCTTGAGCGTGATGATGCGATAGCTTTCGGTGCTGTGATGAGCGGCGGCGTACTTGCGCGCCGCCTTTACGGCACATTCGTTCGCCTCTGCCCCCGAGTTTGAGAAGAACACCTTCTTCATCCCGGTGCGCGTGCACAGCATCTCGGCGAGCGCGGCGCACGGCTCGGTATAGTAGAGGTTCGAGGTGTGCTGCAGGAGCGACGCCTGACGCGCGACCGCCTCGGCCCATACGGGATCGCTGTAGCCGAAGGCGTTGACCCCGATGCCCGAGGTCATGTCGATGTATTCGCGGCCGTGATCGTCATAGCACAGCGCGCCCTTGCCGCGCGTTATCCATAGGTCGAACCGGTTATAGGTACCGGACAGATACGTCCGATCGGTTTCTTTCACATTCATGCTAGTCACCCACTACCATCGTGCCGGCGCCCTCGTCGGTGAGGATCTCCATCAGGATCGAGTGCGGCACCCGCCCGTCGGTGATGATGACCTTCTGCACGCCCCGATAGATCGCCTCGATACAGCACCCGACCTTCGGGATCATCCCGCCCGAGATGGTGCCGTCGCGGTACAGCGACTGGGCCTCGCTGACGGTGATCTTGGGCAGCAAGCTGTCGGGGTCGTCCTTGTCCCTGAGGATGCCGGCGATATCGGTCATCATAATGAGGTTCTCGGCGTGGATCGCCGCCGCGATATGCGCCGCTGCGGTGTCGCCGTTGATGTTGTAGGCGTTGCCGTCTTGATCGCATCCGATGGTGGACACCACCGGGATATAGCCCTTCTCGAGTAGGTCGGTGATCGGGTCGGTGTTGATGCCCACCACGTTGCCGACATAGCCCAGCCGCTCGTCCTTCTGCTCGGCTTCGATCAGCCGGCCGTCCATGCCCGAGATACCCATCGCCTTGCCGCCCTTGGATTCGAGAAGGTTGACGAGCGATTTGTTCACCTTGCCCGAGAGCACCATCTGGACGATATCGACCGTCTCCTTGTCGGTGACGCGCAGCCCGTCGACGAACTGCGGCTTTTTGCCGAACCGCTGCATCACCTCGTCGATGTCGGGGCCGCCGCCGTGTACCAGCACGACCTTGACGCCGATGAGCGACAGCAGCACGATATCCTGCATGACCTGCTCCTTGAGCTCGGCGCTCTGCATGGCGTTGCCGCCGTACTTGACGACGACGATCTTGCCGTAATATGCCTTGATATACGGGAGCGCCTGGGTCAGTATCTCGGCTCGCTCCGCGTTAGAAAAATTCCCTTTCATCTCTTCACCTGCTTTTGAGTCATGTGCGATAGTCGCCGTTGATCTTCACATAGTCATAGGTGAGGTCGCATCCCCACGCCGATGCCGACGCGTCGCCGTCGTTGAGCTTGACGAGGATCTCGATCTCGTCTTCGAGCAGGATCTCCTTGGCGCGCTGTTCGCTGAAGTCAACGCCCGCGCCGCTGTGGCATACAGCGATCTCGCCCGCAGGGCTCTTGAAGCTGACGTCGATCTTGCTGACGTCGAGGGGTACTCCCGCATAGCCGATAGCGCACAGCACGCGCCCCCAGTTCGCATCCGCGCCGAACATCGCCGCCTTGAGCAAGCTCGAGCAGATGACCGATTTGGCGACCGCTTTTGCAATCGTCTCGTCCTTTGCGCCGCTGACCGAACATTCGAGCAGCTTGGTCGCGCCCTCGCCGTCGCCGGCGATCATCCGGCACAGCGCGATGTTCACGGTGTTGAGTGCTCTCATAAAGGTATCGAAATATTCGCCCTCTTCGGTGATGCAGGGGTTCTCTGCCGCGCCGCTAGCGAGCAGCGTCACCATATCGTTGGTCGAGGTATCGCCGTCGATCGAGAGCATGTTGAACGTATTTGTGATATCGGTCGACAGCGCCTTGTGCAGCATTTCGGCGCTGATAGCGACGTCGGTGGTCAGGAACACCAGCATCGTCGCCATGTTCGGGTGGATCATCCCCGATCCCTTGGCGCATCCGCCGATGCGGCAGACAGCATCGCCAAGGGTGAACTCGACCGCGACCTCCTTAGATACGGTATCGGTCGTCATGATCCCGAGCGCCGCCTCGTGCGCGCCCTGGCGGCTCAGCCGGTCGCACAGCAGCGGGATCCCGTCCCGTATGGGGGCGATATCCAGCGGCTGACCGATGACGCCGGTCGATGCGACCACCACATCGGTGCTGTCGATCCCCAGCGCGTCGGCGGCAAGCGACGCCATCTGGCGCGCGATGTCGATCCCGTCTGCGTTGCAGGTGTTCGCGTTGCCCGAGTTGACGATCACCGCGCGGGCATGGCCGTCTAAAAGATGTTCCTTGGTGACTGTCAGCGGCGCGCCCTTGACGAGGTTGGTGGTATAGACCGCCGCCGCGGTACACGGCGTATCGCTGTAGATCAGCGACAGGTCGTTCTTCTGTGTGTTCTTGCGGATGCCGCAGTGTACGCCCGCCGCCGAAAAGCCCTTGGCGGCGCACACCCCGCCTGTTATCGTTTTCATATACCTTCTCCTACTTGTTATCCCAGCAATAGCCCGGCGGTCTCCTCTGCGCCGATGACCAGATTCATGTTCTGGATCGCCGCGCCCGAGGCGCCCTTTCCGAGGTTGTCGAACCGGCTGACGAGGGTGATCCGCTCGCCGTTGCCGTATGCCGCGACGGTCATATCGTCGCGCCCCGCCATCGAGCTTGCGCTGAGGAACCCGTCCTCAGCATCATCCGCATAGCGGATCACGCCGCTCTGATAATAGGCGCGGTAGCACGCGCGGATATCGTCGATGCTGCCCGTCAGCTCGTGTGAGAACACGCTGACGGACACGAGCATCCCGCTGTAGTACGGCGCGACCACCGGCGAGAAGATCGGCGCGGTCGTCAGCCCGCACACGGTGGTCATCTCGGCGAGATGCTTATGCTGCTGGGTCAGCCCGTAGACGCGCGGCGCGTCCAGCAGGGCATCCCGCTTATCGTCCTCATACTGGGCGATCATGCCCTTGCCCCCGCCCGAGTAGCCGGTCAGCGAGAAGCACGACAGCGGCGCTGTATCGGGGAGCAATCCCTGCTGTATCAGCGGCGCGACCAGCGCGATGAACCCGCTCGCGTGACATCCGGGGTTTGCAATCCTGCGTGAGAGGCGGATCTTCGCCCGCTGGCCCGACAGCTCCGGCATGCCGTAGGTGAAGTCCTCTGCCGTGCGGTGCGCGGTCGAGGTATCGATGATGACGGTGTTCTCGTTCTCGACAAATCCGACTGCCTCTCGCGCCGCCGCATCGGGCAGACACAGGAACGCAACGTCGCTTTGGTTGATGCTGTCCCGCCGCGCGCCGGGGTCCTTGCGCAGTGATGGGGGCAGCGTTATCAGCGAGATATCCTCTCGCACTGAGAGCCGCTCGCGGATGCGCAGCCCGGTCGTCCCCGCGCTGCCGTCGATAAACACCCGGATCATGACAGCGTCTCTCTTATAGTGGCGATCTGTTGGTCGACCGATCTGGTCGAGGTGCCCCCCGCCGAGGTGCGGCGGTTCACGCACGCCGACAGATCGATCGCGTCATACAGGTCGCTCTCAAACAGCTCTGAGAACGCGCGATACCGTTCGAGCGGCAGCGTCTCGAGCACATAGCCCTCGCGGATGCACAGCGCGACGATCTCGCCCGAGATCTTGTACGCCGAGCGGAAGGGCATCCCCTTCTTCGTCAGATAGTCGGCAAGGTCGGTCGCGTTGATAAATCCCCGCTGTGCCGCCGCCTTCATGTTCTCTTCCTTCACCTTCATGGTGGAGATCATGCCGACAAAGATCTTCGCCGACAGCAGCGCGGTATCGCACGCGTCAAAGACCCCCTCCTTGTCCTCCTGCATATCCTTGTTGTAGGCAAGGGGGAGCCCCTTGAGCATCGTCAGCGCACCCATCAGGTCGCCATAGACCCTGCCGGTCTTGCCGCGCACCAGCTCCGCCATATCCGAGTTCTTCTTCTGGGGCATGATGGACGAGCCGGTGGTATAGGCGTCGTCGAGCTCAATGAACCCAAACTCCCAGCTCGACCAGAGGATGATCTCCTCGCTCAGCCGCGAGAGATGCATCATCAGGATCGACAAATCGGCCAGCAGCTCGACCACAAAGTCGCGGTCGGACACGCCGTCGAGCGAGTTGAGCGCGATGTCATCGAACCCGAGCAGCGTCGCCTCATAGCGGCGGTCGGTGTCATAGGTGGTGCCCGCCAGCGCACAGCACCCGATCGGCGAGATGTTCATCCGTTTCTTCGTATCGTTCAGCCGGTCGATATCGCGCAGCAGCATCATCGCATAGGCGAGCAGGTGATGCCCGAACACGATGGGCTGGGCGCGCTGCAGATGGGTATAGCCGGGAAGGATCGTCTCGCGGTGTTTCTCCGCCTGATCGCACAGCGACAGCACAAGCGTTTTGAGCGCGTCGTCGATCTCATCGACGCGGTGCATCAGGTATAGCCGCAGATCGAGCGCGACCTGGTCGTTGCGCGAGCGCGCGGTGTGCAGCTTCTTGCCGACGTCGCCGACGCGTGCGGTCAGCACCTCTTCAACAAACATATGGATGTCCTCGGCGTTCTCGTCGATGACGAGCGCGCCGCTGTCAAGATCGGTGAGGATCCCCTCCAGCGCGTCGCACAGCGTAGATGCCTCATGCTCTTCGATGATCCTTTGATGCGCCAGCATCTTCGCGTGCGCGATCGAGCCGGTGATATCCTCGCGGTACATCCGCGAGTCGAACCGGATGGATGAGTTGAAGAGATCGGCGAGCTTGCTGGTGTCTCCGGCGGTTCGTCCCGCCCACATTTTAGCCATATCGTTTCTCCTGTGATAACACGTAACGGCGGGAGCCGCCTCCCGCCGGATATGTGATGAGCTTCCCCGATAGGGGATGATTACTGCTTGTTCTTCTCGTCGACGACCGCCTGTACCTTGATGGGCAGCCCGAACAGGTTGATGAATCCCGCCGAGTCGGTCTGGTCATAGTCGCTCTCGCCAAAGGTGGCGATCTCCTCGCTGTACAGGGAGTAGGGGCTGTCGACGCCCGCCTTGATGATGTTGCCCTTGTAGAGCTTGAGCTTCACATAGCCCGTGACCTTCTCCTGCGTCTTGTTGACAAAGGCGTCCATCGCCTCACGCAGGGGGGTGAACCACTGGCCGTTGTAGACGACCTCGGCATAGGTGATCGCCATGCGCTGCTTCTCGTGCATTGTCATCTTGTCCAGGCAGATGCTCTCGAGTGCCTCGTGCGCTTTGTAGAGGATGGTGCCGCCGGGGGTCTCGTACACACCGCGGCACTTCATGCCGACGAGCCGGTTCTCAACGATGTCGATGATGCCGATGCCGTTCTTGCCGCCCAGCTCGTTGAGCCGGAGGATAATGTCCTTCGCGGTCATCCGCTCGCCGTCGAGCGCGACCGGCGTGCCGTGCTCAAACTCTAGGGTGACATAGGTCGGCTCGTCGGGTGCGTCGATCGGCGATACGCCCATCTCGAGGAACCCGGGCTTCTCATAGGTCGGCTCGTTGTTGGTGTCCTCGAGGTCGAGTCCCTCGTGCGAGAGGTGCCACAGGTTCTTGTCCTTCGAGTAGTTGGTCTCGCGGTTGATCTTCAGCGGGATATGGTGCGCTTCGGCATACGCGATCTCCTCCTCGCGGGACTTGATGTCCCACTCTCTCCACGGGGCGATGATGGGCATGTTGGGGGCAAAGTGCTTGATTGCCAGCTCGAATCGGACCTGGTCGTTCCCCTTGCCGGTGCAGCCGTGACAGATCGCGTCGGCGCCCTCCTTGATCGCGACGTCCACCAGCCCCTTGGCGATGCAGGGACGGGCGGTCGAGGTACCCAGCAGATAGTCCTCATACACCGCGCCCGCCTTCATGGTCGGGATGATGTAGTGATCGACATACTCCTCGGTCAGGTCAAGGACATAGAGCTTTGACGCGCCGGTGGCGATCGCCTTCTCCTCCAGGCCGTCGAGCTCGTCGTTCTGGCCGACGTTGCCCGATACGGCGATGACCTCACAGTTGTTGTAGTTTTCCTTGAGCCACGGGATGATGATGGATGTGTCCAGTCCGCCGCTGTAGGCGAGGACGACCTTCTTGATGTCCGATTTGTTCATGTGAATACCTCCGAATAAATATGCATTAGAATCACTTTTTATGCACTAATTATAGTGAATTTATGCAGAAATGTCAAGAAAAATCTGCATATCTCCCGCTTTATGGCAAAGTGTCTAAAACCGTCGTCGGCTTTGGCGCCGGATTTGGTGATTTCTCCTTGATACAGGGGCGCAAAAATCCCGCCGGAATAAGCTCCGGCGGGACAGCATATTCTACTATGTTACCGATCACTCCGGCTGGGCTTCCGACTGCTCGGCGGCGGCGCGGTTCTTGCCGACGTATTTGAGCAGGATCAGCACGCCGATAGTCAGGGCGATACCGATGGGCAGCGAGATATACCAGCTCTGGACAAATCCCGCGATGATGAAGGTCACGAACGAGACGCCCGCCACGGTCAGCGCATAGGGCAGCTGGGTGGACACGTGGTTGATGTGGTTGCACTGGGCGCCCGCCGAGGACATGATGGTGGTATCGGAAATCGGCGAGCAGTGGTCGCCGCATACCGCGCCCGCAAGGCACGCCGAGATACCGATGATCTGCAGCTCGCTGCCGGCAGGGAAGATGGGCAGCACGATCGGGATCAGGATGCCGAAGGTGCCCCAGCTGGTGCCGGTCGAGAAGGACAGGAACACCGCCACGAGGAAGATGATCGCGGGCAGGAAGTTGAACAGCGACGCAGCCGCCCCCTCCATGAGGCCGGCGACAAAGGTGTCGGCGCCCATCAGACCGGTGATGTTCTTCAGCGCGGTCGCAAAGGTGAGGATGAGGATCGGCGGAACCATGGAGAAGAAGCCCTTGGGCACGGCCTCCATCGACTCCTTGAAGTTGATGACGCGGCGCAGGATCAGATAAACGATGGTGAAGACCAGCGCGATCGCACCCGCCCACGGCAGGCCGACGGTCGCGTCGGTATCGCCGAACGCACCGATGAAGTTGAGGTAGTTCGCGTTATCGGCGGACGAATCGAGGAACCCACCGTTGTAGATCAGCGCGAACACCGAGGTGATGATCAGCACAACGACCGGCAGGATGAGGTCGATGACCTTGCCGCCCTCGTTGACGTCGTTTTCGAGCTCGGTATCCACACGCTCGCCGGTGGTGTACAGGTCGCCCTTGTACTTGGCGTTATACTCGTGCATCGCCATCGAGCCGTAGTCAAAGCTCATCACGCACAGCGCGATGATGAACACGAACGTCAGCAGCGAGTAGAAGTTGTACGGGATCGCCATGCAGAACAGCTTCAGACCGTTGCCGTCGTTGGCATAGGCCGAGACAGCCGCCGCCCATGACGAGACCGGAGCGATCATACATACCGGCGCCGCGGTCGCGTCGATCAGATAGGCGAACTTGGAGCGCGAGATCTTGTGACTGTCGGTGACAGGCCGCATGACCGAGCCGACCGTCAGGCAGTTGAAGTAGTCGTCGATGAAGATCATCACGCCCAGCACAAAGGTCGCGATCATCGCGCCTGTGCGGGACTTGATGTGGGTAGCGGCCCACTTGCCGAACGCCGCCGAGCCGCCCGCCTTGTTGACCAGCGCGACGATGATGCCCAGCTCGACTAAGAAGACGAAGATGCCCGCCGTGCCGCTGACAGCATCGATCAACCCGTCCTGGGTGATGGTGTTCATCGCCTGCAGCGGATGGAAGTTGGTGTACAGCAGCGCGCCCGCGATGATACCGACGACCAGCGAGGAGTAGACCTCCTTAGTGATCAGCGCCAGCCCGATCGCGATGATCGGCGGCAGCAGCGCCCATGCCGTGCCCGCCTCGACGCCGTTGACCGCTGCGATGATCATGACGACAACGATCGCTGCGATCGCGAGGACGAGGATGACTTTCTTGGTTTTTGACATTGTTTTCCCTCACTTTTTATGTATTTTGGATGCAAAAAAGACAAAAAGCCGTGGGAGCACCACGGCAGGAAAGACAACCATGAATAGCACTCCGCGCAGAACGCGACAGTATAGCACATCTTCTGTACTATCCCAGCACACCGGAGCCGGAAACCGCCGGTGCACTTCGGCAACGTCCCCTTTCATCCGCAACCTTTCCGTGCTGACAGCCGGATTACTGATGAACGCCGCGCCTCTATCACAAATCTGTTCTTTATTATACCCCGTTGTCGGGCATTCGTCAACCTGTTTTTGACAGGGAACGGGGATTTTTGAGAAGATTCGGGAGTTTTCTTTGCGTTTTTTCTACAAATGTGTAAAAACTACGACAGGATTCTTGCTTTTCCGACACGGAGTGATATAATGTATAGGCAAGAAAACCCGCCCGGTATGACCGGACGCGGGTTTTGACTATCGTAATGACGCATTTCTGCGATCATTGCTCGAGGGCATCTCTATGATAATACACGATACGAAAAACCGCACCTCGTCCCGCCTTCTGGTCGGCATCGACATCGGCTCCACCACCGCCAAGGTCGTGCTGATCGACGACGGGCAGGTCATATACAGCAAGTATGAGCGCCACTTCTCCCAGGTGCGGCAGAAGACGCTGTCCATGATCCAGTCGATCGCGCCGCTGCTCGAGGGACGCAGCTTTACGGTGGCGGTCTCCGGCTCGGCGGGGATGGGCATGGCGAACGCCGCGTCGCTGCCGTTCGTGCAGGAGGTCTATGCCACCGCCGAGTGTGTGCGCATGCTCGAGCCCGACACCGACGCGGTCATTGAGCTGGGCGGCGAGGACGCCAAGATCATCTTCTTCTCCGGCGGGCTTGACCAGCGGATGAACGGCTCGTGCGCCGGCGGGACGGGCTCGTTCATCGACCAGATGGCGACGCTGCTCGACCTCGACGTGTCCGAGATGGATGCGCTGTCGCTGTCGCATCAGCAGATCTATCCGATCGCCTCGCGCTGCGGGGTGTTCGCCAAGACCGATATCCAGCCGCTCATCAACCAAGGCGCGACCAAGTCCGACATCGCCGCCTCGATCTATCAGGCGGTCGTCAACCAGACCATCGCCGGACTGGCCCAGGGCAGGCGGATCGAGGGGAAGATCATGTTCCTCGGCGGGCCGCTGTACTACTGTCGGGGATTGCGCGACCGGTTCAAAGAGACGCTCTTGCTGTCCGATGAGAATGCCGTGTTCCCCGAGTACGGGCTGTTCGCGGTCGCGATCGGCGCGGCGCTCTATGGAGCCGACGCGGTGCCGATGACCTTCTATACACTGGTCGAGAAGCTGACCGAATCGCTGAAGACATCGGAGCGTATCTCCTCTTTGCCGCCGCTGTTTCGTGACAAGAACGAGTATCAGGCGTTCCTGTCCCGCCATGCACAGCATCGGGTAGAGACGCAGTTTGCAGGCAACTATCACGGTGACGCGACCATCGGTATCGACTGCGGCTCCACCACCACCAAGCTCGTCCTGCTGTCACAGAACAACGAGATCCTCTACTCCTACTACAGCCCCAACCGCGGCAACCCGGTCGACATCGTCCGCGCAGAGCTGTTGAAGATCTATACCGAGTTCGGCGATCAGATCACGATCCGCGGCGTCGCCGTCACCGGCTACGGCGAGGAGCTGATCAAGACCGCGTTCCATGCGGACTTCGGCATTGTCGAGACCATGGCGCACTATACCGCCGCCAAGTTCTTTGACCCCGAGGTGGACTTTATCCTCGATATCGGCGGCCAGGATATCAAGTGTTTCAAGGTGCACAACAACTCGATCGACTCGATCATGCTCAACGAAGCGTGCTCGTCGGGGTGCGGGTCGTTCATCGAGACTTTCGCGAGCAGCATGGGATATACCGTCGAAGAGTTCGCCCGCCAAGGGCTGTTCTCCATGGCGCCGGTCGATCTGGGCACCCGCTGCACGGTATTCATGAACTCGTCCGTCAAACAGGCGCAGAAGGACGGCGCCTCGGTCAGCGATATCTCGGCAGGACTGTCGCTGTCGGTCGTCAAGAACGCCATCTATAAGGTCATCCGCGCGTCGTCCCCCGACGAGCTCGGTCAGCGCATCGTCGTGCAGGGCGGTACCTTCATGAACGATGCGGTGCTGCGGTGCTTTGAGAAGGAGCTCGGCCGTGATGTCGTGCGTCCGAGCATCGCAGGGCTGATGGGCGCGTTCGGCGCGGCGCTGTTCGCAAGTTCTCAGCAGCTCTCGCGCTCGAAGGTCCTCACCCGCGAGGAGCTCGTCCGCTTCAGCCACCAGTCGCGCTCCGCTGTCTGCAAGGGGTGTGAGAACCGGTGCCGGCTGACGATCAACACCTTCTCATCCGGCGAGCGGCTCATCTCGGGCAACCAGTGTGAGAAGGGCGCGGGCATCTCGCTCAAGGATGACGAGAAGCTCCCGAATCTCTATGAATTCAAGCGCTCGCTGCTCTCGTCCTACCATAGCCGCGAGGGCAGGTACAAGATCGGGCTGCCGCTGGGGCTTGGGATGTACGAGCTGTACCCGCTATGGCACACGATCTTCACCGAGCTGGGGTTCGAGGTCGTATGCTCGGGGTTCTCGACCCGCTCTCTGTACACGAAGGGTCACTTCTCCATCCCGTCCGACACCGCGTGCTATCCCGCGAAGATCATGCACGGTCATATCGAGACGCTGCTCGAGCGCGGGGTGGACGCCGTGTTCTATCCCTGTATCACCTATAACGTCGACGAGCATAAGGGCGACAACCACTATAACTGTCCGGTGGTCGCCTACTACTCGGAGCTGTTGGCGGGCAACATGGACAGCTTGCGCTCGACGCTCTTTCTGTACCCGTATCTGAACATCAACTCGGCCTCGAACCTCAGCCGCGAGCTGACAGCGGTGCTGTCGCCCCACTTCGAGGGTATCCGGCTGTCCCGGGTGCGACAGGCGGTCAAGGCGGGGTTTGCCGCCTATGAGCGTCATATGCAGCAGATCTACGACGAGGGACAGCGCGCGGTCGCCTTTGCGCGCCGCACCGGCCGCAGGATCATGATCCTCGCCGGACGCCCCTACCATATCGACCCCGAGATCTGTCACGGGATCGATCGGCTCGCCGCGTCGCTGGGGTTCGTGGTGGTGTCCGAGGACAGCATCGCCTATGACGTCGACGTCCCCATCCTCTCGGTGTATAACCAGTGGACATACCACAGCCGGCTGTATGCCGCGGCGGCGTACTGCTGCCAAAGCCGCGACACCTCGCTCGTCCAGCTGGTGTCGTTCGGGTGCGGGGTGGACGCCGTGACGACCGACGAGGTGCGATCGATCCTCGAGAACGGCGGCCGGCTCTATACCCAGATCAAGATCGACGAGATCACCAACCTCGGCGCGGTCCGGATTCGGCTGCGCTCGCTGATCGGTGCGCTGGAAGAAAGGGGCGAGTGACATAGCTACCGAGAAATCCGCGTATATCAAATTTACGGAACAGATGAAGCGGGACTATACGATCCTTGTCCCCAACATGCTGCCCATCCACTTCAAGCTCATCTGCAACGTATGGCGCAGCAATGGCTACAAGATAGAGTTCCTCGACGAGTTCGATCGCTCAACCCGCGAGACGGGGCTCAAGTATGTTCATAACGACACCTGCTACCCCGCGCTGCTGATTATCGGCCAGCTCCTCTGTGCGCTGCAGAGCGGCCGCTATGATAAGGATAAGGTCGCGCTGCTCATCACCCAGACCGGCGGCGGATGCCGCGCATCCAACTACATCTATCTGCTGCGCAAGGCGCTCAAGAAGGCGGGGCTGGGGCATGTGCCGGTCATCTCGCTGAACTTCGGCGGGATGGAGGATCACCCGGGGTTCCGGCTGACGGCGCCGATGATCTATCGGATGATGTACTGTGCGTTCTACGGCGATCTGATCATGCTGCTGGCGAACCAGTGCCGACCCTATGATCGGCACGAGGGCGACACTGACAAGCTGGTCGATCGCTGGGTCGAGCGCCTCTCCGAAGAGGTGATGCACCCGCAGAACCTGCGCTACGGCCATGTGAAGAAGAACTACCGCCGGATCATCGATGACTTTGCCGACCTGCTGGGTGAAAAGGTGCGCGATAAGGTGAAGGTCGGCGTCGTCGGTGAGATCTATGTCAAGTTCTCGCCGATGGGGAACAACAACCTCGAGCAGTTTTTGCGCAGCGAGGGCGTCGAGACCGTTATGCCGGGGTTCGTCGACTTCTGCATGTACTGCGTCTATAACGGGATCGCCGACTATGAGCTGTACGGCAGGCAGCCCGGCTACGCGGTGCTCTGCCGGATCGCGTACCGGTATCTGCTCAAAAAGCAGCGGTATATCCGCGAGCTGATCCTGCGCGACTATCCGAAGTTCATGCCGCCCGCCGACTTTGACCGTACCCGCCGGCGCGCGATGAGCGTCATCGGCATCGGCACCAAGATGGGCGAGGGGTGGCTCCTGCCGGCAGAGATGCTCGAGCTGTCCGACGAGGGGGTCAAGAACATCGTCTGCACCCAGCCGTTCGGTTGTCTGCCCAACCACATCGTCGGCAAGGGCGTGATGAAGCCGATCAAGGAGCAGAACCCCGACGTCAATATCATCGCTGTCGACTATGACCCCTCTGCGACCGCGATCAACCAGGAGAACCGCATCAAGCTGATGCTCTCCAACGCAAAATGATCTGTATAGGAAGGCACGAAATATGACTTGGTTTATTTTTGCGCTCGTCTGTCTGATGAGCTGGGGGCTTGCCGACCTGTTCTACAAGAAGAGCAACGTCGACGGCGACCGTTACTCGCACCTGCGCACCGCCGTATGGGTCGGTATGGTGATGGGGGTGTGCGCGTTCCTGTTGATGCCGCTTGCCCAGACGAAGATGTCGCTGCCTACACTGGTGTCGAACGCTGTGAAGTACTCGCCCGCGTCGCTGTGTTATATCATCTCGATGGTCATCGGGTATGCCGGTATGCGCTATCTTGAGCTGTCGATCGTCTCGCCGGTCCAGAACGCCTCGGGCGCGCTGTCGGCGGTCTGTATGTTCATCTACTTCTCGGTGATCGGGAGTATCGGCGGATTCTGGGACGAGTTCAGCGTGCTCGACGTCATCGGCACGGTCATCATCGTCATCGCCGTTATCGCGCTCGCCGTCGTCGAGCAGCGGCTGGCGAAGGCGGAGAGCGGCATCCCCAAGGAGGATCGCAAGTATCGCTTCGGCGCGCTCGCGCTGATCTTCCCGATTCTGTACTGTATCTTTGACACCATCGGCACCGCCGCCGACGGTATTATTCTTGACGAGGACGCAGGGCTGGGGCTGGGCGAGATCGACGTGATTATCCTCTATGGGCTGACGTTCATGATCGCCGGTATCGTGGCGTGGATCTTCCTGTGGATCAAGGAGAGAAAGCCATATAACCCCTTTGCTGTCAGCGAGCTTAGAACTAAGGGCATCGCCGCTGTGTGTGAGGAGATCGGACAGGTGTTCTATGTCTATGCCATGGCGTCCAAGCCGATGCTCGCCGCGCCGATGGTGGGGTCCTACTGTATCGTGTCGGTCATCCTCTCACATCTGTTCCTCAAAGAGAAGCTCCGCGCCGGCCAGTACGCCTGTGTCGTCTCGGTCATCGTGGGCATCGTGATCCTCGGGATCAGCGAGGGGCTCGCCGAGGCATAGCCGGCAGCAGAGCCGGGATCGAACTTTTGCGCTTTGAAAAAATCACTCTTTACAAATGCGATTTTTTGTTGTATAATAGTCCTCGATGTGGGGGTATAGCTCAGATGGTAGAGCGCGTGGTTCGCATTCACGAGGTCAGGGGTTCGATTCCCCTTATCTCCACCAAAGCAAAACAAATCCGAAATCGTCATTTTAGGTGATGATTTCGGATTTGTTGCTTTTTAACAGCTTTTCGTGGCGCTATAGGCAGGGAGTTCATCTGAGCACTCTGCCTGCTATAGCAATCATAAAAGCCCGATAATCGACAGCGGTTGTGTACTCTCCGATGATCGGGCTTTTTCCTTTATGAAAACGGTTGAATTTTACTTTACAAAAGGTGCGGTGTGCTCCTCGTTGATCTCGACGATCTCCTTTTTTCCGTCGATGTACGGCTGATAGAGAGTTTCGATCCTGCCGCCGCCGCGATTGTCGTAGCCGGAGCAGAACTCGCATTCCGCGCCGCAGCTGCCCCACAGCGCTTTTCGTACGATCTCTTCGCGTTCCCCGCGTGTTGTGTCCTTGATCAGGATAGATTTCATATCGGTCATCTCCTTTGAGTTTTCGGGCACGAATCATTTAACAATTTAAAGCTATAAAATATTATATCATAGAAACAATAGAATTGCAATCAAAATACTTTTGCCGAAACTCTTGACAAAAGCAAGATTCAATTATATGATTAACCTACTATGTAAATAGGTAAATTGAGGGCTCTATTATGAAAACAACAAGCTGTATGTTCAATATGTTGATGGTCGGTATGTGGTTGCCGTCTTGTTCCGTGTGTCAAAAATCAGCCTCAACCGATTGAAGAAGTTCAATGATCATCTGTCGGGGCGTGAAAGCGTCCCTTTTTCTATATATGGAGTTTTATTATGTGCGAAATCTACGGTTTCTCGGGTAATCGGGAAAAAGAATTGAATACTGATCTGCTGGAGTTTTATTCCCACTCCTGCCGTCATCCGAACGGCTGGGGGCTTGCTTTGCTCGATCAGAGCATTCCCGAGATCACGCGCGAGGTGTGCCGCGCCGATCGCAGTGCGCTTCTGAGCGAGCGGTTAAGTCTCCCTGTTATCGCAAAAACCGCGCTGGCGCATATTCGCCTCGCGACTATCGGCAACGAGGATTACGACAACTGCCACCCCTTTACCGCCGTCGATCATAGCGGCAGGAGCTGGACGCTGATCCATAACGGCACGATATTTGAGAGCGACAAGCTGACCAGATATGTCTTTCGCCAAAAGGGCGAGACCGACAGCGAGAGGATCCTGCTTTATATTGTCGATCGGATCAATGAGGCAACTGCAAAGGGAAAAAGAGAATTGAGCGCGGAGGAACGGTTTGCGATCCTCGACGGCATTGTCAGCAACAGCTCGCCGAAAAACAAGCTAAACCTGCTGATCTGCGACGGTGAGCTTCTCTACGCGCATACCAACTTCAAGGATTCCTTGTATGAGCGTAAAGACGATGACGGTGTGACGATCTCGACCTGTCCCCTGACCGACAGCGGTTGGCGTCCTGTTCCGTTCACCACGCTGATCGCTTATCGTGAAGGTGAGCGTGTCTTTACCGGCACCGATCATCATCATGAATACCTCTTTGATCCGTCAAGCTACAAACCCTTATACCTTGCATATTCCGGACTTTGATACTGACTTATTCCACGAAAAGGAAGGATAAATATGAAAAACAACGCAAAGGAACTGATCAGACAGCGGTTTATCGAACCGACAATGTCGCCGAGGACAAACTATATCGGCATCGAGATCGAGATGCCCGTCGTATCCCTGAAGGGAGAGAAAACAGATCAATGCGTCAGCGCCGCCGCGCTGAAGGACGCGGCGCGGCGCTTCGGCTTTACCGAAACCAAGCATGATGCTTTCGGCGTATGCCATGAGGCGGTATGCGGGGAGACAGGCGACGTGTTCTCCTTCGACTGCTCTTACAACAATTTTGAGATATCGCTCGGCAAGGTGCGGACCCTGCACGAGGCGCAGGCGCGCTTTACGGATTATGTCAGCTATATCAATACGTTTCTGAGAGAGCGCGGTCACCTGCTGACGGGCATGGGGATCAATCCCTTTTATCGGAAGAATGATACGAGCTTTGTCCCCTCGCCGCGGTATCAAATGCTCGAGGGCTATTTGAAGAAAAGCCGCGAGTGGAAACGCGACGGCGGATTCCATCCCTATACGGCGTATCCTACCTTTTCGAGCGCGTCACAGGTGCAGCTGGACGTGACCGGGGATCGCCTTTGCGAAGTGATCGAGGCATTCTCTCTCGTTGAACTCATCAAGGCGCTGTTGTTCGCCAATTCTTATCTTCCTGATGAACCTGATTTTCTCTGTGTCAGAGATCTGCTGTGGGAACGCTCCACACACGGTGTCAATCCCAAGAACCTCGGCTTCTTTGAGCCGCTCCCTCATACGAACGACGAGGTGATCGACTACCTGTCGGGGGTCAGCCTTTTCTGCGCCGAGAGAGACGATAAGTACCTGTTCTTCTATCCGATACCGTTTGAAGAATACCTCGAGCAGGAGTATGTCGAGGGCGAATACTTTAACGGCGAGAAATATGTCAATTACAAATTCAAGCCCTCGCCCGAGGATATCCGGACGCTGCGCACCTACAAGCAGATCGACCTGACTGCACGCGGTACGCTGGAGTTCCGCTCCGCCTGCACCCAGCCGCTGCGTGACGCGATGACCGTCGCGGCGTTTCATCTCGGTCTGATGAGCCAAACCAAAGCGTTGACGGAGCTTCTGCGACATGACCGTTATCTGTATCAGGGCAGCGGATCACCGTACACCTTGAGAACACGATTCAATCGGAAAGCCGCTTTGACACAGGAGGAAGAATCGCATCTGCGAGAGCTGACGACAGCCGTTCTGCTGCTCGCGCAGAAGGGACTGCATGAGAGAGGTTTCTCGGAGAAACGATATCTCGAACCGCTGTTCCGCCGCGCGGCAGAGTTGACTTCTCCCGCAAAAGAAATGATACAACAACTCGAAAAGGGCGCAGATATCCATACCGTTATCGAGCAATACGCAAAGCTGTAGGTGACGTTATGAAAAGACAAATCATTGCGCCTGACAGGAAACTCCTCACGGGAGAATTCGGACTCGAGCGCGAGACCCTGCGCGTGACACCGGACGGAAACATGGCACATACGCCGCATCCTTTCCCAAATGATCCCAATATCGTCAAGGACTTCTGCGAGAATCAGACGGAGATCAACACAGGCGTACATACTTCGGCAGAGGCCGTGATCGACGAGCTTGCCGTACATACCGAAAGACTGAACTCGATACTCAAAGAACGCCGAGAAAGGATTTGGCTGTACTCCAACCCGCCGCGTATCAAAAACGCCGACGATATCCCTGTCGCGTTATACAAAGGGGATCAGCGATCGAAGCACAGCTATCGGCTGTATCTCGCTGAAAAATACGGCAAGTTCAAGATGACCCTGTCGGGCATCCATGTTAACTATTCGCTGTCGGAGGAGCTGCTCCGACAGGGCTTTGACGCGTCCTTATTCAGCGATTTTGTTGCCCATAAAAACGAGGTATATCTGCGCTTAGCAGAAAGCCTGACCGCATACGGTTGGGTCATCAACCTCCTGCTGTCCGCTTCGCCGATATGCGATGGCTCGTACTTTTCGCCCGAAAGGATCGGCAATCCTGTTTTGACGCGCTACGCGTCCCTTCGGTGCGGCGAGGAGGGTTATTGGAACAGCTTTACACCGCTTCTGTCCTATGATTCCGTCCTCTCCTATGCCGAGAGCATACAACGCTATATCGACAGCGGCGCGCTTGCGGGCGTGGGCGAGCTGTACTACCCGATCCGCATAAAGCCGCGCGGCGCGAATCGCCTGAATACCCTCGTCCAAAACGGCGTGAATCATATCGAGATCCGCAACGTGGATATCAATCCTTTTGCGCCGCAGGGGATTGATATCCGTGATCTGCAATTCATCGAGCTGTTGATCCTGTATCTTGTGTCTGAGCCAAATACACAGCCGCAGGAGATCGCCGTGCAGAACTATAAAAATGCCGCGCTGTTAGATATCGACAAAGCAGAGATAACGCTGCCCGACGGTGCGGTGCTCTGTGCACGGGAGGCGGGACTTAGTCTTCTCAAAAGGATGAGAGCGTTTTATGCACGCGGTCAATACGCCGCGACCTATTCCGTGAGCGATATACTGGATTATCAGGTAAATAAACTGACTGCAAAAGGCGCGCGCTATGCCGATCGGATCGCGGAGCGGATGGATAAAATATCGTCACTGTTTTGACTTGCAACCGACCCGCAATTGGCATATAATCAGGATAAGAAGCAAGGCAACAGGAGAACCATAACATGAAATACGATTTTACCACTATGCCCGAGCGCAGCGGAAAAGACGCTCTGGCGGTCGACGCGATCGGTGCAAATGTCAGCTGGGGCACAGCGCCGACCGCACCGAAAGCGGGCTTCTCCAAGATCCCGATGTGGGTAGCGGATATGAATTTTGCGACTGTGCCGACGATCCCGCAGAAGATCATTCAAAGAGCGGAGCATCCGTTATACGGCTACTATATCCCGACCGACGAATACTACGATTCCATCATCCGCTGGCACGAACAGCGTAACGGTGTCAACGGATTGCACAAGGAGCATATCGGATATGAAAACGGCGTCCTCGGCTGCGTCAGCTCAGCGATCCAAGCATTCACTGCCCCGGGCGAGAAGGTGCTCCTCCACAGCCCGACCTATATCGGCTTTACCCATGTGCTGGAGGATATCGGCAGAGTCGCCGAGCTCAGCCCGCTGAAAAAAGATGATGACGGCGTATGGCGCATGGACTGCGAAGATATGGATAGGCGCCTTCGAACGAATCATATCCATCTTGCGGTATTTTGCAGTCCGCATAATCCTTGCGGCCGCGTCTGGACGAGGGACGAGCTTGAAAAGGCAATGGAGATATTCCGCAGGAACGACTGCGTCGTGATCTCGGACGAGATATGGTCGGATATCCTGCTCAACGGACACAAGCATATCCCGACGCAAAGCATCTCTGACGACGCGAAGAAGCGGACGATCGCCGTCTACGCCCTCAGCAAAACCTTTAACCTTGCGGGACTGATCGGCAGCTATCACATCGTTTACGACAGTTATCTGCGCGACAGATTACAGCGGCAGTCCGCGATGAGCCACTATAACGCGATGAATGTTCTGTCTATGCACGCGCTGATCGGAGCGTATCAGCCCGAGGGACAAGATTGGGTGGACGAGCTGTGTCGGGTGCTGTCCGAAAACGTCAACTATGCTGTCGATTTCATCCGTGACAGCTTTGACGGCATAGAGGTATCGAAGCCCGAGGGGACGTATATGCTGTTCCTGCACTGTGAAGCCTACTGCAAGGCACATGGGATGACGATCGACGATCTGATCAAAAAGGGCTGGGACGTCGGCGTGGCGTGGCAGCAAGGCGCACCCTTCCATGATCCGTGGGGCATACGTATGAATCTTGCGTTGCCTCATGATGTTGTCAAAGAGGCGATGAGCCGCTTGAAACACTATATATTTTTATGATGATACAACAACATCATCAGTCAAAAAAGGGGTGCGTCAGCTACTCTTTCGGGAGAGCGCTTGGTTCGCATTCAAGAGGTCAGCGGTTCGAATCCGCTTATCTCCACCAGTCCGCTGAAAGTCTTAGCTTTCAGCGGCTTTTTGTTAATCAAAAACAGCCCTTTCCGCATTGGAAAGGGCTTCAAAAGAGCTTTAGCGATACACAAAAAATGCTCCTTCTGATATAATGAAAGTGCGGTCTGGCAACTTCACGAAAGTATCAGAAGGAAGTCAAGCATCTTTCTGTCACTATTATTACAAAAGACCTCTACCAATATATGGCGGAGGTCTAATCTTTTTTTGTTTTTCTTTACCCTAAGATGTGCAGCGGTTCTCCAAAGATGTTTGTTTTGCCAAACAATCAGCAGCATTGTATAAAGCTATTCGCAAAAAGAAGCAGGATAAAACGGTTGAATTAGTATGTGGATTATGCTATGATGAATATGAATAAACAAGAGTCAGTGAGGTGCCGGTAATGACGGAAGATCAGGTAAGAGTTTTAGTCGTAGCGCCGTTGGGTGTGGGCGGTGTGACCAATATGATGATAAATATTCAGAAGCATCTCGACAGGGATAGAATCAACTTTGATTATCTGGTTTTTCATGACAGAAAAGAGCCGTCGGAGGATAAGGTCGCAGCAATGGGCAGTAAAAAGCTGGTGGCGTGCGTCGACCATATCGGCAGCGCCGCTGTACGCAGGTTTGCCCGACTGAAAGAGATCAAAAGAGTCTGCCGTGAAAACCATGTCAGTATCCTACATTACAACGCGGATTCGGCTGCCGATCTGATGAATGTCATGGCGGCAAAAGCCGGAGGGGTAAAATATATCACCATGCACAGCCATAATGCCGGTTTCGGAACAGCCGGAAAAGGGGTGCGCCTGATGAGCGCGCTGCTGAAGCATCTGATCCCTTGTTACTGTGATACGTTCTGGGGATGTTCCGATCTTGCCGCAAGGTTTCTTTTCCCGAAATCCGTCATCAAAAAGAAAAACTACTTTGTTCTGCCGAACGGTATCGAGCTGGAAAAATACAAATTCGACGAAGTGGCCAGACAGCAAAAGCGAAAAGAGCTTCATATTGATAATAAATTCGTCATCGGTCATGCCGGCAGGTTCTCGGATCAGAAGAACCATACCTTCCTGCTGGATATCTTCGCAGAAATCAGAAAGAAAGATGAGAACAGCATCTTGCTGCTGTTCGGAGTCGGCGAACTGCTTGACGCTATGAAAGAGAAAGCCAAAAGGATGGGAATATCCGATGATGTCATCTTTTACGGCGCTTCGGATGAGATGGAAAAAATGTGGCAGGCGATGGATGTATTCCTGATGCCGTCCCTGCATGAGGGACTGCCTGTTACCGGTATCGAAGCTCAGGCATCGGGATTGCCGTGCGTTTTTTCGGATGAGATCACGAGAGAAGTCGATGTGACCGACACATCTGTCTTTCTTTCCTTATCCGATCCCCCTGAAAAATGGGCAGACACGGTGCTTTCTTTCAAGGACATGCCACGTACGGATAATATCATGAAACTCAAGGACGCCGGTTATGACATCACCGCGACCGCAGATAAGGTTGCCGAATTATATTTGCAAGCCGCAGAAAGGATACAGTGATCAAATGATAAATATAACCGAAAGAATCGATTGCTGCGGATGTACGGCTTGTAAGAATATCTGCCCGAAAAACGCGATACAAATGCGTCCGGATGAGGAGGGCTTTTTGTATCCGCACGTTGACGATATGACCTGTATCAACTGCAGATTGTGTGAAAAGGTATGCCCGATTCTGAACGGGATCAGTGTCAAAGAAGAATCTCCGAACGGCTATATCGTTCGCAACAAGGACTTGAATGTCGTAAAGGACAGCACGTCCGGAGGCGCATTTTCTGTCTTTGCGGAGTATGTCTTTGAGCGCTTTGGAGTCGTTTACGGAGCCGGCTATGACGACAAGATGAACGTCGTATGCAAAAAAGCATCCGATATGGAAGAAGCGGCTCAGATGAGAGGATCGAAATTTGTCCAGAGCGAGCTGAATGAGGTCTTCTCTGAGATCAAAGATACTTTGGCTGAAAATGTTTTGGTCATGTTTACGGGTACGCCCTGTCAGGTTGCAGGGTTGTTAAGCTATTTGGGGAACAAGCCGGACAATCTGATCTGTGTCGATTTTGTATGCCGCGGCGTTCCGTCACCGAAGCTGTGGAAAAATTACATAGAAATGATGCAGTCCGAATACAAATCAAAGATCACAGAGGTCAAGTTCAAAAACAAGACCTACGGGTATCACGCGACTACGATGAAGGTCTCGTTCGAAAACGGTAAGGTCTGGTACGGTTCCGGAAGGATCGATCCGATGATGAAAGCTTTTGTCAGTGAGATGGCGTCCCGTCCGAGCTGCGGGAGCTGTCGATTCAAGGGCATCAACCGTCCCGCTGATATTACTATGTTTGACTGCTATGAGTTCGCGGCGATAACCGGCAGACACGACGATGATCTGGGATATACTTCTTTGTTCATCCATTCCGAAAAAGGACAAAGAATCTTTGACTCCGCAAAAGATCGTTTTGTTTCGATGGATGTACCTGTCGAAGACCTTGTCACCGAGAACGGTATCATGGTATGCAACAGCGCTAAACCGAGCGCCAAAAGAGATGATTTTTATAAAGCGGCAAATAACATGCCGATTGACAGAGCGATGAACCGTGTCTCACCGATCACCCGTAAGGATCGCACGATCGAGAGATTAAAAGGATTATTCTATAAAATGGGGCTGATCCCGTTATTGAAGAAAATCAAAAATGAAAAAGTTGCCATCAATGACAGATGAATGATACTTATTAGGATACCGTAACAAACGCGGTCGGCAATTGCTTTCGAATGAGGGATGTGACTTTATGTTCGGACAAATTAACATAAGGGCACCTCTAAAATTTCCTTCAGCCCGATAGCACGATATCTTCACGCCGCATTTTTATTCAAAAAGACTTGAAATACGTCAGTATTCCTGCGCTTTTTTCATAAAAATTCAGCATAAATCTATAGCACTCTCAGACCACATGTATTTTTAGAGGTGCCCATAATAAACCGTACAGAGCAACTGTGTTTCAGCCGTTCTGTACGGTTTTCTGTTTTCTGCTTTTTTTCGAGTTATTGTGACATATTTTTCGAAAAAAGAAGAAAAATCAGTTGGAAATATTGACAAAAAGCGCCATATTATAGTATAGTATAAATAAATATATATTATACTGAGAAAATAGTGCTATTTGTTGATTGTGACATATAGGATTATATTTTCTCTGTATATCATTTTGCGAGAAAAAAAGCGTCGTTTTTATCGGAGGTATTCTGCTTATCTTATGCGCGATGTTAGTTGTGGCTTCGCCGGATAAGCTGTCAATGGTCGTGGTAGGGCTGATGAGTGTCTTGCTTGCTTTCGGTTTTATCTTCGGCATTAACCCGAATCTGCAATACATCAGCGCTTTCAAACATGGCGTTAATCATCTGGACGAGCTCAAAAAGATCAATTCGTCAAATCTTTGGATCCCACTTTCCAAGATCAACCCCTTCTTCGATCAGAAAACCCTTGACAAGTTGTTTTCCGATTATCTGGAGATGGCAATGGTACAGCGTGAACAGGGATTGATCGTCAGTGATATAGAAAAGGTTATCAACGACTCTTCGCTTTCGGTAAGGAGCTGGCGTGGCGTTGTTCTGCAGGTTTCCGGTACGTTGACCGCTATGGGTTTGCTCGGAACCTTTCTCGGTCTGATAACTCGCATTCGGCACATTACATGAAACTGTCACCGGTATTGAAAACCTTCTTCAGGGACTGACAGTTGCTTTTTACACCTCTATCGTCGGCGTTATTCTGTCCATTGTATTCAATGCAATATACAGAATCGTATGGAATATGATGCTCAGGTCTCTGCAGATGTTCGTGGAACAATTCCATATGGTTGTTCAGCCGGAGGCAGATGAGATGATGAGGGCAAAACAGTATCAGAACTCCGAAAAAACCATCGGATACCTCTCGCGTATTCAGGATATGGGCACGATACTGCTGAACAAATCCGGCTCTTCTCAATCAGATGAACAACGGATTATGATAGAACTTCTGGCGGGCGTCAAGCGCGGCGAGATCACGTTCTCGCTGGAGCCTGTCTGTCAATTATCCGACCGCTCGGTGATTAAAGCAGAAGCTTATATCATATGGAACCATGAACTGCTCGGTACGGTCAATCCGGACACCTATATGCCTATTATCCGTGCAAACGGGTATATCAATAAGCTGGATACAACGATGTGGGAAAGCGTTTGTGAAATGCTTCGTTCCTGGTATGATAAGGGCTTTAATCCACTGCCGATCGTATTGAAGATCTCCAAAACAGATATTTTATCCATGGATATTGCGGCGTATATCTCGGAGTTAATCTCCAGGCATCAGCTTGCGCCGAGAGATCTGGAGCTTTCGCTGGATATGGATGCCTATACGATCTGCTACGATGAAGCAGCCTGGCTGGAAAATGATCTTTTGCAAAAAGGTTTCAGAGTGTCGGTTTACGGATTCAAAGGCGACTTTATGAATCTGCCGCAAATACACGCTGATGAGATCAAGCTGGATCTTTCGACCTTGGATTCGGAAAAAGATATCGGTGAGATCTTCGATCAGGCAGTTTCACGCCATACCGAACTGTCCGCAGACGGTATCCATTCCGCAAAGCTTCTCGCGGATGTGAAGAGAAGCGGCTGCGGACAAGGACAAGGACCGCATCTGTATCCGCAGTTGTCCCGCAAGGAATACGAAACTCTGATGAAATACTGCTGAAACACAACAAGGACAGATAATTACAATTTTAGGTACAAATAATTATGGTATTTAAAAACAAGAACGACAGCAATGAGGAACATTTCTGGTTATCAGCCACCGATATGATGGCTGCTTTATCCATTTTTTTCATTTTGCTGTTGACGCTTGTTATTTTGTTTCTACCCCGCTGGAGGCCACTGAACCTACTTGGTACAGCGAGCCTAAGGAGGACGGTCTGCATTTTGAAGAAACATACCATACCGAAAACATCGAAACGGTTAACGACGATCATTCCGGAGATGGTGAAGGCGGAACCGAAGCGGCAACAGAAGAACCGACAGAGATTCCCACTGTCAACGAGGGTGACGGTACCTCTGAGTATGCGGCGGTTTTTGTCACCGTTGTTGACGCTGAAACAGGAGACCCCGTCAAGAGAAAGAATATCGAGTTTGAGCTGTATCACGAAAGCAACGGTATCGGAGGACTCCAGATTCTGCACTCCTATTATCCGGAAATAACGGAATACAAGAAGTTTGAAACCGACGAGGACGGGACTTTCTATTTGCCGGAGAAAATCCCCTACGGATGGTACTCGCTCCATAATCTGGCAACTCCCGACGGCTATTACACCGATGAAAAAACCGACTTTGAAATTGACAGCGACCGGCATTGGACAGAACCGTATGAGGTTACGGTCTATCTCAAGCCGATAAAGAATATCATCCGTATTAAAGCCGAGGATTATGATACAAAGGATAAGATAGAGAACGCAGTATATAGAATTATGGCTGCAGAAGATATCAAAGCGGCAGACGGAACCGTAAGGTTCAGCTCCGGTGAAAAGGTCGATGAAATCACTACGGATGAATCGGGATATGCCGAGTCCGGGGAGCTTTATGTCGGAAAATATCATATCAAGCAAATCTCCGCTCCCGAATACTACGCAGTAAACACCAAATCATATACCGCCTCTGTCGGAGCGAGTTCCGGTGAAGACGACAATATCGTAACGCTTGACTGCTATAAGTCCCGGGTCACGATACGGCTTACCGACAAGCTTACCGAAGAACCGATCGAAGGAGCCGTCTATTCCATTGAGGGCAGAGATGACCTTGTTACCGATTCTCAGGGTGAAATCGTTATCGATGATCTTGAGAAATTGACAACGTATAAACTGACGGTGTCTTCCCTGCCTCACGGATATATCAAGGAACACCCGGAGTTATCCTTTGTTGTTGATATAGACGGTCTTATCAATGATGAGGCATCTGTGACGATTGAGGATTCCGCTTATACTCTCTCTCTCTCTGTTGAGGTGCAGGATCTGATCTTCGGTCATAATTGTGCGGGAATCGACCTTGTGCTTACGGATGAGAGCGGAGAAGTCGTTGAGAGGTGGACCTCTAGCGATAATGAATATATCGTTACAGGGCTGACAGCCGGTACATATTATTTGCAGCGCGACAATGATCCTCAATCGCGGATCAACGCAGAGATAAAGGATACCGCCGAGCTGCAAAACGCCCGTATGCGCATCTGGGATACCATAGATACTTTTGCAATACTGATTCTGGTAGGAGCAGTCATTATTTGCGGTATCGTCCTTGTGGTACTGATCAACCGCAGAAAGAAGGGAAGTCATAATCGTGAATGATGAAGAAAAAGGATTCAGGATCAGTAATATCTTCTACTACATTCTGAAAGGCAGAAAACTGATTGCGTTATGCGCTCTTCTGGGGCTGATCATCGGAATCATCCTGTCCGGTGTAAAGTATCTGCGCGGACAGATATCGAAGGAATACCAGATCACTTCCTCGATCGCTGTCATCGCTCAGACCTCAAACGGGAATTATTCCTCAACTCATAAAAATCCCGATCCCGAAGATGTGCGGATTGCGCAGGAGTTGACCGATACCGCTATTTATGTCATCAAAAGCAAGACAACGCTGGAGGCGGCGATTGAAAAAGCTGACTTAACAGGTATAACAACTGTCGATATCCAGAATAATTTGACTCTGAGCAGATATAACGAAACGCAGATCGTTGAGATGTCACTGACTTGGCGAAGCGGAGCGGAGGGCGTTCGTATTCTGGAGGCAATCAACGAAACCGCCGGTGAAATACTGCTCAAGACTCTCAAGATCGGTAACGTTTCGGTAGTAACCGCTCCCTCTTCCAGATATATTTTCGGCGGAAATATCAGCGCCTCCACATGGATTATGTGGGCTTTCATCGGTCTGGCGATCGGAATTGTTATCTGTATCCTCAAGCTGCTGATTATGCCGACCTTTACCAATCGCAAGGATATCGTACGCGTTCTCGGACTTGAGGTAATGGGAACGGTGGTACAGGATAAGAATCTCGATGAGGATGTTCCTTTTGCGCCGAACGATACCCAGATGAAGAAGAATATTGATTCGCTGGTGAATATACTGGCGAATCGCATGGAGCGTGCTGATCGGCATAAGCTCTACCTGACCTCGACAGGTCATCAGGAGGGCAGAACGCGGCTCGCGGTGAATATGGCGGGTCAGCTCGCAGCCTCAGAGAACAAGACTTTGCTGATCGACTGCGATCTGAAGAATCCTCAGCTCAGCACGCTGTTCAAAGACAAATTCAGCTATGAGAACACTCTGAACGCTTTGTACAAAGGCGAATCCGATAAAACCGACGCCATCACGCATATCACAGGATGTCTTGATCTTTTACCGTATGTATTGGAGGATGAGCCGCTGATTATGAACGGAGCGCTGCTCAATGTCATCAACGACGCCTGTGAAGGATACGATTACGTCGTGATCGACGCAGCTCCCGTAGGCGAAGATACAGAGGTCATCAAGCTCAACAAGGTTGCGGATACCGCCGTCTTTGTACTGCGCTTTGATCAGGAGGAAATCAAAGATATC